>NZ_JCAUAW010000017.1:0-171876 GCF_059692155.1 Paenibacillus sp. JT22N1
CTGCGCGCGCTTTACGCCCAATAATTCCGGACAACGCTTGCCCCCTACGTATTACCGCGGCTGCTGGCACGTAGTTAGCCGGGGCTTTCTTCTCCTATACCGTCACACAAAGAGCAGTTACTCTCCTTGCTGTTCGTCTAGGGCAACAGAGCTTTACGATCCGAAAACCTTCATCACTCACGCGGCGTTGCTCCGTCAGACTTGCGTCCATTGCGGAAGATTCCCTACTGCTGCCTCCCGTAGGAGTCTGGGCCGTGTCTCAGTCCCAGTGTGGCCGTTCACCCTCTCAGGTCGGCTACGCATCGTCGCCTTGGTAGGCCGTTACCCTACCAACTAGCTAATGCGCCGCAGGCCCATCTATAAGCCACAGATTGCTCCGTGTTTCATAATTCTCTCATGCGAGAAAATCAGTTATCCGGTCTTAGCTATCGTTTCCGATAGTTATCCCAGTCTTATAGGCAGGTTACCTACGTGTTACTCACCCGTCCGCCGCTAACTTACCCCGAAGGATAAATCCGCTCGACTTGCATGTATTAGGCACGCCGCCAGCGTTCGTCCTGAGCCAGGATCAAACTCTCCATAATAGTAAAACTATCTGAAAGCTTAATTGCTCATTTGCGTTGCTAGCGAGATTTTGCAATCTCTTTTTTGAACGATTTCTCGTTCGTGCTTACTCACTCGTTGTTCAGTTTTCAAAGATCAATTTCTTTCGTTTTAATCCTTCGCCCCTCAAAGGCGACTTGATTAATATACCACATCAGCCTATTCGATTGCAAGAACTTTTTTTAATTTCTTTCGTTCTTTCGTTCGACCGCCGAAGCGACAAGGAGTAATATAACAAATCTAAAAGCGGAATGCAAGCTTTTCTTTATCCTTTCTTAATAATAAAGAAAACCCCCTATAGTAGGGGGTTAACATTACTCTCTATGTCTTTTAAATATGACCAATAACATCTTGAATGAATAGGCTTCTTTCTAATGTTAAATTTACAATCGTTCCATTAACGTTAATCCAAGGTCTGGTAGGATGAGAGCGATCGGAGAAAATAATCTCACCCACACGATTATCACTTAGTTTTACGATTGTTCCATTGCTTATTTGTGTGGACTTGTTCATAAATACTTGAACCAGGGTTGGATCTACTTTACCGAATGACTCTGTGAAGAGCTGCTCAAGTACAACATACGGTGACAAAGCCGTTTTATAGTAACGCTCATTGGTCATGGCGTTATAAATATCAGCAATCGCTACTATTTTGGCATACATGTGAATCTTGTCACCTTTAACTCCTAAAGGATAACCCGACCCATCCTCACGTTCATGATGCTGAATGGCCGTTAATTTGACACCTTCGTTAATACCGGAAATATTTTTAAGAATCTGATACCCGATTAGCGTGTGTTGTTTAATCTCATCCATTTCAGATGCTGTTAGGGAACTCTTCTTCTCAAGAATGCCAGGATCAACTTTGGATATACCAATGTCATGTAAGAGACCAGCTAACGCTATTTGCATCAGATCTTTCTGAGGAAGACCATGCCATCTAGCTAATGAATAAGCGGTTAAGCTGACCTGAATACTTTTGTGATAAATGTAATCTTGCAAACTGCGATTTTTCGGTGTGAAGGTAAGTACTTTATAGGCATCAATATGTTGAATGAGTGCTTCAAGACCGTTTCGAAGATCTAAGATGGGAAGCGGTTGTCCACCATTAGCGAGATAAAAGACGCGTTTAAGCAGCTTCAACATATTCTGATATTCCAAATAAAAAGGATGAACGGTTGCAACTTCATTCGGTTTCGTTTCTTCACTCGTGGCTTCGGATTCTATACCATTCTTAGACTCAATAAAGACAGATGAAATGAGAAATGCTTTTAGAATCTCAATCTCTCTTTCACTAATGACTTTTCCTTTGTTGAAAAGTACATTCCCCAATTTGGTTATAACGTTATCGCCTAATCTTTCACCATATTTTAAATGAGAAACGGCTACTGTCGGCACAATCATTCACTCACCTTAACTTATCGTATACTTCTTATTGTAAAGTAAAAGGGATGGGTTTGTAAGCCCCATCCCGAACATTTTATTCTTCTGTTTCTGTTGTTTCTGTATCTGTTGCTTCTGTTGCTTCTGATTCTTCCCAATCGCCGTCTTCCTCATTCTCGCTTTGCTCTTCATTTTTCTGCACGCGAGCTAAGGTTCCAACTTCATCGTCTTCACGAATATTGATTAAGCGTACACCCTGCGTGTTACGACCCATCATGGAAATCCCGTCCATACTTGTACGAATAACAGTACCCGATGCTGTAATAATCATAAGATCCTCATCATTTTGCACCACTTTAAGACCGACAATAGGGCCGTTCTTATCTGTGACGTTCAAGGTCTTAATCCCTTTACCACCGCGTGACTGGATCCGATATTCAGCAACAGGCGTTCTCTTACCAAAACCTTTGGTCGTAACAATGAGTACACTATTATCTTCATGGACAACGTCCATATCAATAACCGTATCTTCTGGATCCAGGTGTATCCCTTTAACCCCAGTAGCAGACCTACCCATGGACCGAACATCTTGTTCTGGGAAGTGGATGGACATCCCAAGCTTGGTTCCCATAATAATGCCTTGGTTACCGTCAGTCAGTTTAACGCCAATGAGATCGTCATCTTCCCGTAAATTAATGGCGATTAGGCCGCCTTTACGAATGTTTGAATAATCGTCAATCGGGGTTTTCTTCACAACACCTTGCTTCGTTGCAAAGAATAAGTACTGCTCTGTTTCGAAGCTTTCTACCGGAATCACCGCGTTAACCGTCTCACCTTGCTCGATCTGGATTAAGTTAATGATTGGTGTTCCACGAGCTGTCCGGCTCAAATCCGGAATCTCATAAGCTTTAAGACGGTACACTTTACCTTTATTCGTAAAGAACATCAAATAATGATGAGTATTCGTCACGAATAAATGTTCGACGAAGTCATTGTCTTTGGTATCCATTCCGACAATACCGCGTCCTCCACGCTTCTGGTTCCGATACGTTGTAACCGGAAGACGCTTAATGTAACCCGTATGCGTAATCGTGATAACGACATCTTCACGCGGGATGAGGTCTTCATCTTCGATGCTTTCCTCACCAACCGTAATTTCGGAACGTCGCTCATCGCCGAATTTCTCTTTAATTTCATTCAATTCTTCGCTAATGATGGCTAGAATCAGATTCTCATCAGCAAGAATCGCTTTAAGCTCAGCGATTTTCTTCATAAGTTCGGCATATTCAGCTTCGATCTTCTCACGTTCTAAGCCAGTTAAACGCTGTAAACGCATGTCGAGAATAGCTTGAGCTTGATCGAGGCTCAAATTAAATGTTGTCATGAGCCCTTCTCTAGCTTCATCCGTTGTACGGGAAGCACGAATCAAGGCAATAACTTGATCCAAGTGATCAAGTGCGATGCGTAAGCCTTCTAAAATGTGAGCGCGCGCTTCCGCTTTGCGCAGATCATACTCTGTTCTACGGCGAATGACTTCTTGCTGATGCTTGAGATAATAATGCAGCATCTCGCGAAGATTTAGAACCCTTGGTTCGCCGTTGACGAGTGCAAGCATTATAATACCGAAGTTCGATTGCATCGCCGTATGTTTAAATAAGTTATTCAGAACAACGTGAGGATTGACGTCGCGACGAAGCTCGATGACAACTCGCATACCGTTGCGGTCGGACTCATCTCGAAGATCCGTGATACCATCAATCTTTTTCTCACGAACAAGCTCTGCGATTTTTTCAACTAATCTAGCTTTATTTACTTGATAAGGCAGCTCATTAACAATGATTCTAGCTTTATTATTGTTTTCTTCAATAACAGTTCTAGCACGCATCGTAACTGAACCTCTGCCTGTTTGATAGGCTTGTCTAATCCCCTCACGGCCTAGGATAAAGCCAGCTGTTGGGAAATCCGGACCTTTGATTGCTTGCATCAGTTCAAGAGGTGTAATATCCGGATTTTCAATCATCATTTGGATACCTTCGATAACCTCACGAAGGTTATGAGGAGGAATGTTCGTAGCCATCCCTACCGCAATCCCGGAGCTTCCGTTCACAAGTAAGTTGGGAAAACGAGAAGGCATAACAACCGGTTCATTTTCTTCGCCATCATAATTTGGTTTATAGTCAATTGTCTCTTTGTTAATATCACGAAGAAGCTCCATCGCGATCTTCGACAAGCGAGCTTCGGTATAACGCATGGCCGCTGCCATATCACCGTCGATCGATCCAAAGTTACCATGACCATCTACCAGCATATAGCGAAGTGAGAAATCTTGCGCCATTCGAACCATCGTCTCATATACCGCAGTGTCTCCGTGCGGATGGTACTTACCGATGACTTCACCGACGATTCTCGCCGATTTCTTATGTGGTTTATCTGGAGACATGCCTAGCTCAGACATCGCAAACAAGATACGACGATGAACAGGCTTCAGACCGTCTCTTACATCTGGCAGTGCACGACTGACAATGATACTCATCGCATAGTCTAAGAAAGATGTGCGCATTTCGGTAGAAATGTCAATTTCTTTGACTTGCGAATGTAATTCTTCGCTCATGAATGTTCCTCCTGAAAGCTTACATCGTTAGCAACGTCTAGGACGTTAGATATCTAGATTTTTCACGTACTTCGCATGTTCCTCGATGAAATCTCTTCTAGGTTCTACGTTATCTCCCATCAATGAATCAAAGAGCGTATCTGCTTCAATCGCATCTTCGATCGTCACTTGCAGGAATGTACGGCTTTCCGGATCCATCGTCGTTTCCCACAATTGTTCTGGATTCATCTCGCCAAGTCCTTTATAACGCTGTACATTGACTTTGGCACCTTCACCGAACTCCTGCATGATGACTTCTCTTTGCTTTTCGTTATACGCATAGCGAACCGTTTTATTTCTTTCGAGCTTGAAAAGTGGAGGTTGTGCAATATACACATAACCGGATTCAATTAATTTTTTCATGTACCTGTAGAAGAAAGTAAGCAGAAGTGTACGAATATGCGCTCCGTCAACGTCAGCATCGGTCATGATAATAATTTTGTGATAACGTGCCTTAGTGATATCGAAATCGTCACTGATCCCTGTACCAAAGGCTGTAATCATCGCACGAATTTCTGTATTGGATAGAATTCGATCCAATCTAGCTTTCTCTACATTCAAAATTTTTCCGCGAAGTGGAAGAATCGCTTGGAAATGACGATCACGTCCTTGCTTAGCTGATCCACCTGCAGAGTCACCTTCTACGATGTAAATCTCACTGATAGAAGCATCCTTGGATGAGCAATCTGCTAGTTTACCTGGCAGTGCGCTTACTTCCAATGCGCTTTTACGACGAGTCAATTCTCTCGCTTTACGCGCAGCTTCTCTTGCTCTTGCCGCTTGAATCCCTTTTTCGAGAATCTTCTTCGCAACCGAGGGGTTCTCTTCCATAAATGTTTGCAGCTTCTCGGCAAATAGAGATTCTACAATACCACGGACTTCACTATTTCCTAGTTTGGTCTTCGTTTGACCCTCAAATTGAGGCTCTGGAATTTTCACGGAAATAATGGCTGCAAGACCTTCGCGCACATCATCCCCCGATAGGTTGGAGTCACTTTCTTTCAACGAATTACTTTTGCGGGCATAGTCATTCAAGATCCGCGTTAGCGCGCTTTTAAAACCGGACTCGTGAGTACCACCCTCATGTGTATTGATGTTATTCGCGAAGGAGTAAATATTTTCCGTATAGCTATCGTTGTACTGAAGGGCAATCTCGATGGAAATATTGTCCTTGGAGCCTTCCACATAGATTGGCATTTCATTGACGACTTCACGGTTACGGTTCAAATGCTGAACGAAGGAAACAATCCCACCCTCGTACCTATGTGTATTTACCGTGTCCGTACGCTCATCAATTAAATTAATTTCAAGCCCTTTATTCAAGAAAGCTAGCTCACGAATTCTGGATTGAAGCGTATCGTAATCATATTCAACTGTTTCCTTGAAGATCTCCGGATCTGGTTGGAACGTAACTTGTGTTCCTGTTTCATCGGTTTCGCCAATGACTTTCACATCATACTGAGGCACACCGCGGCGATATTCTTGTTGATGAATTTCGCCTTTGTACTTAACTTGAACCGTTAGCAGCTCAGACAAAGCATTTACGACGGAAATACCTACGCCATGCAGGCCGCCTGAAACTTTATAACCGGAATCATCTCCACCGAACTTACCGCCGGCATGAAGTACCGTAAGAACGACTTCTAACGTCGGTCTCTTTAACTTTACATTTTCACCTACAGGGATTCCACGGCCATTATCAATAACGGTCACACTATTATTCTTATGAACGATAACATCAATTTTCGTACAGAAGCCGGCCAAAGCCTCATCGATACTATTATCGACAACTTCCCATACGAGATGATGAAGTCCACGGGCACTGGTTGAACCAATGTACATACCCGGACGTTTACGAACGGCCTCTAAACCTTCCAGAACCTGAATCTGACTTTCATCGTACGAGTTTTGATTCACAGACATGTTAATCTTCACCTGCTTTTTTATAGTGAGAGAAACCTCTATCGCAGTCATTCGAAAATGAGCGACCGCGCTTAGAGGACAGTATATTCGCCAATAAGTAAGCTGATTTCGGAATTCCGAAATCCTATACTTTCTTATGTGGGGAGAAAAGGTTAATTCGTTAACAATTGATGCGCTCTTTTCTTGAGCGTGGTAGAGGAAATTGGAGAATAATACACTTTACTCTTCGTAACAACGAGTGATTTGCAATCTTCTTCGCCGATTTGCTCTGTTTTTTTATCTTTTAATGCTTGCTGTATGAATTGTTTCGATATTTTGGAAGATTTCTCTATCGAGATATCGAAAATAGCAATCAGTTCGGATGCCCTAATAATTTTCTCTCCACCCAAATGAATAAACATGCTCCTCAGCTCCTGCCGCTTACATTTCCTTTCAAAACATGAAACACGGAAGCATGATCCAGTTGATCCAAATGGACACTCTCTAGACCTGTTGTTGTAATAAAAGTTTGGACTTTCTGCTGAAACGTTCGGATCAGTTGTGTCTGTCTATACTCATCAAGCTCGGATAGCACATCATCCAGCAATAATAGGGGATACTCGCCAACTTCCTCATGAATAAGCTCTATTTCTGCAAGCTTAAGTGATAACGCTGTTGTTCGCTGCTGACCCTGTGATCCATACGTTTGGACTTCTTTGTCGTTGATGTAAAAAAGAAGATCGTCACGATGAGGGCCCACTAGCGTAACACCTCTTCGGAATTCCTGATCTCTAACCAATGATAACTTTATCATAAATTGGTCTAATAAAACAGATTCATCTTCAAACGGTGTCATGTCAAAAGAGGGGGAATAGCGAATAAGAAGCTCCTCACTATCATTCGTAATCCCTCTATGGATCGTTTCTGCCCATTGTTGTAGCTTCTTAATAAAGCTTTGACGTTTTTTCATAATTTTAACACCATACTGTGCTAATTGTTCATTCCAAATGTCTAACATCGCGTCTGGCGCGGTTTTTCCTGGGAAAGATTGCTTTAAATAATTGTTCCGCTGCACCAATATTTTCTGATATTGCGATAAATCATGCAGATAGGAGGGTTGTACTTGACCAATCTCCATATCGAGGAAACGCCTTCTAATACCAGGAGTTCCTTTGACGATCTCTAAATCTTCCGGAGCAAACATGACCACATTCAAAGCACCGATAAAGTTACTAAGCTTCTTTTGTTCGAGGCCATTTATTTTCGCTTTTTTACCTTTCGTCGAAATGGAGAGATCTAGTTTGCAGCTGCCATATCGCTTCTGAATTTCCGCATGGAGCTGCGTCTGCTCACCGTTCCAGCCAATTAATTCTTTATCCTGATGGGTGCGATGTGATTTCGTCATGGCCATTACATAGATTGATTCCAACAAATTTGTTTTGCCCTGGGCGTTAGGCCCCACGAATATATTCACATTGCTATCCGTTGTTAGCTCAATCTGGTCGTAATTTCTGTAATGACTGAGTACGAGTCTGTTCAAAAACATGGGTGGCCATCCTCCTGGGTTAATCCGATCAGGAGCTAACGACTTCGAATTGTCCGAAACCCTCCACGGTTACCACATCTTGCGGCACGAGTTTCCGGCCTCTACGATTTTCAGCTTGTCCGTTCACTTCGATTTTTGTATCCACAACAAAAAATTTGGCTTGTCCACCTGTGGATATACAGTCCGATAATTTCAGAAACTGTCCAAGTGTAATATAGTCCGTATTTATGGGGATCTGTTTCATATAGCGCACTCCTTAATTCGTTGTTCGATACGGCAAAATAAGCTGCAGAATGTTTGTGGAATCTTGAGGCTTCATGATGATTGGCTGCATAGCTCCAGTAAATCCGATGTGAATGAACTCGGAATCAAGAACTTTAAGCGCATCGAGCATATATTTGGAGTTAAAAGAGATTTTGAGTAACTCACCAGCAATATGCTGCAGGTTAATTTGCTCAGTTACTTTTCCAAGCTCGGAAGAACTTGAAGAAATCTCAATCGTCTGGTCTTCAAGCATCATCATTTTCACAATGTTCGTCTTATCTTCTCTGGAAAGTAAGTAAGCACGGTCGATGGCTTCAGCCAATTCTTTGGTTGGTACGACCATTTCGGTTTGAAAAGATTGCGGAATCAGCTTTGATGTATCCGGGTAAGTTCCGTCTAAAATGCGAGAATAGAACAAAATTGAATGAATTTTGAATAAAACTTGGTTGTCTGAAATAACTATATCTATAAGGGAGTTTTGATCAGGCAAAATTTTGCTTAGTTCATTCAGAGTTCGGCCTGCGATAACAATGTTCGGAAGTTGATGGGCATTATCATTATCAACCGTTACTTCTCTGCTAGCAAGTCGATGGCGATCACAAGCAATAAATTTCAGTTTATCGCCTGAGATGTTCCAGAGCACACCCGTGAGAATAGGCGTCGATTCATTCGTTGATACGGCATAAGAAGTTTGCTTAATCATCGTTTTCAGTAAATCGCTGGGCAAACGAAGCATTTTACTTTCTTCGATTTCGGGCAGCAGCGGATATTCATCGGGATCGAGCCCCATGATTTGAATCTCAGAAGAACCTGAACGAATAATGGTTTGAAAGTTATTTCTTACTTCGATTTCGATTAATTGTGCAGGTAGTTTACGAATAATTTCGACGAAGAATTTGGCTGGAAGAACGACACTACCGGCTTGAAATAGTTCAATAATTTTAATCTTCTCATTTTCACTAGGGGTAAAGCTTTGAATGGAAATATCCGTATCGCTTGCTGTAAGGGTTACACCGCTTAAGGTTGCATCTATTTTGATCCCTGTAAGGATAGGTATGGTTGTACGAGAGGATATGGCTTTGGAAACGTGACCAATGGATTCAATTAGATGGTCTTTTAGGATGGTTAATTTCATGATTTCACTCCTGTGGTTCTTTTTTTCATTGCGTTAGCATAATCATTATATAATAACATTCTTTATTAGTAATAGCAGTAGGGGCTCTGGATATGTGGATATGTGGATGAACCTTATATAAATCAAGCCTATCCACATGTGAATAGATTGTGCATAGGCTTACCCAAAATTAAATGTTATCAAGAGGGGTTCTTGATGCGTTCTGTCAGATTATGAACGATCTTGTAAAGATCCTGATCTACTTTTAATTGTTGTAATATTTTATCATGGGCATGGATAACCGTTGTATGGTCACGGCCACCAAAATTATCTCCGATTTTCGGCAAAGAGAAGTCCGTCAGCTCACGTGCCAGGTACATCGCGACCTGTCTAGGGAATGCGACGGCTTTTGTTCGTTTACGGGCTTTGAAATCCTCTAGCTTTAATCCATAGAATTCTCCAACCCGCTGCTGAATATCCTGTATCGTGATTACCCGTGGTCGATTCGATGGAATAATATCTTTCAATGCTTCGGCTGTTAGATGCACGCTAATATCCTGATTAATAAGGGATGAGTACGCAACAACTCGAATCAAAGCACCTTCAAGCTCACGAATATTCGTATCGATTTGGTTCGCGATATAGATCATCGCTTCATTCGGAATCTCCAGATTCTCTGCTTTCGCTTTCTTGCGGAGAATGGCTATGCGTGTTTCTAAATCAGGGGGCTGAATGTCTGTAATTAATCCCCACTCAAATCTCGAGCGTAACCGATCTTCCAGGGTTGGGATTTCTTTGGGCGGCCGGTCACTAGAGATAATAATTTGTTTACCTTCTTCATGAAGCGCATTAAATGTATGGAAAAACTCCTCCTGCGTACCTTCTTTACCAGCGAGGAATTGAATATCATCAATCAATAATACATCGATCGTTCTATATTTATTACGAAATCCTTCGCCGCGGTTATCACGGACCGCATTAATAAATTCATTCGTGAACTTTTCTGATGAAATATATAAAACACGTGCCCCAGGGTTATGTTCTAACACATAGTGGCCGATGGCATGCATTAAATGGGTCTTACCTAAACCAACTCCTCCATAAAGAAAGAGGGGATTATAAGCTTTAGCAGGTGCTTCGGCAACAGCTAAGGATGCAGCATGAGCGAATCGATTGCCGGATCCGATAACGAACGTGTCAAAGGTATACCTAGCATTCATCATATTGGTGAAATTTTCTTCACCTGTAACGATCGCAGGACCTTTAGGTGGGAAAACAGCTGGCTGAACCGCTGTTGACTGAGATTTCTGCTCTTCCGTTTCAATGATGAATTTCACAGAAACCTGTTTACCCGTAAAGTCATAAATGGTTCCTTCAATTAGCTTGGTATAGCGGCTTTCGAGCCATTCCTGAGCAAAATTGTTGGGCGCACAAATGACGACAGTTGAATCATTGAATACTGTCGCTTTGGTTGATTTAAGCCAAGTGTCGAAGCTTGGTTTACTGAGCTTAGTTTGAATAATCGTTAAAATTTGCTGCCATAAGTCCGTAGAATGGCCTTCCACAGTAATTCACTCCTTTGAAATCAAACATGTGGCATAAGGCCAGTAAAGATATGTTCGGTTTATAATGCTTTATTGTAAAATCTCGAATATAAGCAATTCACATTAAACGTTCGGCTTAATCGAAATCTGTATATAGTTTGTGCGGTTAACAACGAAAAGAACCTTTATGTCTGATGCGGTCAAGAAAGGACGAATTTTGTCGATTTTATCCACATTATTAAGGATCGGCTGAAATGACTTATTCTTGTAGAGGGAAAATTGTGCACATTGTTATCCACAGGTTGTTGATAAGTCGGAGAGTTAGTGGTGTCTATCCACAACAGAAACATTATCATCTTATCAAAAGATTACTTGTTAATCAACGGATTGTTTGATATTATCCACATTTACAACAAGTTGTGCATAGATTTTGTTCACAACACAAGATATTGTTGATATTATGTTAATTTTCGACAAGCTTCTCTGTGGAGAGGTGAAATTTTATACACAGGTTATTCTTTTTTTATATTTATGGAGAAAATGTCTTCTTCACCTGTACACTCGGGTATGTTGACTTTCTGCTGTAGAAATGATTTAATGAGTAGTAGAAATTTTGTAGGATGGATATCCTCAGGTAGGGAGGTGCTATAGATGGGTCCGACGTTTAACCCGAATACGAGAAAGCGTAAGAAGAATCATGGTTTTCGTAAAAGAATGAGCACGAAGAACGGTCGTAAAGTTCTGCAAGCTCGTCGTCTTAAAGGAAGAAAAATTCTTAGCGCGTAAAAAATGAGGCTCCGGAAGGGGCTTTTTTTTTTGCATTTTGAGGGATTGGTTTATATGGGGATAATTCTGTTAAAACTATATAAGCTAACTAATATTGTATTGAAACTAATTTAATCACGGAGTCATCTGTCTGGAGCGTACATAAACGTGGAAAAAATATATAGATTAGCTAAAAGAGAAGACTTCAATAAGGTATATCGATATGGGAAGTCGATGGCGAACCATCAATTCGTACTATATTATTTACCCCAACCTAAATTGGAACAATTTCGCCTTGGCGTGTCTGTGAGTAAAAAGGTAGGCAATGCTGTCGTTCGAAACCGGCTCAGACGAATGATGAAGGAAATTATCCGTTTGAAAAAAGAGAATATGACTCCACATTATGACTACATCTTATTGGCTAGAAAACCAGTGACTGAAATGGACTATGCCGAGATGGAGAAAAGTATCTGGCATGTGATTCGCAAAGCTTCTTTATTAAAAAGAAATGATGTCATTAAAAAGTAACGTAATATTTCCTTGCGAGCTGAAGATGTGTTATAGTTTATGATGGAAAAGATATTTAGGAGGATCTCATTTTGACTCGTCGAATTTATATGCTAGCTTCACTCTCTGCGTTGATCTTATTACTGTCCGGATGTAGTCCGTCAAGTGCAGCTATGGCACCTATTGATCCGAATACCGCAAGTTTTTTCGTTAAATATTTTGTGTACCCGCTTTCCATGACACTAGACTGGTTCGCTGATCATCTATGGGGTCAATACGGATTATCCATCATGGTCGTTACCTTGATCATTCGTTTAATTATTTTGCCGCTTACACTTAAGCAGTACAAAAGTTCCAAACGGATGCAGGATCTACAGCCAGAGATGAAGAAGCTCAAAGAAAAGTATAAAGATGATGCGAAGAAACAGCAGGAAGAAACAATGAAGCTGTTTCAGCAAAATGGTGTGAATCCATTAGCAGGATGTTTCCCAATCATTGTTCAAATGCCAATTCTAATTGCTCTTTATCAAGCGATTATGCGTAATGATCACATCCGTGAACATACTTTCCTATGGATGAATCTTGGACAACCGGATCACCTGTACATTCTTCCACTGATTGCCGCGGCAACGACATTCGTTCAACAAATGTTTATGTCTTCCCAAATGAATCAACAAATGAAAAGCTTATTATATATTTTCCCAGTTATGATTTTCGTGATGTCCATGAATTTCGCAGCTGCGCTTCCGCTTTACTGGATTTACGGTAACATCTTCACAATCATTCAGTCTTACTTTATTTACGGTTCTCCTGCATCGCAAAAGGCGGCGCAAAAAAATAAGGGTGGCCTGTCCAAATGAAAAAAATTGTGGTGACTGGAAAGACTATTGAGCTAGCGGTTAAATCCGGTTTATCTCAATGGCAAGTTTCCGAGGATCGTGTAAACATTCATATTTTGGAGAAACCCTCGAGAGGGTTTCTTGGATTTATTGGTTCCAAAGAAGCTAAAGTAGAGCTTGAATTGATTCCAGATCCACTTGAGGAAGCCATTGCTTTCTTACAAGATATGTTCGCAGCGATGCAGATTTCCATCACCATAGATAAGCGTAAAGATCGTGAAGGCTATATCTTGAACATGAGTGGCTCTGAATTAGGTATTCTGATCGGTAAAAGAGGACAAACACTGGATGCTTTGCAGTATTTGGTGAATATCGTTGCAAACCGGTATGCGAATTCTCATTTTCGTATTATCTTAGATGCGGAAAGTTTCAGAGATAGACGTAAGAAAACGTTGGAGGAGCTCGCAGTTAGGCTTGCCAATCGTGTGATTAAGTCGAAAAAAGAAGTGATTCTTGAACCCATGAATTCTCAGGAACGAAAGATTATTCATGCTGAATTACAGGGTCATCCAGTTGTAAAAACATACAGTAAAGGCGAAGAACCGAACCGTCGGGTGGTTATCGCTGTCAAATAATGCTACCGCAATGACTTTGATCATGTCATTGCTTTTTCTTTAAGATGAGGTAAATTCGAGGTGTAAATACTATGTTAAATGATACGATTGCTGCTATTTCTACACCGCTTGGAGAGGGTGGGATAGCGGTTATTCGTGTGAGCGGAGACGAAGCTGTTCCTCTTGTGGAACGTATTTTTCGCTCTAAAACGAAATTATCTGTTGCTGAGACGCATACGGTACATTATGGATTCATAATAGAACCTGCTTCTGCCCAAAAGGTAGAGGAGGTTCTAGTTACGTTAATGAAAGCTCCGCGTTCATTTACGATGGAAGATGTCGTGGAGGTCAGTTGTCACGGAGGCATTGTCTCTGTGAAGAAAGTGCTCGATTTATTGCTGCAGCAGGGGATTCGGTTAGCTGAACCAGGTGAGTTCACGAAGCGAGCATTCTTGAATGGTCGGATTGATCTGACCCAGGCTGAAGCGGTAATCGATTTAATCCGGGCCAAATCGGATAGAGCTTTCAAAGTAGCTTTGAAGCAAGTAGAAGGAAATCTGTCAAAGCAAATCAAGCATTTACGCTATATATTAGTGGAATTGATGGCTCACGTGGAAGTGAATATTGATTATCCTGAGCATGATGTAGAAGAAATGACGAACACTTTCATAAAGAGCAAGTGTGATACGGTAATGCTTGAAATTGACCGTCTTTTGATAACCGCGGAGCAAGGTAAGATATTGCGAGAAGGTATTGAAACGGCTATTGTCGGGAAGCCAAATGTCGGCAAATCATCGCTTCTCAATGAATTAGCACAGGAGAATCGTGCAATTGTAACGGATATTCCTGGTACAACAAGGGATGTTATTGAGGAATTCGTGAATATTGGTGGTATTCCTTTGAAGCTGCTTGA
The DNA here is from genome assembly GCF_059692155.1 of Paenibacillus sp. JT22N1. NCBI lineage: Bacteria > Bacillati > Bacillota > Bacilli > Caryophanales > Paenibacillaceae > Paenibacillus > Paenibacillus sp. JT22N1. Next base: position 14,645 of record NZ_JCAUAW010000017.1, read on the forward strand.
TACTGCGGGCATTAGGGAAACGTCAGATCTCGTTGAACAAATCGGAGTTGAGCGTTCGAAGACTGCTTTAGCAGAAGCAGATCTTATTTTGTTAGTGCTGAATAGTAATGAAGAGCTTGAATTTGATGAAATCGCACTGATGAAACAATTAGCGGATAAGCAAACGATTGTCATTTTAAATAAGACGGATTTAACTAGAAAGCTGAATGTCGAACAGGTTCTGAGTTACTTTCCACAGGAACGTATTGTTGAGTTATCACTGATTGAGAATAAAGGTATTGAAGATTTAGAAAAAGCGATCGCGGCAATTTTCTTTGAGGGTAAACTAGAATCAAGTGATTTGACGTATGTTAGTAATGTTCGACATATTTCACTATTGAAGCAAGCTAAACGTTCGTTACAAGATGCACTTGATGCTAATGAACAATATGTACCTATTGATATGATACAAATTGATATTCGAGCAGCTTGGGAGCAGCTTGGAGAGATTATTGGCGATTCCGTAGGAGAATCATTGATCGATCAAATATTTACACAATTTTGCTTAGGAAAATGAAAACGACAGCATTTGCGTTTTCATAAAAGAGGGAGGGACGTTTACTATGGGATATCATGCAGGTGATTATGATGTTATTGTCATCGGCGCTGGACACGCAGGTTGTGAATCAGCACTGGCCTCAGCACGCATGGGTTGCAATACGCTTTTATTAACAATTAATTTAGATATGGTCGCATTCATGCCTTGCAATCCATCTATTGGTGGTCCTGCGAAGGGCCACGTTGTTCGTGAGATTGACGCGCTTGGTGGCGAAATGGGTCGTAATATCGACAGAACGTATATTCAGATGCGAATGCTGAATACAGGGAAGGGCCCTGCGGTACATGCACTGCGCGCACAAGCGGACAAATTTGCGTATCAACATAAAATGAAAGAAACAATTGAAGCGACTCCAAACTTGACGTTACGTCAAGGTATGGCGGAAGAGCTCATTGTTGAAGGCGGCGTATGTAAGGGTGTTATCACTAAAACAGGCGCTGAATATTACTCCAAAGCGATCGTGTTAACGACAGGGACTTATTTAAGAGGGAAAGTTATTATGGGCGAGCTGATGTATGAGAGCGGCCCAAATAATCAACAGCCTTCTGTTAAATTATCGGAATCCTTGCGTAAACTTGGATTTGACCTTGTTCGCTTCAAAACAGGGACACCGCCGCGCGTTCACAAGGATTCAATTGATTTTAGCAAAACGGAAATTCAACCGGGTGATGATGAGCCTAAATTTTTCTCATTTGAGACAAAAGCTGAGATTGGTGGAAATGAACAGCTACCTTGTTGGTTAACGTACACGTCTGAGGAAACGCACAACATTATTAATTCTAATTTGCATCGTGCTCCGATGTTCTCGGGGGCTATTGAAGGAACTGGTCCAAGATATTGCCCATCCATTGAGGATAAAATAGTTCGATTCGCTGATAAACCTAAGCATCAAATCTTTCTAGAGCCAGAGGGACGTCATACTTCGGAATATTATGTTCAAGGGTTATCAACTAGCATGCCTGAAGATGTTCAATTGGGTATTCTTCGCTCAATCCCTGGATTAGAGAAAGTGGAAATGATGCGTACCGGATATGCGATTGAATATGATGCGGTAGTTCCTACTCAGCTAAAACCTTCTTTGGAGACGAAGTTGGTAAGTGGACTATTCACTGCTGGACAAATTAATGGAACATCGGGATATGAGGAAGCTGCAGGTCAAGGGGTTATGGCTGGGATTAATGCGGCTCGTAAAGTTCAAGAGAAAGAAGCTATTGTTCTAGATAGATCGGAAGGATATATCGGCGTTTTAATTGATGATCTTGTAACAAAAGGTACGAATGAACCCTACCGTCTATTAACCTCACGCGCAGAGTACCGTTTACTTCTTCGCCATGATAATGCTGACCTAAGGCTAACGCCAATTGGGCATGAAATTGGGCTTATTTCAGACGAACGATATGCTGCATTCTTAAATAAGAAGGCTTTGATTGATCAAGAAATTGAGCGTTTGACTAACGTTAAGGTGAAACCAGAACCTCATGTACAGGAATTACTAGAGAGTTTGGAAAGTGTGCAGTTGAACAATTCTGTTCCAGCCATTTCGCTGCTTCGTCGTCCTGAGATTGAATATAAGCACATTGAACAGATGACTCCTTCTCCACTTGAGCTTGACGATGAAATGAAAGAACAAGTAGGGATTCAAGTGAAATATGCTGGCTACATCGAAAAACAAAGCAATCAAGTTGAACGTTTGCGTAAGATGGAAAAGAAGAAAATTCCGGATGACATTGAGTATAGCGAAATACACGGGATTGCGACGGAAGCTAAGCAGAAGTTAGCTAAAATTCGTCCGATATCTATTGGTCAAGCATCTCGTATCGGAGGCGTTACACCTTCGGATATTTCTATCCTGCTTGTTTATTTGGAACATTACAACAGAGTCATTGCGGCTAGAGGTTAATTCATGGATCCTATTCAACATCAATTTGTTCAATTATTAGAAAAACAACAAATTTCTCTTTCTACAGATCAACTTGATCAATTTGAGTTGTATTACAAGACACTTGTAGAGTGGAATGAGAAAATGAATTTAACGGGTATTACAGAGAGAGATCAAGTTTACTTAAAACATTTCTATGATTCTCTTTCTGTTTCTTTTAATTATAATGTGAGCCAAATATCATCCGTAGCAGATATAGGCTCTGGAGCTGGATTTCCGAGTATTCCTTTGAAAATTGCTTTTCCACATCTTAAAATCACGATCGTTGATTCTTTGAATAAACGTATTTTGTTTTTAAGAGAGTTAGTTACGCAACTCGGGCTTACGGATACGGAATGTGTTCATGGTAGAGCAGAAGACATTGCTAGATTACCTAAATATCGAGATCAATTTGATTTGGTTACGGCTAGAGCTGTAGCACGATTGCAGGTTCTAAATGAATTTTGTCTTCCTTTTGTTAAGAAAGGTGGAACGTTCATTGCGATGAAAGGTTCAGAGATTGATGAGGAACTAAGCGAGGCTTCATTCAGTTTAGCAGAGTTAAGAGGGAAGGTAGTCAAGGTGAATCGTATGCAGCTACCAATCGAGGAATCGATCCGGCATTTTGTAGAGATTCATAAACTAGCATCGACTCCCGCTAAGTATCCTAGGAAAGCAGGTATCCCGCTTAAAGAGCCTTTGGTCTAATTGTGAATTTGTTCCACGTGAAACATTTACATGGATTCGAGTGTCAAATAGAAGGAAATAAGAACTCTATGTTGAATTAATAATAGAGTGAATTTAACCTAATAGGTAAGTAATTTTAAGAGATTGCACTTGTCATACTTCGACGTAATATTGGCAAAATGTTTTCGTTCGTTGAAAAGAAAGTATAGGTATATACTTTTGCTTCGCATCAACCTTGACAAACGCACTCATCCGTTTAAGGATGAAGTTGCCGTTTATCCTTGTGTAGGACGAAGAGGTCGTCTATCTTTGGATCATTTTGGTCGCTTAAACTACGGGAAGAGTTGGTGGTAAGTTTTCCTATGAAAGAACAAATTTCAAAGCTATTTGGCCTATCAGATCGATCAACGACTGACGAGGTCAAGAACATATCGGTGAATAGTATTATTCCAAGTCCGTATCAGCCAAGGTTGCTATTTGATGATGATCGAATTGATGAGCTTATGCAAACTATTCGAACTCATGGTATCATTCAGCCTATCGTTGTCAGAGTTAAGAACAACACATTCGAACTAATTGCAGGTGAACGACGTCTAAGAGCTGTTAAAAAGTTGGGTCTCGATACAATCCCTGCAATCGTACGTGATTTCAACGATTCACAAGCAGCATCTATTGCTCTTATTGAAAATTTACAGCGTGAAGGACTAACTGCAATAGAAGAGGCTGCTGCTTACCAACAATTAATAGAGATGCATGATTTAACGCAGGAAAGCTTAGCTCAGCGTCTTGGTAAAAGCCAATCCACGATTGCAAATAAGATTCGATTATTACATCTAAGCGAACCTGTTAAGATGGCATTAATGGAACGAAAAATTACTGAACGTCATGCCAGGGCGTTGTTGGCGCTTGATCAAGAGGAACTACAAGTTAAAGTGCTTGAAGAAATCATCGCTAAAGAGTTGAATGTAAAGCAAACCGAAATTAAGATTAATTTTTTGAAGGAAGCTACTAAAATCAAGAAATCTCGTCGCGTCTCTTTTTCGAAGGATGTTCGGTTAGCACTAAATACGATTCGTCAATCTGTTGAGATGGTTTCGAGTTCAGGTTTAAATATTAATACGTCTGAGCAAGATCATGATGATCATTACGAAATTATAATTAAGATTCCTAAACGATAATAAGGCATTTATTGCTACCTTAAACGGCGCAAGCCGTTTTTTTGCATCTTATGGACATAAACTATCAAATATTGATAAGGTAACTCGCTCATAGATATGTTAAGATAGTAATACTGCTTTAGTATGGCATTTGAAACATAAGCGATTGAGGTGAAATGGTTTTGTCTAAAATAATTGCAATAACAAATCAGAAGGGTGGCGTCGGCAAGACGACAACTTCTGTGAATTTAGGTGCTTCCCTAGCCTCTTTAGGGAAAAGGGTGCTTCTCGTTGACATCGACCCACAAGGCAATACAACAAGTGGCATAGGTGTAAACAAAGCGGATGTTGTTAATTGTATTTATGATGTACTAATTAATGATGTTCATCCCAAAGATGCAACGGTTGATACCAATGTTCCGAATCTCAAAATAGTACCTGCAACTATTCAGTTAGCAGGAGCTGAAATAGAACTTGTACCAACGATTTCAAGGGAAGTACGATTAAAGAAATCCCTCCAGTTAGTGAAACATTTATATGATTACATCCTTATTGATTGTCCTCCGTCACTAGGCCTTCTAACCATTAACTCATTAACTGCTGCCGATTCTGTCATTATCCCAATTCAATGTGAATACTATGCGCTTGAAGGATTAAGCCAGCTGCTCAATACCGTTCGCTTAGTTCAAAAGCATCTTAATACAGGGCTTCAAATTGAAGGTGTTTTGTTGACTATGTTCGATGCAAGAACCAACCTTGGTATACAAGTTATTGAAGAAGTAAAGAAATACTTCCAAACGAAAGTATACCAAACGATTATTCCAAGAAATGTTCGCTTAAGTGAAGCGCCCAGTCATGGACAATCTATTATTACGTATGATCCTAGATCAAAAGGCGCGGAAGTGTATTTAGAGCTTGCGAAGGAAGTGATCTCTGTATGACCAAAGGCCTTTCTAAAGGTTTAGGTAAGGGATTGGATGCTTTAATTACTTCTTTACATATCGATGATAGTGATAAAGTTATTCAAATCCCATTATCTCAATTGAGAGCAAACCCTTATCAACCTAGAAAAAACTTTAATGAAGATAGTATTAGAGAATTAGCTGATTCAATCAAAGAACACGGTGTTATTCAACCGATTATCGTCCGTAAAGTTCTCAAGGGTTTTGAGATTATTGCAGGTGAACGAAGGTTCCGTGCTTCTCAATTAACAGGGATCCCGACGATTCCTGCTGTTGAAAGAAACTTTTCGGATCAACAAGTTATGGAAATCGCTTTGATTGAGAATGTACAACGTGAAGATCTCAATGCGATGGAAATTGCTTTCGCTTATCAAGGTATTATTGACCAGTTTTCTCTTACACAAGAAGAGCTTTCTGCAAAGGTTGGAAAGAGTAGATCGCATATTGCTAACTTTCTGAGATTGCTGCAACTGCCTGAATCCATTAAACAATATGTTTCACGTGGAACATTATCAATGGGACATGCTAGAGCTATTGTGGGTGTGAAGGACGATAAGGTGAAGAAAGAACTCGCAGAAACGACCATCAGTAAACAATGGAGTGTACGTGAGCTAGAAGAAGCTGTGAAAACGTTGGAAGAGACACCAGGGCAAGAGAAGGAAAGAAGTAAGCAAAAAGAAAAGAATAGAGATCCATATATTAATCAAGCCGAAGATCAGTTGAGAGATATCTACCGTACGACGGTGAAAATTAAACATCAGCAGGATAAAGGTAAGATTGAACTTCTCTACTATTCCAAAGACGATTTAAACCGTCTACTAGAATTACTTCAAGGAAAAATCTCTTAAAATTAGATAGCATACCGATGGTTTTCTTTCGAACTGAAAGATCAAACTAAGGTATGCTATATTTATGAGTTGATGAGTAACTATACAACTTAAAGTGCTTCGCACCAACCTTATCAACCGTGCTCGTCTTTAAGGACGGCGTAAGCTGTTTATCCATGAGAGAGGGTGACAATATGAAGGGTGTTATGTATTTTGATCAAGCGGCATCATCGTGGCCAAAGCCGCCTGCCGTTATGGATGCCATGATGCAATGTATGCAGGAGTTTGCAGCCAATCCAGGCAGAGGTAGTCATCAGATGGCAGTGAAAGCCAGTAGGGTATTATTTGAGACGCGAAAAAATACGGCACGTTTATTCGGGATTAGAAACCCTAATGATATATCGTTTGCATTGAATACAACCCATGCGCTGAATCAAGCGATCAAAGGCTTCGTAAAAGCTGGGGACCACGTGATATGCACCAATATCGAGCACAACTCCGTACGTAGACCGCTTGAATATTTGAAGGCTTCGGCTCAGGTTGAACTTACGTATATCCCTAGTGATGAACAAGGTAATATTCGATTAGATGAATTGAAGAAGGCGTTTCAACCCAACACAACACTAGTTGTTGTCAATCATAGTTCAAATCTGTTGGGAACAATTATGCCAGTTGGTGAAATAGGAGACATCTGTCGTGCTCAAGGCGTTAGGCTGCTCGTAGACGCGGCTCAGAGTGCCGGCATATTACCAATTGATGTAGTGGGTATGAATATTGATATGTTGGCATTTCCGGGCCACAAGGGGCTCCTGGGGCCTCAGGGAACAGGTGGTTTATACATTCATCCGGACATTGATTTAGAGCCGCTATTACATGGAGGCACGGGGAGTCAATCGGAGGCCATACACCAACCTACCGTGCGACCAGATCGCTATGAAGCTGGGACGCAAAACACAGTTGGAATAGCGGGTTTGAATGAAGGCGTGAAATTTGTCTTGGCTGAAACGGTAGAAAAGATTCATGAAAAAGAGTGGCGTCAAACTCAGCTCCTGATGGAAGGGTTACTGGGAATTGAAGGAGTCACGGTTCTTGGGCCGATGCTTGGACAAAATAAAACAGGAATTGTTTCCTTTAATATCAACGATGCGGATTCATCGGAGGTGGCTTTTATCCTGGATCAATCTTTTCAGATTGCCGTTCGTTCAGGCTATCATTGTACGCCACTTGCGCATGAAGCTGCTGGAACTTTAGCTATAGGTGCGGTAAGAGCGAGCATTGGCTATTTTACAACGGATAATGAAGTGGTTGCCTTGATTGATGCTGTAAAAGAGATTCAAACGCAGTATGCGAAGTAGAAAGAGGGATAAATCATGGGGGAACTGTTTGGCCTTGATGGTGAGGTCATCGTATTAACTTGTTTCTTATTAATCGTTGTGCTGTTTATTTTCATATTAGTTGTATCAATTAAATTAGCTTCCTTGCGTAAACAATATACACAAATGATGAACGGCTCAAAAGCAGAGAATATAGAACAGCTCATAATTGAAATGCAAAAAGGATTGAACGAGCAAAAGGCCGAATCAATAGCGACTTCAGCCAAGGTTGAAACGATTCGTCAAGCATTGATGAAGACGAAGTCAAAAATCGCGATCCATCGCTATAATGCCTTCAATGAAGGTGGAAGTGATTTAAGTTTTACAATTGCTATATTAGATGATTATCAAGATGGGGTCATTCTAACGGGAATACATAGTCGCGAGCAAATGTATTTATATGCTAAGCCAATTCAGAATGCACAATCAACGTATACGCTAAGCTCAGAAGAAAAAGAAACGATTAATCAAACTTTAAAGCAGCCGTAGCATTAGGTGTATAAGATTGCGTGCGACGCAAAGCTGAATGAAGAGCATCACCAATAATATTGGCCATATTCATAACTAAGCTAAGCCGCGTGTTCTGCAGGACGAAATACTCCATAAATCCACCGACATTTACAATTCCGGTTACATGGATGTTTCCAACTGGAGGCAAATCTTTATTAACACCGGCGCCAGGTTTAAGAGGTCCATCGGCAACCTGAATGCAACCGACGCTGGATACTTGACCAAGGCAAGCATCGATGGCAACGATGAATGGATTTTGAAATTGGTTATGGATTTTATCAACAGTTTCAGCTAAATTCATGGCATGGACAGGCTCATCTAAAGTACCAAAAAGATGGAGGTTGTGGAGGTTGGTCGTTCGATTCAAATGAGAACCAACTAATGGTCCTAAGGAATCACCAGTAGAACGATCAGTCCCTACACATATGACAACGATAGGTTGATAGGTTGGTAGTTTGCTGAAGATGGTGTGTAAATGCTTTGAGAGAAGATAAGGAGTATCGGCATCTGTATGTTGAATCTTCAGTGGTTCTAGAACCGTATTTTTCACTCCATCGAAACCAAATTGGAATTTCATCGTATCCCTCCAAATGTTACTACTTTTTTTACTAGTATATGGAGAGATAGGGACATTTATACGTAGAAGAGGGGGACTTTCCCTGAAACTTTCAATTATGTTGCTAGCGTTTGATTCTACTCAACAAGCACTGAGAGCAGAAATGCTGCTAGAGTATGCAGATATCGAGATCGACATAAGACCAACTCCGAAAGAAATCACTGCAGGCTGTGCACTGTCTATCGAATTTCCGGGAGAGAGTTTAGAACAAGTAAGAGAGATTATTCATTCAGAGAATGTGGAAATAAGAGGCATCTATTTTAAAAATGAGGATAAATATGTTACGATAGAATGAAATTAAGGGGGGCTGCACATGGCCTTTGTAACTAAGTTTTTTGCAGATTTAGTTCAATGGATACACGAACATATAACGAAACCGGAAATGATAGCTTCGATATTTTGGATTATCGTTAAAATTATATTAATCTATGTAGTAGCTAAAATTTGCATAAAAATAGCTGATAAAACAATTGCTCATATGATTTCAGCAAGAGATAAGTCTCCGTTGAAATTTGATAGAAGAAGAACGAACACAATAGGAAGTCTTATACATAATCTAATAGCTTACACGATCAATCTCATATGCATTATGCTGATACTAGGGCAAGTGGGGTTGAATATAGGTCCATTACTTGCGGGAGCAGGTGTCCTTGGTTTAGCGATTGGTTTCGGGGCACAGAGTTTGGTGAAAGATGTAATAACAGGTTTCTTCATCATATTTGAGGATCAATTCGGGGTGGGAGATGTCATTCAGATTGATTCATTCAAAGGTACTGTGGAAGAAATCGGGATTAGAGTGACCCGGATTAAGAGTTGGACCGGTGAAGTGCATATTATTCCAAATGGGAATATCAAACAGGTCACCAATTTTTCTACCTACAATTCACTTGCTGTAGTTGATGTAACGATTCCACTTCATTTGGATATTGATAAAGCGACAGAAATCCTCAAGGAAACGGTGAAGCAAGTTCAGCTGTTAACCGATGATATTGTGAAAGAACCTGAGGTGCTTGGTGTTCAGATGGTGGGTACAACGGATTTGAAAATTCGCATTATCGCGGAGTGCAAGCCGACTAGACAATTTAATGTGACTAGACTTTTGAATATCGAGATTAAGAAGCAACTCAATATCACACAAATAGAAGTGCTATAACCCAAGAAGATCATGTCCATAAAATTCGGAAAAGGCGGTGGCAGACGAATGGAGAAGAAGCAGTATCAACTTGGCGATATTGTGCAAATGAAAAAGCCCCATCCGTGTGGCACCAATGAAATGGAAATCATTCGGATGGGCATGGATATTCGGATCAAATGTGTAGGCTGTAAACACAGTGTGTTAGTGCCGAGAACGAAGTTCGAAAGTAAGCTAAAAAAAGTACTTCGATCGAATACAGAGATACAAGAAGAGTCCTCCTAAGGGGTTCAAGAAAAACACTTGCGAGAGCCTGACTTTTTTGATACAATAAGTCCTGTTCTCGCTTTTCATGGAAAGGTACCCAAGTGGTCCAAGGGGGCTGACTCGAAATCAGTTAGGCGTCGCGAGGCGTGCGTGGGTTCGACTCCCACTCTTTCCGTACTCTAGTGGAACCAACATATTGAAACAAATTAAGAGCTTTTTACGTCTATGAAGACGTAGAGGGCTCTTTTGCTTTTGCAGGTAGGGAATAAAGGGCAAGGAAAGGAAGCAAAATAACCCCATATCTAGGCATAGGTAAAATGAGGAGGTAGAACGATATGAGAATTTGGGTGATGATGCTTCTGGTGCTGGCTATGGTCGTCACAGGGTGCTCCAAGAAGAATGTGGGAGGTACGGCAAGTCCAACTCCTGGAGTGACGGTACAGCCTTCTGCAGGGGCTTCTGCGACGCCTGGCGGGACAAGTAGTCCAACTGGTGGGACTACTGCTACTGCGACACCAAAGGCTAGCGACAATGCGACGAAGGATGAGCCGCTTCCTAAGATAACGAAGGAACAGGCCGATAAAATAAGTATGACAGGCACCTACGATGACGTGGTGAAGCTGACAGGATCCAAAGGTAAGCTGGTTAAAGATGAGAATGGAAAGAAAACGTATGAATTCGAGATATCGAATCAACCTGGTTATTACGTGCAGCTCGTTTTCTTTGCGGATGGTAAGATATCGGAGAAACGAGTTTATCAGAAATAACGAGAGCAAAAGGCCGCACACTCAAATGGGTTGTGTGGCCTTTTTTTCTCATAGAGTAGAAGTGATTGTATTTGTGCCTTTATCGAAAGTTTTCTCACCATTGCCGGAACCCACATTGCCAAAGAGGATGGTTTCTCGGCAATTGGCATCCGAGATACGGATCGGTGCTTTGGTACAGCTGTTTAGGCTATTACCCGTCAACTGATTACTATCCGAGTACGAACCGCTATCTTTGCCTTCGGCAGCGAGTAAAATGCCGTCTGCTTTACAACTACGAATAGAATTCTGAAGAATCTGATTATCATAAGCATTAATGAGGACAATACCGTTATTACCTATAGCTTGGAGCTGGTTATTGGATATGGTATTGCGATGAGGGCGTTTTTGTTGGATGTCTGCTTGTCCCACCAACTGAATACCAATATCATCGATATCATTTAGAATATTAGCAGTAATCATATTGGAGATGCAGTGACCCTTGAGGCGGATTCCATAGGTATATCCTTTATTTCCGCTTGAATTCACAAAATTCTCAATGATGTTATCGGAAAGGGTATTAAACTGACACGGTTCTTCTTTGGGACCGGATATAAGGTCAATCCCAGACTGATAGCACTTCTGCATGCGATTTCTCGCGATGACAGAACGACTGCTGCCATTGGTCAAAGTGATACACGTTTGAAAGAGCATGTAGAATTGGTTTTGCACAAAATGATGATTCTTAACATTGCTGCACCAGATGCCATAACCTTGGGTATCGTAATCCAGCGTTCCGATGATGTTATCGAAGGTACAGTTCTCGACAACAACTCGGTTAGAATCGACGGATTTAACGCCATTATCGATCGTGGAAAAGGTGCAGTCTGTGATGGTAATGTCGGTAGCTTGATCGAGTGCAATTCCGCATTCAACTCGCGGAACCGAAGCATTTCCGAACGATCCAATACCTTGAAAGGACAACCCCTGGATATGTACATGCTGAACCGCAGATAAGTTAAGGAGACCGAATTTATGTGTGGATGATCGAAGGATGCTGCTGCTGCCGGCCCCCATTAAAGTAATGTTCGAGCCCACGCGTAAGGGTATCTTAAGGAAGTACATGCCTGGCGGGATGTAAACAATGCCACCTGATAGGGCAGCAGTATCGATTGCGCTTTGGATATAAGGAGCGTCGTCTTCATCATAACGTCGGTTGCCACGGGCTCCGAAATCTTTGACATTATAGAAGAGAGTGGAAGTGGTTGCCGCATTCGCTTTATTGCTAGGCATGAACAAGTCCCCGGCTGCTAAGGCTATGCCCGCGGCACCTAGTGTAGATAAAAGCTTTCTACGAGTAATAGAGGATGTGGGAGTTCGGGCTAGATCAATTGAGTGAGACTCACGCTGCGTATGTCTATTTTCGTCCAAAAAGTTCACCTCATACATAGATTGGTAGATATAGTAAATTATAAAGCAAAGCAAGCTGGCCGGAAAGAGCAGCATACAAAAATACAAAAAACCCCTGAACATATCGTTCAGAGGTACTTACAATACACAAGAGTCGGTACGTTTAATGACTCCTATCCCGCCGTCTGTAGCTGACAGAGAAACGGTCAATGATATACCCAACAAGGGCCCATGAGGCGATCGTTAACGCATAAATGATTAGCATTCGAAACATGGAAATTTCATAGATGTTCGTAAATGTTGATGCAAACCATGCTGGTACACTGAGAGCGTAAAACAACATATAGAAGGCATCATGATCATGAAATAAATAATGAACCAAGCACAAGGCAGCACCTAGAAAGGTGAACAGCCAGGTAAACGTGGTAGTTCTCATAGCTCATTCTCCTAGTCATGGTGAAACTTATTTTAGCGTCAATTTTTTTCGATGCCATTTTCGATTGTGGTTACTATTTTCCGGGAAAGTGTCACCTTTTCTCAACGTAACCGTTTTGGGATTGGAAATGCCCATATGAAAGGCATTCTCGCCGATTTCCATATACTCGCCGTCGTTAGGAACATGATCGCCTGCATTGAATTGTGTCCATTCACCCATGATGATCACCTCTTCTTAAGAATAACATCGTATTTAGATTACCCCTTTGGAGGGGAAGCATGTATGAATCCCATTACCAGCTTCCTCCTTCGCAGTTTATTAGAGAAAAACTTGTAATCTGTCGCTCGATTTGCTATAGTATTCAGGTGCGAGTTTTGAATAAGAATCCTCGCTCCTTGCTCCTTCGCTTGTCTGACAAGCTTAAAGAGGAGCCGCTTAGTCCAAAAGGAGGTGAAATACATGCGCAAATATGAACTGATGTACATCATTCGTACAGACGTTGAACAAGAAGTTGTTCAATCTACGGTAGAAAAGTTCCAAGGCATCATCACGAACGGTGGGGGAGAAATCTCCAAACATGACCTGATGGGCAAACGCCGTCTTGCGTATGAGATCAAGAAGTTCCGTGACGGGCACTATGTGCTGGTACACTTCAACGCAGAACCTGCTGTTGTAACTGAACTTGATCGCGTACTTAAGATTTCGGACGAAGTTATTCGTCACTTAATCGTAAACGACGTAGCTTAATTCATGCCAGTATTTTCGTCAGGAGGGTTGTTCCATGTTGAACCGTGTTATTCTTATCGGTCGATTGACCAAAGATCCAGAACTTCGATATACACCAGCTGGCGTAGCTGTTACACAATTTACACTTGCAGTAGACCGCCCTTTCACGAATTCACAGTCGAAAGAACGGGAAGCGGACTTTATCAATATCGTGACGTGGAGGCAGCTTGCTGAAACATGTGCGAACTATTTGCGTAAAGGTCGTTTAACAGCAGTGGAAGGACGTATTCAGGTACGGAATTACGACAACAATGAGGGCAAGCGCGTTTATGTGACCGAAGTTATTGCCGATAATGTACGTTTCCTTGAATCCAGCAACAGCGGCGGTAATCGCGAAGAAGGCGGATCATCTAACGCAAACGCAAGCTACGGCGGCGGAAGCGGCAGTGGCAATCGTGGCGGTGGATCGCGCGAGCAGCAGGATCCTTTCATAGATGACGGAAAACCGATCGATATTTCCGATGATGACTTGCCATTCTAAAGTAGAAAGGACTGAACAAACTAATGGCTTTCCAAAAAAGAGATAACAACAGTGAAGATCGCGGCGACCGCAAATTTGCTCCTCGTGGTAAAGGCGGTAAAGGTAAACGTCGTAAGGTTTGTTACTTCACAGTAAACAAAATCAAGCACATTGACTATAAAGATATTGAAACTCTTAAAAAGTTCATCAGTGAGCGCGGGAAGATTCTTCCTAGACGTGTAACTGGTACTTCCGCTAAGTACCAACGTGCATTGACGATCGCTATCAAGCGCTCCCGTACAATCGCATTGTTGCCTTACACAACGGAATAGGGTTAAACCAAGAAGGCAGCTGTATCTAACGGCTGTCTTTTTTGTATGCCAAGAAGTAAACGACGAGGGGAGCAACCAATCGTGAAAATCCACAAAGAGCAGGCAGAACACTACAAATGGGGCGATGATTGCGACGGATGGTACCTGGAACGGGATAGGGATAGGACGATTATCCAAGAGAGAATGCCAGCGGGCACAAGTGAAGTTAAACATGTGCATCAAAAGTCAAAGCAGTTTTTCTTCATTTTAAGTGGAGAAGCTAAGATGTGGATCGATGGTACGGTCATCACCCTGAAGTCGCAGGAAGGTTGTACGATCTTGCCCGGTATTCCGCACCAAATTCGTAACGAATCCTTCGAAACTGTCGAATTTCTAGTGATTTCAACACCATCAACGCAGGGGGATCGGACAGCTCTGTAGAGGCTTTCTTTTCTTGTGCCTATTTGTGGTATAATTGACACAATAGTCATTGCTGAATGAGGAGAGATGACGGTTGCTGAATAGGGAAAAGGATGTTGACCTAGCCAGACGGGCCAAAGTCATTGAATGGCTCAAGACAGAAGTCGTAGATCATGTGGCTCATCTGCTCAAAGGCATATGGGAAGGCAGCCATGTGAAAATTGTAGATGGATTAGCCAGCTTAATTTCGAGCGGTTACATCCTAGGCAGAAGACTAGGCATTTCCTTTCACAGTTTAGACGAAGCTATTGTAGAGAAAATGAAGAAGCACCGCCAAGAGGGCCATCAACTTGAGGACTGGTACGGCGACATTTCATCGCTAGAAGAACATTTACGTAAGAGGTGAGCCCGGTTGGGGAAACGAAGTTGGCAAAGCATCATATGGAGCGCAGTGACTATCGTCTCATTGCTATCTTTAATGACGCCTTTTATTATTTTCACATTTAGTTTTCTCATGATTCCTGTTCTAATGTTATATGTAAAATCAAGCACAAGACGTTTCGTCATTAGCTATGTGCTCAGCTTGCTCGTTGTGTATATACTTACCCAATGGCAAGGGGTATTCCTCATGTCGGTTTCTCTGTTCTTCTTACCGCCTGTTCTGGTCATGGGTAACTTATATAAACGTAAAGCGGCGGCAAGATCAGTGTTAACAGCAGGGATTATCACGATTCTGGCAGAGTCTCTGATGAGTCTTGTTATCGGGTATGCGCTGGGATTTGATCCGGTTGCGAAGTTCAAGCAATTCATGATGGAAAGTATATCGAGTATGCCTCCAGGAATTCGCGATATTTTGCCGAAAGATCAGGATTGGTATGTCAATTTCATCGTGCAAGTGATTCCTCTTTATTTAATTTTCGTAGCCCTATTCTACACGTTTGTGTCCCACGGCATTAGCCGCTGGCTGCTCAACAAAACAGGGGAAGGGATTCCAGGATTGCGCCCGATGAGGGAGTGGATGCTGCAGAAATCTCTCGTCTGGATATATCTAGTCGTATTTGTTTTAGATTTATTTACTAATCCAGCTTCAATTTCGCTGATTTCTACGTTACTCATGAATGCGATGCCACTGCTTATGCTAGCCTTCGCTATTCAGGCAATTTGTTTTCTATTCTTTGTTGCCCATGCGAACAAGTGGAAGCCTATATTGCCAATCGTGGCGATTGTATTAGTTTGCTTCATGCCTCCTTTATTTATTGTATACAGCTTATTAGGGGTATTTGATGTTGCGTTTCCAATCCGAGAACGGTTCAAGAAAAATATATAGGATTAGGAGCTAGTTCGAATGCCGAAGTTCCTTTTAAAGCGGTGGCACGGTCAACATATCGTGTGGATTTTCGTCCTACTCATCATTTTGACAGCCATTATTTATATGTTCAAATGGTGGCTGGGCCTAACAGCCTTCCTGATTTGCGGTGTATTAGCATACTTTACGCTGCAAGCGGAGACTGCTTTTCGTAGAGAGTTAAATACGTACGTCGGAACGATTACACATCGAGTGAAAAAAGCGGGCAATGAAGTCATGAGTGGCCTTCCCATCGGAATTATTTTATATAATGAAGAGAAGCGCATCGAGTGGCACAACCCATTTGTGGCAAAAATGCTTGAGAAGGATTCGGTCATTGGCGAGTCGCTATTTGAATTCTTCCCTGATTTGAAAAGCAAAAAGGACAAAAGTGATAAAAGTGACAAGCTGGAATTGTCGATTGGAAAGTTTATTTATCAAGTATGGATTAAACCTGAGGAGCGGCTGCTTTATTTCCGAGAAATAACGGAGCAAGCGATTTTGGCGAAGAAGTATGAAGATGAGAAAACGGCGATCGGTATCGTAATGATGGATAATCTAGAGGAGTCGACGCAAGGTCTCGATGATCAGACCCGCAGTATTATGTTGGCTAAGGTGACTGGTGAGATTACCGAATGGGCTCAGAAGTACCAGATATATTTGCGCCGGACGTCGTCGGATCGTTTCCTCATTCTGATGGATCAGAAGGCTTTGCGCCAACTGGAGCAAACGCGTTTTGAAATCCTGGACGAAGTGCGGGATTTGACGATTGAAAATAAGCTTCCTTTGACGCTTAGTATTGGGATCGCTTCAGGAGCTGAACAGCTCATGGAACTTGGTCAAATGGCACAGATGGGACTAGATATGTCACTCGGCCGCGGCGGCGATCAGGTCACGGTCAAAGTCGGACAGCGACTTTCCTTCTATGGCGGAAGAACGAATGCGGTTGAGAAGCGTACGCGGGTTAGAGCTAGAGTCATTTCTCACGCCTTGCGTGATCTAATGAAGGATAGCGATAAAGTGATCATCATGGGTCATCGGTTCCCTGATATGGACTCGGTTGGCGCAGCGATTGGTGTCTTGAAGGCTGTACAGGTTGTCGGCAAGGAAGGCTACATTGTACTGGAGGGCGTTAATCCCTCTATTCAGAAGGTCATGGAGACGATTGCTGCCGATGAGCGGCTGCATCGTTGGTTCATTACACCGGAACAGGCGATGCAGATTACGACACAGCGCTCGCTGGCGGTTGTTTTGGACACACATAAGGCGTCCATGGTAGCCGAGCCTAAGCTGCTGCAGCAGACGCACAGGGTCGTGGTGGTCGATCACCATCGCCGTAGTGAGGAATTCATCCATGATGCGACGCTCGTCTATATGGAGCCGTATGCGTCCTCAACGTGCGAGCTTGTGACGGAGCTGCTTCAATATATCAATGAAAAGCTAACCATGGAAGTGTTGGAGGCAACGATGCTGCTGGCTGGGATCGTGGTCGATACGAAGAGTTTTAGCCTCCGTACAGGAGCAAGAACCTTCGAAGCGGCATCCTATTTGCGCCGAAATGGTGCTGATTCCTCTTTAATCCAGCGATTGCTGAAGGAAGATCTCGATTCGTATATCGAGAGAGCAGAGGTCATTAAACTAACAGAAACGATTTACGAACATGTCGCATTGGCAGTTGCTGAGCCAAATCGCAAATATTCTCAGTTGATGATTGCGCAAGTAGCTGATACATTGTTGAATATGACGAATATTATGGCATCCTTTGTCATCGCCGAACGACCGGACGGATTGATCGGGATTAGCGCAAGATCGCTAGGACAGATGAACGTTCAGATCGTTATGGAGCGTCTGGGTGGAGGCGGGCATTTAACGAATGCAGCTACGCAGATAGATGGCACCTTAGAGGAAGCAACGAAACGATTGAAGAAAGTACTTGAGGAAATGCAGGAAGAGGAGGGACTTTTCGAATGAAAGTCATTTTGCTAAAAGACGTAAAAGGACAAGGTAAGAAGGGCGAAGTGAAAGAAGTATCTGAGGGTTACGCACAGAATTTCCTAATCGCGCAGGGACTTGCTGCTCCAGCTACACAAGGAACCGTTAAGGTGCTGGATAATCAGAAAAAAGCCGAGCAGCGCCGCAAGGATCAAGAGAAAGCCGATGCTCAGGCACTCGGTGAGAAGCTTGGTGAAATGACCGTTCAAATCAAGGCGAAAGCCGGTGAAGGTGGACGTCTATTCGGAGCCATCCCTAGCAAGCAAATCGCAGAAATTTTAGAGAAGCAGTACAAGATCGTAATCGATAAGCGCAAAATCGTGCTGGAAGATCCAATTCGTACGCTTGGTGTGACTAAGGTTGCTGTTAAACTGCACAGTGAAGTAACTGCTAGCTTGAACGTACACGTGACGGAAGAGAAGTAAGAAGCGGAGCGACGGAACGTGGGTAGTGGCGTTCCGGAGCAAGGGAAGACAGCGTCCCAGAGCAAGAGAAAACAGCGTTACGGAGAAAGAACATGGATGAAGGTAAGAGTCCCTTGTAGGGGCTCTTATCTATTGTGAGGTTATTCCGCGGTCGGTGAATCTACGAGGTAGTTCTCGTAGTTTTGCTGCGGGGAAAAGAGTCTAAAGTACTCTATAGACTTTAAAATTATTTGATAATTTTTTGAAATGATAGATTAGTAGTTTGTCCGAAATGTGGATGTACGAAATGCATGATTTTTGCTCAAAATGTGAAATAAACGGTGATTTACTGCTTTTTGCTGCAGAATGGATGAATGATAGCCCAAAGTTTAGAGTACTTGGAGTAGCCAGCTTTATGACCTTGCGGCGGGAACTTAGCAATTATGAGGTTCCTAGCGTATGCAGTTGCTGAAATAGGACGAATAACGGTCTTTAGAGCACTAGGTTGTTGAGAAGATAGAAATGAAAGAAAAGATTAGCAGTTTAAGTAGAAAAGTAAAAGAAGAACCATGCTTGATAGATAGCGAGTCGAGAGATTCTCATCCATTTGTGATGCATGGCTAGTAAACTAACTAACGAAAAGAAAGGCGGGTACAGCAGCATGAGCGGAGATAATATGTTTATGGATCGTGTACCCCCACAAAATATAGAAGCCGAGCAAGCCGTACTCGGTGCTATTTTGATTCACGGCGAAGCCTTGATTACCGCCATGGAGCGGATATCAAGCGACGACTTCTATCGTGGTACACATCAACGCATCTTCGAGGCGATCGTAGAACTCGCAGAGGAGCAGGAGCCTGTCGACCTAATCACGCTTACGTCGCGGTTACAGAATAAGCAGCAGCTTGAAGAGATCGGCGGCGTAACGTATCTCTCTGAGTTGGCTAATGCGGTGCCAACAGCAGCAAACATTGACTACTACGCAGCTATCGTCGAGGAGAAGTCAATGTTACGCCGGCTTATCCGCACAGCGACCCAGATCGTCTCCAATGGCTATGCCAATGAGGACGATGTAGGGTCGATGCTCAGCGAGGCGGAGGCGAAGATCCTTGAGATCTCGCAGCGCCGCAGTTCAAGCGGCTTCGTGGTCATTCGCGATGTGCTCATGGAAGTATTCGAGAAAGTTGAGCAGCTTTACTCGAATAAGGGAGGGTCAACGGGGATCCCTTCGGGCTTCATTGACCTCGACAAGATGACGTCCGGCTTCCAGCGCTCAGACCTTGTTATCTTGGCTGCCCGTCCTTCCGTAGGTAAGACCGCGTTCGCGCTGAACGTTGCGCAGAACGTAGGAGTGCGGGCCAAGGAAACCGTCGCCATCTTCTCCCTGGAGATGGGCGCAGCGCAGCTCGTACAACGTATGATCTGCGCGGAAGCGAACGTCGACGCGAACCGTATGCGGACGGGTTATCTCGAGGGCGACGACTGGGAGAAGCTGACGATGGCGATTGGCGCCTTGTCCGAGGCAAACATCTACATCGATGATTCTCCATCGATTACGGTCGCGGACATCCGTGCGAAGTGTCGTCGTCTGCAGCAGGAGAAGGGGCTCGGCATGATCCTAATCGACTACCTGCAGCTGATTGCCGGCCGCGGCAAAGGCGATAACCGTCAGCAGGAGGTCTCTGAGATCTCCCGTACGCTGAAGCAAATTGCGCGTGAGCTCAACGTTCCGGTCATCGCGCTCTCGCAGCTGAGCCGGGGTGTTGAGCAGCGGCAAGACAAGCGTCCGATGATGTCTGACCTTAGGGAATCGGGATCGATCGAGCAAGATGCCGACATCGTAGCGTTCCTTTATCGGGACGATTACTACGATAAGGAATCCGAGAAGAAGAACATTATCGAGATTATTATTGCTAAGCAGCGGAACGGTCCTGTAGGAACCGTAGAGCTGGCCTTCTTGAAGCAATTTAATAAGTTCGTGAATATGGATCGAAGTCATCAGGAAGCAGCAGCCGCGCAGTATTGACGGCTGCTTTTTTTAATTTTCAAAGGGCTAACCTATTAGTTTGCGCAATATCCGAACGATTATACGGGCACCTGTGTAATCGTTCGTTTTTAATTGACTTTGCTCAGGGGGACTGCTACACTAGAGACGGTGAAAAAACCTTGGTCGAATGCCTGCTTATTGCAAGGCAACTTCGAAATAAGGTCGTTTTTCATGCCGTAAGGTAGGTTCCCTTCCTGCAGATAACTGCCGAAGAAACCTGGATGTTCCTTTGCGGTGAGTAAGCCCTCTGAACCGGTTCACCAGAAGTGTAACGGTGTATAGAGGTATTTGCATCGCCAGAGGGAAAGTATGATGGACGCTAGACGCTTTAGCGCTTTAATGAAGTCCAACTTCTCTCTGTGGTACTAAAGCCATAACGGCTCATTATGGGTGATTCGTCACCGTACGGAGGTAAGTGCATATGTCAACGGTTGTTGTTGTCGGTACGCAATGGGGAGATGAAGGGAAAGGGAAAATCACGGATTTCTTAGCGGAATCTGCTGAGGTTGTTGCTCGTTATCAAGGTGGTAACAATGCTGGCCATACGATCATTATTAGCGGGAAGAAATATAAGCTAACGATGATTCCTTCAGGTATTTTTTACAAAGATAAAGCTTGTGTAATCGGGAATGGAATGGTTATTAACCCGGCTGCGCTCATTGAAGAAATTAACTACATTCATGATAATGGTTTTACGACGACGAACCTTAACATCAGTGACCGCGCGCATGTCATTATGCCGTATCATTTGTTGATGGATGGTCTGGAAGAAGATCGCAAAGGTGATAGCAAAATTGGTACGACCCGCAAAGGAATCGGACCTTGTTATATGGATAAAGCAGCTCGTAACGGTATTCGTATCGCTGATTTGATGGATGCGGAAGAGTTCGAATTGAAGCTTAGAAGCATCGTTGCTGAGAAAAACGTTGTGATTGAGCAAGTTTACGGTTCACAGGGTCTTGATGTAGAACCAATTCTCAAAGAATATCTCGAGTACGCTGAAGTCATTCGTCCCTATGTAACGGATACGTCGGTTGTATTGAACCAATACATTGATCAAGGGCGCAGAGTATTGTTCGAAGGCGCACAAGGCGTTATGTTGGATATCGACCAAGGTACATACCCGTATGTTACCTCCTCGAACCCAACCGCAGGCGGTGTATGTATCGGTTCAGGCGTAGGCCCAACGAAAATCCACAACATCATTGGTGTGGCAAAAGCTTACACGACGCGTGTTGGTGATGGCCCGTTCCCTACGGAGCTGGATAACGAAATCGGCGCTTGGATTCGTGAAAAAGGCTTTGAATACGGTACTGTAACGGGTCGTCCACGTCGTGTAGGTTGGTTCGACAGCGTTGTTGTTCGTCACGCAAGACGCGTTAGCGGAATCACGGGCTTGTCCCTTAACTCCATTGACGTCCTGACTGGTCTTGAAACGGTAAAAATTTGCACAGGCTACATGTACCGCGGTGAGTTGATTGAGCACTACCCAGCTAGCCTGAAAGCTATCTCCGAGTGTGAAGCTGTATATGAAGAGCTTCCAGGTTGGACAGAAGACGTATCCGGCGCACGTACGCTGAGTGATCTGCCTGAGAATGCCAGACATTATGTGGAGCGTGTTTCCCAGCTGACAGGTATTCCAATCGCGATCTTCTCCGTAGGTCGTAACCGTGAGCAAACGAACCTAGTTCGTCCAATCTACGCATAATCATAACCAAATGAGGCGTAATGTTCGCTTCTTTCCTAAATAACTTAAGAAATCCTCTAGGCTGTTTGCAGCTTAGAGGATTTCTTTTTTATCAAAAAGGGATTTAATGGAGATGATTTCGTCAATACTGGGAGGGAGGAACATGATTATGCGCCAGGAGTGATAACGAGAATGAAATTAATAGCATGGTTAAGTAAGGTCGTCATTGGAACAGTCCTGATTACATCGATTACCATGTTTACGACATGGTATGTTGTAAACATGTACGTGGAGGATATATTTCGACAATATCAGATCCCAGCTTTGGGTAAAAAGGTTCAATTTAACGAATTTGCTGCAAGATTGGCGGGGGAGCTGAATATAGTTATGCGTAGAGACGGGGGGAAGCAAGCTGCCCCATCGGAAAGCCCTGCACCTACGAAGCCTGTTCCTAGTCTCAACCCGTCTGGAAGCCTATCTAGCTCTAGTCCAAACGATCAACTTCCCACAAGTGGAGTTAGTTCTAATGACGGTGGAGATGCTTCCCAAGGAGCCAAGGATGATGCCGTAGCCGTTATGGGAAGAGCGCGAAGTGAAGCGAACGAGCAGAAAAAGGAACTCGTCATGTCGACTGAGGATTTTGCCAAAAAGAAAGAAGCACTCTCAAGCGACGATAAGATGAAAATATTTTCTCTAGTTGTTGCCAAGCTGCCGCAAAGTGACGTGCAGAATCTATCCGTTTTGCTCGAAGATGGGATTACCACAGAGGAGTTAAAGCAGGTCAATGACACGCTTAAAAAGTACTTGAGTGAGAAGGAATTGAAGCAGCTTACTGATATCCTAAGCAAGTATTAATGGAGTTGTCCGCCGTATTTGATAATCGTATCCTCAGCTTGGCGATAGCGTGACTTCTCAACACTTACCATGAGTGCAAAGGAGGACTCAGCAGCAAAGCTGTCTACGGATTGAATGAAGCTGTCAGCATGTTGATCAGAATTAGGCACTACGCTATTATCGAATTTGATATCTAGTACACCTTGCAATTTAAGAACTTCCGCCGCTTGCTCTAAATTATCTCTATTATGGAATGTAGCCGCCAAATTAACTTCCATCGTTGATGTCCCCTTTCAATTTTTCATGCTAATTCGTCAATCCTTGTAGCTGTGCGCATAATCTCTTGGATTTTCATACAAAAAATTGAATTTATAGTGCCTTCTTTTGGTGATGGACACGAATCTATCACATGGATTTCGAGTATTTTGTTGAAATAGGCAGAGAAAGTGTGTTAAATTTAACAAAAGGCTGACATCCTTTATGGATATTATGTCTAATCAAGGTTTATTTATGTATCTACGGATGCAAAACCGTTCAAAGGGAGAAGATCATGACAGGTTTCAGGGGAATGCGCTTTGTCATGGATCTCATCAAGAGATTCACGCCTAAGCGAGAAAGCTTGACCGGAAATGAATCAATATCAGACAAGCAGCTGGAAGAATCAACGACAACAACGACGCTAACGGTAATGAAACGACATAAATGGTCCCTTGCTCTGGGAGTTAGTGCAATCGCTCTAACTGGGATAATTACGTTTACTGGACATCAATATGTAGAGGCAGGCATGGTGAATGTGTATCATGTGAAGCTGGATGGCCAAGAAATAGGTATTGTAAGTGACAATAAGATTATTGATGAATATAAGCAAAAAAAACCGCAAGAAGTTCAACAAAAATTCCCAGATGTGCATGTCGTGCTAAAAACAAACGGAGTTACCTATGAGCCTGAAAGGGCTTACAACGTAGAATCTGATGATTCAGCTGTTTTGGCAACACTTGATAAGCTGCTTGTGCCGCAACCGGTCGGCATTGAATTGAAGGTAGATGGGAAAGCCATCGCAATTGTGAAGGATCAGCAGACGGCTGACCGGATTCTTGAACAAGTAAGTGCACCCTTCGCGCCTAAAGCCAAGGAAACCGCTAAGGTAGCTGTTCTATCAACAGGGTTGGGTGAGGATATCACAACAGCACCATCGGAACTCGAGAAAGTAGAATTTATTCAGCAGGTCGATACCAAGGAAGTTCCAATCGAACCTGATGATTTGGCTAAACCGGATGATGTCGTTAAGAAGCTCAAGACCGGTGATGTACAGCCTGCCAAGTATACGGTTGTCGAAGGAGATTGTGTCTCCTGTATCGCGAAGAAATTAGGGATTACGAAGCAATTCATTTATGATAATAACCCCGGCCTTCAAGATGATAAGCTGAAAATTGGCAACCAACTTGATGTGACGGTGCTCAAACCAACGCTCTCTGTTAAGACAACAGAACGGGTTGTACAGAATCAGGAGATTCAATACGACACTGAGTATGTGAAAGATGATTCACTTCGTGTAGGTGTAGTTCAACCGATAACAGCTGGAAAGAATGGGCTGAAGAAGGTTACGATTCAAGTGACGAAGGTCGACGGTTTAATGACCGAAGAGAAGCTTGTGAATGAAGAGATCGTTGATAAACCTGTTATGGCTAAGGTGAAAAAAGGAACTAAAGTGATTCAAGGCGAAGGCTCAGGGAAGTTCGCCTGGCCTGTCATTTCCCCAAGTATTTCAAGTACGTTCGGCGTGCGTTGGGGCAAGCTTCACAAAGGGATTGATATCACAGGCAACAAGAATATCATGACGGCCGATAACGGCAAAGTCACGGAAACCGGCTATAAATCCGATTACGGCAATTATATTATCATTAATCATTTGAACGGTTACGAGACGTTATATGGTCATTTGAGCAAAATCACCACCACCGAGGGTACAATCGTCGAAAAGGGCGATAAAATCGGTATTATGGGAAGTACAGGCGACTCCACGGGTGTTCACTTGCATTTTGAGATTCACAAAAGTGGTAGTTTAGAAAATCCGTTAAAGTATTTAAACCGCTAATCATAGATAGAGGCAAGGTCAAACCGGACAACTCGGGGGGGCCTTGTCTCTTTTTTCCACAATAGAAAGAATAAGTTTCAATTTGCATCGGGTAGAGGGTTTCTCACTTGAATGTATGATAAAATAGAGGGTAGTATGCAGAAAATAGACTGACTTTACATGCTCGTCCTTGTAGGACGTAGTCATTTATCCTTGAGTAGGCGGTGGTAGGTTTGTTTGGTAAAATTCTCGTGGTGGATGACGAACAACCGATTGCAGATATTTTGAAATTTAATTTGGAAAAAGAGGGCTACCAGGTCATCTGTGCTTACGATGGCGGAAGCGCTGTAGAGCTTGCTTTCTCAGAGCAGCCTGATCTGATATTGCTGGATCTCATGCTGCCTGTGAAGGATGGGATGGATGTGTGCCGAGAGGTTCGCTCGAAGCTGAATACTCCTATCATTATGCTCACAGCGAAAGATACAGAACTGGATAAAGTGCTTGGCCTAGAGATGGGTGCAGACGACTATGTGACCAAGCCGTTCGGCACTAGGGAGCTGCTTGCCCGAGTGAAGGCGCACCTGCGCAGACAGACGAAAGCGCAGTCGGCTCCAAGCGAGTCTGACACGCAGCGGAATGGGATGCGTATTCATGCCCTGTTTATCGATAACGACATGTACATGGTGTATAAAGATGGCACACCGCTCGATTTGACGCATCGGGAGTTCGAGCTTATTCAGTATTTAGCCAAAAATTCAGGCAAAGTGATGACACGCGAACACCTGCTGCAGGCTGTGTGGGGCTTTGAATATTTCGGCGACGTACGAACCGTCGATGTAACGATTCGGCGCTTACGCGAGAAGCTGGAGACGGACCCGAGCCGTCCGGAGTACATTATGACGCGCAGGGGCCTCGGCTACTTAATGCGCAGTCCTAAGGCCGGAGGCTTCTGAGCATGAAGGGCATCCGCTTCTTTCAATCGATTCAAGCGAAGCTGATTATTATTTATGTCTTACTCATTCTGATCGCGATGCAGCTCATCGGCGTGTATTTCTATAAGACGGTGGAGACGTATTTCAAGAATGATTTTTTGGCTTCACGCAACAGTCAGGTGACGCTGCTGGCCGGCTTTGTGGGGCCCTACCTCACTGGGGATCAGGACAGCAAGAACGCTGCGGAAGGCAAGAAGACGTATGCGGATTTGAACGAATTCGTTAGCAATTTATTTTCCATTAATAATGCGGAAATTCAAATTATAGATGTGAATGGAAATGTCATTAGCACGTCGGTTCCCAATCATTTGAAACAAAAAAACACGCAGCCGGAAGTTATTAGGGCGCTGCAGGGGATTAAGGATAACCAACGGATCTTCACGGATGGGGATGGTTATCGGAAGGTCATTATCGCCAAGCCGGTAGGCAGCGGTGCCCGTGTACTAGGTGCGGTATACATTATCGCTTCCATGGAAGATGTTTATAAAACGATCCGATCGATTAACCGCATTCTCATCTCGGGAACCTTGATCGCTCTGGGGCTAACCGCTATTCTTGGTGTGCTACTTACCAGCACGATAACGAATCCGATCAAAGAGATTACGAAGCAGGCGACAGCTGTCGCAGAAGGCAACTTTGATCAACAGGTTATTATTCAAGGGACCGATGAGATTGGGCAGCTCGGTCATACATTTAATTTTATGATGAATAGGCTCAAAGAAGCGCTCTCGCTGAATGAAGAAGAGAAGGAGAAGCTCGCTTCGATCTTAACGAATATGAATGACGGGATCATTGCTACGGACGATAGAGGCCATGTCATCGTGCTTAACCGCAGGGCGAAGCAAATTCTACAAACGGAAGAGGAGTCGACGCTGGGTCTGGACATATCCGAGGTGCTCGGTATTCCGATGGATACGATTCGCGGTTTCCTCCAAGGTCATGTTAGTACGACGCTGCTGGATATTAATCTCCCCGATGACGATGAGCAGCTATCTGTACGTATCACGTTCACGCCGATTCACCGCCGAGGTGAAGGGCAGAACGGGATTATTGCGGTGCTGCAGGACGTAACGGATCAGGAGAAGCTGGAGCAGGCGAGGCGCGAGTTCGTAGCGAACGTTTCGCATGAGCTGCGTACGCCGCTGACGACGATCAAGAGCTATCTGGAAGCGCTCGATGATGGAGCGATCGAGGAGCCTCAGCTGGCTTCACGCTTCATTAGCGTTACCCGCAGTGAGACGGAGAGGATGATTCGCTTAGTGACGGATCTCTTGCATCTATCGAGGCTTGATTCCAAGCAATCGATGATGAGTAAATCCTCGACGCTTGTGAGCGAGATGCTGGAGGAAGTAGCCGATCGCTTCTCTTTCCAGCTGCAGCAGCGGAAGATTCAAATTCTAATTCATGTGGAGCAGGGCGTGACCAGCTTACTGCTCGATCGGGATAAAATTGATCAAGTACTCGACAATCTCGTGTCGAATGCGATTAAGTATACGGGTGATGAAGGGGCCATACGACTAGAAGCGAGGAAGATCGAGAAGGATGTATTGGAAATTTCGGTTCAGGATAACGGAATTGGCATCCCGAAGAAAGATCTATCCCGCATTTTTGACCGATTCTATCGTGTGGATAAAGCGCGCTCCCGCAATATGGGCGGTACGGGGTTAGGTCTTTCAATTGCCCGGGAAATAGTAAAAGCGCATGGCGGCTCTATCATATTGGAATCGGAGCTGGGACAAGGTACTCGTGTTGTATTCACACTGCCGATTCAGCAAGAGGAGGAAGATGAGCTATGATCGAGAGTCTGAAATCCATCCTTCTTGTTGTCCTGATTGGGACAAGCTTGTACCAAAGCTTTTATCTGGCTTCGTACACCCCGCCGAAGATTGAGCCTATTCAACAAAGTAATTATGTTCAGACGGAGACATTAGGGAAGCAATTGGAACTGCATGACATGCTGTTCCCTGATCAAATCATCGTACACTTAGGCAATCAGCAGCACTCTGTTCTGTACCCTAGCAATTACTACTACACACGACTGCTCGAAAATATTAAGCAGCGAAGCTTTAAAGGATTTCGCAAAACGTCGATGTATTTGGTCAATGTGAACTGGGAAGAAGTTCGAACGAAACAGCAAGGGGTTGAGATTCGCTTTCGCGACGGGATTCCTTTTACGATTCTGCAACAGCTGCTGCGGATTGAAGGTGAAATGCCAATTGATAATGATAAAATCACGCGGATTTGGATTTACTCCAAGGGCAATAACGAGGATGTTCGTGCCTTCTTCTTTACGGATTCCCCGGGCGTTGGGTACGAAGTCATCGGGGCCGATTTTACAAGTAAAGATGTGGAAAATTTCGCGGCATTTGGTGACCTGACGAACCTATACAAAACGACAAACAGCGGGGATTACTATCTCCCAATAAAGCCGCTTCGACTGCCGAACTATATATTTAATTATAGCTTATTGACGGCAGATCAATTGAAACAAAGCCTGTTCGTTGATCCGGGTATTACACGATATCTCAAAGAGCGTGACGGTTCTGAAATTTATACAGACAGTAAGCGCGGTTTTCAGCTAAATCGAGATCTGCGTTGGGTCACGTATTCGGATCCTGTAGCGCCAGTAGAAAGTAAAACAGAGGTATTGGATGACTTGCAGGCGGGCATTAAATTTATTAATCAGCATATTGGCTGGGATGGGAAATATATAGTTTCTCGCACGCCACAGAAGCAGTTAATCGATAATCACTCGTTCACGTTCCGACAGTACTATGAATCTTTGCCAATTATTACGCCGCAGGCTGAGGGCTATGGTTCCATGAAAATGCAAGTTCAGAAGGGAATTATTTCTGGATTCGAGAGGTCGATGATTATTCCCGATCTGAAGACGGTACAGCGGCGTGATTTCGAAATCATGTCCGGTGACGCTTTGGAAGAAAGGCTGCAATCTTATCAGAAGCGTTCTAGTATTGTGTCTATTTTCCCAGCGTATCGTCCGGTAATAACGGATAAGACGCTTGTATTGACGGCAACATGGGCTATTGAGCTGCGTGATGGCACGTACGACTTTATGGAGTAAGCAGTTCTATTTCTGAGGAAAGGTTGGTGAGATCATGAATTGGAGTCGGGCTAAAACGATTTTAATTTGTTCCTTTTTGATGTTGAATTTGATTCTTGGTTTCCAACTTTGGTCCACCAATCGTTCCAATCAGACGGAAATCGCTTTGGATACATCAGGTACTGTTGAAGAGCTGAATAACGCGCTCCGAAACAAAAATATACGGCTAATGGATGAGTTACCGACGGATCAACCGAAGATGAAAGTCATAACGGTGAAGTACGACGACAATATGAAGCCCACTGAGCCCAAGACGCTGAAAACTCCTATTAACATGAGCAATCTGCTTGGTAAAGGGGCTAGTAAAGAAGTTCAAGCGCAATCGGAGATTCCGAATTTCGGTTTGTACCAATTGGATTCGGCGATCAGTCGAAAAGGTGTTTATGTGTTTACTCAGCTATATGGCAAGATTCCGCTCTTCGATGTGAAGGTGGAGCTGAGTGAGGAAAATGGAGAAATTACCAGTTACCGTCAAGCTTACGTTGAAGTAGAATCAGGAGTAGAGCAGACGGAGCAGAAGCTGATCCCCGCCCAGTTAGCTGTTCGCAGCTTAGTGGACAATTATTTGAGTGATGGTGCCATTATTACGGAAGTCAGACTGGGGTATCACGGACAGCCATATAACTCAGAAACGCAACCGATGTTTCCGCACTGGCGGATTACGATCGATAACGGAGATATTTATTATTTACAAGCTTTCAATGGAGCTGTTGAGTCTCCGCAAAAAGGGTCTGAATTGGCTCCATTTGGTACGCAAGTGGATGGTGCGAAAACAACTGAGAAGCCTGATAAAAACGGGGATAAGAGCACCGATAAGAAGTAGTCAAGTGGGATAGTCAACAATGGACGGCTAGATGGATGACATGTAAGCATAGAGGAGTAGGGAAGATGGGTATGAGGTTTACGGTACTGTCGAGTGGTTCGACGGGTAATGCAACGGTGGTTGACAATGGTGAAATCAAGCTGCTGATTGATGTGGGATTTAGCGCCAAGAAGATGGAGCTGTTAATGAAGGAACGTGAGCTCGAGGCGAGCAGTATTGATGCCATTCTGGTCACACATGAGCATTCGGATCATATTAAAGGGTTGGGAGCACTGGCTCGCAAATATGATTTGCCTATCTATGCGAATGAGAAGACTTGGGAAGAGCTGGACCGTCAAATCGGTGTGATCGCGGAAGGCAACAAGAGGGTGATGGAAACCGGAGGTATCGAGGAATTCGGTACGCTGCGTGTTGAATCATTCGGAATATCGCATGATGCAGCGGAGCCGGTGGGGTACTGCTTTTATGAAGGGGAACAGAAGTTAAGCGTTGTAACGGACTTGGGCTACATGAGTGAGAAAGTCAAAGAAAAGATTACGGATTCAGATAGTTTGGTACTCGAGACGAATCACGATGTGGACATGCTGCGCGTGGGGCACTATCCATGGAGTATTAAGCGTCGTATTCTTGGGGATAAGGGTCATTTATCCAATGAAGCCGCAGGGGAAGCGCTCTGTGACGTGTTGACGAACAAGACGAAGTCCGTCTATATGGCGCATTTGAGCCGTGACCATAATTTAATGGATTTGGCCAGGCTAACGGTGAATAACATAGTACAAGAGCGTGCCCCTGAAGCTAAACAGCTGCGACTGATGGATACATATTTTGACCGCTCTACGAAATGGGATGTATTGGATTCGGAGTAAGCGCGGCGTCGAGTTCTTTGGATTTGAGCTGGATCTCCTGCGCGGTGATGAGACCCTTATCGATCAGAACTTGAATGAGAGATGAGAGGATAAGGGACTGGTGGTAGTGGCTATCTTTGAGGTCAGCGAGCTTACCAATCATGTTTATTTCATCAAAATGGGAAGGAATACGGTTCATTCTGAGCATTCTCCTTTATTTGTCTGATTTAAAATTTCAGTTAACTCTAGTATTTCGTTAAGAGATTTGGTTTACTATTATTGTAGGCAAGAAGTGAACGAAACATTCCTGTTTTTTGAAAAATAACAATCCAAGGTTAGTTGAAATACAATGCAAGGCGAGAGCGGCACAGCTTAACCCCCATCAGCGAGGAGGGACCCGATATGAGTTTGTTTGATGATGATTTTTATTCCACCAAAAGGTCCAGGCAGCGCCAGGATTCTTGGCGTCCCAAAGGGACAGGGGCATTCGCAAGCTTCGCGGGTCGCAGACGGAATGTGGCCCTCATTGCTGGAGTAGGCGGAGCGCTAGCCATGCTTTTGCTGGTCGGGATATTTGGCGGCTTCGGGAAAAGTGACTCATCTGGGGCAGCGCTAGCGATACCTGCTTCTGCGGCAAAAGCCGAGGCCCATCCGATGAACAGTAACGATTCAGTCGTGGCGGCAACGGAGAAAATAAAGCCTGCCGTGGTCAGCGTTATTTCCTCGAAGAAGGATGATAAAGGGCAAGAGACCGGACTCGGGATCGGCTCGGGTGTTATTTTCGCACGGAATGGTGATAAAGTTCGAATTGTGACGAATAGTCACGTTGTTGAGAACGGGAACCAGTTCGAAATCGTTAATTTTCAAGGTGAGCATCGCAAAGCAACCCTAATCGGCCGCGATCGGATTACAGATCTGGCAGTGCTAGAAGCAGATGGAAAAGACATTAAAGTGCTTGCTGAATTCGGTGACTCCGAAACGCTGCGAGCAGGAGAGATGGCGATAGCGGTAGGCAACCCGCTTGGACTTGGATTCTCGCCAACCGTTACCCAAGGTATCATTTCTTCGCCAAAACGAACGTTACCAGTTTCGCTGTCACGTGAAGGCACGGATTACGACTGGGAGATGGATGTTATCCAAACGGATGCGGCTATCAACCAAGGGAACAGCGGCGGACCGTTGGTGAATATCGAAGGTAAGGTTATCGGAATCAATTCTATGAAGATATCGGATACGGGTGTGGAAGGGTTAGGTTTTGCCATTCCTATTAATAGCGTGAAGCCGATTATTGATAGCTTGATCAAGGACCACAAGGTGAAAAGACCGTTGATGGGTGTTTCGACGCAGGAACTGCAAGCTTTTAAAGGGACTGATGTATTAAAGCTCCCTGCAGATGTTAAGACTGGAGTTATCGTCTTCGATGTCTCGGGACCTGCCAAAGAAGCGGGCCTCAAAGCGCAGGATGTCATTGTCCAATTGGATGATCGCAAGATTGATAGCACGATCTCGCTGCGGAAATATTTGTACAACGAGAAGAAGATTGGCGATAAGGTCAACGTGGTGTACTACCGCGGCGGTAAGAAGCTGAATGCGGTGGTTACGTTGGTTGAAGCGATGGATAAGTGATAAAAGATGAATGATAAGCTTGTTAAGATATGCGTGGATAGAAACATTGCGGATGAGAGGTACTTGCATGCATGTAGTTTGTAAAGATCATGTCGAAATCGCGATAGATGAGTTTGTTGATGAGTATGAGGAGGCTCCGGACATTGTGGATCTGCAGAAGACTCACTTCGCTAGTTGGGAGCCACCGACGTACTGCGAGCATTGCAAGGAGTTAGCGCGATTTC
The DNA here is from genome assembly GCF_059692155.1 of Paenibacillus sp. JT22N1. Classification (NCBI taxonomy): domain Bacteria; kingdom Bacillati; phylum Bacillota; class Bacilli; order Caryophanales; family Paenibacillaceae; genus Paenibacillus; species Paenibacillus sp. JT22N1. The sequence goes on from NZ_JCAUAW010000017.1 coordinate 47,272, forward strand.
TAGTTGTATGAGGGAGGCGGAGGCCTTCCTTTTTTGTTTGGGTTGGAAGCGGGTCGATCAACTCGGGATGGACGGGTTTGATTGGATTATATCCAATGATGTCTCATGACATCGGCGGTTGGGATTAGTTCCGTTGGATTAACTCCAATGAAAGCGGGCAAATAAGGTGAATGAGCTTGATTGGATTGTATTTTATCCAATGGAGCAAATGAGGGGAGAATATCGGTTATGCATATACAGATATTAACCGTAGGGAAATTGAAGGAGCGCTATCTCGTGGACGGGATCGCGGAGTATGTGAAGCGCCTTGGGCCGTATGCCAAGGTGCAGATGATAGAGGTGCCGGATGAGAAGGCACCGGAGAACATGAGCCCTGCTGAGGAACAGCAGGTGCGGGTGAAAGAGGGCGAGCGGCTGCTAGCCAAGCTCGCCGCGGACGTGTACGTCGTGGCGCTGGCCATCGACGGCGAGATGTGGACGAGCGAGCAGCTGGCAGGCTCGCTCGATAAGTTGGCCACCTATGGGCGGAGCCAGGTGGCCTTCGTGATCGGCGGCTCGCTGGGGCTGTCAAGCGAGGTGCTGCGCCGTGCGGATATGCGGCTGTCTTTTGGCCGCATGACGCTGCCGCACCAGCTGATGCGGCTGGTGCTGGTGGAGCAGATTTATCGCGCGATGCGGATAAATCGAGGGGAGCCTTATCATAAATGAGGCAAATTTTATTGGCGGGAAACAACGGGGTTTATCATATCCAAAACGTGAACGTTTATATTAAATCATTTTTGGTATAATATTTGGTAGATAAAGAAGATTAATTTCTGTTGTTAGGAAATAATAAGAGAAAACGAGGGATGGAAATGTCGTATATCGTTGATTTTAAAAATGTGTCTACGGTAGGTTTAGAGTCTTCACCTGTAGCAGAAGCGCTTGCTGGTCTACGTGCCAATGAAGCCCGTTATTTTATGAACAAATACAAACATGAGTTTACGGTTGTACCAGCTAGCGAAAGTCAGGAAAACCTTGATTATGTGAACTTCATTTTGAAAGAACGTGATATTGCGTTTGCAGCCAAACCTTTAGAAACGTCGCGTTTTCAAGTGGAAAATATCCAATTTACCTACGTCTTTTATGAGGATGGTCTTGGAATCAATGTCATGTATACGGTTGATGACCCTAAGAAGCGGGCCGTTGGTTTTAAGCTTTCTGAGGGGATGGAGGTACCAAAGGAGTTAGAAGGGAAGTTTAAGTTTGCTAGGCAGAAGTCTAAACTAGCTGGAACAATTCGGGGCTCGTTTTTTGTTATTAAAGGACAATATTAAAGTAAGCCAAAGCGCAAGTGGAGGAATCCAGCCATTCACGGATTTAATGTAATCTTATTAATGATGGAATGTAGCAAATCTTTTTGTTTTTCAGGTGACACTCGCGGCATCACCTTCCATAGTGGTAAAGCAGAGTGTTGAAGTAGTAGTTGATTTTAATGCCAATGAAAAAAGTCTTCTTCTTAAAAACTAACGATACGATAACTGATTAAGATGTTGAAAAGCCCTTTTAAAAGGGCTTTTTTGCGTTAGAGACTAATATCCTGAATTTGTAAATTGATGATATAATAAGGCGATAGCAGAGAACACTCCATAAGTCTCTGAGTTAAATAAAAGAGAGGTTTGAATAAAGCCACTCCGATTAAGAAGCGGTTTTTATTTCAGACAGTGATATAACCATTTTGATGTTTTTTAGAAAGAGTTCTTTAATTCGATAAAAAAAGCAATTCATAGATTTAACACTATGCTAACATGGAAAGACTAAGTTTATAAGAATAGAGAGAGGATGTACATATGAAAATAAATCGATTAATTTCGAACAATATTAACCTATTAGATGCAGAACTACCGGTAGATAAATCGTTAGGAATTGCTGGTTTATCTGGATCTGGTAAAACAACTTTTTGTCAAACCATTGGTGAAGAATCCAAGAAGCGTCTCGTTTCTTTATTGCCAAAGGCTGAATATCAGTATTTATTTCCTGAAATTATGGAAACTAATTTCAGTGCCATCAAGATGGAAGAAATGCCTTTAGTCCTTTTTCTCGGAAAATCATCGATTTCATCCAATCCTCGTTCAACCATTGGCACACATACGGGCGTGTTTAAAGAGATTCGTGTAACGCTTGCTGAAAAATTTAATCTTTCTCCAGAAGTTTTTTCCTTTAATAATGCCTTAGGCTGGTGTCCAGATTGTAAAGGGCGCAGTATGACCCAAAATGTCGATTGTCCAAAGTGCAAGGGTAGGCGCTACAATCAAGAAGTTGAGCAATATAAGATGGAATTATTGAATCAACCACATAGTATTTCCGATATCAATAATTTAAGCATTGAAACGATTCTTTCTCTAGCAGAGGAAATACAAGTTAGTGAAGCGAAGCAGCATATTCTCCAAAATATAATCAATATGAATATGGGTTACTTAACATTAAATCGCATTATGGGTACATTGTCAGGTGGAGAAATAACAAGACTGTACTTGGCAGAATTCATGGCAACTAGTGAAAATACGGTTATTATCATTGATGAAATCTCCGTGGGTCTTGATCACCAAACATTATTGAAAATTTTAGATGAGATTAAACAATTGGGGTATAAGAATCAAATTTGGCTCATTGACCATTCTGACACGGTGCTGGGCACAGCGGATGAGCAATTGTTCTTTGGACCTGGTAGTGGTAAATACGGTGGGAAAATTGTTGAAGAATCACCACGTCCAAAACCAATCCATTGTGAACTAAATAAGGCAATGCCAATAGAATACTATCAATTTCATGATCTTTACTGTCGTAATATTCAAATGGCTGAAATTCAGATTCCCCAAAATAGACTTGTAACCTTTACGGGTGAATCGGGTTGCGGTAAATCTACACTTGTCAATGAGTGTATGGTCAAAGATTTTCAGAAGCGTTATCCAAAAGATAAACTGGTCGTGGTTGGACAAGATCGAAACCAGTCGATTTCCAGTCGGTCAACCGTTGCGACGTTTCTTGATATTAAAAAGAAACTCACAAAATATAGCGAGGATATTGATGATATTTTTCAGCGCTCGATTGAAGATATTATTGATGAACTGCCGAATGAAGACATCGCTCATAAACGCTTGAGCTTATTGATCAAACTTGGACTTGGTTATTTGACGCTGGAAAGAAAAACGCAGTCCTTATCGACTGGTGAATTTCAATGTGTTCATTTAGTTTCTGAGCTGTTTACTAATTCAAGAAACCCACACACACTTTTTATTTTTGACGAGCCTTCTAAAGGTTTATCTCAAAATATTTTAAACCAATTCATTGATAGTGTTAGGGATATTCTGCAAGATGAATCTGTCTCCATCCTGATGATTGAACATAATGCCTATATGCTGGAAAGCTCTGATTTTATCATTGATTTTGGAAAAAGGCAGCCTGAACCTGTTGAGCATCTGGATGTTGTCAGTCATGATGATTATTATCGTCAAACGCATAAGGAAGATAGCAAGGCCCTCATGCATATCTCTTCCACACTCAAGCCCCAAAACGGTATTCACTACTTACAAGAAAATCATATGGGCTATTTTAAAAAGGCAGAAAACGTCTATAAGGGTGGTATCTTAAAGAGCTTATCGCCAATTGCCCATGTAATTTATGGTGAATATGAATCTGAAAAGATTGCACCTGTCATCGCCATTGATCTTGAACGACACCTGTATAGTCAATATAGTTTTCTCTATGAGGTGGGTGGACTGATCAACCATATTGTGGCTGCTCATCCGACCAATAAAGATACAAGAAGCTTCGATTTCTATTATCAAGACAATCATTGTCCGAGTTGTTCGGGTCGTCGAGTCATTGAACGATTTGATATGGATGTTCTCATTCAAGACAAAACAGTGCCATTCTGGGACGGCATGTTACTTCCAGAAGTCATGGATGTATTGAAATATTATCAACATGCCAAATTGCACTTCTTATTTGAAGAGATCAAGAACGAACTTGGTCACGATATGAGTAAAAGCTTTAATGAGATGTCAGAAGCGAAAAAAGATACTTTCTTATATGGTTATTGGGAAAAGTCATTTTATGATAAAGCAGGGAAGGCTTCGAGAACATGGGAAGGCTTTAATCTCATCCTTGGGCGTTATATGGTTATTTCGAAGAACATTCCTCTTAAAGAGCAAATGAAAGCCTCAAAAGAAATGATTACCTGCCCAGTTTGTCAAGGAACCGTGTTAAACCATCATAAAAAGCTAAAATTTGGTGACACGGATATTCGTGAGATTATTCAGCAATCGATTGATCAGATCATTAAAATAGTAGGGAAGTTGCCAGAACTAGAAAAACTAAAATCAATTGTTGGCGGCGATCTTACACTTACGGAAGATGTTTCCCTACTTCCTAGGGAAAAACAAGTTGCGCTGAAAATGCTTGAACTTGACCTTGCGAGCTTTGTGGGCTATGAAGTGGTTTTACAAAATGCCGTACCATTTTGGGACAAGATTAAAGGTAACCTCGAGGCAATCAGCAGTAAAAACTTGATTACCATCTGTGATTTTGCCAATATTGCTGAAACTAGAGAAACCATTATTGATAAGTATTTCACCAATGGGAAATATAAAAAACTAACTTATGTATATGAAGCGTTTGGTTACAATAAAATTGTTACCCAAATTAATAAGATTAAAGCAAGTCATCCATGTCCATTCTGTAATGGGAAGAAAGTAATTTCAGAAGATGGTCTCCATGACGGCGTATACAAGTTATCGGTGCCATGTGTTAGCTGTTATGTAAGTGGCATCAATGATGAAGGGCGCAAGGAAATCGTCGATGGCATAGACGTACAAACATGGCTAACTGGCAAAGCAAGTGATGTTGTTGCTGAAAGCTTACTTACTGAGGCAGTTGCAGATATTCCTATCTTCAATCGTATTCGTGAGTTGAATAAACGAGATATGATGGCGATTTATCAATGCCTGAAGTAAACCTTTGAAGAAAAACATCAAACCCCATACCAAATCGATAGGGGTATTTGATGTTTTTAACTTCGAGTTTTAATTCAATTGGCTTGGGGTGACTTTATTACCCATAGTTGATATGATGTATGACTGGGGAACCAAAAGAATGGAAGCCAATAAGCAGGAAATTCATTCTTTGGAAAAGGACACTACCGATACAGATTAAGAACTATTAAAACTGCAACAAGGAAACAGAGCATACAAATAGGAGATACTACATGGAACTGTACACATCATTTTTATTGCTGAGCCTCACTTCATTCTTTACACTCATTAATCCACTTGCCATCATGCCAATCTTTATGTCGATGACAGCCGATCTTGAATCACAGAAGAAAGTCCATACTGCTCGTAAAGCAGTAGTTGTTTCATTTTTTACATTGCTCATTTTTTCAACCACTGGCGAATGGGTATTTCACTTTTTCAACATTTCAATTAACAGTTTAAAGATTGTCGGTGGGATTATTTTCATTTTGATGGGACAGGATATGCTTCAGGCACGACTTGTTCGTACAAAGGTTGATAAAGCGGATGTTGATACATATGTAAATGATATTTCCATTACACCATTGGCTATTCCAATGATTTGTGGTCCTGGTGCAATTACTAATGGAATTGTTCTTATGGAATCTACGACTAATGTTATGGAGAAGATTATATTAATAGTTGTGATTGCGGTTGTACTTATGCTTACATACATTGTCCTTGTTAACTCAGCTAAAATTTATCGATGGATTGGCCCAACAGGCAATAATGTGCTAATGCGTTTAATGGGTCTAATTGTTATGGTGATTGCCATTGAGTTTATGGTAAGTGGAATTACGCCGATTATTCGGCAAATTCTGAAAATTTCGCCCTAGAGATGTTAGGTTGAACCGTTTTTGTTAATTGAAGCGTCGAAGAACATCTTTATGTCTCTTGACGCTTCTTTGGTGTGTCTAATTTCGCTAGGTAAATTCATTTTCCATCCTTTAGATTACTTTTCAAAATAAACCAAAAATCTTCAATAGCAGCTTCCGATTCAAACTTTCGTCCAATGCTGCGGACAATGCTACTCATCTCTTGATAAAATTCAGGATCGGTCAGCTTTTGATAACAGTCAAGAATATCATGCTCATCTTGAACAAAGAGTTGATATTTTTCTCCTAATAAATGCTCGTTTCCTATGGTTTTTGTTGTGATTACAGGCACTCCAAGTGATGCATATTCAAGAATTCTAGTAAGGTATGAATACGTAGGATTCTGATTTTCTGTATTGTCATATATCAAGGCTAATCCAATGCCCGACTGTAGAATTAATTTTTTGGTTTCCCCCATGGACAGTAGACCATAATTTTTAATCTCTCGAGCATTTATGAAACTCTGAGCTTGATCTAAGATATCATCTGCTATTGATGGATATGCAATGTGCAGATACACCAGCGGGTAAATCTCTCTTATTAATTTCATTCCATCAATGGCGACGGGCAATCCATATCTTGCTCGAATTACACCTGTTTGAACAAGATGAGGCGGCGGATTAAATCTTGAAGGTATTGGATCTACAATTTGATTTGATTCTATGAATTGCGGTAATATTTTCAGTTTCTCGTCGAGCGTCATCTGACTGAAACCATGTTGAAGTAAATATGATTTCAACCTCTCCATCCAAGGTTGCGTTTGCAAAAAAATCATCCGAGAATTTTCGAAAACTTGGATAATATCTTTCATATTATTGGGATCATCCAGCTTATAATGAAGAATCAATACTAAAAGCTTACTCGCAATTTGCTGATTTTCTTTAATTAGGTCTAGTGCGTCCTTTGAATTTTCTCTGCAGCGAATAAAGATATAATCATAGTCTACTTTCTTATCTAACTCAACAATCGTTTTGGCCAACTGCGTAGATTTAATAAAACGAACATGTTGAAATAAAAATCCATCCTGTCCATTTTGAAAATCATAAGGCAATACACAATCAATCTGAAAATGTCTATTTTGTATCAAAAATAATTCTGCCATTTTCTTCTCTAATGCTTTTAGTAGAATTAAAAATTGAAGGACATCGCCTTTGGGTTTATATTTGGGAAAATAATAAGAAAAGCACACCTTCATTCCCTGTCATTCCCTAGCAATTCAAGATATATATCCCTTAATTCTTCTGCTTGCTTTTCCGCATTGAAATGTTGTAAAACACACTCACGTCCTGCCAAACCGAACCCCAGCCATTTCTCTGGTTGAGACATCATTTCGAGCAGCTTATTTGCCAAATCCGTCGAATTGTTTTCTTCAGCGAGAAATGCGCTTTTCCCTTCAACTACTCCTTCAGGTATTCCGCTATGACGCGTGGATACAATTGGTAGCCCTAACGCCTGTGATTCCAGAATGGAAACCGGAAGCCCCTCCATATTTCCATCTTTTCCAGTTACACTTGCTAAGCAAAAGATATGAGCTTTGTTCAATACGTTCTTAACTTCCGCGTGATGAAGTTTCCCTGCAAGATGAATGTAATCATTGAGCTTCAAACGATCAATTTGGTCTACTAAATGTTGATGATCCATACCTTCGCCAACAATGGTTAAATGAAAATTACTCATCTTTTTTTTCACTATAGAAAGCGCTTCTATTAATATGTGATGCCCTTTCTTCTCAATCAGGCGCCCGACGGATACAATTCGGATTGATTTTCCCTTGTCTTCTAACGTACGGGGCTGAAAGCGAAACTGATCCATATCGATTCCCAAGTGAGAGACCCTAACTTTATTCTCCGGGCATCCCATGGATAGTAGTTCTTTTTTAATTGCATTTGAGGGTACAAGAAACAATTCTCCAATTGTAAACAATCTTTGATACTCTTTCACTTTATTATTCAGAAAGGGATATTTTCGAGCATCATACCCGTGGAAAAAGGTTAGCATAGGGATTCCCAAAGTTTCTTTCCCTTGTAAAGCAAATAAGGCACTCGGACCAAAATGAGCATGCAACATGTCAACTCGATATTTTCTTAACGTATTCGTTAAGTGAACTTCTTTGTTGATTTGTACTAGATGATCGATAGGGAATACTTGCTCATTTGTCACCTTTGGTGTAAAAACCACATTTCGAAAATGTGAGTTTCGTACAATTTGATGATAAACAAACGTTTCTGTGATAGGAAGATATTCTGTCGTAATATGCCCGATCGTTTTCATGCTATTTAATCTCCCTTTTGATTCGGAATAAGTTTAATTCTGAGCCATCCTTGTCCTTGATTATAATTATTTTCACTGAAAAATTCAGGAGTGTACTCGTTACCCCACTTTATTAACGTAAGATGCACTAATTCTTTTTTTAATTCGCCATATTTATAAATATTTTCTTGAGCTGTTAGTCTCTTCAAATTAAATCGAGAGAGATTATATAGATGTTCATCCACACATCGAAAATTATATTTTTCAATCAGCTTATATAAGATACGACGATCTTCCATATAACGTCCGTTATACTTGTCATTTGTATCCCAGCCCCCCATTTCACGAAGACATGCCATCCGGTAAAATCTTGGATACACCATGGGTACATAGCTGATCAAATCATATTTTTCCGAAGAACGAAACCCTCTGACTTTCACCAGTTTTCCTTGATCTTCAGACTTCCATAATTTGTAATTACCATAAATCAGCGCTGTAGAATCGGGCTCGTTTTCCATCGTTATGAGTAAACGTTCCAAAGAATTATTCTCCAACCAGTCATCACTATCGAGTTGAACCATATATTTGGTATCCACTAATTGCAATGCCTGATTCAAGACATGACATATTCCCAGGTTTTGCTTAATTCGAAAATAAGAAAATCTAGTATCGCTTTTCATGACCTCTTCAATGACTTCATGCGTATGATCGGTGGATCCATCATCCAGAATGATCGCTTTCCATTCTTTGAGGCTTTGTTTTTTCAGGCTATTGACGGCTCTATAGATAATATCTGCACGATTATATGTGGGAATGATGACTGTAACCTTGGGAAGTACTTGTAATCTATTTTTATTTTCCAATTTCTCCACTCCACTAATTTAATAATTGGTTAAGATCAACTGTTTTTTCCCATTCACAAAGTTGATTAGGATCGAGTTCCTTTGAATGTTCAAAAAAAACATGTAATAGACCTAATTTCTTTAGATCTGCAAACAATTCATTGGGATACGGCTGAATGTAAGAAAATGCATCTGCGTGATCTATGAACTTAAGTACTTCTCCTTCAGAAACAATAAAATGCCCCAATTTACTCTCAATACGTTTAAACCCAACTTCCTTCAATTTTCTTTGTATCATTAAAATTTGCTGCGAAATTGACTTTTTTAAATTTTTTGTTTTCTCTAAGTAATGAAACAAAGTTGGACCTTCAATGAATTCCATAACGATATAGTTTGAGCCACGTTCGAAAATCTTAGGAATAAAAGAAATGCCTTCTACTAGACGATAGGCTTTCATCTCTGTATCAAAAAAACTTTTCTTAACATAAAATTTTACACACCGTTCATGATCTAACTGGAATACCGCACCCTGAACCCCCTTACCAATCAATCTGTAGTTTGTTGGATTATTGATGATCATCTTCTTTTTTCCATTCTCATCTATGAATCTTTTTAAGGAAATCAATTTATAATTTTCCTTTTTAACTTTTTCCATATTCGGCTTTTCAACCGGCTCACGCGAACAATTGAACTTTTCTTCCCATTCAGAACACATGACGGGATCCATTTTTTTGAGATATTCTTTCAACTGAATACCTTTAAAAAATTCCGCAACGGTATAGTTTGAGCCTACCTCAAACACCTTTGGAACAAATTTAAAATCTTTCATCCCATTCCTCATCCCTCATGTACCATGTTATTAATTCATATTATGAAACCTTTTACTTTTTGTATGGGAACCTGCCCTTCTGCCCCAAAAAAAAGGTGATCTTTTTCGATCTATGATCCTCAAGATGAATAAATAATGCCCGATACACTCCCCCTATGGAAGCTGAACATAAAACGACGTAGTCTCATTCAGCACGCTTTTCGCGTAAAGCTTTCCTTTATGCTGCTCGACAATTGATGTGGCTATGGCTAGTCCGAGACCATAGCCGCCATGCTTACGTGAACGAGAGGGGTCAGCGCGGTAGAAGCGGTCGAAGATTCTTTCAAGATGCTGGGGCGAGATGCCTTCGCCTGTATTGGTCACCTTTAGAAGATAATCGTTATGACGCTTCTTGAAGATAAGCGAGATAGATCCCTTAGGATTGGTGTATTTGATGGCATTATCCAAGAGTATCATGACCACCTGCTTAATTTGCTCGCTGTTTCCGTGTAGGGTCATGTTAGGTTCAATCTCATAATTTAGTGAAATATTTTTCTCGAACATAACGGCTTCCATTGTTAGAATGACGCTTTCTACGGATTCGCTCACGTTGAAGTTCGTGAAAATCATACTTGCCCTAGAATCGTCCATTTCGGTTAGGTACAGGAGATCATTAGTCAGCGTCTTCATTCTTTCCGTTTCCGATTTGATACGGTGCAGCCACTTCGATTGATTTTGAATCGTGTCTTCGCTATTGGACAAGAGAACGTCCGCATTGGTGTTAATAACAGCTAGTGGCGTTTTCAATTCATGGGAAGCGTCGGCGATAAATTGCTTCTGTTTATTAAAGGCTTCTCGGACAGGAGCAATGGAGCGGTTCGCGAAAAATCGGCTCGTAAAGAAGATGACGATGAGCATAACCAATCCCACGATGGAGAATGTATAGACGAGATTCTTAAGGATGTTCTGCTGAGCAGTGACGTCAAGATAGACGACGGAGTTTCCCGTTTCGTTTTTCTGTACGATATAAGCCCATGTATTGCCATCTAGGTTAAATTGGCCGTTATCCGAGTTATTGGAGGCGGCTTTCTTTATCGCCAGATCGTAGAAGTCGGTGTCCATGTCAAATCGGGAACTGGTGGCTGTGATCTTCCACTGTGCGTCCGTTTGCAGCAAGAAAGAGACTGAGCGTTCCGGCGACGGGTTGACATTTACCTTGGACTCTTGCGGGGGATGATCCCCGGCTGGTCGAGGCTCTCCCTTTTTTCCGCCAGGCTTGAGGTAAAAATCGGATACTCTATGCAGCTCCATATCGATATCGCGCCGTACGTTCTGAAAGGTAATCGTATAAATGGCAGTAAAGGCCAAGAGCATGATGAAGGAGATAATGACCAAGTTAGCGATTAGAAATCGATTTCGGAGCTTACTGAACATTAGGAGGTCACCTCCAATACATATCCTACGCCTCTAATGGTGTTTATTCGGACGGATGAATTTAGAAAAGCAATTTTTTTCCGCAAAAAAGAGATGTAGACTTCCACGTTGTTATGTTCAACCTCGGAATCGAAGCCCCAAAGCTTTTCGATGATCTGTTCTTTAGATGTTACCGAAAGCTTCCTCGACATCAGCAGCTCCAATAATTCGCTTTCTTTTAAAATCAGCTTGAGTTCCTTCCCTTTGCACGTAAGCTTGAGATTCCCTGTATGCAATTCGATATCTCCGAATTTCAACGCATCCTCCGGCACAACCTCGCCTTTGCGCCTTAAAGCCGCTCTAATTCTCGCGAGCAGCTCCTCGGTCGAGAATGGTTTGGCTACATAGTCATCTGCGCCGTAATCCAGACCTGAAATCTTATCGGATATCTCCCCCCTAGCTGTAAGCAGGATAACGGGAGTCGAGATCCCTTGGCTGCGAATCTTCTTCAATAGAGTGATGCCGTCCATCTCAGGTAGCATAATGTCGAGTAATAACAGATCATATATGCCGCTTAAAGCATTATCCAGCCCCGATTGGCCATCATGGACGGCGTCGACAGAGTAATTGTGTTTTTTTAAGATTTGGGTTAAAGCCTCCGCTAGATGAATCTCATCTTCTACAATTAATATTCTCATGATTGCTTCCCCTTTTTGTGTCAGTTTAGTAAAGCCGCGCTGCATGACTTCATTATAGGGATCGAACCTTTAATCAAACTTAATCTTAACACTTGCCTAGAGCTTAATAAAAAATTTACATGACATCCGATATTTAAGTTTCACTAAAGGTTCGAGGGCTAATATACAGACATGAAGCAGCAAGCACTCGCAAAGGAGAAAGAGGGGGGCATCACCATGGCGATTGAAGTGTTCAACCGATATGAAAACAAGTATCTGATGGATAGCAAAGCCTTTTACGTTATATATAACCGATTGCTTGAATATATGGAGCTCGATGAATACAACAAGAACGATAAGTTCTATTCGATAAGCAACATGTATTACGATACTGAACATGATTCTTTAATCAGGAACAGCTTGGCGAAGCCAAAGTACAGGGAGAAACTCCGAATAAGAGCCTACGGCATTCCTGAAGAAGATGGCAAGGTGTATTTGGAGCTTAAGAAGAAGGTATTCGGTTTAGTGAACAAAAGAAGGACAGCGCTAATGCTGAACGAGGCTTATGATTTTGTCCGCTCTGGTGTTGAGCCGGAATTCAAGACTTATATGAACAAGCAAGTCATCCAGGAAATCAAATACTTCCTTCAGCGATATGATCTGCAGCCCAAAGTGTATCTGGCTTATGACCGAATTGCGATGTTTTGCAAAAATAACCGAGATCTGCGGATTACTTTTGATACGAATATCCGATCTAGGCGGTATGACCTCAAGCTTGAAAATGGGGATCAAGGGGAATCGCTGATCAGCCGCGGGCAATGGTTGATGGAAGTTAAGGCGGAGAAAACGATACCCATCTGGCTGTCGAAAATGCTGTCCGAACACCAAATGTTTCGAACAAGCTTCTCCAAGTACGGTAATGAATACAAAAAAATGCGAAATGAAAGATTCGCGGAGGAGAGAGTTCAATTATGATAGAATCCATTTTGGCGTCGTCACAGGTAAGTTCGGATTTAACCTTAGTCAATGCGTTATTAACCATCTTGATTTCTTTCGCACTAGGTGCGATTATCAGCTTCACTTATATGAAAACTCAACCTATGTACAATCAGAGTTTCACTTTGACGATGATTGTGCTGCCTGCGATCATAGCGGTTATCATCCTGTTAATCGGCAGCAACATCGCTAGAGCCTTTAGTCTTGCCGGAGCCTTCTCCATTATTCGCTTCAGAAGCGCTCCCGGAGATCCGAAGGATATCGCGTTCGTCTTGTTCACAATGGCAGCAGGACTAGCTTGTGGCGTCGGATCATTCGGTTACGCTGTACTGTTCACGGTTGCTCTTTGCTTACTGATGTTCTTTCTAAAAGCTATTAAATTTGGGGCTAAAAAATCGGCGCAGAAATTGCTAAAAGTCACGATCCCAGAAAATCTCGGGTACGAAGAAGCATTTGATGAGATCTTCAAGACATTCAAGATTGATTATGAGTTGAGAAAGGTTAGAACGACCGAGTTGGGCAGTTTGTATGAGCTTGTATACCTGGTTACGATCGATCATCTCACGAACCAGAAAGAATTCCTCGATGCCGTCAGGTGCAGGAATGGAAACTTGGATATTACACTAACGATGAGTCCAACCGTATCAGAATACTAAAATGAGAGAGGTAGATGAGATATGAAAAAACTTTTAATAACAAAACAAGCCGGTGTAGTTCTATTATGTGCTGTTATAGCATCAGCATGCAGCAATCAAACCGCCACAACAAATTCCAATGCGGAGGCTTCTTCGACAGCATCGACTCAGTCTACGGCAGCCGCGTCAAGTACGAAAGCAGCCAGCACCGATCTAATCCAGAAGGTCGAGTATGCTGATGATGACAAGTACACAGACTGGAGCTCGTCAAATCCGACCGAAATCAAGCTGAATGGTACCGGTGCAAGCATTAACGGTTCAGGGGCAGAGGTGAAGGAAAGTACGGTCTCGATCACAGCGGCCGGAACCTATGTGGTGAGCGGGAAACTAGATAACGGTCAAATCGCTGTTAACGTCAAGGATGAAGGAATCGTTCGTTTGGTGTTAAACGGAGCGGAGATTTATAACAGCAGTACCTCGGCTATCTTCGTCGAAGAAGCAGGAAAGACGATTATCTCGTTGCAAGAGGGAACAACTAATCTAGTATCGGACGGAAAAACTTACGTCTACCCTGATGCGTCAACAGACGAACCCAATTCGGCTATCTTCAGTAAAGACGATCTTACGATCAATGGTACCGGAAAGCTCGTCGTTCAAGGAAATTATAACAATGGTATCACGAGTAAGGATAAGCTGAAAATAACGGGAGGAACGCTTGATATTCAAGCGGTTGACGATGCACTGATGGGGCGCGACTTGGTAGCTGTTCAAGAAGGCAATATAACCATCGAAGCGGGCGGACACGGAATCAAAACGTCAAACGATACAGAGGGTTCTGAAGGTTACATTGACATTGCCGGCGGTTCGTTCAACATCAATTCCGGCGAAGATGCCTTACACAGCAGCGGCGGCCTTCACGTAAATGGGGGAGATGTGCATATTAATGCCGGCGACGATGGAATCCACGCGGAAGTCTCGATCGCAATCGCGGGAGGTACGATTGATATTGCCAAAAGCAATGAAGGGATCGAAGCCCCTACGGTCGTGATTTCAGAGGGTAAAACAAGTGTTGTCGCAAGTGACGACGGCGTGAATATCTCATCGGGAGATGCCGAAGCCGCTGGTGGAGGTGGGCCCAGTGAACCTGGTGGAAATCAATCCGGTGCGGCTTCAACTAACAAACTCACGATTAGCGGAGGGAATCTAACTGTTGATTCCAAAGGCGATGGTTTAGATTCGAACGGTTCGATTGCAATGACCGGCGGTACCGTTATCGTAAACGGTCCAATCGAGAACAACAACGGTTCCCTTGATTATGACGGGACGTTCGAAATGACGGGCGGATTCCTCGTTGCCGCAGGCAGCTCCGGCATGGCTCAAGCCACGTCCGAGAAATCAACACAATCCGGCGTACTGATGACGTATACGAAGACCCAACAAGCAGGCGCGATCGTTCATCTGGAAGATAGCGAAGGGAATACGATCATCACCTTTGCGCCATCGAAAAATTATCAGTCTGTGTTCGTCAGCTCACCAACGATCAAGAAGGATGCAGCGTACACGCTTAGCTCGGGAGGAACATCGACTGGTAGTCAAGTGAACGGTCTCTATGACGGGGGCGAGTATCAAGGCGGGACGAAGGTGGTCGACTTCACAACTTCGACTGTCATAACCTGGTTGTCCGAATCGGGTGTGACCGCGGCAAGAAGCGGGATGGGAGGGCCCGGCGGCAATCCAGGACAGGGAGGGGGCAGAGGTGGAATGCCACCAGCAGGTGGTGGAGAACCGCCGCAAAAGACGCAGTAATTGATCAAGTTAGCTCATGAAGTTCAAAGTATCGTCATAATTCTATTAGCTGTGTACACAGATTTAGAAGCGTTTAATTACTTCATGATCGAATTAAAGGAATAGATATTAATAGCTTGTAAAAGCGCAACCCTATCTTATGAGATAGGGTTTTGTGTTTTGGAGGTTTTGTGATAGCAACGTCGAATGATTGTGTTACAAGATATGTAAAATCATATGGAAGATATCAACATTATCGGAGGTGGATTTGATATGAGAGCGCTATTTATCGGAGGTACTGGGACGATCAGCTCTGCAATCACCAAGCAGTTGTTAGAAAAAGGATGCGAGCTTTATCTTCTCAATAGAGGCACAAGGAATGAGAACTTGCCAGCGGGCGTAAACATTTTGAAAGCGGATATTAATGATGAAGATCAAGTAGCTAAGCTTATTGAAAACTTGGAGTTTGATGTCGTTGCAGATTTTATAGCATTTGAACCGGTTCAGGTGGAAAGAGATTATCACTTATTTAAGGATAAAACGAAACAATTTATGTTTATTAGCTCAGCTTCTGCGTATCAAACGCCGTTGTCCGATTATAGAGTTACGGAGGGAACTCCTTTATCAAATCCATATTGGGAGTATTCCAGAAATAAGATTGCGTGTGAAGAATATTTAGTGAAGCAGTATCGTGAGAATGGCTTTCCGATAACGATCGTAAGACCAAGCCACACTTATAGTGAACGTTCGATTCCACTTGGCGTACATGGAAGTAAGGGTACCTGGCAGGTTGCTAAGCGAATGTTGGAGAATAAACCCGTGATCATTCATGGAGATGGTACTTCCCTCTGGACAATGACACACAATAGTGATTTTGCAAAAGGTTTTATTGGTTTAATGGGCAATATTCATGCGATTGGTGAGTCCGTTCATATCACATCAGATGAGACGGTTACCTGGAATCAAATTTATGAGGTAATTGCGGATGCCCTTGGAGTGAAACTCAAAGCTGTCCATGTTTCATCTGAATTTCTGGCTGCATGCAGTAAGGAGGATTACAGAGGTGGGTTGCTAGGAGATAAAGCTAATTCGGTCGTATTTGATAATTCAAAGCTGAAAAGACTTGTTCCCGAATTTGTTGCAAGTACGCGATTTGATCAAGGAATTAGGCAAACGATCGCATACATTTTAGCCCATCCTGAACATCAAACAGAGGATAAGGAATTTGATAGTTGGTGTGATAAGGTTATCCATGCATTAGATGCTGCTTTAAGGAATATAACTGAATAGGTCATTCCAAAGGTAGGGATCAGCTATGTATTGGTCATTTTTAATAATTATTTTGATATGCGTTCTAATTTTTTTGTTCCTGCTTGCACGCAAGGCTAGAGATAAACTTGAGACAAGTAAAGTAGTTCAACTATCACTTAAACAAAAAAAGAATTCGGTGAATAAACAAACTTGTAGTTTTTGTCGAAAAAAAGCCAAACGTCTTCATTTTTATTCTTCAGAAAACGGTCAGGTAATAGGAGTATGTGACCAATGTAAACCGCAAGCAGAGCGGCGAGCTTTGATGAGAATATAATCAAGTATGAAGGCATTCGTTGGTGACAATAGTTAAAAAACAGGTCGGGAGAGTTTTTGTCCTGGCCTGTTCTTTTTGTGTTGATTAAAGATACTTCTTCCATAATGCTGGAATTATTCATGCAGGTAATAGCAGGAAACTAGTCGAATATAATTGGAAATTGTCGTTTTCTGAGGCAAATAAGGAGAATTAAAATTTCATGATGGAGACACTCTCAAATACCTATGACTTCCCCCTAGTCCTTCTTTCGATTATTATCGCAATAATTGCTTCGTTTGCTGCATTGGATCTAGGAATTCGTATACATAAAGCAAAAGGTTATGCACGTTACATCTGGTTATCTGGAGGAGCATTTGCGATGGGAATGGGCATTTGGTCCATGCATTTTATAGCTATGCTTGCTTTCCATTTGTCTATTCCTGTCACGTATAATTTAATGCTGGTCATTGTTTCTATTATTCCTGCCATTTTTTCATCGGGGTTAGCACTGCATATTGTAAGCCAACCTTCTATGCGTAAATTCCAAGTGATCACGGGTGCCCTTTTCATTGGGACTGGAATTGTTTCTATGCATTATATCGGTATGGAAGCCATGGTGATGGAAGCAACAATTACGTACAATCGTTTTTTATGGGCTCTTTCTGCCATCATTGCTGTTGTCGTATCATTAGTAGCCTTGCTTCTATTGTTTTTGGCGAAACGGAATTCGAGTAAACCGGGTTTTGGGTGGAGAAAAGTAGGAAGTGCCCTCATTATGGGAGTAGCTATATCTGGCATGCATTTCACTGGGATGTCGGCAGCAACGTTCAAACACGATCATCAACATATCAGCTTGTCGGGATCATCGTTCGATAATACGCTTCTAGCGTATTCGATTGGAATTGGCATGCTGATCATTTTGGGGCTGGTGTTTATCAGCACTTTTGTTGAAAACCGTTTTGAATCCCAATCTTTAGGGTCAGAAAGAAAATTCCGATCCGTGATCGAGTCCGCTAACGACGCCATTATTTTAGCCGACAGCAAAGGTACCATTATTTTATGGAACACCGGAGCCCAGCTCATTTTTGGGTATCAAGAAAAAGATGTTTTAGGTAAAAAGCTACAAATCATAATACCTGAACGATACAGAGAAGCTCATCAAAAAGGAATGGAACGTTACCTTACCACAGGCAAACCTCACGTTATTGGGAAAACCGTCGAATTACAAGGACTGAGAGAAGACGGAAGTGAATTTCCAATCGAACTTTCTATTGCCGATTGGGTAGAGGAAGGAAATACCTACTTCAGCAGCATCATTCGAGATATTACGGAACGCAAAAAAGCCGAAGAAAAAATCAACCAAATGGTATATCTTGATCCTTTGACGGGACTACCGAATCGACGCTTACTAAATGATCGCCTGACGCAAGCGTTGGATCAGGCAAGTGAAAATAAACAGATCATAGGGATTATGTTTATCGATTTGGATCGTTTCAAATATATTAACGACACGTTAGGACATGCCATGGGTGATCGTTTATTGATTGAAGTTGCCAAGCGACTTCGAGACTGCATGGGTAAAATGGATACCGTTTCACGCCAAGGTGGAGATGAGTTTATTGTGCTCCTCCCTAATACGACTTCTGATGAGATTACGAAAAAAGCCCAAAATATAGTCCATTTATTCACGAAATCGGTTGTGTTAAGTGAACACGAGATGTTTGTAACCCCATCGATTGGGATTAGCTTGTATCCATCCGATGGCAGGGATATAGAGACCTTGATCAAGAATGCAGATACAGCCATGTACCGTGTAAAAGAGCAAGGAAAAAATAATTTTCAGTTTTATACACCGGATATGAATGAAGCGGTGTCCCAAAAAATGAAGTTAGAGATGGGACTGCGCAAAGGATTGGAACGCGGTGAGTTTAAGGTTTACTATCAACCGCAGATTGATGTCATTTCCGGTAAAGTGATTGGGGTAGAAGCCTTGATCCGCTGGCAGCATCCGGAGTGGGGAAATATCCCTCCCGATGAGTTTATACCTTTAGCGGAGGAAACTGGATTAATCATCCCAATAGGCGAATGGGTGCTTTATGAGGCATGCCACCAAAATAAAATTTGGCAAAATACAGGCTATCCTCCTTTACGAATCGCTGTAAATATTTCTTCCCGTCAATTTCAACAGAATAATTTAGTTGAGATGGTCAGTAAAACTTTAAAAGAAACGGAACTAGACCCTCAATATCTTGAGCTTGAACTAACGGAAAGCATCATCCAAGATTCGAAGTATGCTATTACTACGATGCAAAAACTAAAAGCAATGGGTATTCATCTATCCATTGACGATTTTGGAACAGGATATTCTTCTTTAAGTTATTTGAAGCTTTTCCCCATCGACAGCTTAAAAATCGATCGCTCTTTTACAAGTAATATTTTTGCGGATTCAAAGGATGCAGCACTTGTTCATACCATAATCGCTATGGCACACAATCTGGATTTAAAAGTGATTGCGGAAGGCGTTGAAACGCAGGAGCAGTTACATTTCCTTAGGCAAAGACAATGTAATGAAGCGCAAGGATACTTTTTTAGCCGACCAGTATCTGGTGAAGAACTCTCCATTTTCTTAAAGAACCGTTTGTAATAGTAGACACTCCCTTGAGAAGGTTACCCCCATACAAAAAAGACTGGACAAGTATATACTTATCCAGTCATTTTGCGTATTACGTCCCAGCTATCTTTTAACTAGATCCTCAATGGAAGTAATGGTCATGTATTTCGGAACGACTAGACCGAGCTTGGTTCCAATCAGGTTGGGCCCTAGGTCCTCGAATTTACCTTTAAACTTCTCATAATAATCTTTATGCGTGGTTGGCAGCCAAGCTGCCACCATGGCGTCAGCGTCACCGCTAGCGATGCCAGCCCACATGGGTCCTGCCTCCACCTGAAGCATGTCCACTTGGTATCCTAGCTTGCTTTCCAGCACGTATTTAACCACATTTGTACTCGCGATTTCAGAATCCCATGCTACATAGGCAAGCTTTAACTTCTTCCCATTCGCTTTGGGAATACCGCTAATCCATGCATTCACTTTATCCGGATTAGTCTCCACCCACTGCGAAGCCGATTCCTCGGGTTTCTGACCCTCTTGGATTTTGGCCATCACTTGTTCCATATCAGCAGGTTTCCACTGAAATTTATCGAGGAATTGGTAGGCTGAAGGATGATCGGCTTGCAAATGGAGACGCACAATCGTGTGAATCTCCTCATCTCCACCGAATACGTTTTTTGGATCCGCCAAATATTTCAGATCATACTTAGAAAACATCCAGTGTGGTGTCCAGCCGGTCACAATAATGGGCTTGCCTTCCTTATACGCTCTGTCCAAGGCAATTGTCATAGCTGTACTGGACCCTTCAATTAGCTTCCATGAGGTAAGATTATAAGCCTTAAGCGCTTTTTCAGAAGCATTCATTAAGCCAGAACCGGGGTCAATGCCAATAATGCTGTAATTCACCTGGTCTCCGACAAAAGTACTCGTTGAAACAGGAGATTTCTTTCCTATTCCTATAAAGATAGCAACGACACATAAAGCGGCTACGGCCGCGATTATCAGGGGCTTCTTTAATGCGAAAGACTTTTTCCCTTTTCTCTTCTTTCCAATGACGCTCTGTGTTAATCGGTCCAGTAGGATAGCCAAAACGACAACAGCAAGTCCTGCCTCAAACCCCTGTCCTGTCTTCAATTGAGTCACAGCCCGGTATACGTCTGCTCCGACACCCTGTGCTCCGATCATTGAAGCAATGACCACCATCGATAGAGACAGCATAATGGTCTGGTTGATCCCGGCTAATATGGTCGGCAGTGCCAATGGAAACTGTACTTTGAAAAGCTTCTGAGCCGGGGTTGACCCGAATGCATCGGCAGCTTCCACTAAATCGGCAGGTACCTGCAGGATACCGAGGTTCGTTAAGCGAATGGTAGGCGGGATAGAGAAAATAACCGAGGCGATAACGCCTGGAACCACGCCAAGACCGAAGAAAGTAACCGCAGGAATGAGGTATACAAACGCCGGCATCGTCTGCATAAAATCCAGCATCGGGGTCAGTGTACTCCTCACCGAGCGGTTTCTGGCACACCAAATCCCGAGTGGCAGTCCAAGAACGATGGAAATAAGGGCGGAGGTTAATACCAAAGCCAATGTGTCCATTGTGGAGTCCCAGTATCCGAGATTAAGGATAAGCAGCAATCCGAGCACTGTAAATAACGCCAGCCGCCACTTGCCGAAATAGTAAGCAACGAGCGTTAGAAGTACGATAACAACGATAGCGGGGAAGGCATGAAATAGGAAAGTAAATCCGCCTACGATCCCACTAATGATAGATGAGAAGAAATCAAAGAGGAAGGCAAAATGGGTATTGAACCAACTGATGATGGATTCGACCCAGCGGTCCAAAGGAATTTTCGTGAACATTATGGGTTCACCTTCTTGTCAGTAGTATCATGGGTGCCTGCGATGGCAGCTAGGACTGCGCCACGAACTATAATGCCTAGTAAACGGCCTTTTTCGTCTACCACAGTAACCGGAATTTTGGCACTACTAATAAGCTCGAAGCATTCATTCAAATGGATGTCAGGCGGGACGGTAGGCACATCACGGATAACGATATCCCCAATTGATTTACCACCTTGAACAGCCATAGCGGCATCTTCTGCCGTAATGGCGCCAATGAGCCGTTTTGCTTTGTCCACAACGTACAGGTTCGAAATCCCACTATCCTGCATCAACTGCAAGGCAACCCTTGGTCCTCTTTCCAGAGTGATCGTTTCTGGCCTGCGCATCACGTATGCTGCCGTTAATACTTTGGACAGATCGACATCCTCTACGAATCGTTGCACATACTTGTTCGCTGGATTCATTAATATTTCTTCCGGAGTCCCAATCTGCACAATAGATCCGTCTCGCATCAGAGCGATCCTGTCACCGATTCGCAATGCTTCATCCAAATCATGCGTAATGAAAATAATTGTTTTTTTCATTTTATCCTGGAGCTCCAGCAGTTCATCCTGCATATCCTTACGAATTAAAGGATCCAGTGCGCTGAATGCCTCATCCATGAGCAGAACATCTGGATCATTCGCTAGAGCGCGCGCCAGTCCAACCCGCTGCTGCATGCCTCCGCTCAGCTGATCGGGACTGCTGTCCTCCAATCCTTTTAAACCGACAAGCTCCAATGATTCCAGTGCTTTCTGCCGATTGGCCTGTTTGGATCCCCCTTGAATCTCCAGTCCAAACTCCACATTCTCAATGATTGTTTTATGTGGAAACAAGGCGAATTTCTGGAAAACCATGCTGATCTTTCTACGCCTAACTTGACGGAGCTGTTCATGGTTCATCGTTACAATGTTCTCCCCATCAATGAGAATCGTTCCAGAGGTGGGTTCAATAAGACGATTCAGTAGACGGACCAGAGTAGATTTACCGCTTCCCGACAGTCCCATAATTACGAAGATTTCTCCCGATTGTATGCTGAAACTGACCTTGTTGACACCAACTGTATGCTTCGTTTCTTCATGTATTTTCTTTTTGGACCATCCTTTATCAAGAAGCAAGAGAGCCTTTTGAGGATCATGTCCGAATACCTTCGTCAAATTATTGACTTCAACAATATGCATAGCTACCTCCCGTTGTTTAGTTGAAATCAGACTATCCTTAAATCAGAAATTCCCTATCCGATCAAAAAAGTCGTAATAATTATATAAACATAATAACGAGAATTGAAACACGAGGTCCAAAAAGGGATAAGAAGTGCGAGAGGTTTTTTTAATTCTGGATTCCTTGACAGGTGAAACAGGCGAGCTGTATTTGAGTATGGTGTAATCATTGACGAACCGGGGTTCTGAGGTTTTTGAAAAGGGGCTTTCCTAAGAGTTTAAGACTTAAAAGGTAGCCCCATAAAGTTTTAAGTTGAAGTTTGTTGGGAGTCGGGTGGAATGAAAAACGGCGGTATTTTAAGCCACCCGCGTTTCATCATTAATTGTTTTAATTTCCCCCCCAACATCACTTTTTCAGCTTGGAATTGAAGAAATATTAAACCGAAATCGGTCCGGATCGATTCTGCATAGGCACCTGCAGCACGGAGAATCAAACTAACGATTTTAAAGGATAATTCGTTGGCAAGCACTTCATCCGTCAATTTAACACCAAGCGGAATACTGTTAGGATCTGATTGAGGCATATCTTCATGAGCAGGCGGTAAAGTTATTCCTTCCTTGAGCATGAAATCATAGAGACGTTCCCGTTGACCATGGTTGAGTTCCAAATCTTCCTTGAGCACTGCTCTTAGATCTTCATCATTAGTGGTGTTTATACCCGCTTGAACAGTTGCTTTGGATACTTCAAGACCTGCTAAGTAAATCCAACAAGCCATCACCTCACCTACATGAAGAGGGTGGGGTTTTTCTTCATCTGTCAAAGATTTAATTGTAGTAATTGCTGCTTCCAATATGCTAACCATGATGATTCCTCCCGGCATTGTCATTTATTTGCATATTGTTTACTTGGAAGTCTTTTTTATTCATACTAAAAGTGTGCCGCCAATCGGAAGGAGAGACAGATGTGCAAACCATTATGATAGTTGAAGACGATCCCAAAATTGCTGAGCTCTTACAGTCTTACATAAAAAAATACGGCTATAACGTAACATCAGTAACTGATTTTGATCACGTAATGGATGATTTTCATAAAAACAGGCCGGATCTTGTGCTTCTCGATATCAATCTACCCAGCTATGATGGGTATTATTGGTGCCGGCAGATTCGTACGCAATCGATATGTCCTGTCCTATTTATATCAGCGCGAACCGGTGAAATGGATCAGGTCATGGCGCTGGAAAATGGCGGAGATGATTTTATTACAAAGCCGTTTCATGCTGAAATTGTCTTAGCGAAAATTCGCAGTCATCTTCGGCGTGCTTACGGGGAATACGCGGTGAAGGTTGGCGAGCGAGTATTGGAAAGAGACGGGCTGAAGCTTTATCCAGAACGGCTGGAATTCATATTCGGTACAAAAGCTGCTTCCCTGACCAAAAAAGAAGCCGACATCATCGAAAGTCTGATGGAGCGCTATCCGCGTGTATCTGGTCGTGAAGATTTACTTGAAAAGCTATGGGACGATCAAGCGTACGTAGATGAAAATACGCTCAATGTAAACATTACACGCGTAAGGAAAAAATTTCTTGAGCTAGGCATAGAAGATGCAGTGGAAACGGTAAGGGGCGCCGGATATCGTCTGAACGTTACATGGACGAAGGCGGGAGATCAATGAAGTTATTTATCAAAGAGCATTCTCTATTGTTGGTCTTGCAGATTATTCAATTTATCACGATCCTAGGCATTTACTGGCTTGATGGATATCGCAATACGGCACCGGCTATTTATGCCATTTTCCTCGGATTCTTCTTTCTTGGATGCTATCTGTTATATCAATACTATAGCCGTCGCAGTTTCTATCAACGCCTCAGCAACCCACTCGAGTCACTGGATGATTCCTTCCAGAAAACGGAGCAAACCCCTGTGTCGGAAGCTTTTAATAAGCTGTTGAGAAATCAGTATAAGCATTACCAGCAACAAATCAAAACGGCAGAGCATCGACAAGAGGAGCATCTGAAGTTTATGGACCAATGGGTACACCAGATGAAAACACCTCTGTCAGTCATCGAACTCACAGCTCGAAATTTGGATGAACCGGAATCTTCTTATATTCGCGAAGAGACGGAGCGAATGAAGACGGGGTTAAATACGATTCTGTACATGGCGCGCCTTCGAACCATTGAGCAGGATTTTCATGTCAAACCTGTCGTTCTGTCCAAAATCGTGAATGAAGTGAATCAGGAAAATAAACGGTTCTATATCCGTAATCAGGTTTATCCTCAACTGCAAGAGATAAAGGAAGGAATCGTCGTAGAGACGGATGAAAAATGGCTGTTTTTTATGCTTTCACAACTTGTAAATAATGCGGTGAAGTATTCAGCAGGAAAAAGCAAAAAAATGAACATTTCCCTATATGAGAAAGATAATGAAGCGGTATTGGAGGTAACTGACTTCGGAGTGGGCATCCCGGATACCGATAAAATCCGTATTTTCAACCCTTTTTACACAGGGGAAAATGGGCGTAAATTCAGAGAATCGACCGGAATGGGTCTTTATTTAACGAAGGAGGCAGCCGAACATCTGGGACATCGCATAGAACTTGATTCGGAAGTTTACGTAGGTACAACCTTTCGAATTATTTTCGCGTCATCGCAAAACCTTACATCCGTGTAAGGAAAGTGAAAGGAGAATCAATAGTTGGATTCGGTCGATAGCGGTACACTAATCACAGATCGAATGATGACTATTTGAAAGGGGCTTCGTGATGCTGAATGTGAAGCAAGCTAGTAAAATCTATGAGGGGAAGATCGCCTACCGCGCTTTATCGGATATAGATTTAACCATTGAATCAGGTGAATTTGTTGGCATTATGGGTCCGTCTGGAAGCGGGAAAACAACTTTGCTTAATATGATCGCAACCATAGACGAACCGACAACTGGCGAAATCTTAATCGCTGGCAATAATCCGCATCATCTAAGTAAAAACGACTTAGCTAAATTCCGCCGGCGTGAGCTGGGATTTGTGTTTCAAGACTTTAATCTCCTACACACGTTAACCGTTGAAGAAAACATCGTTCTGCCTTTGACATTGGACGGAAAAAAAGTCAGCGAGATGAAGCAAAAGGCAAATGAAATTGCCAAGAAACTTGGGATTACAGATATTATGAAAAAGCGCACGTACGAGATATCTGGTGGACAGGCGCAGAGAGCGGCCGTTGCAAGGGCGATGATTCATACGCCTAAGCTATTGCTTGCAGATGAACCGACTGGAAATCTGGATTCAAAGGCATCGAAGGATGTTATGGAAATGCTTGAATCCATCAATCAAACAGATCAAACAACGATGATGCTCGTAACGCATGACCCTCAAGCAGCGAGTTATTGCAACAGAGTCGTCTTCATCCGAGATGGCAGGTTTTATTCCGAAATTCATCGCGGCGATAATCGTCAAGTCTTCTTCCAGAAGATTATCGATACACTCTCTTTATTGGGAGGTAACGCAAATGACCTTTCGTCAATTCGCGTTTAATAACGTCACACGCAATAAAAGACTGTATGCGGCCTATTTTCTAAGCAGTATGTTCATGGTGATGGTATTTTTCACTTTTGCTATTTTTGCTTTCCATCCGGCGCTGAACGGAGGAGCTGTGAATGGCAAAGCAACCTTTGGTCTTAATATAGCTTCAGGAATCATTTATGTCTTTTCCTTTTTCTTCGTCTTATATTCGATGAGCTCTTTTTTGCAGTCTCGTAAGAAAGAATTTGGGCTATTGATGATGCTAGGTATGTCCACCAGACAAATCCGTTCGATGGTATTTTGTGAAAATATGTTAATCGGATTTTTCGCAACAATAGGGGGCATTGGTCTAGGATTAGTCTTTGCAAAAGGAATCTTGCTAACAGCTGAAAACGTTCTGATTATCGGAACGGAGTTGAACTTCTATATTCCGTTGAAGGCCATTATCTTAACGTTTGTTTCCTTTACCATTTTGTTTCTGTTCATTTCTTTTGTTGTTTCTTTTGTTCTGCGAAGCGGAAAGTTAATCAACTTGATTAAAGGAGATAAGAAGTCCAAAGGAGAACCCAAGGCATCTGTTTTTTTAACCATAACAGCCATTGCATTGCTAGGGATTGGGTACTTCACTGCTTTGATCGCGAAAGGATCCCTTGTATTCATGGTCATGCTGCCAGTTATTATTGTGGTGATCATAGGCACCTACCTGTTGTTTACCCAATTAAGTGTTTATGTGATTCGCAGTCTAAAGAACAGGGAGTCCATCTTCTGGCGGAATACAAATATGCTTCTGTTTGCTGATCTTTCGTTTCGAATGAAGGATAATGCAAGGACGTTTTTCATGGTTGCCATCATTTCGACCGTAGCCTTTAGCGCCATTGGGTCACTTTATGGATTTCAATCGTTAACCACAGGTTCAACGAAATCACAAAATCCCTACACATTAACCTATACGGCAGACAAGGACAAAAGTAAGGATAAAGAAGAGAAGGATATTGCATTAATCGATGAACAGTTAGGCAGCAAGCAAATCGAGACCGTGAAGGCTCAGGCCATACTCAGTTACTTTCGAGTAAATGATCAAAAGACTCTTATATTGATCGCTAAGCAGTCTGATTATAATCGCTTTGCAAGTATAATTGGAGCGGGTAAAATTAACCTGCAAGACGGGCAGTCGGCAGTCGTTCATACTGAAAGATTCGGGAATAACCGAGATGATAACCAGCTGAAGCAGCCTATTAAGCTGCAATCAGACATAACTTTACAGCCTAATATCATTGTCAGTTCAAGAGTATTTACGGAATTTAGTGATTATTATGTCGTCAAAGATGATGCCTATGAGCAGCTTCCAAATGCAAATGAACAAAGAAGGTTTCATATATGGCAGGCAAAAGGAAGCCAGCAGCAGGCCATTATTCAAGCAGGAGAGATTTTAACCAAACAGGTTGGAAGGCATGAACTGTTTGCTGTTGATTACGAAGTATATGACTTAAATAGAACCTATGGACCGGTGTTGTTCATTGGATTGTTTATTGGAATTGTCTTTTTCGTCTCGGCTGGGAGTTTTCTATATTTCCGCCTCTATACAGATTTAGACGACGACAAACAAAAATTTAAAGCAATAGCCAAAATGGGTTTGACTGAAACCGAATTGAAAAAAGTGCTTAATAGGCAAACAGCGATTCTCTTCTTCGCACCTATTGTTGTAGCGCTTATCCACGGGGGCGTGGCCCTTACGGCATTATCCCATATGTTTAACTATAATTTGTTTACAGAGTCCGCCAGTGTACTATGCGTCTTTGCCGCCATACAAGTTGTCTACTTCTTCATCGTTCGCTTTTTCTATACGAAACAAATTAAAGCTGCAATTTAAAATTTAGCCGTCATTTGCGTGCAGGGTGAACCGCAGCATAAATGACGGCTAGGCTTTTATATAAATGAGGGGTCATGTATGTTAGTATAAAGCATTAGAATTTTAGTTCATGGGTAGCGGATAAAATCTGACCCCCAAGAAGGTGCAAATCGAAAGATGCAGAATTTAGTCAAAAACGAAAGATTGCAAATGATCGTAATCGCTATTGCTACGGCCACGGGCGCACAATTCAAGATAAATCCCTTTAGCAACGATTATTTCCGCATCGGTCTTGGGGTTAGTATCTTTTTGTTTTTTTTATTGCTTATGCCGCATCTACCCTATGTGAAAACGGGTATCCTAACGGGGATTGTTAGCATGATCGTTCAGTCTGGAGATTGGATCACTCACGTTCATTCATTTACAATCATAGAGAGTTTACAGAATAATGCAGCAGCAGGTTGTTACTATGTCGTATTTGCATTTGGAATGAGTAAGCTTCGAAAAAGATTGAACGAATTTCACCCCCTCATTTTAGGTGGATATATAGCGTTAATTGACTTCGTTTCTAATGAAACGGAGCTCTTACTGCGTGGGGTATTCCTCGGTACGAATACCTTTTATTTTAAAGAATGGTTGCTTATAATGGTCATAGCTGTAGTACGCAGTTATTTTACAATCGGACTGTACAACAGTATCGCTATTAGTCAGATGCGGTTACTCCATACTGAACAGGAAAAGCGGATGGAGCAGATGCTGAACATCAACTCTGGTTTATATGGAGAAGCTTTTTATTTGAAAAAAGCCATGGATACCATAGAGGGGATTACCGCGGATAGCTATGACCTCTATCGGAAATTAAATGAGGATAATCTCAAAGGCTATAGTCAGCGTACGTTAGGAATTGCCCAACAAATCCATGAGGTAAAGAAGGATTCCCAACGTATTCTGGCAGGTTTACTGAAATTATTCGATAGTGAAGTTGTTGTTCATATGAGTCTTTCGGAGATCATGCACTTTGTCG
This sequence comes from Paenibacillus sp. JT22N1, assembly GCF_059692155.1. Classification (NCBI taxonomy): domain Bacteria; kingdom Bacillati; phylum Bacillota; class Bacilli; order Caryophanales; family Paenibacillaceae; genus Paenibacillus; species Paenibacillus sp. JT22N1. The sequence goes on from NZ_JCAUAW010000017.1 coordinate 76,210, forward strand.
TAAAGGGAAATCAAGAATATAGTGAAATGCTAAAGAAAAAGGTTATCATTGAAAAAGAACTGGCATTTAATCTGAACACGACGCACTATGTACCTTTGCTGACGATCATAAATAACTTAGTTGCCAATGCGGTAGAAGCTATAGAGAAAAATGGAACCATACATATTCGGGTCTTTGAAAAAGAAGACGACGTATATTTTATCGTCATAGATTCTGGAAAAGGAATTCCTGATCATAAGAAGGAGCTTATTTTCGAACCAGGTTACACGACAAAATACAATGAAGAAGGGATAGCAGCAACAGGGATCGGTCTTTCTCATGTACGCGATATTGTTCATTCCTTTGGGGGTAGTATCACAGTAGCATCATCGGAGAAAGCAAACGGTACTCAGTTTGTTGTTCGTCTCCCACTAACAAGTCTAATTAAAGAGGGTAGAGTCGATGGCACTTTCAATTATGATCGTTGATGATGATGTCGTTTGCAGAAGTATGCTGCAAGATATTATTGATGAATGCGGCATTGGCGAGGTGATGGGGACGGCGGAAGGTGGAATTGAGGGGGCTCGAATGATCCTTAAATCGAAACCGGATGTCGTGTTGATTGATTTATTAATGCCTGATCAGGATGGTATTGAGACAATCACGCAATTAAAAAATAGTGGGTATGAAGGAAAATTTATTATGATTTCACAAATTGAAAATAAGGACATGGTAGGGGAAGCTTATCAAAAAGGAATCGAGTTCTTCATTCATAAGCCGATTAATCGCGTGGAAGTAGAGCACGTATTGAGCAAAGTCAACGAGCAGTGGAAATATGAGCGGTATGTTTCTGAGATCAAGCAATCTTTAGCTAAATTAGATATCGCCGGACCGTCCTCTCCCCGCAAAGAACGAAAAGTTCGTGATGTGGTGAAGACCATTCTAATGGATTTGGGAATCATCGGTGAGATTGGCAGTAAGGACATTATAGCCTTAATGGAGAATGCCATCGAACATAGAGAGGCAACTAGTTTCCCTCCTTTAAAAGAAATGTACGAGTCTGTCGCCCACACCTATAAACAAGGCCAAAAAGATATTGAGAAAGAAAGCAAGGCGATTGAACAACGCATTCGACGGACAATTATGGCTGCTTTAAATAACATGGCTTCCATTGGTTTAACCGATTATAGTAATCCTAAGTTCGAATATTATGCGCCGCTGTACTTTGATTTCCAGGATATTCGTATGAGGATGAAAGTCATGGACGAAGAACTGCAACCCGATAAAGGAAAAGTAAACATCAAAAAGTTTTTACAAGTATTTTATATGGAGACATTAGAAAAATTAAATAATTGAGTAAGGAATTCAACCTCTCAAGTCTGGAGATAGTAAGGACTAGAGGTTTGGATTCCTTTTTTTTATTTCACTGTGATATATCATCACATGAAAAAGGAGTCGATACGAAATGTAATCGGATACAATTTTTTCTAGTTAAATTACTCGTCGAGCATGTAAACTTTATTTTCATGTCGTGTAATTGTTTTTGTAGGATTCTGTATGTTGCTGTAGAGCAGAAGTTAGTATGTAAATACAAAGTTGATCCAATCAATCGATCTTAAATTTAATAGAAGAAAAGGGGTTCTTACATGAAAAAAGGTTTATCAGTAGTACTTGGAACGGTTATAGCTTTAACACTTAGTGCTTGTGGAAATGGTACAGCTACAGATAATAAGTCTACGCAGACTACACAACCTGCACAAACAGCAGCGGCAGTTAAGAAATACACGTTCGGTACAGATGCGACGTATCCCCCTTTCGAGTTTCAAAAAGATGGCAAGTACATTGGAATAGATATTGATTTAATCAACGCAATTGCCAAAGAAGAGGGATTTGAAGTTGAATTAAAACCTATGAATTTTAAAGGAATTATACCTGCTATTACATCCAAACAATTGGACGGCGCTATAGCTGGTATCAGTATTACGGACGAACGTAAACAGGTTGTTGCCCTTTCGGATCCGTATTACACAGCCGGACTTTCACTAATCGTCCGAGAAGATAATACAACAATCAAAACGCCTGAAGACTTGAAGGGGAAAGTCATTGCTATTAAAAAAGGTACTTCCGGAGCAAAACTAGCAGATGAATATGGTAAAAAATATGGTGCTACAGTTAAGTATTTCGATGATAGTCCGGCCATGTATCAAGAAGTCGCCAATAAAAACGCCGATGTAACGATTGAAGACTTTCCGGTGATCTCGTACAAGATTGCAGTTGATCCGAATTCCAAGCTGAAAATTGTTGGGGATCGTTTGAACGGCGATAACTATGGTATTGCGGTGAGTAAGGAAAACGAAGAATTGATGAAAAAAATTAATGATGGAATCAAAAAGGTAAAAGCTAACGGAAAATACGATGAAATTATCAGCACTTATATGGGAAAATCCACTAAATAGATAACACAAGCGCTAACCTTTTGTCACCCAATGTTCGATGGGCCTCAGAAGGTTAGCGTCATTATGAATTCCATTAAAAAGGAAGGGTTGGGATCTGGTGACTTCCTCGTTGCAGGTTATTTTAGATGCATTACCCATGTTGATGAAAGGCGCTCTAATTACCTTTAAAATTGTTATCATCTCTTTACCGATCGCTTTTCTTATAGGTTTAATTACGGGTTTGATGAATGTTTCTTCTAGTAAAATTCTTCGGGGTATTGCTACTTCTTATGTTGATATCATTCGGGGAACACCGCTGTTAGTGCAGGTCTTCTTTGAGTATTTTGGTATACCCGCTTTCTTTGATATTCGGATACCGGCAGAGACTGCAGGTATTATTGCCATTAGCTTAAATGCTGGTGCTTATATCGCTGAGATTTTCCGTGGGGGCATTAACTCAATTAACAAGGGACAGATGGAAGCGGCACGCTCGTTGGGGCTTAGTAAATGGTTGACGATGCGATTGGTTATTTTACCACAAGCCATTCGCCGGATGATACCTGCTTTTGTCAATCAATTCATTGTAAGTATTAAGGATACTTCCCTTTTGTCCGTCATCGGAATTAGCGAGTTGACACAAAGCGGGGAGATTATTATCTCTGCCAACTATCGTGCTTTTGAGATATGGGGAGTCGTAGGTGTCATCTATTTTATTATCATCTATGCGTTATCCCGCTTAGCTCGCGTATTTGAGAGGAGGTATGCTTCCAAATGATCGTCGTACAAAACTTGAAAAAGAAATTCGGTACGAACGAAGTACTGAAAGATATTTCAACTACGATCCAAGAGAAAGAAGTGGTTTGTGTTATTGGACCTTCTGGATCAGGAAAGAGTACATTCCTACGTTGTCTAAATCTTCTTGAGGATGTGACGTCTGGAAAAGTTGTGATCGGCGATGTCGAAGTGACTTCACCTAACACGAATATTGATCAATTACGCCAAAATGTAGGCATGGTTTTTCAGCTCTTTAACTTATTTCCTCATCTAACCGTATTGGAAAATATCATGCTAGCCCCGAAACACATTAAAAAGATAGATAAGCAGCAAAATGAACAAAAATCCATGGAACTACTGAACAAAGTGGGCTTGGCTGGGAAGCGGGATGCGTACCCTGATCAACTGTCTGGTGGACAACAGCAGCGTGTAGCCATTGCCCGTGCACTGGCTATGAATCCGCGTGTGATGTTATTCGATGAACCGACTTCGGCCTTAGACCCAGAAATGGTAGGCGAAGTACTGCAAGTAATGAAGGATTTGGCCCATGAGGGAATCACCATGATTGTCGTCACGCATGAAATGGGCTTCGCTCGCGAGGTGGCAGATCGTGTAATCTTCATGGATGGAGGGTACATCGTAGAAGAAGGAACACCTTCCGAACTATTCGATTCCCCCAAACACGAACGTACCCAAGCATTTCTTAGCAAAATCCTATAGATGGATTTATAATGGTTATATAAACTCACCTCTAGCAGGTCGCTCATTTTTGAACGACCTTGATAGAGGTTTTCTACATGTTGTCTATTTATGTAACCGGAAACCACGCGAAAGGAACGTTTCTATGAAAAAGATACTTTTGTTAGCTACGGGGGGAACGATCGCGTCTGTGGTTGGGGAAGATGGATTGACCCCGGGGATGACGGCCGATGAACTGATAAGCTATTTGCCGGCACAAAATCACCTGTATCAGGTAGACAGTAACGTACTGATGGAAATTGACAGCACGAATATGCAGCCTGAATTTTGGGTCCGCATCGCGGAAGCCGTTTATAAGAATTATGATGATTATGATGGATTTGTGATCACACATGGGACGGACACGATGAGTTATACGTCAGCCGCGCTTTCCTATATGCTGCAAAACTTGAGTAAGCCGGTTGTTATTACGGGCTCTCAGGTTCCTATCCGAAGCAACCACACTGATGCCATTCATAACATGCGTAACGCTGCCCAGTTTGCCTGTGAAGACATTGGTGGAGTGTTTATTGTTTTTGATGGCAAGGTGATTAACGGAACAAGAGCCGTGAAAGTGAGAACCCGCAGTTACGATGCCTTTGAAAGCATAAATCATCCTTATGTGGCTTACTTTGAAGGCGATGAAATCAAGTACACGAAGCCAGTTGTACCTGCACAAAATAAAGAGATAAAGCTAGACATATCGCTATGTCCCGATGTTTTTTTATTAAAGCTGCATCCAGGTACGAAGCCTGAACTTTTTGACTATCTGAAACAGCACTATAGAGGTGTGATTATCGAAGGCTTTGGTTTAGGAGGGGTTCCTACCCAAGGTCGCAACCTTCTTCCGAAAATCATTGAGCTTATAGAAGCTGGAGTCGCTATTGTTATAACGACACAATGTCTGGAAGAAGGCGGCGATCTGACGCTTTATGAAGTTGGGCGAAGAGTAGGCAGAGAACAGATTATTTCGTCGAAGGACATGAATAAAGAAGCGATCGTTCCGAAACTAATGTGGGCATTAGGCAAGACCAGTGACCTCAAAGAGGTAAAGGAATTGATGGAAACATCGATCGCCGATGATACCACTCTATAAGAGAGATGTTTCGATAGCGGATCTTATTTCACTTATTTACATCATACAAGTAAAACACATAATCACTAGATACACCTGCATGTCCGAGCTGGCGGAGCATAGAAGTGATGTTGCCGCGGTGGTAAGTGCCGTGATTAACAACGTGCTGGACAAGCTCTTCATTGCTGGCATGCAGGACGCCATAGGTTGGATGCGGAAACTCTTTCCTAGCTTGCCAATCGGCATCACTATTCAGAAAGGTTTTGTAAGTCTCGGCTAACTCCGAGAAGGCGGCCTCAAGTTGTTTCAAGCTTTTCCCTTTGGTCTTTTCTTCAGCAGTGACGATCAGCTCTCTGGTTTGCTCATAGCTGCTTCCCTTCATGCCGGACAACCAGACAGTATCCACTCTGTAGATATGCACAAGGCCGGCATGTATGGTTGGAAATACATCGCTCATCTCCTGGAGCAAAATCTCCTCCGGCAGTTCCTCTAAACGAGCGAAAACCCGCTTATTAGCCCATACATGATATTCGTAATTTTTGAGGATTTGACTAGACACCGGATCAAACCTCCTTCTTATTTGCTTGATAGAGTTCTATTAATGTGCCATCTACATCCCGAAAATGGGCAAGTCGTCCATTCCATGTCGGATGATTAAATGGTTCTTTGACGAATTCGATGCCTTTATCGGATAAACGATGGTAAGTATCATCTATATTTTCAACTTCAATATTGAGTACAAAATTCGTTGCATAGCTGCCGCTTTGCCCCAAATCTTCTCCCAGTGCTTCGCCCATGGCTTTGCGGGACAGCAGCTCGATACGAGCAGCGCCTGTGTTAAACAACGCGTACTCCATCGACTCCTCGTACCAGTCAGCTTTCAATTCTAATAGATCCCTATAAAAAGCTGCGCTTTTGTGAAAATCATCTACCAATATACGAACTTGTAATAAATTCATGATCATTCCTCCTTAGGTTTCACCTAAGACCCATTGTAGCCCATCTTCACTGACAGAAACGGTCAGTCAAGCTGCGCCGCCGCATAATAATTGTGTAAATTTTTAGTTACCTGAATCATTTGGTTTTGGAGCAGCTGCGGCTCTTTAATGCGAAGGGTCCCTCCATAAGTCAGAAGAAAGTAGGGAAGGTCATACAGAATGTATCGCTCTTCTAGTTTAAAATGAGCTTCAAGCTGCGAACGTTCTACCAATGCATGGGCCAGGAACCAATGACCACATAGATCATCTAGTGCTTGTTCTCTTCCTGTAATTTTGACAGATATGAGCTCATCCAACTTATCCGAATCAGGCAGCACACCTGAAAGGATAAATTTGCGCGCTGAGAAATCAGCAGGCCGTTCAAAAGTCTTCTCCGTCGTATCCAATTTTCGAATACGATCGATACGAAAGCTTCGAATTTCTTTACGAAGATGACAATGACCTACCACATACCATTTGCTTTTCCAGCAAACAAGTCCGTAAGGATCCAAATGACGAGCTTCTGTTACAGATCCGTAGCCTTTTTGATAATGCATAAATATCGATACGCTCTGAGCCACCGCCATTTCCACTTCTTGAAGCAGGGATACTTGCGAAGCATCAGCCTGGGGAAGAATGACGTCAAGACCTTGCTCATGTAGATTGATTTGATGGCGTTGTGCTTCATTGGTATACATTTTCAGCTTGGTGACGGCCTGACTTAATTTCTCTCCAAACGGATACCCCGCCTCCTGGGCAAAAGCAGCTGCGTGAATCAACGCTTTTTGCTCATCAAGATCAAATACAAGCGGAGCTTCATTGAACTGACCAAGCAAGCTATAACCGCCATAATGCCCGGAATCGGAAATAATCGGGACTCCGCTGGCACATAAAGCATCGATGTATCGATAGACGGTTCGGATGTTAATCTCCAGCTTCTCAGCAAGCTGCTTAGCTGTTATCCGCTTCTGAGATTTGAGCAACCAGAGGATAGAAAGCATATGATCTGCTTTTGACATAACCCATATTCCTTTCCTAGGAAATGCTTTCCATATGCCTCAATCATACCATTGACAGACCGATGAAAAAAACACCCAATCTCAAAGAGATAGGGTGCTAGGTTTATAAAAATATATCGTTAAAATAACGTTATGCCGTACTCCTCAATTTTACGATATAGCGTCGTTCTTCCAATTTTCAATTGTCCGGCTGCCTTGCTAAGGTTCCATTCCGAGGCCTTCAGCGCCTTCTTGATCGCCGTGATTTCCGCGTCCTTCAATGTGAGTGGATGATCTTTGCCTGATCCTGCTTGCACAGCCTCATCGGATTCTTCGAACGATAGATGCTCAGCGTCAATCGCCTGTCCTCCAGCTAGGAAGACCGCTTGCATAAGAATGCCGTTAAGCTCCCGTATATTGCCCGGCCAGCTGTAGGCTAACAGCTTTTGCTGCGCTGCTTCCGTTATGAAGGGACAGGGCAAAGCATGCTTTTGGAGTAAATGCACGGCTAATGTCAAAATATCGCTTCTTTCTCGTAAGGACGGCAGCGTAATATGTATCCCTTTCAACCGGTAATACAGATCGGCCCGAAATCGGCCCGCCTTAATCTCCGTGGCCAAGTCCTTATTCGTTGCTGCAATGACTCTAATGTCAATTGCTTTGCTCTTCGCGCTTCCTACCGGAGTAATTATGCCCTCCTGGAGTACTCTTAATAAAGCAGCCTGCGCACGAAGAGGCATGTCGCCTATCTCATCGAGAAAGATAGTACCCTTGTGCGCGGCCTCGAATTTCCCGGCATTGCCGTCTTTGTTCGCTCCCGTGAAAGCGCCGCGAGCATATCCGAACAATTCACTCTCGATCAGGCTGTCCGGGATGGCGCTGCAATTCAGTGCAATGAAAGGCTCCGCCGACCGGGTGCTAGAGGTATGAATGGATTGCGCGAACAATTCTTTCCCCACACCGCTTTCACCCAATAACAAGACAGGAAAATCAGTCGCAGCCGCCTTCTTGGCCAGTTCTTTCTTCTGTATGATGGTAGGACACGTGCCGACAATATCTCTAAACGCATACAAATGCTGCTCGTTTGCCGCATGCTTCTGAATGGAGACGGACTGCCACAGCTTCTGATGCTCATTATGAATCGTTTCGACCGAAAAGCCTTCCAACTTCGTAAACACTTTGCCAATTGCGTCACTCCCAACAATGCGGATGGCGGCATGATTAGCACGAAGGATGCGGTTATCCCGGCTTAGAGAGAGCAGCGGTAAAGGATGATTTTGTGAGGAATGCTCGAGTTCTCTGAGGGTAATGAGATGCTCCTTCTTCGACTCTTCCAGCAGAATTTTGTTCTGCAGGGAAAGGGCTGCCATACAGGCAAGTGTATATGTATAGGCGTGATAATTCTCTTGTTTGCCGCTAATATTGATGATACCAATCAGCTCGCCGATTGAATTGAAGACGGGTGCCGAGGCGCAGGTCAAGAAGTGATTGGAGTTGAAATAATGCTCTTCGGCATGCACGCGTACGGGTTTTTTCTCTGCGAGGGCGACACCAATGGCATTTGTTCCTTTTCTTCTCTCGGCCCAATTTGCTCCTACTTGCAGCTGAACCGCTAACGCCCGGCGGGAGAAATCGATATCTCCGACCGTGTGAATAATGGTTCCCTCCGAATCGATAAGCAGCGCCATCTGGCCGGATTGCTTGATGCCTGTGTGCATTTGCTCGAATATTTGCTCCGTGTAATGTATGGTTTGCTCGTTTTGCCTTAATAGAGATTGAATGTGGCTTCCGGTTAAGATGTCATCGTCAATGGGGTCGGTGGGCATTAAACCAAGTTCGTGACAGCGCTTCCAAGATGACGCCGCCGATTCTGATAAAAAGCTATTTTCCACGGATAGCAAAAATAAACACCTCCATTGCAATCGGTTTCCTAACCCGATCATATCATAGTTGCTTTTATTAATGGAGTGCTGAAAGAAAGAATGTCCCAAAATGGAACACTTCCGTTGTTTCAGAGCGGAACAAAAACTAGTAAGCACTCCTCATATTGCCTTATTGGACGGCTTTCAATATGTTGGCACGATCCTTGCTTATATATTTCACGTATTCCATTTTAAGGAGGCTGAGCTAAATGATTTATGCACAACCTGGACAAAACGGATCAAAGGTTACATTTAAAAAACGGTACGAAAATTTTATCGGAGGACAGTGGACTGCGCCCATTAAGGGCCAATACTTTGACAATCCTTCACCTGTAAATAACCGCGTTTTCTGCGAGGTTCCACGCTCATCTTCAGAGGATATCGAGCTGGCTTTAGATGCTGCGCATGCTGCAAAGGACGCATGGGGGCGCACGTCCGTTGCGGAGCGTGCCGTCATTTTAAATAAAATTGCCGATCGCATGGAAGCGAATTTGGAAATGCTCGCGGTTGCCGAAACCTGGGATAATGGGAAGCCGGTTCGGGAAACGCTTGCGGCTGATCTGCCACTGGCAATTGATCATTTTCGCTATTTTGCAGGATGCATTCGCGCCCAGGAGGGCTCGCTCAGCCAATTGGATGACAATATGGTGGCTTACCATTTTAATGAGCCTCTTGGCGTCGTCGGTCAGATTATACCGTGGAACTTTCCATTGCTTATGGCAACATGGAAGCTTGCTCCGGCACTTGCGGCCGGAAATGCGGTCGTTCTGAAGCCCGCTGAGCAAACGCCGGCATCCATACTGGTGCTGATAGAGCTCATCCAAGATTTGCTGCCGCCGGGTGTTCTTAATATCGTCAACGGCTTCGGACTTGAAGCCGGCAAACCGCTTGCCTCGAGCAGCCGGATCGCGAAAATCGCCTTTACCGGCGAGACGACGACAGGCCGCTTAATTATGCAGTATGCTTCGCAAAACCTGATACCGGTCACCTTGGAGCTGGGTGGCAAGTCGCCGAACATTTTCTTTGAGGATGTGGTCGCACGTGATGACGCTTTCTTCAATAAAGCGCTCGAAGGCTTTGCGATGTTCGCTCTGAATCAAGGGGAAGTTTGTACCAGCCCATCACGCGCATTAATTCAGGAATCGATTTATGATCAATTTATGGAAAGAGCCTTGAAGCGAGTCGCTGCCATCAAACAGGGCAACCCTCTGGACACGGATACGATGATTGGCGCACAAGCCTCTACCGAGCAGGTTGAGAAAATTATGAGCTATATCCATATCGGTGCAGAGGAAGGTGCTGAATGTCTGATCGGCGGAGGTCGAGCAAAGGTGGAAGGAGATATTTCCGAAGGCTACTACATTCAGCCGACAGTTCTGAAGGGGCATAACAAAATGAGAATCTTCCAAGAGGAGATTTTCGGACCGGTTCTTTCCGTTACGACGTTCAAGGATCAGGAAGAGGCGCTGGCGATCGCGAATGACACGCTCTATGGTCTTGGCTCCGGCGTATGGACGCGCGACATGAACACGGCCTACCGGATGGGGCGCAGCATTCAAGCCGGCCGCGTATGGACGAATTGCTACCATGCGTATCCTGCCCATGCGGCTTTCGGCGGCTATAAGAGCTCGGGCATTGGCCGTGAGAATCACAAAATGATGCTCTCCCATTACCAGCAAACCAAAAATCTACTCGTCAGCTACAGCCCCGACGCACTGGGCTTCTTCTAAGAGAGCCGAACGATGACGATAGAAGTGAGCAAGGTTGTTGCTACCGATGCCGCTCTAGAGCTAATCGAAATCGTAAAGGCCAAGCATGGCCCTGTCATGTTCCATCAATCCGGCGGCTGCTGCGATGGCAGCTCTCCGATGTGCTACGCGCAAGGGGAGTTCTTTATCGGCGACAGCGACGTATGGCTAGGGGATATAGGCGGCGCACCCTTCTATATGAGCAAGTCGCAATACGATTATTGGAAGAATACGATGCTCATCATCGATGTGGTGCCCGGTAGAGGCGGGATGTTCTCGCTTGAGGGGCCGGAAGGGCGACGTTTTCTGACTCGCTCGAGGATGTTCTCGGATGAGGAGCGGCGTGTGTTGGGTCTCTAAGTTTTTTTATAGGATTGAATCAAAACCCTGTTTTCTTCCTTGACGAAGGGAGCAGGGTTTTTGGGCTGCCGGAAACCTTTCACAAGAAAGGCTCCTCCCAAATTGTACAACGTGCAACAATTTCTTTGATTTCTTCCTGGCAAGCTAAGGAGGTTGTACAACATTTTAGCCTCTTTCATATGCTTTAGAGCTACTTTTTGCTGGAATTGTTGTATTTTTTGCAACATTCGCGTGGAAATGGTGTTATTTGTTTGCCAAAAGTTGTACAAAATACAAGAGTCCCCGGACAAGCAAACGAATGTCTAAACCTTTACTAAAGACCATAAACAAAGTTTAAACTTTACATTTAAATCTTAAACTTTAAAGTTTAAATCTTAACGTTTAAATCGTACAGTTTAAAGCTTTAATTTTGAATCTTAAACTTTAAACTTTAAAGTTCATTCCAACTACCTGCTAAAAATACCAATTACTCCAAACACCCTCTCAATTGGCCATAGTTACGCGAATCTTTATATAAACTCAAATAAGGCCACCGGAGAGGGGAATAGACTTGACAAAGAACGAAGTCTTAACCACTACCATCACGCTGTCAATTGATAATGGCAGCAGTCACGTTAAAGTGATTTACGACCATTTGGACAATAACTTTATTTTCCCTAATGTGCTAGCACAACCGTTTGGTGAACGATTTCTTTTGATGGAACAAGGTGATCCCTTGGATTTTCTTGACGTACAGATTACATCGCCTTCGATTGAGAGCGATCAGTACCGACATGTTTACGTGGGTAACTTAGCGATCGGTGACGAAGGGATTATTCATGAAATAGTAGGGGATAAAGCGGTGCAAAAGAAGGCCCAGAGACCGGAAACGATGGTGACTCTCCTTACGGCTGCGGCGTATGCCATTGCCAAGAAACATGAGGATGCCATCAAGCGGGGGAAAAAGCGGATTAAAGCCGCTGTCAACTTGGGTACGGGTCTGCCTATACGTGAAATAACGAAATTCCGCGAGGAATTTGCTCATAAGATTACAGGAGGCGTTCATTCCGTTACATTTGGGACGACCCCCGTATTTAAAGGGATAACGGTGGAAATGGAATTTTCGCTTCCTACCGATATCAGCATAGACGATGTATCCGGTGTTTACGATCTTGAGGCCACTTCCAAATCGCATCTATCCCACAAAGGCTTCGGCATTGCGGATGTAGGTGGTGTTGACATGGACATTGCGTTCTTCAAAGCCGGTCTCGATCTGGATCAGCGGCACTCTACCGGCGCTAAGATCTACCTCAATGATGCATTAGAGAGCATTCGCAACGAGGTTAACTCGCAAGGCGAGGAATTGATCGCAAGCACGGCGGAATTGACCCTCATGCTGGTCAACAAAGAGTATGAGATTTATGCGGAGGGTAAGGTTGTGTTTGACATGACAAGCCTAATTAATCGGCATATGCGCATATTAGCGGAGAAAGTGCTGAAATACGCCCGCAACTCTTGGAAGCATGTTCGCTACGCCAACGAATTTTGGTTTATCGGCGGTGGAGCGGTCGTTTTGCAGCCTTGGATTGAGAAATTAAACGCCGAGCTGGGCTTGCCCATTAAGTTTGATACCGTGGAACACAGCCAATTCCGAAACGTGCGAGGCACCTTTCTTATGCTTGACCACGCGCTGAAACATGAGGACGAAACTGCAGCGGCCAGTGTTGATTCTAAAGGAGTATCCGAGAGCAGGAGCGGTTCGGATTGAAAAAGCGGAGATCCACCGTTTACGTTCGTTCAGGTAAGGATGTTACCCTGTATATTCCGTCAGATACTCCGACAGAGGTCATCGACTATTTAAACCAATTGAAAATGGAAGGCATTTTCAGTCAAGGAATCATGGATATCTTGACAAGATATGTTCGTGAAGAGCAATCGAATAAGCGACCGGTTGTAGAATTATTTCCCGGGAAAGAAATGGTCTCGGACATGGATGATACCGTTTCTCTAGTAGACAGCTATAGTGACATGGAGTCGGCAGAGCCTATTGAACCTGCTCATGATGCGAATGATGATTTCAACCAGCCAATGAAAGAGATCCCGGGTGCCAATGATCAGAAAAAATTCAGCTTGGCGCAAATATTCCGGCAATCTCGGCACAATTCGGGAAAGCTAGTACAACCCTCGGATCATGGCAACAATAATGAGTAGGTGAACTCCATGATAATGAAAAGGAGGACATCAGATGGACAACGGACAAGCTAAGGACGCAGCGCGTCATTTTAATCTTTCAGATGAAGTTTTTCACCATCCCGGTATGGATATTTATACACAAATGACCTTTATCGTCTTGAAATGTTTTTCTTCGGAATCGAACATGCCAGGATTATCTGATATCGCTAAGCTCGGTCGCATGAATATCAAGCAGGCGACCAAATCTTTGCAGCAACTCGTGGAGCTGAGAATTGTCTCGCACAAAATATTCCGCCGTATGGTTGGAGATTTCCAAGATGATCGACTTTCATGGGCTGCTAAGGGCTTGCTTACGTTTTGCAAAGAGAACCCGAACATCGACCTAGACGATCTAGTGGAACTATCCAGTGAATCGGGCGAGGATGAACATAGCATACGAAAGGCTCTTAAGGAATTGAGCGAATATGGGTACTTGGAAGAGTATCCTGTATGGAGCAGAATCGCTAACTAAGGTATAGATGACATAAGAATCAACTAAAAGGCATCCAGTCTAGGATGCCTTTTTATCGATTTCTCCTTTGAGATCAAATGAGCTCAATGGACGATATCTCTGAGGATAGCGAGGGAAACGAAAAAGTGACCGAAAGGCTGTGGGCCTTACCGGTCATTTCCTGAAACAAGTGTTTCGTCTTTATTTATTAATATTTAATATCCATCTGTTCGTTTTCCTGAGTTCTTGGCAATTTCAGCGCCATCTCTTTCAGTAGCGGAACCAAGGTGTGCCGAATCGACGTTAGCTTGAGCAAGACCTTCAGAAATACGTCGACCGTAATCAGAATCGGCATTCGTGAAATATTCGATCATTTTATTCTGGATAATGGGCTTACATATCTTCAGCGCATCTACTAAATTCGCAATTAATTCATCGCGTTCCCAATCTTCAAATTTGCGATAGGTATCTCCGGCTTGTTTGAAATCGTTGGTTCGGCTAATTTTTTCACGGACTAATTTGTCATTATACATTGGCTGATGTTCTTTACCGGAAGGAACCGCTTCTTGTAACCCGCCAAGCGAGGAGGGCTCGTAATTCACATGCGGATTCTGCCCGGGAGCTCGATCAACCATGATGGCCATTTGCCCATCTCGTTGGTTCGTGGCTACACGTGTTTTGGGGGCATTAATCGGCAGTTGAAGGTAGTTCGTTCCCACGCGGTATCGCTGGGTATCGGAGTAGGAGAATGTTCGGCCCTGGAGCAGCTTGTCATCGGAAAAATCAAGACCATCTACCAGAACCCCCGTACCGAAAGCGACCTGCTCGACTTCAGCAAAGTAATTTTCGGGGTTTTTATTCAGCACCATTTTGCCCACAGGTAAAAAAGGGAATTGTTCATGATCCCAAAGTTTAGTCGGATCAAGCGGGTCGAAGTCGAGCTCAGGATGCTCGTCATCACTCAAGATTTGAACACAGAGCTCCCACTCCGGGTACTCGCCACGCTCGATGGCTTCATACAAGTCTTGCGTGGCATGACTTACATTTTTACCCTGTATGCCTTCAGCTTCCTTTTGAGTCAGGTTCTTCATTCCTTGCTTCAGCGGTTCCCAGTGGTACTTGACTAATACGGCTTGCCCGTCTTGGTTGACCCATTTGTAGGTATTCACGCCAGACCCTTGCATTTGTCTATAGTTGGCTGGAATCCCCCATGGAGAGAAAAGGAATGTGATCATGTGAGTGGCCTCAGGAGAGTTCGATACAAAATCGAACATTTTCTCTGGGTTTTGCAGGTTGGTAACGGGGTCTGGTTTGAAGGCATGAACCATGTCCGGGAACTTCAACGGATCGCGAATAAAAAATATCTTCAAGTTGTTGCCGACTAAGTCCCAGTTACCGTCCTCGGTATAAAACTTTGTGGCGAATCCACGGGGATCGCGAAATGTTTCTGGAGAGTAATTGCCGTGAACGACTGTAGAAAATCGGACAAATACAGGGGTCTGTTTACCTGCCTCTTGAAAAAGCTTGGCCCGAGTATAGGTAGATATAGGATCATTCCCCACTTTGCCATAAGCCTCAAAATATCCATGGGCACCGGCACCGCGTGCATGTACAACACGTTCTGGAATGCGCTCCCGATCAAAATGGGATATTTTCTCGATGTAGTGGTAGTTTTCGAGCGTTGAAGGTCCTCTATTTCCAATTGTTCGTATGTTTTGATTATCTGAAATCGGATGACCTTGCCGATTCGTTAAGGTCATCTCTTGATTTTCTTTGTCCATTGTCTTCACTCATCCTTCCTTAAATTGTCAGTAGTACCTTTTGCCATGTATAGGAAAATTATTCATCATCGAATACTAAGCGTGATTTCCGTTTTATCTGCAGGCTCTGTATAATAAATCTATATTTTTTAGTAAACTTCGGGGGTGCTCCATGTCAAAGAAAAAGTGGACTGTGGGGCTGATAGGCATATTTCTTGTTTTCTGCTATTTTTTATTCCAGTTTTTATCTTCCACGCTTAAGATCGATCACCTGGTCGGGCAAATGGAACAGAGCAAGGTAGAGGATAAAGGTATCAAGCACGTTGTGCTTATAGCTCAAGAGATCGACAATCCATTCTGGAGAACGGTGGAGCTGGGAGCGAAAGATGCCGCGGCGCAGCTGGGTATGAAGATTGATTACATGGGACCGATTCGTATAAATCCTGCTGAACAAATGAATCTTCTAGAGAAATCGATTGCTGCCAAGCCGGATGCCATTATCGTGCAAGGGATAAAAGAGCAGCGCTACGATCTTCTAATTAGCAAGGCAATAGATCAAGGTATTCCCGTGATCACAGTAGATGCGGATGAGCCGGAGAGCCGGAGACTTGCCTACGTGGGAACAGATAATTGGGAAGCAGGCAAACGCATGGGAGAGCTTGTGGTGAAGGATGCTGGCGGTAAAGGCCGTATCGGTGTCATGATCGGTAGCGAATTGGCGGATAATCAACAGCTTCGTTTAGAGGGATTCCGTTCAATCATTCGAAATACACCTGGCTTTGAAATCGTAGCTGTCCGCTCATCGAATATTTCACGGATTCAAGCCGCTAAGCAGACAGAAGCTATGTTGAACCAATACGCAAATATTCAAACGATGGTGGGATTTAGCTCCTTAGATGCTGTTGGTATCGTGGAAGGACTGAAGGCAACCAATCGAGCAGATGTAAGCGTCTACGGATTTGATGACTTGGAGGAAACCAAGCAGGGTATCGCCCAAGGAGCAATCCTAGCGTCCATCGTTCAGCAGCCCAAAGAGATTGGATTCAAATCCGTTAATTTGCTAGCGGAAATTTTCAAAGGAGGTTCCATTCCAGTCCAGCACTTCACCACTACGGATATTCTGGATAGAAACCAATTGAAGTTAAGTGTGGGCAGCCCATGAATATACGCAGAATGCTATTTATTGTCATCCCAGTGCTTTTTATATTGAATAACGCGGTCGCTTATTTCATCTTTGAAAGCGGAAGAACGGTGCAGCAAAGCTATAATGTGATGCTGGATCGGGTATTATTGTACAAGCAAATTGCCGGACAAACGCAGGGAAATCTTCGTGCTCTGAATGTTTACTTAATGGATCGAACAGAGAACAGTCGCAAGGCATATATAAGTCAGAGGGATGAGCTCAATCTTCTGCGGGAAAGCTTGTCTGCACAGGGGACGACTATTCCAACTACTGATCTTACAGTCCGCAGCTATCGCAACATGATCGATACTTTTATAGGGCAAGAAGCGGGTGTAATAGATGCTTTAAATAGCCAAGGTTCTTTGGCTTATGTGGCTTTCTACGAAGAGGCTGAGCAGACAGCAGCGTTTATCCAAACAGAAGGACATCATCTTATTGATTTGGAACTGAGTTATTATCAACCCTTCTACAGACAAATTCTTATCCAAACAGAAGTTATGAATCACTGGGGAGTCGCTATCTTTGTCTTGAATACGCTGATAAGCGTCTTGTTTGCTTATTGGATCTCCCTAGGTATTACCCGACCGATCAAGCAGTTAGCCTTAACGGCTCAACAAATTTCAGACGGGAATTTGCAAGCTCTACCTCCTCAGATTAGTGAGCATAATGAGTTTGGTATGTTATCTAAAGCCTTTGGGCGCATGCAGGACAATTTAAAGGAACTTATTATGAAAGAGAAAGAAAGCTTGGAAAAGGACAAGCTGGTCAAAGAATTGGAGCTGGAAGTTTTGCAAAATCAGATCAACCCGCACTTTCTCTTTAATTCCTTGAATGTCATATCCAAGCTTGCTCTGCTCGAGGGTGCTGAGAAAACAAGCGATCTCACGGTATCCATGTCGAATCTTCTTCGGTATAATCTTCGGAAATTGGATCGTCCGGTGACGCTTAGGGATGAGGTTGAGCATGCCAAGGAGTACTTTACTATCCAACAGGCCCGCTTTCGTGACCGGATTCAGTTTGTAACAGAAATTGACGAGAGCGGACTGGACGTTTATGTTCCCATGCTAACCCTTCAACCGATACTTGAGAACGTCTTCGTCCACGGTATTGAGGGAATGGAAGTAGGGGCGAAGATTAAGCTGGTCATTGCATGCGGGCCTGATGAGGTAAGGGTTGCCATATCGGATAATGGGATCGGTATGAGCGAGGAGGTTCGTGAGTCTCTGCTTCACTTCGAATCGGAACCGCTGCTTGGCCAAGAAAAGGGACAATCAACGGGGTTAGGGACACGCAATGTGTTTAGACGACTTGAATTATTTTATGGAAAAAAGAATCTTGTAGATATTCACAGTGAGCCGGGCCGAGGGACGACTGTCCTCATCCGGATTCCTACTGCAGGAAAGGAGGATGGAGATGTATCGCCTACTGATCGCAGATGACGAAGCCTTAGAGAGAGAAGGCATTGAATGGATTGTGACCCGAATGATGCCGAATACCTTTGAAATTATTCATGCAGAGAATGGTCGCGTGGCTATTCAAAAGGCAGATGAATTTCGGCCGCATATCGTGCTGATGGATATTCGGATGCCGGGCATTCAAGGCCTTGAAGCGTTAAAGGAAATTAAGGCTCATAGTCCGCAGATCAAGATAGTTCTGGTTACAGCCTATGAACATTTTGAATACGCCAAAGAAGCCCTTTCCTTGGGAGTAAAAGAGTATCTGATCAAACCGGCTAAACGCGATCAAATCGTCGCACTTCTCCAGCGACTGGCAGCTGAAATAGATCAGGACCAAAGAAAGCGCGACGAGGAATTCGCAATGCGCGATAAGTACTTCCATCTGCTCCCGTTGGCAGAAACAGAAATGGCTCTGGTCTTTATGTCAGATCAAGTGAATGAAACCGAGGTGGGGTATCTGGCCGATATCCTCGAGCTTTCCATAGATAAAGGGTGTGCGCTTGTGCTCGCCCTGCCGGAACTCGGACATACCTCGGAACAGGAATTAGGCTTCGAAAAGAAAAAGCTTTACGATACGGTAAAAAACTTCGCCAAAGGATTTATCAAGAATAGGGTCGGTTGTGTGGTCAGTTCCATGGTCCATAGGCACATGGTCATCTTTCTTCTCGAGAAGGCGGAAATCAAGGATGAGGTATTGCGAGAGGAAGCTCATTTCCTAGGCGATAAGCTGGTCGAGACACTCTACCAACAGCGTAGTATAGACGCTAATGTAGGCATCGGGTCTGTTCAAATGGATATTGAAGGAATAAGGCGATCGTATTTTGAAGCCGTCTTCGCATCCACGTATCCCAAAAAGTGGGGTAACCTTTGCTCTTTTGAGGATCTGAAAATGCTCTCCCTAGAGGGAGAGCGTGAAACGGCTGATAAGTTTATTGCAGACAATGCTTCAGAACGTACTTATGTGGAATTGGCTATCAAACGAATCCGTGAGGAACGTGAACAGCGAACATGGAGTGTCCTAGACAACGCCATCACGTTCATTCAAGATAAATTTCGCGAGGAGCTTTCCCTTGAAGATGTGGCAGAGCATGTCCACTTGAATACGTATTATTTCAGTAAAGTATTCAAGCAGCAAACAGGTGAAACCTTCATTGATTATGTGACAAGGCTGCGGATCGAAAGGGCCAAAGAATTCATAAGGGACGGGCAATTCAGCTTAAAGGAAGTCTGCTATATGGTGGGTTATAAAGACCCTAATTATTTCAGTAGAGTATTTAAAAAGGTAACAGGGGAAACGCCTACTGAATACCGCAATCAGCTTTATTAAACTAAGGTTCATGCAGAGATGCATGGACTTTTTTGTTATTCCCGAACAAAAATATGCTAGTCTGCCGCCCTACATCCGACGGAGAATTGCAGGCATCAATATTATGCTTGTAAACAACAAATTAGTGAAGGGAATTGGCCCCTAGCGAGAACAAAGCGCATGGTATAATGAGTCTCGCATTAGACGGATTTACGATTTATTCATGATAAAAGACCCGCATAAAGGTGCGGATAAGTCAGAAGGGATAATCGCTTATGAGCTCACATATAAACAATCAAGACCAACAAGTAAGCATGAAGTTTGTCACACTAGTTTCGATGGTTGCCGCTTTGGGCGGTTTATTATTTGGATTTGATACAGCTGTTGTGTCGGGTGCAATCGGTTTTATGAAAGAACGTTTCGACCTAAGCCAGGTGGAAGTGGGTTGGGCGGTCTCCAGCTTAATCATTGGGTGTATCGTTGGAGCAGCAGGATCGGGTATGCTGGGGGACAGGTTCGGTCGGAAAAAAGTGCTGATTATAGCTGCGATCCTATTCATTATCGGGTCCATCGGATCTGCCATTCCAAATACGTTCACCGCTTATATTATTGCCCGGATTATTGGCGGACTTGGGATTGGTATTACCTCTACGCTATGTCCTCTTTATAACGCGGAAATAGCGCCTGCCAAGTATCGCGGCCGTCTTGTAGCCCTCAATCAGTTCGCAACGGTGACCGGTATCTTCCTCGTATATTTCATTAATATGGGCATTGCGGGGTATGGCGACGACGCGTGGGATATTTCATCAGCTTGGCGATGGATGTTTGGTTTCGGGGTTCTTCCGGGCTTGTTGTTCTTAATACTGCTTTTCTTTGTACCTGAAAGTCCGAGATGGTTGATCAAGCAGGGGAGAGCAGCAGAATCTCTTCCGATTTTACTTAAGATTCACGGCGACGAACTGGCCAGACAGGAAGTGCTGGATATCAAGGAATCGTTCCAACAGGAAAGCGGATCGATCCGCCAACTGTTCAGCCCAGCTTTACGGCTTGCTTTAATCGTAGGTGTGGGGCTAGCCGTTCTCCAGCAGGTTACGGGAATTAACGCGATTATGTACTATGCCCCGGAAATTTTTAAGGAAACGGGTGTTGGCACGAATGCTTCGCTGATTCAGACCATTCTGGTCGGTTTGATTAATTTCCTCTTCACCATTCTTGCAATATGGCTCATCGATAAAGTGGGACGCAAGGCTCTTTTACTCGTTGGATCTGCCTCAATGACAGTGTGCCTAGTCGTTATAGGCGCCGCCTTTCACACGGGACAACCTTCAGGGCCTTTGGTGCTAATCTTTATTTTACTGTACGTGGCTTCCTTTGCTGTATCGCTTGGGCCTGTCGTGTGGGTGATTATGTCCGAAATTTTCCCGAACCGTATTCGTGGAAAAGCAACGGCGATAGCTTCTATGGCGCTATGGACAGCGGATTATATCGTATCACAAACCTTTCCTCCGATGCTTGGTTCTGCAGGACCAGCGGTGACATTCTGGATTTTCGGTTTCATGTCCTTGCTTACTTTCTTTTTCACTTGGCGCCTTGTGCCCGAGACAAAGGGGAAATCGCTGGAGGAAATCGAAGCCTTGTGGTCTTCGAGAAAAGCTTCTAATTTGAATAAATCCAAAGAAGAAGAGGGCGTCCCATTTAGAACAATTCCTAATACACCCGAATCTTGAACCCACGTTGTGATGCGATATGGCGGTTGTCGAACCCCATTTACCATGAAAAGGAACGACGATTCGCTATTTTGAGCAAATGAGTGCTAAACAGACATCTCGCGGAACGAGAATACCTTATTTGTTCAAAAAACACGCTGTAGACGCAAAAATGGCCAAATAACGCCTCCTCGTTCCGCATGAACACGAATTTAAGCAAATCTCAGTGAAATAACGCCTCCTCGTTCCGTTTAGATGGCTGCTAATAGGAACGGGGCCCACCATGAAAAGAACCTCAACTCCACAAAAAGGAGCTCGAGGTTCTTTTTTACGTATCACATTTAGGTTAAGCCAGGTCTCTATTATGAAAAATTGACTTTTGAGACAGTCCCTTCTTTATCATGCCTTGGCTGCTGTGTGGATAACGCGGATCAGCTTGCTTAAAGCGAGAGTAAGGATTTCGCCTCTTGGGCGTACCTTGCTTTGGCGTAAGCCGTTTATTTTATGTGTGTCAGAAATGCATAAGCGGCAGGCCTATCCTTCGTATTCCAACGCGACAAGTCATCCCCATGCAGCACCTCAATACCAGTATCCCCCTCAAAACAATTATAATTATGGGATTCGCTAGCGTTGATTATATTAAGTTATAGATAATGAAGTGCTGCCCGCTTAGCGGGTAGTATTTTTGTGTTCAGAGATTCCAAAAGTATAATGGATTAACGGTTATTAATAGAAGGCGGTGCAAAGAATGACACAAATTAAAATGCAGGCCATGT
This sequence comes from Paenibacillus sp. JT22N1, assembly GCF_059692155.1. Taxonomy (NCBI): domain Bacteria; kingdom Bacillati; phylum Bacillota; class Bacilli; order Caryophanales; family Paenibacillaceae; genus Paenibacillus; species Paenibacillus sp. JT22N1. Next base: position 98,066 of record NZ_JCAUAW010000017.1, read on the forward strand.
TTGATGCTATTGGGGAGTTATTTTCAGATGAAGCCTCCATCGCAGTTTCGAATACGGAGACCTATATTTATTATCGCGCAAGTAAAAGAATTGACCTGAAAATTAAAGAAGGCGATCCCGTCAAAGAAGGGACGATAACACATAAAGCATTAACCGGAAAACAGAAAATTTCCGAGTTTATCGATCGTGATTTATTTGGCGTTCCCTACTACGGCATGGCGGTACCGCTGATCCATGAAGGGAGACTGGAGGGATGTGTTTCTGCGATCTTTCCCACGCTGACGACCGGGAAATCCGTAGTGACGGTTAAATACCAGGAGGGATGGGTTCCGGTTCCTTTTCCGGAAGTGATGTATCTGGAAGCAAGTGATCGCAAAACGCATGTGATTACCGAAAAGTTGACGGGCACGCATAAATATACGCTAAATGAGTTTGATTTTCTTTTGCCGAAAGATTACTTTGTGCGCTGCCATCGTTCCTTCATCGTTAACGTTAACTATATCAAGGAGATTTATCCCGATACACATTCAACATTGGTATTAATCATGAAAAATGAAACCAAAATTACGGTCAGTCAATCCTATACCAGTTACTTTCGAAAATTACTTGGTTTCTGAATGAATAATTTCATGGTTTCAGGCTCAAATTTGCATGGTTCGTCCTGATTTCACCCATTTTCATCCGAAAAATCATTCCTCCTCTTTGCCGTTTGTTAAAATGGTGTAAACGACACAAATAGGTTGGGGGAAAGCCTTATGGAAAACGTTTTCGATCGCATTCAAAACCACCACCTCCATGAGAAGGTAGTATCTGCACAAGAAGCTGCTTCCTGGATTAAAAATGGAATGACGCTAGGGCTAAGCGGGTTTACTCGGGCTGGAGATGCAAAAGCGGTTCCCATGGCGCTCGTTGAGCGTGCCAAATATGAAAAGATGAAAGTGAATGTATATACCGGGGCTTCTCTCGGATCAGATATTGATCGAATGTTTGCTGAAGTTGGCTTGCTGAATAAGCGCCTTCCTTTTCAAGCGGATCCTACAATGCGTAAGAAAATTAATCAAGGTGAATTTTATTTTATAGATCAGCATTTATCCAAAACGTCGGAGATGGTGCGTGCTCAGGTGCTTGAACCTATAGATTTTGCTATCGTGGAAGCGATTGCAATAACGAAAGACAATATGATCATCCCGTCAACCTCCGTTGGGAACTCGATGGTGTTCGCGCAGCATGCTAAGTCCATTATTGTTGAAATCAACATGGCGCAACCGCAGTTATTGGAAGGACTCCATGATTTGTACGAACCCGGTAAACAGGGGGAACGTTCTCCGATTCCAATAACGAAGCCGGATGATCGGATCGGTACCATTGGCATTCCGGTCGACATGGGGAAAGTGCGAGGCATTGTACTCACAAACCAGAATGATTCTCCTTCAACCATTACACCACCCGATAATGAAACGGAAACGATTGCGCAGCATTTAATAGCGTTTCTACGACAAGAGGTTCAAGAGGGGCGTTTAACGAACCGCCTGGCCCCCTTACAGTCCGGCATCGGAACGGTTTCCAATGCAGTCTTTCACGGTTTGTTAGATTCGGAATTCACCGATCTGGAGGTATATTCTGAAGTATTGCAAGACGCCGTGTTCGAGTTAATGGATGCAGGCAAAGTCCGCTATGCTTCCTGCTGCTCCATTACGCTTTCGGGTCCGAAGATGGAACAAGTTTATCCGAATTTGGAGAAATATCGCGATAAACTTATACTAAGGCCTCAAGAGATTTCGAACCACCCGGAAGTCATTCGCCGTATGGGATTGATTGCGATAAATACGGCGTTGGAGTTTGATATTTATGGCAACGTGAACTCTACGCATGTGTTGGGCACCCAAATGATGAACGGTATTGGTGGCTCGGGTGATTTTGCGCGAAACTCCCGTATCTCCATCTTCGTCACGAAATCGATTGCGAAAGACGGAAAAATCTCGAGTATTGTGCCGTTTATTTCTCATGTGGACCATACAGAGCACGATGTGGATGTGGTCGTCACCGAGCAAGGATACGCCGACTTGCGGGGATTGGCGCCGAGAGAACGCGCGGAGCTTATTATTCAGCGCTGTGCGCATCCCATGTACCGCGAGCAATTAAAGGATTACTACAAAGAAGCCCTGACCAGGGGAGGGCAAACCCCTCATGTCTTGGAGAAGGCGCTGTCGTGGCATACGAATTACGCACAGACCGGGACGATGCTTCAAAAAGTTTTGCAACGAGGGTAGCTGCAGCGAAAATAGTGGATTTTCCCAAAAAAGTAAGGCACCCCATGTAGGGTGCCTTTTTTGTATCATTATAGGATTACGCGTTAGCAGGCTTACGTTCTGCTAGATAGCAAGCAAATCCTAAGATCAGTGCCAGACCTACGAGTATGGCACCGACCCAAGGGAGGGCTGTTATGGCTAGATGTGTAATGACCCATCCCCCAATGAAAGCGCCAGCGGCATTTCCTAAATTACCGGCTGAATGACTGGAGGTAGAGGCAAGTGCTGGCGCCGCCTGTGCTAGGCTCATAATTCGTACTTGCAGCCCAGGGAACACAGCGAAGGAAGCAGCTCCCCACAGAAAAATAGTCAAAACGGCAGCGATCGGACTATAAATAGTAAAGGTGAAAAGGGTAAGAATGACACATATCGAAAGGTAAAGTCCCAGTATGGAAGGCATCAACTTCCAGTCTGCAAGCTTCCCACCTACGATATTGCCGATGGTTACTCCACAGCCGAAGAGGACTAGAATCCAAGTTACGCTATGTTCAGCAAAACCAGTGACTTGCACAAGCAGTGGCGTAATATAAGTAAATACGGCAAATAGGCCAGCATTGCCTAGTGCCCCGATCAACAGGTATATAAGAAGCTTGGGCTTGGCGAGAGCGCTAATCTGCTTAACGATACTCGCTGGTTTGTCATGCCGAATTTGCGGTATAAAGATAAGAATGCCGATTAAAGCAATGATTCCCATGATCGCAATCGCGCCAAATGAGGATCGCCACCCCATGTTTTGACCTATGAATGTCCCCAGAGGAACACCGATAATATTGGCAATGGTTAGACCGGCCATCATAATAGATACGGCCCCGGCACGCTTGTCCGGACGTACAAGATTGGAGGCGATAACAGCCCCAACGCCAAAGAATGTCCCGTGTGTCAACGCGGTTATCATACGGGCTCCCATCAGAATGGCATAGCTTGGAGCGAATACAGAGATTCCGTTACCGAGAATAAATAAAACCATAAGCAGACATAACAGTTTCTTTTGCGGGATTCTGTGGGTGAGGACCGTCAGTATCGGCGCGCCGATAGCTACCCCGAGTGCATACATCGTAATGAGTTGTCCTGCGGATGAGATGCTGACATGCAAATCATTCGCGACATTAGGCAGAAGCCCCATGATGACAAATTCAGTCATTCCAATGGCAAAGGCACCAACGGTAAGAGAAAGTATAGAGATGGGGAACGGTTCTTTGATTGATTGTTCCTTGGTAATGCGGTGTGATAACTCCATGATGTCAATGTCAACCTTTCTGTTGTGTAAACTAAAGCTCCAATCGTAATCAAGTCATGCCGATCAATAAGACCTTTTTCATATTATTTAGTTTTCTAAGCTTATAATCAAGACATTTCTTTTAAAAAATATGTAAAGAGGTGCGTTTTTTTGTCGGGCGATTGGACATTTTATTAGAAATAATGAATAAAATGGCTGCCGTCAAGCACAGCACAAACAATATGAAATAAAGGGAAGGTGCGCCCATATGGTCAATGAAGATACCTCCAAAGGCACCGCCAATAATCCCGCCCAACCCTGTGGTGATCGCAGCGAATACCGTTTGGAAGGTAGCCTGCGTCTCGTCTTTGGAATAACTCTTCACCATTTCAACGGATGCGCTTGCGAAAAAGGCATAAGCCATTCCGTCTAAAAGCTGCGAAGCTAGCACCAGATAAATATCGTGAGTGAAGGCCAATGTCAAACACTTTGCCGCATAGCAAACAGCAGCCATGCAGAGGACAGGCAAGCGTCCAATTTTGTTATTCAGCTTGGCTGATACCCAGAACATCGGAACTTCAATAATCGCGGCTATCGCATAAGTGGTGCCAATCCAGGCTTTATTAAAGCCCATTTCTTTAAAATAAATGGGAAGAAACGAAAAGTTGATGGCAATCGATAAATTCACCAGCAAGCAAATCCCGATAAAACCCAGAAACCGTTTATGGCTAATTACCTCTTTAGCCTGATCAAACATCGACAGCTTATGTTCTGATGGCTTGATTTTTGGAAATAGAAATAAAACACCGAGGACGGCTGCGTTGATGATTAGGAAATAGAAAAAACTACTTCCATAACCGCTGCGTTCATAAATAATACCTGTGGCAAAACTAGCCAAGGAGAAACTCAGGGCTCCCCAGAGACGAATACTGCCAAAAGAAATACCCGCATTACTGCCAATTTCAACAGCCAAAGCGTCGCTTAACGAGGCAGATGAAGATTGAAACCACGGGAAGAGAACTGAGAAGATTAATAAGGCAAAGTAGCCGTCAAAAAAGTAGAAGCCAAATGCGAAAATAGGGGATAGGATCGTGCACAGCATCAATATTTGTCGGCGATCGTTCAGCCGGTCATTCAGCATGCCCATAATGGGTTGAGCAATAACACTCGTAAAAGCCCAAAGAGATAGAAGCAGCCCGATTAGGGTAGAGCTTATCCCCTTATCGCTTAGATATAGGCTAAGATAGGGCATTAACGCTGCCTGTCCGAGATAATATAGGAAATAGTAGGACGCAAGACTTTTCATACAAGAATCCCCTCTCAAAGGTCCAAACCAAATAAAAGGGCACAAACGTATGAATTGACCGGAATCTTCGCCCATTTAACATCTTATTCTTTTACCGTCGCCTTGGCAATCAACTGAAATAGATCAGGCCAAATTCACCTTCGAGCGCAAATTATAATATAGAACTTCAGATAGACATATCAAAATTGACATCTTCAATAAATTCGATAACTTCTCCGTTTGGACTGTGCACCAAGGCATTTCTCACCACAAGGGGTGGTTCGCCAAGTGACAGTTCATCTGGTTCGATAAAAGCCTTTGCTCCATGAGCAAGGGCTTTATGATACACTTCCTCGACATTATCCACGTAAAAGGCGAGATGTAATAACGCTCCGTGTGCAATATCTTCCTCCAACAGGGCTTTTTTTCCTTGAGCGGGGATGACCGCTTCGTTATCAAAGATTTCAATACAGGTTCTTTGGTCAGGTGAAATCAGCATGGCTGCTTCTTTGATTTGGAAGGAAGGCAGACTCCAATGATGGCCTATTTTAAACCCTAAGACTTGTGTATAAAATGTAATAGTGGCTTGATAATCTTTGGCTTGTATGGCCACATGCGCAAGGCCTTTCACGCTCATCTAAATCACTCCTAATGTAATTTATTCATATTATAGTCATATAAAATATCAAATTACATACAAAATCTGAGTTATATGTTGTAAGGTTATTACTATATCTAAGTTAATTCATACATAACACCTTATTATATAAGGTCAAATTAGGAGGGCGCTTGATATGGATCATCAAATCGATGACATTGATAAAAAGATCATGCAATTACTTCAACATCATGCACGAATGCCTATTTCTCAAATCAGTAAAGAAATCTCCATGTCCCAACCTTCTGTTAAAGATAGGATACTAAAGCTGGAGGATAAGAAGATTATTTCCGAATATAGTACCGTATTTAATTTGCGGGATCTGAATCGAGGTACGACCTCTTTTATTCTAATAAAGACAGAACATTGCCAAGAGTTGGTTGATTTTTGTGAAGGGGCAAGGGAAGTAACTGATTTATTTCGCATAAGCGGAGAATTTAATTATCTCATCAAGGTACAAACGGCCTCGGTAGAGGAGCTTGCTGAATTTCAAGACTCACTTGTACGGATTGGCCCTTCGAAGTCTCACATTTGTTTGAAAAATATACTTGAGAACAGAGTGTTACTCTAATCTACTAGAAGAATAGCTGAAGCAAACAAAGTGTGGCTGTCCCAACACCTTGGGGCACAGAAAACAAAAAAATGAGAAGGCAAGGTTATTCTTGCCCACTCATTTTTTGTTTTGCCGATTGTTAAGGAAAGCCACCCGACCACTAGTACTAGTCCTTTGGGACAGCCCCTATTCCATATTAGTAAGCTCGAACATATTGTTCTGGGATATTGTTCGGTTCATTGCGGAGCGTAATGGCGGCATGCGTAGCCCAGTACGGATCACGCAGCATTCCTCGGGCAATCGCTACGAAGTCTGCGTCTTCACTGCCGATAACGGATTCAGCAAGCGCTGGATCTTCGAGCATACCTACAGCAATGACGGGTACATTCAGCGCCTCGCGGATTTTACGTGCGAACGGAACCTGATAGCCCGGGTAATTGCCTGGTTTTCTCTCTCCAGCGGGTCCTTCTCCGCCAGAACTCACATGAAAAGCATCTACACCTGCAGCTTGGTAAGCTTTGGACAGCTCGATGGCATGATCAATATCATATCCGCCATCGGCATACTCCACTGCGGAGATGCGGAAGATGAGCGGCATGTCAGCAGGCATTTCTTTTTTGACGGCTTGAATGACTTCTACGCCAAAACGGGTAAGGTCTTGACCATAAATATCATCTCGTTTATTGGTTAGAGGTGATTGGAACTGATGGATCAAATAACCGTGTGCTCCATGAAGCTCGATCGTATCCACACCAGCTTGTACCGCGCGGCGGGCAGCATCACCGAATTTTTGAACCACGTCTTGAACCTCTTCGGTTGTAAGGGCGCGAGGCATTTTGTAAGCTGAGCCTGGAAACTTTATTGCAGATGGGGCAATGGGGACTGCCGCGTCTTCTGCTTTACGTCCCGCATGAGCGATCTGAATTCCGATTTTGCCATTATGCGAGTGTACACCGTCGATGATTTTGGCAAATGCCGGAATATGATCATCTGACCATATGCCTAGGTCGAAATCGGTAATGCGGCCATCGGGGTCAACATCCGTCATTTCCATGATAATGAGGCCAGTACCGCCAATAGCGCGGCTAAGATAGTGAACGTAGTGCCAATCGTTTGGCTTCCCGTCTTTGGCCGTAACCGAATATTGACACATTGGCGCCATGACAATGCGATTATTTATGTGTAAACCTTTCAGATCATACGAAGCAAATAATTTCTGAGACATATTAGTAACCTCCAAAGATATATTTATACGTCTGTCTAAATTGGCGGTTATTGTGGGTTCGTTGTCCAAATTCCAGCGGTTTTCAAGAAAACGCGTGGTGGCAATTTCAGTGCAGCCAGTATGAGCTCCGCTACATCTTCCGCTTGCATCATGCGATCCTCATCGCCTATGGGAAGACCAGCGTTCACTGCTAGGTCTGTATTCACGGTAGATGGTGTGAGCGCGGTCACACGGATGTTCGATTTGCGAACTTCCTGCATAAGTGCTTCCGTTAAGCCGATCACAGCGTGCTTCGAAGCGCAATAAGCAGAACCGGTCGCAAAGCCACGTTCCCCTGCGGTTGACGCGATGTTAATGATAGTTCCGCCATTTTGCTTCAACATGGTTGGAAGCGCGACGCGAGTTACATAATACGTGCCCATCAGATTCGTTCGGATGACCTGTTCCCATTGTTCAGGATCCATATCGGCTAACGTGCCAAATTGCGCCACACCGGCATTATTGAGTAGAATATCGAGGGAACCCAGTTCTCCGATCAACGTTTCCACTGCACGCTCTGCTTCTGCTCTCTTAGATACATCCGCTGTAGCGATGCTCACTTTAATACGATATGCGCTTGTTAATTCTTGTTGAAGGGACTCAAGGTCGGCACGGTTACGTGCAAGTAATCCGAGATTAACGCCCTCTTTGGCCAAGGCAATAGCGGTAGCTTTGCCGATTCCTTTTCCGGCACCCGTAATTATCGCAGTTTGATTCTCTAAGGTCATAGTCATCTCTCCTTTAAGCTATTTATGAAGACAACCCTTATGAGGGTTCCTATTTGCAACTGACAGTCACGCCATTTATTATTAATGGTATTGCAATTAAAAGCAAGTACCTACTTTTAAGTACTATAGTATCAAAAAGTATACTAAAGGAGTCGTTACCATGGGCGATCAACTATTTAAGAACTCGGTAGAAATGACCTTGAAAGTCATTGGCGGCAAATGGAAGCTGGTCATTCTGTGTCATCTGATGGACGGCGTCAAACGCTTTGGCGAGTTAAAAAGGGGGATGCCTGACATTACGCAAAAAATGTTAACCCAACAACTACGCGAATTAGAGGATGACGGCATTATCCATCGGGAAGTTTTTGTTCAAGTGCCTCCGAAAGTCGAATATTCTTTGACTCAATATGGCCGAACCATGGAAGAAGTGCTCAATGTAATGGCTGATTGGGGGCAGAACCACCAAGAGCGGATTAACTGAAGCTCAAACGATACAAAAATCCAAGTTGTAGGGACCTTTAACTTCGTGTTAAGGGTCTTTTTTTCGTCCATGGTTTCAAAATGGGTACTACGTCACCGAATAGTGCGTACTTCCTTTTCGAAAAGTATCATCGTACAATAGGTCCCGTGAACAACAAAAACATAAATTACATGAGGAGTGACTTATCCATGGAACTTCAATTAGCGTTAGATCTTGTCGACATCCCACAAGCCAAGAAATTGGTGAAAGAAGTGGAAGCATATATAGATATCGTTGAAATTGGCACACCAGTTGTCATTAATGAAGGGCTCCGCGCCGTCAAAGAAATCAAAGAAGCTTTTCCCAATCTGAGAGTGCTGGCTGACCTCAAAATTATGGACGCCGCTGGTTACGAAGTCATGAAAGCATCGGAAGCAGGAGCAGACATCGTTACCGTATTAGGTGCCTCGGAGGACATGACGATCAAAGGTGCTGTAGAAGAAGCTAGAAAACAAGGTAAACAAATTCTAGTTGACATGATCTCTGTGAAAAACCTTGAGCAGCGTGCGCAAGAAATCGACGCACTCGGCGTTGATTATATCTGTGTGCATACAGGATATGATCTTCAAGCTGTCGGCAAAAATTCATTTGAGGATCTTCTGACGATCAAACGTGTTGTGAAGCAGGCCAAAACAGCGATTGCCGGAGGCATTAAATTAAGTACACTTCCGGAAGTTATCAAAGCGAACCCTGATCTTGTTATTGTCGGCGGAGGTATTACCGGACAAGAAGACCAGCAAGCTGCAGCCGCTGAAATGCAAAAATTGATCAAACAAGGATCTTAATTCGTATGGAAACGAATCTGTATTTAGCTGAAATCCTTCATGAGCTGCAGCAGGGTGCCAACCAGTTGAACGATGAGCAAGCTGATCGTTTCGTAGAGCGTATTATGGCGTCCAACAAGGTTTTTGTAGCTGGTGCCGGTCGATCCGGCTTGATGGCCAAAGCTTTCGCGATGAGGCTGATGCATATGGGCATTGATGCTTATGTTGTGGGTGAGTCGATTACGCCGAATGTCACCGAAAAAGACATGCTGATCATTGGATCAGGTTCGGGGGAAACCAAGAGCCTCCTATCGATGGCGGAGAAGGCCAAAAGCTTGCAAGCTTCTGTCGCGTTAGTGACGATATTCCCTGAATCAAAGATCGGACAGCTGGCGGATATAGCCGTTAAGCTTCCTGGCTCGCCTAAAGATAAGTCGTCTAGCAATTACTTCACCATACAACCGATGGGCTCACTATTTGAGCAAACTCTCTTGTTATTCTTTGACGCTGTCATCCTGCGGTTAATGGAGAAAAAAGGTTTTGACTCAACGACCATGTTTGGCAGGCATGCCAATTTGGAATAAACGTAAGTCTTATGTAAAGCAAAATGTATAGCTAATCAAGCTTCTGTCAGCCATGGGTAATGCTTCCCATTGCACAGAGGCTTTTTTTGTACATATAAAAGTGAAAAATTCTCCTTATACGGAGGTTGTCGATAAATCTCGAGCCTCACCCGTGCTTGGTTTTTTCTTTTCCGTTTAGGAGATAATGACAGGAGAGGAGGGTGCATAAGTATGATTGTCTATGTGGAAATTCTGATTCGGACCGTTCTAGCTATTTTACTGCTACTGTTTATAGCCAAAATACTTGGTAAACAGACGATTTCCAATATGACGTTTCATGATTTTGTGACTGGTATTACATTAGGGGCTATTGCAGCTAATTTGGCATTCAATGAAAAATTAAGTCTTTGGCATATGATTTTATCGCTGATTGTCATTGCCATTACGTCCTATTTGTTATCCATAATTGCATTGAAAAGTCGCAAAATGAGAAACTGGATTTCAGGTTCCCCAACGGTGCTTATTGAAGGCGGGAAAATTCTTGAAGATAACATGAGAAAAGTAAGATACACCCTGGATTCATTGGACCAAGCCTTGAGGGAAAAAGGGATTTTTAACTTAGAGGAAGTGGACTATGCTGTACTTGAGGATAACGGCGAGGTATCGGTATTAAAAAAAGACGAGTACCAATATGTAACTAAAAAGGATTTGAAGCTTCATTCAAACGCCCAGGTTTTTCCCATTGAATTAATTATGGATGGAAAAATAATGGAGAAAAACCTGGAGAATAACGGACTGACTAAGGAATGGTTAGAACAGGAGGTAAAACGCAAGGGAAAACAGATATCGGACGTGTTTTACGCGGTAAGTGGTACGAAACAACAGCTCGTCTTTGATTATTATGAAGATGGTATCCATCAAACGATTGATAAAGAATAAACGGATTTTGTGAAATTTTACAAGGTGACGTGAGAAGGATTTTCCAGTAACATTATTGCATCAAAATAACGTTAGGAGTTTATCATTCATCATGAGTAACGATCAGACATCAGGACAAGCAGCAGGCAAGAAAACAGGAACGGTTGAACGGTTTACGTCTACAGGTTTTATTTTGGCCGCGATCGGCAGCTCGGTAGGGTTAGGCAACATGTGGAAGTTTCCCTACATTACGGGTAAACATGGCGGTGCCGCCTTTTTCCTGCTATTTATCATTTGTTTAATTATTGTAGGCTTACCGATTTTGCTTGCAGAGATGACGATTGGCCGCGGTGGTAGAGGTAACGCATCGGTATCTTTCTTTAATCTGACGGGCAAAAAATATTGGGGAGCATTCGGGTTATTGTCGATTCTTACCGCTTTCATGATCATGTCCTACTACGCGGTAGTCGCGGGATGGACACTCCATTATACGGTAGAGTCATTTACTGGCATCTTGTTCCAAGAGGGCTCCGACTATAAAAACAAGTTTTTATCGTTTGCTTCGGGCTACTGGCCAATCTTCTGGCAGGCTGTTGTTATGGTGGTTACGGGCTGGGTTCTTGCCAAAGGGGTTTCTGGTGGTATTGAGAAATTCAACAAAGTTCTGATTCCTGGATTTCTCATCATCCTACTAATTCTTATGGTCCGTTCGCTTACGCTCCCAGGAGCAGCAGAAGGGGTATCCTTCTTCTTGAAACCTGACTTCTCCAAGCTAGACGCGGAGTCTGCCCTAGTTGCTTTGGGACATGCGTTCTTTTCCTTATCGTTAGGGATGGGCTGTATGTTAACCTATGGATCTTATGTGGAAAAAAGACAATCACTCGGCACGGCGACGCTCGCCATTGGTTTCGGTGATTTGGTATATGCTTTCATCGCGGGTCTAGTCATTTTCCCTACGGTGTTCTCCTACGGGCTTCAGCCTGGTGAAGGCGTAGGCTTGGCGTTCATGGCGCTGCCTGCAGCGTTCTCGCAAATGCCATTTGGTTTCTTCTTTGGTGGTCTATTTTTCTTGTTACTAGCCATTGCCGCCTTGACTTCTGCGATTTCCATCTTGGAAGTTCCAGTCGCTTATGCCATGCAAAAATGGCAGTGGAGCCGCAAGAAATCAGCGATTATCTTATCCATTCTTTGCTTCTTGGTAGGTGTTCCTTCTGGGCTCTCTGTTGGAGGTGTACTAGGGGATTTCCATCCTGGAGGTAAAAGCATTTTTGATTGGATGGACTTCATTACTTCCTATGTTCTTATGCCATTCGGTGGGTTAGTCGTTACCTTGTTTACTGGATACGCGTGGAAAAAAGCTGGAGAAGAAGCGGGTTTGAAAGGTTTTTGGTATAAAGCTTGGATGTTCTTGCTGCGCGTGGTAGCTCCCATACTCATCGTTTGTGTATTCTTGCATTCGGTAGGTATAATTAAATTTTCATAGACCTTCACCAAATATCATTAGTAAAGAGGACACCGTAAAGGTATCCTCTTTCTTTTTTCTTGCTTCTTTTCAATCATTCGGGCAATGGGCATATCATTTTAATATCTTCCATATCCAACATTTGAGAACTCTCGACTAGACTGCTCAATGGGACACTTTGCTCGTTTTCCGGTTGATCCAAAGGATAAATTCTGGCGGTTTCATTCTTTTCGTCAACATGTTGGATGTAGATTGGCGTCCCATTATACGTAACATCAACCATGACAGGTGATACTGCAATCTGTTGAGCGCGTTGATTGTTCATTTTTTGGCCTCCTTCACGTACTAGTTACATTATTTGTGTATGTGAATGGATGTATTCATAGAGTGGCTGTCGAAATGGACATAAGAGGTAGATAAAGGAACGGTTCTGCCTTCTCACTCCCCTTGTGTTCATGAAGGATTTTTGGCACAATAATAAACAGATGGTACGCTTCGGCTGCTTAGTAGAATAGGACTGTAAGTGAAAGTCTTGAAAAGAGGATAACGATGAATAAAGAATCCATCTATGGATTAACGTTGGATCAATTGATTGCATGGCTTGAGCAAAATGGACACAAAAAATCGCGGGCATTACAAGTCTGGGATTGGCTATATCGGAAGCGGGTGACCGACTTCTCAGAGATGACGGATGTGAAGCAGGATTGTATTCAGAGTCTGGAAAAGCATTTCGTCATTCAGACGTTGACTGAACATACGAGGCAAGAATCAGCGGACGGCACGATGAAGTTCCTTTTCAAGCTGCAGGATGGTAATTTGATCGAGACCGTGTTGATGAGACATAAATTCGGGTTGTCCGTGTGTGTCACGACGCAGGTCGGCTGTAACATTGGGTGCAGCTTCTGTGCGAGTGGGCTTTTGGCCAAAAGTCGCGATCTATCCAGCGCTGAAGTCGTAGAACAAATTATGAAGGTTCAGTTTCATTTGGACAAAGCGGATAAAAACGAACGTGTCAGCCACATTGTTGTGATGGGCATTGGCGAGCCATTTGATAATTTTGAAAATATGGTTGATTTCATCCGCGTTGTGAAAGATCAAAAAGGCCTAGACATTGCCGCTAGACATATTACGGTATCAACTAGTGGTCTTGCTAATAAAATTATCGAATTCGCGGACTCGGATTTGAAGGTAAATCTGGCGATTTCTCTGCATGCCCCGACGAACGAGCTTCGTACCCGGATCATGAAAATAAACAAGGCGATTCCGATCGAGAAATTAATGCAGGCGATCGAGTACTATTTGGAGAAAACGAACCGGAGAATTACATTGGAGTACATTCTGCTGAAGGATGTTAACGACGGTAGAGAGCATGCGCTGCAATTAGCTGAGCTCATTGGGCATATTCGCCACCTTGCCAATGTGAACTTGATTCCTTACAATCCTGTGGATGAGCATAGTCAATATCAACGGAGTGAGCGGGAATCGGTGCGGGCTTTCTATGATACATTGAAAAAGCAGGGCATTAGCTGTAGTGTTCGCCTTGAGCATGGAACGGATATTGATGCCGCTTGTGGACAATTAAGAAGTAAACAGATCAAACAATCCACAGGGGATAACCTTGGTCAAGATAATTTGGTTGTAGGATAATAAATAGGAACCCATTAGCTGCGGCTGATCGGGTTTCTTTTGCTGTAAGACGAAGACCTGAATTCATGAAAGAATGGAGATGAATGTTCTGTCTTCCCAACCCGTAGCTGCTGCATTTTTTGAGCAACCCACACTGATCTTGGCTCGTTCGCTGCTCGGCAAACTGCTTGTGAAAGAAACCGAATTAGGCATAGCCGCAGGCTGGATTGTAGAAACTGAAGCCTACATAGGTCCGGGGGACCGTGCCGCTCATAGCTTTGGCAATCGCAGGACACCGAGAACGGAAATCATGTTTGGCCCTCCGGGCTATGTCTATACCTACGTGATGCATACCCATTGTTTAGTGAATATAGTAAGCGGGGAGCCTAGCCATCCAGAGGCTGTCTTAATTCGTGCTGTGGAGCCCTGCATAGGAATTGATCTCATGTATGATCGCCGCGGCCACGATAAAAAGCTAAAGGAGCTCACTAACGGTCCCGGCAAACTAACAAAAGCCCTTGGCATTGTAAAAGAGGATTATGGAAGACCTATTTTTGAGCGTCCTCTCTACATTGCTGAAGGAAGAACAGTAGAATCCATCGCCGATGGACCGAGAATCGGCATCGACAATAGTGGGGAAGCCAGAGAATATCCGTGGCGGTTCTGGGTCGAAGGGAATTCTTTTGTTTCGAAATAGCTAAGTATCTAAGGAGCTGCATGTTTTTCGTCTATCCTGCACCTATTTTCAGTAAACTTTAAGCCATTCTTAGGCTAAATTTCAGGGAATTTCCCCCAGTTCCATGCTATTCTATTCGTACAAGAGGTTGAAATGGGGGAACGACAATGGAAGAGAAGCAAACTGAGTTGAAATCTTCGAGTGCGAAAATAACGCGTCGCCGGTTCTTGGTATCCAGCGTTCTAATGGTTACCAGTGCGGCGTTAGCAGCCTGCGGAATCAATTTGGGCGGCGGAGCGACGACTGGCGGAGCAACGACTCAGCCTGATGGTAACCAGGCAAAGGAAGCAGCGAGCGAATCACCAAAAGCTGCGAATCTGGAGCCAACACCTGCGTGCGGTTCACCAGAGGAGATGACGCCAGCTGTCACCGAAGGTCCGTATTTTACACCTAACTCACCGGAGAAAAGTTCTTTGTTAGAGCAAGGAATGATGGGGACGAAACTTACGCTCGTAGGCTACGTTGTATCCACGACGTGTAAACCGGTTGCACATGCGTTACTGGACTTCTGGCAGGCAGATGCCGACGGTCAATATGATAACAAAGGCTTCACCCTTCGGGGGCATCAATATACGGACGATAAAGGCAAGTTTACGTTGGAAACGATTGTGCCGGGCTTGTACCCAGGGCGAACGCGCCATATTCATGTGAAGGTGCAGGCGCCGAATGGTCAGGTACTGACGAGTCAGCTTTTCTTCCCGAACGAAGCGGGCAATGCGAAGGATGGCATCTACAACAAGGCACTGCTGATGGATACTAAAAGCAATGCGGATGGCAGCCAGTCGGGCGCCTATCAATTCGTTGTAAAGGTATAAGTGAAAAGGAGCTCATGAGAGGCTCCTTTTTCATCTTAATTTGTCTTTGTCCCGGTCTTTTCCCTGCTTAAGTTGTACAACGTACAACAATTTTATTGGTTTTTTCTCATTAAGCATGTAATCCGTACTTTTGATAGTATTACATTGATTTCCGATTACGCGTAAACATCATCAAGCCGCCTACAATAATGAGAACGATGGCAATTATCGGTTGGTTGTGGAAAAATTTGCTGAAGATAGAGCCTATGGAGAAAATAGCGAAGAACAAAAGGGACATGACGGTTAGAATGTTAATCGGGATGAGCAACCATTTATTTCGTCCTCCGAACCAATACAGTTCGAATAAACCGACGGCAACAGCCAGCATGAATCCTGGCCACATAAGGTGCCAGATATCGAACAGCATGGAGATTTGGCAGATGATGCCTGTCGTTAACATAATCCCTCCTGGGACAAGCACGCCAACACCCCGCCGCTGAAGGATGAAGAAGTATAACCAGTGGAAAAATACGCCCACGGGTATGACAAACAAGGTTGGCCAGAAATACTCAAATATGGTACCGGTATTGAACGTACTATCACCTTTTAGAAACATAAAAATACCTAAAATAATCAATATTGGGCCAAGAAAGGCGCTGCGATTCATATTCAACATGCTCACTCCTAAACGTTATTATCCATTCTCAATTACTTTAAGGATATCATGACAAGGTAAAAGTGTCTTCCTACCTGGGGGAGGATAGGTATCGGTCGGAGGACTGATTTTTTTACTGGGGTAACAATCAATCTCTTTTCATGAATGAAAATAGTCCACAAGCACACAATAAACGGACTGTACACCTATTTATGTCAAAGTAGAGATGTTGATGCAAGGCAAGTTTCTAAAGTTAACGCTGCTATCGATGTCCATTGCCTTAAGTGTTGTTCCGCTCAGAGCAGAGGCTAAGGTAGTGGACGAACACGCCGTCGTAAAAATGCAATGCTACAGCCAATCAATGGTTAAGCTGAAAGGCGATTTAAGAAAGTTATGGATCGATCATGTTTTGTGGACGAGAAGCTACCTCGTAAGCGCGCTTGCTGGTCTAGAAGATCAAGAGAAAGTGCTGGCTAGGCTGCTCAAGAACCAGACGGATATCGGAAATGCGATAAAACCTTATTATGGGGAAGCGGCGGGTAATAAGTTAGGAGAACTGTTGACGGAGCACATCGTCTTAGCGGGCAAAGTTATAGCTGCAGCCAAAAGCGGTAATGCGTCTGATTTCGAAAAGTATAATAAGGAATGGTATCGGAATGCCGATGATATCGCTGCATTCCTCAGCAATGCAAACCCGAATTGGTCGATGAAAACTCTGCAAGATATGTTATATGTGCACTTGCAATTACTCACAAACAATGTGTCGGCTAGGCTCAAAAAGGACTGGGAAGCAGATATTCACACATTCGATCAAGGCGAGGATCATATAATTATGTTTGCGGATGTTCTTTCGGACGGGATCATTAAACAATTTCCTAAACAGTTTAAGAAATAGGGATAAAAAAAGCCTCGAAGACAATTGTCTTCGGGGCTTCTTCACATCATTAGAAAAACTTAACGAGTTGATCCTTGATCTCGTCGTTCGTACCACCAACGATCGTTTGGAATTGCGGCTTATCGAATAGCGCTTGAATTTGCTGCGGATAAGTCTGCTCAATGCTGCGCAAACGGATCGACTCATCGAATTTAGCCGGATGAGCGGTCGAAAGGGCAACCGTCACTTCACCGTCTACGGCGAGTTTGTCAGCAGCAGCTACTCCGCAAGCTGTATGCGGATCTAGCAGATAAGCGTACTTTTCATAGTACTCACTGATTGTGTCGAGGCACTCTTCGTTCTGCACGCCATAGGCAGCAAAGTCAGCTTGCACGGCTTGCAGCTTGTCAGCAGGGATAACAACGCGGCCTTCAGCCTTGAATTGATCCATGATAGCCGAGACAGCTTGCGCGTCTTCGCCATAGAGGTAAAACAAGTAGCGCTCGAAGTTGCTAGCCACTTGAATATCCATGGAAGGGCTGTGTGTTCCGCGGAACGCACCTGGTTGGTAAACACCGTCCTGTACGAATCGCTCAAGAATATTGTTTTCGTTTGTAGCAAGAATGAGTTTATGGATGGGAAGACCCATTTTCTGAGCCAAGTAACCAGCAAAGATATCGCCGAAGTTACCAGTCGGCACGCTGAAATTGACCTTTTCGGCCTGATTATTGTTCGCTAATTGGAAGTAAGCATAGAAGTAATACACCGTTTGCGCCAAGATGCGGGCAATGTTGATGGAGTTAATCGCACGCAAGTGGTAGCGGTGCTTGAACTCGACGTCGGCGAACAGTTCTTTGATAATACGCTGGCAGTCGTCGAAAGTGCCTTCAACAGAAAGATTAAGCACATTCGTGTCGTCAACGGTGGTCATTTGCAGTTCTTGAACCTTGCTGACCTTCCCATGGGGGTGAAGAATACATATCCGGATGCCTTCTTTACCGCGCACACCTTCAATTGCTGAAGCTCCTGTATCCCCTGAAGTGGCTCCAAGAATATGGATAATCGAATTCGTTTTACGAGAAACGTACGAGTAGAGATTACCCAAGAATTGCAGAGCAATGTCTTTGAAAGCAAAAGTAGGTCCGTGGAACAATTCCAGCACGTACGTGCCGTCGTTCAGACGTTTGACCGGTGTCACAGCGTCATCCCGGAAGGTTGCATAGCTATCATCAACCAGCTGCTTTAGCTCATTACGCGGGATTTCGTTATTCACATATAGCGAGAAGATTTCAAGAGCCAACTCCGAGTAGGAGAGCCTCTGCCACTTCTGTAGCGTGTCTGCCGATAATTGTGGGATATGCTTAGGAACAAGTAAACCGCCGTCGTCTGCCAATCCCATCAAGATGGCATCGATGAAGCCGATGGGTTCTACTTTTCCGCGAGTGCTAATGTATTCCATATGAGTCCCCTTATACGATTGAATTTTCAGTTATTGTATCAAAAAACAGACCATTTGGACAGTGTAGATACTTTACAAATGAGCAAAAAAACCCTCCAAAAAGGAAGGTTTCTTCGATATTTTTAAAAGTAATAACTTATTCTTGTTTACCGCCTACAACGATTTTCCACGCATTTCCGATAGGAGGAAGGCTTTTCGTCAGTGCAGGTCCATAAAATCCGATGACATTTGCGCCTTTAACAAGAGCGGCTTTCTCCACTTTGTCGCCGTTTTTATCAACGATAGCCGTCTCGTCTGAAATTTGTAGAACAACCTCACTCGGAGCTGTCTCCGTTAAACCAGTACCTTTAATGAGAAGACTCACATTGCCTTTATCGTCGCTGCGAACTTCTTCAACCACGCCAGATGTACCTAGGCTGTTTGCCGCTCTTTTCGTGTCCAAAACCGTAATCTTGGAAGTTGACGTTTGTGGCGGCAAGCTCATGGTAACAGCCATAGAGTGCTCCGCAGTTACGGTTAAGCCAACGTGAAGATCGGAAAGACTAAGCTTAGTGCCATCCAGCATTTGATATTCTGTATCCTTGTTCACGTTGAGGACCATCCCCTCCGTGCCAATTCCTTGAATCTGAATCGCTGTATAATCACCAACAGGTCGAATCGAAGTGATTACGCCAGTCGTTTGAACTTTCTTAACGTCCTCTTTCATCGCGATGGAAACCGAAGCTCCTTCCGTTGTAACAGATCCGTGCAGCACTTTGCTGACAAAGGAAGCGGGCACGTAAAGCTTGTTGTCAACCAATTCAGGAGCCGTACCAAGTGTTGTGAACATTTTATTAATTGCATAGCGATCATCGCCTGTCTTGACGGTTGTAAATACATTGCCTTTCAACAAATCAACGGAAAGTGTTTCTTGATTCCAAGTGAGTTTGAAGCCCAGGCTCTCTGATACAGCCCGAAGTGGCAGCATAGGTTCAGTCGCAGCAGCTTTCATATAACCTTTTTCGGAAAGGGCTCCTCCATTGACTTGAACTGAAATAGCCGCTGAATCAGCTTGTGTGGTGACAGGCATAATAGTAGTCGTTTGGACAGTTTCATTCGTTGCAGCATAGGCTGCACCCGTCGTCATCATGGCGGATAAGGATAGGATAGCTAGGCTCTTTTTCATTGTACGATTCATGGTTGTAATTCCTTCCTGTATGTAAGTTATGTTTAATAGTCTGTCCTCATAAACGAAGTGGGTTTCCAGAATGTTGCAGGTGGACGGAAAGTTTCGTTAAAAACGACTTAATAAGTAGACTTCAATTGGCTTAAACTATAAAATCAATCTTAGTGGGAAATGGAAAGGGGTGGAAATCTTGTCTTTTGTAATCAAATTGCGGTGGTTTTTCAAAGAAAGATGGAAATACTACGTGCTTGCTATCAGCTTAATGATCTGTGTGAATTTATTGGCGACGATTCCGCCTAAAATGATAGGGAATACAATCGATCAGATTGGCAGCGGGAAGTTGACGGCATCCAGCCTAAGTCAGACGGTCATTCTGCTTGTAGGCTTGTCACTCCTATTATATGTAATTACTTATGTTTGGATCACGACATTATTTGGCAATTCGGCACTCGTTGAGAAAGTGCTCAGAGGGCGTCTACTGGCTCATCTGACGAAAATGACACCGGCTTTCTTCCAACGGAACAGCACGGGTCAGTTGATGGCATTAGCCACTAATGACGTTCTCGCTATTGGCCAGACTGCTGGTTACGGCGTTATGACACTCGTTCACACGTTGGTCGGGGCATCCGTCGTTATTATTACGATGATCTCCCTAATTAGCTTCAAATTAATGATTGCGGCGCTGATTCCTCTGCCTTTTCTAGCCTTAGTGATTAGTAAGCTAGGTCAAAAAGTGAGAGTTCGCTTCCTTGCTGCACAGGCCTCTTTCGGCCAAATGAATGATCATGCACTCGAGTCCATCTCTGGCATTCGTGTGATTCGTTCTTATGTTCAGGAAGATCATGATCTAGTCGCTTTCGATAAAGTTACGTCAGAAGTGATGAATAAGAATAGACGTGTGTCCATGCTGAATGCGCTTTTTCAGCCGCTTACATCGTTGATTGTGGGTCTAAGTTACTCGATAGGCATTGGATATGGCTCTTATATGGTCTTTCATAATGAGATCACGCTGGGTCAGCTGATTTCATTTAATATTTACCTAGGTATGCTGATCTGGCCGATGATTTCTTTCGGCGAGTTTATTAATGTCCTACAGCGCGGAAGTGCCTCGGCTGACCGTCTGGATACAGCGCTAACGCAGAAAGCGGATATTGTGGATGTCGATGCGCCGATTGCGGTGAGTGTGCCGGAGCTTATCGAGATGAAGGATTTAACTTTTACGTATCCGACCGCAAACCATCCAAGTCTTGTTAACGTTTCTTTCCAATTAGAAAGAGGGCAGACGCTAGGGATTGTAGGCCGTACGGGTAGTGGCAAAAGCACGCTACTGAAGCAGCTGCTGCGGCAATTCCCGATCGAACCAGGTAAGCTGCTAATTACAGGCGTACCGATTGGGAGAATCACCTTGGATCAGGTGAAACGATGGGTTGCTTACGTTCCGCAGGAGCATCTGCTGCTGTCGAAATCCATTCGCGACAATGTCGCGTTGGGTAAGCACGATGCTTCGCCGGAAGAAATTGCAAGGGCCATTGAGATGGCCTCTTTTACCCAGGATATCGAGCAAATGCCGGAAGGCCTAGCGACTATTGTCGGCGAAAATGGCGTCATGCTGTCTGGTGGACAGAAGCAGCGTTTAGCGATTGCTAGAGCCCTTCTGATCGATTCGGAAATCCTGCTGCTCGATGACTCGTTATCCGCTGTCGATGCGCGGACTGAAAGCCGCATCCTCCAGAATATCCGCAAGGAACGTGCGGGCAGAACGACATTGATCAGCACGCACCGGCTCTCGGCTGTGAGCCATGCGAATTGGATCCTCGTCCTAGATGAGGGGCGAATCGTCGAAGAGGGTACCCACGAAGAGCTGATGCTGTTCGGCGGCTGGTACCGAGAGCAGTGGGAACGTCAACAAATGGAAGCGAGTTTGGAAGAATGACAAACAGAAGAAGGGAGGACGACAAGATGCAGAAACCGTCCACGGCGAGAAGGCTGATTTCGTATGCTCTCGTCTATAAGTTCAGGATTATCGGCGCGCTGCTCATTCTATGCTGTGCAGTAGGCGCCGAGCTGGGCGGACCTTATATAACCAAAACCATTATCGATCAGCATTTGTCTACAGGCACACACACGATGGCACCTGTGCTTAAGCTGCTTGGTCTATACATGGGCTTGCTCCTCATAGCAAGCATTTGTAATTTCTCGCAAGCCTATTTGCTTCAATCTACGGCTCTGCAAATTATCAAAAACATGCGGATGGACTTGATGCAGCACATTCAGCGTATTTCTCTGCGCTATTTCGATAACACGCCGATCGGGCAGGTTGTATCTCGAATTGCGAATGATACCGAGGCTGTCCGCGACTTATTCATGAGCTTCATGGCAACGTTCGTCGTGAGCATGATGCAGCTAGCGGGCATCTTCGTAGCTTTATTCATTCTGGATTGGCATCTCGCTCTTTTTTGCTTGGTGCTGCCGCCTATCTTTGCGTTAATTATGGTCGTTCACTTAAAATATTCGAAAATCTTCATCACCATTATGCGTGCGCGGCTGAGTGATATGAACGCGATGATTAATGAATCGATCGTGGTTATGCCAATTATTCAAGCTTTCCGCCGGGAGAAAGTGACGCTTGAGGAATTCGAAGTATTGAACAAGGATCGCTATGTGAATCAGCTTAAGCAGTTCCGCATTTTTTCCTTATCCTCTCGTAATATTGTGGGGACCATCGGCAGCTTGGTGACGGCTATGGTCATTTGGTATTTTGGCCGGGAATCGCTGACAGCTGTGATTTCTTTCGGGGTGTTCTATGCTTTCATCGATTATCTGGGGCGGATCTTTCAGCCGATTATCGGGATCTTCGATCAGCTGACGAATGCGCAAAGAGCCTTTGTGTCTGCGGATAAGGTGTTCACCATCCTAGATATGGAAGGTCAAGAGGTTGAGAAGACGGATAAGATTAGCCGCCCGGAAGGCATCGTGAAGTTCGAGGACGTGACCTTTGCGTATAAAGCAGGGGAAAACGTGCTGAAGCATATTTCGTTCGAAGCTCGCAAAGGGGAAACTGTAGCCTTGGTCGGACATACAGGCTCAGGCAAAAGCTCCATCATGAACCTGCTGCTCGGTTTCTATGAACCGGATGAGGGCAGCATCACGATTGATGGCCGGGACATCCGGAAGATGTCGAAGCAAGCGCTGCGTAAGCATATGGGGATTGTTTTGCAGGACCCATTCTTGTTTGCGGGAGATATCAAGTTCAATGTGAGCCTCTATAATGAGGAGATTTCGCTTGAACGCGTGAAAAATGCGCTAAGTGATGTAGGCGCGGCCTCCTTTATCGAGCAGCTGCCTAACGGCTATGATGAGCAGGTTGTAGAGCGGGGAAGCACCTTGTCCTCCGGTCAAAGACAGCTCATTTCATTCGCGAGGGCGTTGGCCTTCGATCCGTCGATTCTCATCTTGGATGAAGCGACAGCCAGCATCGACAGTGAGACGGAAGGGCTGATCCAGCGAGCGCTGAAGGTGGTCAGCGAAGGGCGCACGACCTTGGTCATCGCGCACAGGTTGTCTACGATTCGCGACGCCGATCAGATTCTCGTGCTGCACCGCGGCGAGATTGCCGAGCGTGGGAACCATGAGACGCTGATGGCGCTGGGCGGCCGATACGCGAAGATGTATCAGCTGCAGAAGGGCGAGTCGGCTGTTGTTGGCTGAAGCTTAAGACGTGTTGCAAGAGGATGAGCCTTTCCCGATAGGGGATGGTTTATCCTTTTTTCATTTTGCCGAGATCAGGTCATTTTGTTTTAAGAAGATGCAAAAAGTGCATGTATTTCTGTGGTTAGACCACTCATTAAGAAAGAACCTGCAAAAAGTGCAGCAAAAAGAACGCTTTTTAACCATATCGACTTGTTTTGGATAGATTAGCTGTAGTTTTTGCAGCAAAACCTGCTGTGCAGCCCATTTGAGCCAAATTTGCTGTACAGAATACATCAACTTGTTCATTTACCTCTATCCATCGCGCCAACAAGAGAAGTTATCCGACAAACATACTGCATGACCATCCTCAAAACGGCACACGCTTAGCTAAATAAGGCTTTCACACCAACTTTTTTTATATTTCGGATTAGCTAAGTGGATATAATCGCTTTATAAGCAGAATGATAGAGGGGGGAACATTATTTTAAAAATACCCATTGACATCTGTCTCAAAATAAAGTATCTTTAAATCAAGATATTACAAACTAAGATTTTGCAGCAAGCTTATCACACCACAGCACATCAAAAAGATAAAAGAAATGAGGTGAACCAAATGAGTGAACAGAGAAATGATTCATTAGATCTCTATATTGCACTCTCCAGAGCAAGTGAATGGGTTAACGCCCACGGGGATCGAGATATTCGGAATCATGGATTAAATCGAACGGAATTCGGTGTTCTTGAGCTGCTTTATCATAAAGGCGCGCAGCCGATTCAACAGATTGGCAGCAAGGTGCTTATGAGCAGCGGGAACATTACCTATGTTGTAGATAAGCTGGAGAAGAAAGAGTTCGTAAAGCGCAAAACATCAACCGAAGACCGCAGGCTCATTTTTGCGGAAATTACGGATAAAGGGAAGCAATTTATTGAAGAGGTATTTCCCAAGCATACCGAGGTCATTGAGAAAGCGGTGGCTGGACTTACGACAGAAGAGAAGAAGATAGCTAGTCAATTGTTGAAGAAGCTCGGTAAGTTTGCTCAGGATGGTTTCAAGTAGTTTGCCCTCCCATAAGAGGAGTTAACTACTTAAGCTTTTAACTAATATCTTAAATTAGAGATTCTTAAATTGGAGGAGAATGAATATGAGTATCGCATTAGGACTATTAATCATTCGTTTGGTTGTTGGATTAAGCTTTGTGGCGCATGGGGCACAGAAGTTGTTTGGTTGGTTCGGAGGCTATGGACCGAAAGGAACGGGCGGCTGGATGGAATCCATCGGCATTAAACCCGGTGTTGCTATGGCGGTTATGGCAGGACTCATGGAGTTCGTAGGTGGTGCATTATTTGCCGCTGGATTAGGTACAGTCATTGCTTCATTGCTCATCGTCATGACCATGGTCGTTGCGATTGTCAAAGTACACGCTAAGAGTGGCTATTGGGCTACCGCGGGCGGCTATGAATACAACTTGCTGCTGATTGCTATTGCGGTTGGCGTGGCATTAACTGGTGCAGGAGCTTACTCTGTCGACGCTTTATTCAATTAATAATCTTGGATACTTTTAAATTAGGTCTGGAATAATTAAACTAAACTAAAGGAGTTGGATTCAATGACACAACAACAACAACAAACAGCAGGTATTCACCATATCACAGCTTTCGTTCAAAATGCACAGGAAACGGTAGACTTTTATGCAGGGATTCTAGGACTTCGGATGATCAAAAAAACAATTAACTTCGACGCACCTGAAGTCTACCATCTGTACTTTGGTAATGAAATGGGAAGTCCAGGAACGATCATCACTTTCTTCCCATGGGCGCATTCTCGCAAAGGGCGTATTGGCGGAGGTCAAGTCGGTATCACAACGTATGCAGTGCCTACAGGCAGTCTATCATTCTGGGAAGAGCGTCTAACGCAATTTGATATTCCATTTGAAAAAACACAAAGATTCACAGAGACATACCTTCAATTCGAAGATCGGGATGGTCTGAAACTTGAAATCGTAGAGCGCGAGCAAGGAGCGCTTAGCCAATGGTCATTCGGCGGCATTCCAACGGATAAAGCGATCAAAGGCTTCGGAGGCGCTGTTCTCTACAGCACGGCTCCTGACAAAACTTCGCAGCTTCTAGAGCAGGTGATGGGACTTCAGAAAGTAGGGCAAGAGGGAGCTTACGCTCGATTCAAATCCTTCGGAGATTTGGGGAACATCGTTGATATTAATGTAACGCCGATGGCCTATGGAGCTGGTGGAGCGGGTACCGTCCATCATATTGCATGGCGCGCCAAAGATGATGCAGAGCATGCACTATGGAGAAGCCATGTACAGTCCAACGGGTTCCAGCCTACACCGATTGTGGATCGTCAATATTTTAACGCGATCTACTTCCGTGAAGAAGGCGGCATACTCTTTGAGATTGCAACGGATCCTCCGGGCTTTGCACGGGATGAACAGCCTGAGGTGCTAGGTGAGAAACTGATGCTGCCGGAATGGTTCGAGGAGAGCCGTGAACAAATCGAGCGTAATCTTCCGCCGATTCAAGTACGTGTATTGGAGGCGAAAAAACAATGAAACATATCTTCCAAAAGGGAACGGATATAACGGCTCCGGTACTCGTGCTCTTTCATGGCACGGGTGGCACCGAACGTGATCTTCTGCCGCTAGCTCAGGCGATTTCACCGACATCATCGGTGCTGAGCATTAGAGGTAATGTGCTTGAGAATGGAATGCCGCGGTTTTTTCGCCGGCTGGCTGAGGGAATCTTTGATGAGGAGGATCTCATCTTCCGTACCAAGGAATTGTACGATTTCCTCGATCAAGCTGCCGTGGAACACGGCTTTGATCGTAACAATCTCGTAGCCATCGGCTATTCCAATGGCGCAAACATCGCGGGAAGCCTTTTATTCCACTTTCCAGATGCACTGCGAGCAGCAATTCTCCATCATCCAATGGTGCCGCTGCGAGGCATTCAATTGCCAGATCTCTCAGGTATTCCAGTCTTTATTGGAGCGGGTCAGAACGATCCGATCTGCTCCCCGCAGGAGACAGAGGAATTACAGAAGCTGTTAAGTGAAGCGGGATCAACGGTTGCCGTTCATTGGGAACAGGCAGGGCATCAGTTGACTCGTTCAGAGGTAGAAGCGGCAGGGACTTGGTTCAAGACGAATTTGGTATGAGACCGAGTCTAGTAAAGGTGGGAGATGCTTTGTGATATCCATTGATCCCTCAAGTCAAAGTGAGCGGGAAAACTATAAGTTATTGATAGGAAGCATAATTCCTAGGCCAATCGCATTTGTTACTTCTCTATCTTCGGAGGGTGTGCTTAATGCAGCACCGTATAGTTATTTTACAATTGTGACGGCGAATCCTCCAATGGTCGCTATCTCGGTGCAGAGGAAGCAGGGTGTTCGCAAAGATACTTCGCGAAACGCCATCGATACTGGAGCATTCGTCGTTCATATCTCTGACGAATCGTACATCGACCAGATTAATCAAACCGCTGCTGTTCTAGCGCCGAATGAAAGCGAAGTTGCTTTAGCCGGACTTACACCCGTCGCGAGTGACAAGATTGCCGTACCGGGCATCGCTGAAGCGAGCATTCGTATGGAATGTGTTCTGGAGCAAGTTATAACGCTTGGTGGCACAGAGGATGCTCCTGCAGCCGATTTAATAATCGGGAGGGTCGTACAGTTTCATATTGCTGAGTCCTTATATGAGAACGGTCATATTGACCCGAATGGACTTAAGCCCGTCAGTCGGCTGGCTGGCAGCTCGTATGCGAAATTGGGCGAACAATTTGCGATGGATCGTCCGGTTTGAATCCATAAATAGGTAAGCCCTCGTGTCCATTAATGGAAGACGGGGGCTTTTTCTATTTTAACCCGGGAAGTTATGGGTGATTATCCAACCGCCAATAAAGGCCCCGCAAGCATTGCCGTGGTTATTGGCACTAGATCTCTTTGACAACCTCAGCCACAATTTCATAGGATCTTAAGCGAGCGTTGTGATCATAAATTTGGCCGGCGATGATCCACTCATCGGCTGCAGTTTGCTGCTGCAGCTTAGCAAGTTTCTCGCGAACGGTATCTTTACTGCCTACGATGGAGAAGCTTAAGGCCTTGTGGACGTAAACTTTCTCTTGAGGACTCCATAAGGACTCCATGCTGTCAACGGGTGGGCTTAGCATGCCAGGACGGCCGCGCACGATGTTCAAAAATTGCTGGTGCTGCGATGTCGCCAGATGTTGGGCTTCCTCATCGGTTTCGGCTGCAATAATGTTAATACCGACCATTGCGTACGGCTTCTCAAGCGCGCCCGAAGGGCGGAACTGACGGCGATACAGATCAAGAGCCGCCAGCAAATAATCCGGAGCGAAGTGGCTGGCGAAAGCGAAAGGAAGCCCCAGCTGACCAGCCAGCTGGGCGCTGAAGTCACTCGATCCGAGCAGCCAGATCGGGATGTCTAGTCCTTCACCCGGCACGGCGCGCACGCCCGGTACACCCGTACCTAGCGCCGGGTTGAGATAGCCGCGGAGCTCACTCAGCTGCTCCGGGAAGTCTTGGCCGTCGCTGCCTAAGCCGCGGCGGAGCGCTCTTGCCGCAGCCTGATCGGAGCCAGGCGCACGTCCTAAACCAAGATCGATGCGTCCCGGGAACATCGACTCCAACGTTCCAAACTGCTCGGCGATGACGAGCGGTGCATGGTTAGGCAGCATAATGCCACCTGAGCCTACGCGAATCTTCTCCGTAGCCATAGCGACATACCCGATGACGAGTGATGTAGCGGAGCTGGCAATGCCCGGCATGTTATGATGTTCGGCGAGCCAATATCTATGGTAGCCCCACTTTTCAACATGTCTGGCTAGATCAACGGAACGGTGAAATGAATCTCTTGGCGTACCGCCTGCAATAACGGGAGCCAAGTCTAATACGGATATAGGTATCATTGAATAGTCCTCCATTTTTTATATATACTACTATACCAGTATTAAGTAAGGCGCGCATAAATGGGTCAAGCTAGGAGTACATACCTTCTGCGACCACAAATCAAAGTTCATTATTTGTTCACTTATACTCACCTATTTTGCCCACATAATTTCCTTGTAATATAAACATAATTATTGCATATATGGAAATAATTATTTAAGGAATATTTGCAGAAAAGTATATGAAAAGGGTATTACCATCGATCTTTCGGTCTGATTGGTAGTTTCTTTTTGCTGGTTATTGTGTCCTCACGCCATTGTTGTACAACAATATAGCCGTATTTCCTTCTATGGAGCTAATTTCAGGAGAAATTATTGTATTTTTTGCAACATTTGAAGGGTATAACGACAATTTGTTCGCCTAATGTTGTATTACGTACAACATCCTATTTATTTGGACCAAGAAGGATCACCGTATGAAAAACCTCTTTTTATGGGAAAATAAGGGTTAGGTTGCCATTCAAAGGATGATTTTTGGACTATGTAGAATAGTAAAAAATAAGGCGTAAAGCACATATGACTTATATTGCATTTTACAAAAAGTGTTCTGGAACTTATGATGAGAGGGCAATGTAACATTTCTTCTCTTATAACGGGAACTTAATTGAATTCCCAACGTACTACATCAGGTGGCATAAATCAGTCCGGTACAAAACGGAGAGAAGGAGCTTTAATTAGAATGAGTCAACAAGACAAAGGTGGGTGGCGGTCTGACATCGCGCCTTACGAAAGACCACATATGAAGCACAGTGTGTGGCAAATCATCAATACATTAGGACCCTTTTTTATGCTTTGGTATTTCGCTTTCCTAAGTCTTTCGGTTTCTATCTGGCTCACGTTCGTATTAGACATTATTGCAGCAGGATTCCTGATTCGAATCTTTATTATTTTCCACGATTGCTGCCACAAATCTTTTTTCAAAAATAAATTCGCGAATGAAATTGTTGGTACATTAACAGGCATTTTGACGTTCGTCCCTTATCATCAGTGGCGTCATACCCACTCCGTCCATCACGCATCCAGTGGTAATTTGGATCGAAGAGGTGTCGGCGATATCTGGACACTAACGGTTGACGAATATATGGCATCTTCTCCGGCTAGAAGACTATATTATCGGGTTTACAGAAATCCAATTGTGATGTTTATTGTCGGACCCATTTTCATCTTTTTGATTGATTACCGGTTTAACCGCAAACGCGCAGGAATGAAAGAACGTATGAATACGTACATCACGAACCTAGGCATCTTCGGGAGCATTGCACTGCTTTGCTGGGGTATGGGTTGGCAATCATTCCTCCTAATCCAAGGCCCGATGTTTTTAATTTCAGGTATTGCTGGGATTTGGCTTTTCTACGTTCAGCACAACTATGAAGACTCGTACTATGAGAATGACGCAGAATGGGATTATATGAAGGCGGCTATGCATGGAAGCTCTTTCTACAAATTGCCTAGAATTCTGCACTGGATCACAGGTAATATCGGCTTTCACCATATTCATCATCTGAGCCCGCGAGTTCCTAATTACTATTTGGAAAAGGTTCATAACAAGAACGCTGAGCTTCGCAAAGTGCAGACGATTACATTGAAGACAAGCTTGGAATCCCTTAAGTTCCGTATTTGGAACGAGGAATCGAAGAAGTTCATACAGTTCAAAGATCTCAAGCCTTTCAAGTCAAAAAGAATCATCGAGACGCTCAAAACTAAGGCGGAGTAAATCTTAAAGAAGAGTCGACGGCCTCAAGCAGAACACTGCTTAGGTTGTCGGCTTTTTTTTCTTCGATTTCATGCTTGCAAAAAAGGAAGTACACACGTTATAATCATTTCATTAGGCCAAAAAGTGAACGGGTGTTTATTATATGCAGGTTTTAAAAGATGACGTAAAAAAGAGTATCCGCCAAGCGGCATTGTCCGAATTCAAGAAACATGGTTATATGAAAGCTTCTATCCGGCATATTGCAGACGCTGCGGGCATTACACCGGGCAATATTTATCGGTATTTTAAAAACAAAGAAGACCTATTCTATGAGCTGATTCAACCCGTCTATGAGCAGCTTGCTTCTTACACCCTAGAGATCAAGAATGAGGTTGATTTCAAATTGTGCAAGGAAACTGCCGATCATCTCGTTATTTTGCGTAAAATTGATGCGACGATTTTGCAGCTTTTCAAGCAATCAAGTGTTGAGCTGACCATCCTCCTAAATCTCAGTGAAGGCTCACGCTACGAAACTGTGAAAGAGGAACTCATTACTTTGGTGTATCAAATTTTGGAGAATGTGTTCGCCACCACGAAGGAAACTCCAGGCCCGCTCGAAGTGAAAGAGCAGCAATCTGCACGGATGCTAGCTGTTACGCTTATTGAGGGTATGAGTCTTATTCTGCGCGATTATGAGGATGGCGATACGATTAAGGTGCTGGTTGATGAGCTGTTGTACCTGTATTCTGTGGGTATTTCAGAAAAAATAAAGCTTCAAGGACAGTGCTAAAATTTTTTTGACTCAAAAATGAACGCTTGTTTACTAACGATTTGTAATCGGAGGAGGAATTAGAGAGATGAAACAAATTATTAAATGGCGCTGGACGATTGTCGCCTTGTGGCTGGTAGCCACCGTAGTTCTCACGGTTTTTCAACCCGATGTGAATGCTATTTTAGGGCTCAGGGGCCAAGATCCGCTGCCAAAGGACAGTCCGTCCAAGGTCGCTACATCGATTTTGAATAAAATGAATGGGGTTGAGGGGACTAGCGATATCGTGGTGTTCCACAACCCGAATAAACTGTCAGACGCCGACATGGAGCAGATCGAGTCAGGTATTACGAGTATGAAGAACCATCAAGCTGAGCTTGGGTTCGATCAATTACTTGATCCTTTCTCACTGCCTGACGCGAAGTCCTCGCTTATTTCGGAGGATCAGACGACATTAATGGCGAGCTTTAGTTTGGATAAAAGAGGACGTCATGTCGATGAGATTCAACAAGAGTTTGAGGCTGTTTTGAAAGATGTGAACGTGGATTACTACCTCTCAGGTGAGGACTTCATTCAGAACGATTACATCAAAGCATCCGAGTCCGGTGTGGCAAAAAGTGCGGCGTTAACGGTTATCTTCATCCTAGCGGTGCTAGTCATTATGTTCCGTTCCGTTGTGATTCCGATTGTCTCGCTGCTTGCTGTGGGTATTTCCTACTTGTGCTCCATGGGGATTGCGGCGCAGCTTATTGATAAGTTTGAGTTTCCAGTGACAAGTGTCACGGAGATGTTGTTAATTTTGATTCTTTTCGGCATTGGAACCGACTATAATATCCTTTTATTCAATCGGTTTAAAGAAGAATTATCCCACGGTCTGTCCGTGGATGAAGCGATTATTGTAACGTATAAAACGGCTGGGAAAACGATTTTTTATAGTATTCTGACCGTATTTATCGCTTTCGCGAGTTTGACGTTCTCGGACTTTGGTATTTATAAATCAGGTAATGTGGTGGCTATTGGTACCGCGGTGCTCTTGCTTGAAATTATGACGGTGACTCCTTTCCTCATGAAAGTACTGGGCAGTAAGCTGTATTGGCCTTCCAAGGGTGCAACCGGGCATAAAGAAAGTAAATTTTGGGCTAGCTTGACGGCTATTGCAGTGAAAAGACCGGTGATCACAACGCTGCTTATTCTGATAGTGATGATTCCGATTGCCCTTTCCAATCATCAGAAATTGTCTTTTGACCAGTTGAAAGAGTTAGGGAATGACCATGAATCCACCAAAGGATTCAGCCTTGTAGCGGATCATTTTAGCCGAGGTCAAGCGCTGCCGACTATGGTCGTGATAGAGAATGATAAGGCAATTGATAATAATGACGGATTAGCCGCAATTGATAAGCTAACGGACAAATTGAAGAGCGTTCCGGGCGTGGATAAGGTGTCGAGTGTGACACAGCCGCAGTCGAAGCCGATTGATAGCTTCTATATTTCGACCCAAACGTCGACCGTCGCAGAAGGAATTACGGCTTCGCAGAAAGGCGTTAATCAAATAAAAGATGGTTTGAATTTGATGCAGAGCAAACTGGTCAGTCCAGATTTGTCCGGCACCGACCAGTTAGTTGACGGAACGGGAAAGGTTCAGGATGGCTACAGCCAGATTACAATTGCGCTGGGGCAAGTATCGAAGGGTATTACACAGGGTGCTGACGGAGCTGGGGAGCTAAGCGCGGGCATTGCGAGCTTAAAGGATGGCATGACGCAAGTCGAAGCCAATACTTCGAAGATTAGTAGCGGGCTTACGCAGCTGCAGCAGGGTTATAGTGCTTTATCTGACGGATATCGTCAGATTGAAGGGAAGCTTCCTGGCATTCAACAGGGGTTGACTGGGATGAATGGGCTTATTGGCGGGCTAGGTACTAAATATGGTCAGTTGTCTACAGATAGCGATTATATCAAGCTGAAGCAGACGGGGGAGGGCTTGGAATCCGGTCTCGCCCAGCTGAACGGCGGGTTGAAGGAGCTTGACGCGAATGCCGCCAAGTTGAATGGCTCTTTCGCTGAGGCTGCTGCGGGACTTACGCAGATTAACGGTGCGCAGGCGCAGCTTGCTGCGGGATTGGCGTCGCTACAGAGCGGCTCGGAGGCGCTCGCGAAGGGGCTGAAGCAAGGCAGCGCGGGCAGCCAAGAGATCGCCGCGAACATGGCGAAGCTGAATGACGCGCTAGGCAGCGTCAAGGACGGGCAGCAGAAGCTGAACGAGGGCTTGTCGGGCTTGGCTGGCGGGATGAGCCAGCTGAAGGACGGCCTCGGACAAAGCGGCAACGGACTGGGCGATGTGTCCGAGGGGCTCGGCAAAACGAGCCAGTTCCTGACGCAGCTGAACAGCTCGAGAACGTTCTTCATTCCGAAAGAAGCGCTAACGAGCGCGGATTTCGGCAAATCGCTGGACAGCTTCATGTCCAAAGACCGCAAGAGTACAAAACTCATCGTCATTCTAAAGGATGATCCGTACTCTTCAGCGGCTATGGACACCATTGAGGGGATTAACGCTGAGTTAGCGTCTAGTTTGAAAGGCACGGTGCTGGAAAAAGCGAAAGTCGGTGCCGCGGGACCAAGTTCCACGACCTATGACACGAACAAAGCACAGCTGAAATCGTTCAACAGCACGGCGATCATCGTGATTATTGGTGTATTTATTGTCCTGTTGTTCGTGATACGCGCCTTCTGGCCAGCGGTCTATATCATCGTCTCCTTAGTGATCTCCTACTATGTGGCCATGACCGCTACCAATATCGTTACAGATAAAATCATCGGGGCAGACGGTGTTTCCTCTTTCGTGCCGTTCTTCTCCTTCATCATCATCATCGCAGTCGGTGTCGACTACAGCATTTTCCTGATGATGCGATATAAAGAGCTGGGCGAATTATCGCCGTCTAAGGCGATTGTTCAGGCCGCTAAACACATCGGCGGCGTGGTGATCTCGGCGATGGTCATCCTTGGCGGTACCTTCGCGACGTTGGTTCCATCAGGTCTAGTTCTGCTGATTGAGCTAGCCGTAGCCGTGATCGTTGGGCTCGTTGTGCTTTGCTTTATTTTGCTGCCGATGCTGCTGCCGGCTTTGCTGGCTATGCCTGAGGCATTGCGGATGAAGAGCAAGTCAGCGGCTAGGCAAGTGTCAACGGAGAGAAGAACCGTTTGAGCATGAAGTGAATTGATTGATTGGGCGCCTCCCACATTGTGGGTGGCGTTTTTTGTCGTGTTGTGAATGGATGGCATTAACGATGAAAATCATCGTTAATGTGATGGTATTGAGCAGCAGCACGGCCGTAGCGATGAAAAACATGCTTACGAGCGGGGAAATTCACATAAAGGCAGAGTAGATGGAAGTATAACGATGAAAATCATCGTTAAAGTGGTGCTCTTGAGCAGCAGCCCGGCTATAGCGATGAAAAACAGTCTTACGAGCAGGGGGATTTTCATAAGGCAGAGTAGATGGAAATATAACGATGAAAATCATCGTTAAAGTGATGCTCTTGAGCAGCAGCCCGACTGTAGCGATGAAAAACAGTCTTACGAGCGGGGAAATTCACATAAAGACCGAGTAGATGCGGCTATAGCGATGAATATTATCGTTAAAGTGATGGTATTGAGCATCAGCCCGGCTGTAGCGATGAAAAACATGCTTACGAGCAGAAAATTTTACTTAAGAGCCAAGTAGAATGAGGGCGAAGTTTAACTTGTTTCGCATTGGAGGAGGTTGGAGTAGTCCCTGGTAGAGCGCTAAAACCGCACTATATGCATTTTGTGCATCAAAATTACGCGTTGAATGCCTGTTGGAGGGTTTTATATGCAAAATGTGCAGCTAATTTCTCCCAAAAGCGTTCAAACTCATGATTTCTGGGAAATTTGATGTATGAAACGCAGCTAATTCATAGGAAATGCGTAGCTGAAGTAATATTAGCTGCATGTTTTACATCAAAAGGAGCGCGATATCTATGTCGCGCTCCATCGCATACCTTCGCGCCCCCCACCCAGCACCTCCCACACGTCCAACACAAGCCGCACCACTGCACTTCCCCCACCTAAAAAAAACACAAGTGAGTGAAAAGACAATCCATTGTTGCAAGCGCTTTAGCAGGGTACGATGTAGGTATAACATCAGCGAAGAATAGTGAGGGGGGCCAAGAATGGCGGTCAACGCACAAGCGGTAAAAAAGATGAATCAGCGCTCGCAGGTACGTAAAGGTAGATCCTTTCTGCGAACGTTCTGGAAGTATAAGGCGTTGTATTTGATATCGCTGCCGGGGATTTTGTATTTTATTATTTTCAAGTATGTACCCTTGTTAGGTTCAGTCATTGCTTTTCAAGATTACAACATTTTTGATGGCTTCACGGGAAGTGAATGGGTTGGGTTCGAACATTTCATTCGGATGTTTGCCCATTATGACTTCCTCAAGATTTTGAAGAATACGATTCTGATCGGCATTTACGATTTGGTACTGGCTTTTCCAGCGCCTATTATACTCGCATTGCTGCTTAATGAGCTGCGCGTTGTAGTGTACAAGCGGTTACTTCAAACTGTTGTTTACATGCCTCATTTCTTATCGTGGGTTATTGTGAGCGGGATTGCGATCGGTATTCTTTCTCCTTCAACGGGGGCTTTGAACCATCTCATCACTTGGCTAGGTTTCGAGCCGATTTATTTCATGGGTGAAGAGTCATGGATTCGTACAGTGCTCATTTCTTCGGGTATTTGGCGTGATTCCGGCTACGGTACGATCATTTATTTGGCTGCACTGGCAGGAATTAATCCGGATCTATATGAAGCTTCTGAGGTGGATGGCGCGAACCGCTGGAGACAAACCATTTCAATTACGCTCCCGTCTCTTCTACCAACCATTATGATTTTGTTCCTCCTTCATATCGGTAAATTCTTAGACTTTGGCTTCGAACGTGTTTACGTGTTCCTGAACCCGCTGAATAAGGAAAATGGTGAAATTTTAGATACGTATATCTACACGGCAGGGTTGTTAGGTCAGCAGTTTAGCTATACGACAGCAATCGGACTTTTCAAAGCATTAGTTGGTGTGATTTTTATTGTTACTGGTAATATTTTAAGCAAAAAAACAACGGGTGAAAGCTTGTACTAAGACGGAGGTGAACGCTTTATGAATCGCAAGCCGACAGCCGGCTGGCAAGTTTTTAACATCTTTAATGTGCTATTTCTGACTCTTCTATCGCTAGCGATGCTCCTGCCGTTCTTAAACGTGCTGGCCCAATCGTTCAGTTCTTCGGAAGCCATTGTGAATGGGAAGGTATTATTCCTACCTGTTCAATTTACATCGATCAACTATCAATATGTGTTTAGCGATGCGGCAATCTGGCGTTCCTTCGGAGTGACCGTGTATATTACAATAGTGGGTACACTGATCAATCTCATTGCAACGGCATCACTTGCATATCCGGTATCTAGACCAGAGTATGCTGGCCGCAACGTTGTCGTTATTATGGTTCTCATTACAATGGTTTTCACAGCTCCGCTGATTCCTAACTTTATTTTGATGAAAAATTTACACCTGACGAATTCGCTCTGGGCCTTAATGCTTCCAGGTGCTATCAGCGCCTTCAACTTTTTCGTCATGCGGTCGTTCTTCTTGCAAATTCCGAGTGAGCTGATTGATTCCGGACGTATCGACGGCTGCTCTGAGCTGAGAATGATCTGGAATATCGTGCTTCCTTTGTCCAAGCCGGTTATGGCCTCTCTGGGGATCTTTTATGCGGTGGGTCACTGGAATACGTACCAAAGCGCGCTGTACTACATTAACAAGCCTGCCTTATGGCCGCTTCAGGTGAAGCTCCGTCAATTGATTGTGTCTGAGGATATCAGTATTGATCCGAACGCTTCCCAATTCAGCGGACTTGCTCATATGGATCCGGAAGGTATCAAGATGGCGACCATTATTATTGCGACGATCCCCATTATTCTTATCTATCCGTTCTTGCAGCGTCATTTTGTCAAAGGAATGATGGTGGGTTCTGTAAAATCTTAAGGAAATAGTGCTGAATGAAATCAACAATTTCTACAGCATTCTAAAAAAAAGACAAATCGAACTAAAGACATTCCATATCGGTAATTTGTAAACGCTTTTACAATGAAGGTGTGAAAGCGTTCATATCTTAGTGAAGTGAAAAGAGGGGTAGAAATGAAAAAATGGATTCCCACCACGATGGCAGCCGTAATGATGGCCAGTTTGCTGGTTGCTTGCTCTTCTAAAACCGCTGAACAACCAGCGTCTAGCGCGGCGGCTGGCACGTCAAACGCAAAGCCTGCAGAAAAAACGAAATTCTCCATCTCCTTGCGCACACTCGCATTCGGACATGTAGAGAAGTCGCCTGATATTAATCAAGACAAATGGGTGAAAAAGTTAGAAGAGATGACGAACTCCGATATGAATATCGTACTTGTTCCTCACAAAGAATATGAGCAAAAAATGATTCAGATGTTTGCAACTAATGACATTCCTGACGTTGTACAGGGCAGTGGTGGTGTGAACGGTAAAGAAATGGCTGGTTCCGTAAAAGCTGGCGTGTTCACGCCGCTTGATGAGTTGCTGAAGAAGTATGGACCGAATCTGCTTAAAAAAGTGCCGAAAGACGCTTGGGATAATGTAACTTATCAAGGTAAAATTTTCGCCATTCCGGAATACTTGTCCAACCCGTCCCGTCGCTCTATCTTCGTTCGCAAAGATTTGCTTGATAAAGCAGGCCTAGGAGTTCCTAAAACGGTTGACGAGTACATGGCCGTACTTCGCAAGTTCAAAGAAATGGGTGTTGAGAACCCGTACATGGGTCGTGAAAACTTCAAGTATTCAGACTCCTTCTTCGGCGCATATGATGTGTTCCCATACTTATCCATGTTCGAGAAGCAAGGCGAACAAGTTCTGCCGAAGTTCTTCGACACAGAGAATATGACGAAAGCGCTGCAAACGTACAAAACGATGTTTGATGAAGGCTTGATCAATAAAGAGTTCGCAACGATCAACGCTACAGTGTTCAAAAACACCATCCTTGCGGGTAAAGCAGGTATGTGGTCCATGAACGCGAATGAATTGCTGCAATGGGAAACACAGCTGAAAACAACGGTCCCAACGGGCGATATCGAGATCATCGCATCTCCGACAGGACCAGATGGCAAAGGCGGTCACTACTTATACGGACCTGCGCCGCGTGCTTAC
This sequence comes from Paenibacillus sp. JT22N1, assembly GCF_059692155.1. Lineage (NCBI taxonomy): Bacteria > Bacillati > Bacillota > Bacilli > Caryophanales > Paenibacillaceae > Paenibacillus > Paenibacillus sp. JT22N1. Next base: position 135,982 of record NZ_JCAUAW010000017.1, read on the forward strand.
TTTATCAATAAAAATGCTAAAAATGCTGCGCAAATTATCCAGTTCTTCGATTGGATGATGTCGGATGAGGCAGAGAAATACTTTACTTTCGGTATTGAAGGTGACACGTACAAAACGGTGGATGGAAAAATCGACTACAAAGCCCCAACAGATACAGCGGGTGTCGATGAAGAGCGTTACCGTCAATCCTTCTTGTGGCTTGTCCAAGATACGACTTATAATAAAGGGACACTTAGCTTGACAGAAGAAGGTAAGAAATTAATGAATGTCTATGATACAACGTTAAAGAATGAAGGGCGCGATGGTATCAGCTTCGAGCCACGTCTTGAATCTTTAATGAAAAATCCTGACATTTCGCCGCTTTCCGACCAAGCACCTCCAGTCATTCTCCAGCACATGGTGAAAATGGTGTACGGCAAAGAGCCGATCTCCGATTGGCCGAAAGTATTGGAAGAGTGGAAATCCAAAGGCGGTAACGAAGTAATCAAGGAAGCAACAGAGAAATTCAATAGTAAAGATACCGGTACGACAGTGTCGATGCCGCGTAAATAAGCTCATCTGCTGAGCATGACCGCCTCCTCACGTGCCCACCAGCCCGTGGGGAGCGTGCATTTCATAAGGGTTTGAAAGGAGGATTCCTCATGTACCGCATACTCATTGTCGATGACGAACCGATGATACGCAAAGGCTTACAGAAACTCGTTGAACAATCGGAGCTTCCAATCGAAAGCCTGCGAACGGCTGAGAATGGCGTTGTCGCGCTGCAGCGGATTCAAGAGGAACGACCTGACTTCCTGTTCACCGATATTCGGATGCCTAAAATGGATGGGCTGGAATTATGTGCTCGTGTTGCAGAAATGGATGCGGACATACAAGTTGTGGTCATTTCCGGCTATGGTGATTTCGAATATGCGCAGAAATGCGTGTCTTACGGGGTGAAAGAGTACTTACTGAAGCCCGTTAATATTAAGGGATTTCAGCATGTGTTAGAGAAGCTAATTCGTAACCAAAGTAAAGTAAGCTCCGAATCCTTCGTTGCTGTAACGAAGTTGGAGCAGTGGGCAGGCCGCATGGAGCAAGCCGTGTGGATGCTGCAGCAGGCGGAATTAAACTGCGTCGTAGAGGAAATTCAGGCGGAGTTGAAGGCCAATAAGCTCAAGCTCAACCGAGTTAGCGATATTTTGCAAGAGATCCACACCCTCCTGCACCAAAGGTTGAATGTGAGGGATGTATATTTCATGCAGGGTGAGCTCGATTTAACCGGTGCTGTGAGCGAGGAGGAAGCGTGGCTTCGTTTCACGACGGCGATCAGTGGGTATCTGGAAGAGCTTCGAATCAAACGCAAAGGCAAGCTTAAGGATCCTGTTGAGGAAGCCAAATACTATATAGAGACGCATCTCGCTGAGGAAGTATCTTTGGAAGAGGTGGCTGACTTTATCGGGCTTAATCCTTCTTATTTCAGCCAACTGTTTAAGCAAAGTACGGCGGAGACGTTCGTTCAGTACCGCACACGCAGACGCATGGAAAAGGCGAAGAAGCTGCTTCAACAGCCGCAGTGGCGAATTACCGATATCTCGGGTGAGGTCGGTTACGCCGATCATCCTCATTTTACAAAAACGTTTAAAAAATACGAAGGCTGCCTACCTTCCGAATATCGTCAACAAATGGGTATCCGTTCATGAAAAGAAAGACGCTGTCAGGTCAAATTTATACGTACTTTCTCATTGTGATCGTGCTGTCACTTTTGTCCGTAGGCGCTGTATCCTATTGGCAATCATCACGGGCGTTAGACGACCAAGTGAAGCAGTATATGGAGCAAATGGTCGATAGTGCGAACTATCAGACGGATAGTTATTTGCAGGCTTACGAGCTGCTTAGCAATGCCTTTTCGTCCAACTCCGATGTGCGGGCTTTCATGGAAATTAAGCCAGATGACGCGTATGAGTATTATGTGTATTCGGATAAAATCAAGAAATTTTCGGAATCTTCCGTTCAGTCCGTTGTCACCTTGTACAAACAGTTGAACATGATTTATGTCGTCGGCCAGCATGGGCGTTCCTTCATTTATGAGAACCAAAATCTGCTGAACTTCGATCCCGTGCTCGTACAAGAACAATTCAATAACCTGATGAAAATTGCGGGTGACGGCAAAATAGCGCTGCTGAATATGAGCATACGTCCAATTGATCAAGGAACTGTCGTGACGATGGCTCGTAAAGTCAGAGGACCTTCTTATGGCGATGAGAATCGCGGGGTTGTTGCCATTGAAATCAAATTAGCGGAATTGGCGAAAACGTGGGATCGTGTCAGCTTGGGTAAAGAAGGCTTTTTCTTTATCGTCGATGATACTGGGAACTACATTTACCCGCCTTCCATGGGGCTGCGTAAGCCTCAAGATGAACTAGCATCGCTCGTTTTGGCGAGTGGCAATCAGACATTCCTCCATAAATACAACGGAGAAGAACGTATGTTTGTATCGAGGAAATCCGGTTACTCAGATTGGAACCTTGTCGCATCAATGCCAGTTGAGGAGCTGCGCCGCCCAGCCGATACGATTCGAACGACGACCATCATCGTTGGTCTGGTTACATTGGCTATCGCATTATGGCTAGCATACCGTTTCGGTAGGTCTATTATTGCCCCCATACGAGGGCTGAAGGACAGCATGCGGGAAACAGAAAAAGGAAACTGGCAGTACATCGACGAGATAGGCCGGACGGATGAGATAGGCGGACTTATTCACAGCTACAATCTGATGGTAACGCGTCTTTCCGATATGATCGAACGGGTGTATGAAGCCGAGCTGCAGCAGCAAAAGAACCAGCTTGAGCTAGGTGAGACGAAGCTTGAACGGCAGCGGGCAGAATTTCAGTCTTTGCAGCTGCAGATAAATCCACATTTTTTATATAACACGTTGGAAACGATCAATTGTTATGCAATAGTTCAGGATTCAAGTGAAATTACAGAGATGGTAGAAGCAATGGCTTTCATGCTCCGCTACTCGGTGCAGACGAATTTAGAAGAAATTACAGTAGCGAATGAACTGAATCATGTACGCAATTATATGATTGTTTTGCAGCACAGGACGGGAAAAGAGTTTGAAATTGATGTCGCGATCCCGCCAGGTTTGCTTTTGGAGAAGATGGTTCGGTTGACTCTGCAGCCGCTCATTGAAAATATTTTTCAACATGCATTCCCAGATGGTGTGGAACCACATCATTTCATACGCATCGATGCCCGCAAAGAAGGCGGATTGTTCCAAGTGTTCATCGAGGACAATGGCACAGGCATCCAGCCGGAGAGGCTCGCCGAGCTGCGCACGAAGCTGGAGGAAAATCGCTTGGCAGAGCCGGAAGAGACAGGCGAATCACAAGGTGGTGGCATTGGACTAATGAACGTCCACCGACGGATTCAGATGGTGTTCGGCGAGGCGTATGGGCTGTCTATTGACAGTGAGTGGGGACGAGGGACCCGTTTAACGATGACAATGCCGGAGACGGTGAGGCCTCGGTTGCGTGGGTGAGATTTTTCAGGCTTTTAAATAGGATAACAAAACACATACATGGGAGGAATTTATATGAACATCGATTTGACGGGGAAAATTGCACTGGTGACAGGATCTAATGCGGGGATTGGTCGCGCAATTGCATTAGCGTTGGCTAGCAATGGGGCGAAGGTTGGTGTGAACTGTTTGAATAACGTTGCACAAGGTCAGGAAGTTGTAGCAGCCATTCAAGCGGCAGGCGGCGAGGCCGTATTGGTACAGGCGGATGTTACGAATTTGGAGCAAATCGACAGACTCGTTAGTGAAGTTGAGCAAGCTTTGGGTGGGACGATTGATATTCTCGTGAACAATGCAGGCCATCTCATTCAGCGTGTGGCGAATTCTGAAATGTTTGAAGAGATGTACAACCGTATTATGGATGTAAATTTAAAGAGTGCCGTGTTCATGTCCAAAAGAGTGCTTGCCGGCATGAAAGCGAAGGGCTACGGCCGTATCGTGAACATGACATCGGTTGCTGCGCATAATGGAGGCGGACCTGGTTCCAGCATATATGCAGCTAGTAAAGCAGCTGTACAAACGTTCTCCAAGGGATTAGCCAAGGAAGTAGCGGCAAGTGGAATTACCGTCAACAACGTCTCTCCTGGCTTTATCGGCAATACGATGTTCCACGCGACATTCACGACAGACACAGCACGCCAAGCAACAGTGAATGGCATTCCACTGCAGCGTGAAGGAACGCCAGATGATGTAGCAGGCGCCGTGCTTTACCTTGCTTCCGATCTTGCTGCCTACGTAACGGGTGAAACGATCGAAATCAATGGCGGGATGATGATGCGATGAGTACCGCGCTGAGGCTAGGTCTAAAGCTGGAAAAACTGACTTGGGCAGGCCGCACAGCACACATATTGAAAGAGGAAATTGATAGGCTGCAGCAAGCAGGCAGCCTTTCCATTCCTAAGGAACCTGGGGGTTGGTGGCACCAGTATGTCTGTCCACACCATCATACCGAACTGACGTTCGATTCGATGCAGGTGGATGCGTCCGAATTTTTATGTCCGCACGGCTGCATAATTGAGGGCGAAGCTTACCGAGGCGCTTGGCTCGTGTTCAAGCACCAATCACTTGCGCGGGTGGCTTTGCAGTCAGCGGCCGTTTATGCAGCGCTGGGTGAAAAGTCATATGCGCAGATTAGTAAAAGGCTGCTCGTAGAGTACGCAGAGCAGTTTCCGCTCTACCCTGTGCATCCAGAAGCTCAGAGCTGGATGCTGAAGGGGCGTGCTTTTCACCAGGCGCTGACTGAGGCGATCTGGTCCACGACCTTGATTCGCGCTTTCTTGTTATTGCGCGATGAGGGTGTTATTTTCGAGGCGAAGGAGCAGGTGGCGATTGATGCCTTCCTGAGTTTACTCGCAGGGAGTATGGAAGAATACCGGCACATCCTGATTCATGAGCGGAACAATGCGGAGAACAACTACACCGCTTGGCTGAACGCGTCATTATCTTGTGTTTATGCCGCTCGCGGAGAGCAAGCGGCGCTGGAAGCACTTATTGAAGGCCAAGGCGGCTTCAAGCATCACTTATCGATCGGCGTGAAGGCCGACCAGCTGGAGTTCGAGGGAAGCACGTATTACCATGTATTCGTGCTTCGGGCGTACTTAATCTCTGCAGAGATGGCGCAGCGATTCGGTATTGATCTCTACGCCACGACAGGCGCAGATGGTCAATCCATGCGCGGCATGCTCGAGGCGCTGGCCGATCTAGCCGACGACCAGGGCGCGCTGCCCGCCCTGCATGACGGGCCGCTTGCGCGGGACCCTTACGCCCGCGAGATCGCCGAGATCGCTGAGCAGGGGCTCGCGATCTACGGCATCGCCGGGCTCGCGCCGGTCCTGCGCGAAGCGTACCGGCAGCTAGGCGCTGCCGGCGGCGAGCAGCTCGAGGCGCTGCTCTACGGCACTGGCGAGGCCGCTGACCGCGCGCCTGCCCTAGAGCCGCGCGGGTCGCGGCTCTGGCCGGCCGCCGGCTTCGTCATCGGCCGCGCAGCCGGGAACCCGCTGTCGTTCCTCGCCGATTTCGGCGAGCACGGCGGGTCCCACGGCCATTACGATAAGCTGCATCTGACGTTGATGCACACGGACCAAACCCTGACGCCCGATTTCGGGATGGTGCCTTACGGCTCGCCCATGCGGAAATCGTGGTTTGCCGAAACCGCCAGCCACAACACCGTGTCGCTGGATGGCCGATCCCAGGCGCCGCATGAAGGGCGCTGCGTCCGCTATGAGGCCAACGATTCGACCGTGTACGCTTGGCTGCAGTCAACAGAAGCCTATGAAGGATGTACGTTGAATCGCCATCTGCTGCTTACTGGCGAGTGGCTGCTGGATTGGTTCCAAGTCGAACTCGCAGGCGAAGAGCCGAAAAGCATCGAGTGGTGGATGCATCCTGCTGTTCAAACGCATTCGGAGCAGTTGCGTAGCCGAGATGAAGTTTACAAGCTTCTCATTGAGCAGAAGGATGCTGCTTCCGATACGACCACTGTCTCAGTGCAAGATCTGCCGGTCATCGGCCAGTTCGTGCCAAGCGATTCCGTCAAAGCAAGCGGTTCGGCTCAATTACACGTATCTTATGCCCTTGGCTCTGATACTAACGGCTCCGCCGCAACCGTGTTCCACACGGCACTTGTTCAGCCGGGCGATGAGCTTCTCGCTGTACAGACACCAGGCGACTCCGTTGATCCGAGTCAGTCGCTTACAGCGATGCTTCACCGTCGCAATGACCGCAAGGCTGACTTTATTCATGTGTATCGTGCAGGCAGCCGTGCTGAACTTACTCGCGTTTCCGCACAGGAAATCGCCATTACTGTTCCGGGACAATCGAACCGTATTCAATTAACAGCAGATAAAGGCTTGCTTTTTATATAAGACATTTTCAATAGAGAACCCACCCGGGAGGAGAATGGATATGACATCATTGTCGCCATTATACGAACCGCAGAGCGGCGTTTTAACTGTGCAATACGAACCGAATGAGCAGACCGTACTGCTGGAGAACCCACCTCGTTTCACGTGGATTCCTGCACAATTGGAGCATGATCGCTATGTACTGCAAATCTCGCATTCTGAGGCCTTCTCTCAGGCTGACACACAAACGATAAAGCCGATTCCATATAACTTATATACACCGGATGATGCGCTAACCCCGGGTACATATTTCTGGCGGTACGCCCTTCTCCAGGAAGATGGCTCCCAAAGCGTCTGGAGCCTCGTTCGACGCTTCGAGGTGCCAGCCGATTTACCGGAAACTCCGCTGCCTAGCAGAGAACGCCGATACGCGGAAGCATCTTCCCAGCATCCTAGATTATGGCTTCAATCTGCTGAGCTCGATGCCTTCCGCAGTGGACTAGCTGCAGATCCGACCTATTGCGGATTTGATGTCTTCTACGAGAAATCCGTTAAGCCTTGGATCGAGCGTGAGCTGATTTCAGAGCCGCTGCCGTATCCGGGCAATAAGCGTGTAGCTAAGCTATGGCGCCAAATGTACATGGACACCCAAGAAGCACTCTATGCGGTTCGCCATCTCGTGGTGGCCGGAACGATTTTGAATGACGAAACGCTGCTAGATCGCGCGAAAACGTGGCTGCTCCACCTGTGCAGCTGGGACGTGAACGGTACAACAAGCCGTGACTATAACGACGAAGCCTCCTTCCGTATGGCTGGAGCTATCGCTTGGGGCTATGACTGGCTTCATGCCCAGCTAACAGAGGATGAGCGGAAGCGGGTGCGGCAAGTCCTGCTCGCCCGTACGCGTCAAATCGCCCAGCATGTTATCGAGCATTCCAAGATCCATCATGTGCCGTTCGACAGTCATGCGGTGCGTTCGCTATCCAGTGTTTTGGTCCCGTGCTGCATCGCGCTCTTGAATGAGGAGCCGGAAGTTCGTGAATGGCTTGATTATACCCTTGAATACTATGCGTGCTTATATTCTCCTTGGGGCGGACCGGACGGAGGCTGGGCGGAAGGTCCGATGTATTGGACGACCGGGATGGCTTTTGTTACGGAAGCGATGAATTTGCTGAAGAAATATACAGGCATTAACTTTTATAAAAGACCATTTTTCGCGAAAACAGGCGATTTCCCGCTATACGCATTCAGTCCGGATACCCTTCGCGCAAGCTTCGGCGACCAATCGACCCTTGGTGATCCAGTTAGCTTGAAAACTGGCTTTAACATCCGTCAGTTCGCTGGTGTGACTGGTAATGGACTATACCAGTGGTATTTTGAGCGGGTACGTGAGACGGATACCGATTCGGAAATGAAATTTTACAACTATGGTTGGTGGGATTTCCGTTTCGACGAAATGGTCTACCGTCATGATTATCCGCAAGTGGAAGCTATCGCCCCAACAGATGCGAATATCGAGCCGGTCAAATGGTTCCGCGATATCGGCTGGGTGGCATTTCACTCGCAAATGGCCGATCCAGAGCGCCATATCATGCTGCTGACGAAGAGCAGCAAATACGGCTCTGTCAGCCATAGTCATGGCGACCAGAACGGCTTCCTGCTGCATGCTTACGGGGAACCGCTTGCCATTGAAAGCGGTTATTACGTGGCATTCAGCAGCACGATGCACATGAACTGGCGCAGACAGACGCGCTCGACGAACAATATTTTGATTGACGGTTTGGGTCAATATGCCGAGAAGAACAAAGTGCTGAACATGGCAGCAAATGGGTTTGTTGAAGTTGCCGAGCAGCGCAAAGGCTACGGTTATTCCCGTAGTAACGCAACAGCAGCTTACAAGGAGTACGTTCCGAATTTGGAGCGTTACGTACGCGAACTCTACTTCTTCGGCACGTACGTTGTTGTCGTCGACCATATCGACCTGTCGCAGGCAGGCTCTATTGAATGGCTGTTCCAGACGCTTTATGAAATGAAGCTGAACGGGCAGACTTTCAAAGTCCAGGGCCGCAAGGCGGATATGGACGGGCGTTTCGTCTATTGCTCATCCGGTGAGCTGGAGCTGACGCAGCATCAAGGCTTTACGGATGTGGATCCAGCCGAAATCGAGGGACTGCCGCTGCACTGGCATCTCAAAGCAACGACCAAGCCGGCACGCAGCCACCGCATTGCTACACTCCTTGTGCCGATCAAGCACGGCGAGCCGAAATACGTGTCCTATTTCATGGATGATCAAGGCTTCGACACGCATATCTATTTTACCGAAGACGGTGTAACACACAGAGTCGAGGTTCCGAAGGCTTACTAGTCTTTACAAGCTGCACTCATCATTTATCTTTAAAGATCAATCTCTTACTCGTTGGACTAGCGAGAGAGGTTGATCTTTTTTACTGTATAGGAAGCTATTATTAAAAATAGGAATTTGATTGTTATTGTAAGGGTACTTATAGGCTTTGGGAATGTGAAAACATATCGATCAGCCGGAAGGGAAGATGGCTTTTGTTTTTTTGTGGAGTGAGCGGATTAGGAGAGGCTAAGTTGGGTGTTGGTATGGGTTCGGAAGAGGGGGAGATTTGAGAAGTAACTGGAGGATTTGAAATTGAAGATATAGTTGAAAATAATTGGAGATAGGAGATAGGAGATAGGAGATAGGAGATAGGAGATAGGAGATAGGAGATAGGAGATAGGAGATAGGAGATAGGAGATAGGAGATAGGAGATAGGAGATAGGAGATTGGAGATAGGAGATTGGAGATAGGGAAAGGAAATAGGAAATAGGAAATAAGAGATAAGGCATAAGAAATAAAATATAGGAGATGAGAAGTGAGAGGCTAGGGTGAGGGAGGTGTGAAGTGAGAAGTGTGAGAAGTGATGGGTGATAGACGATAGATAAGAGGTTCTGAGCTCGAAATTTCGTTTAACTTATGCTGGTTTAGGATGCCGAATGAAATAATCGAGGGTTCGAAATTGTAACAAAATGCTTTGACATTAGATGAATCCTCTCATTTTGTGGTAATAAAGGGATCTAATAGTAAAGTCTGATGTCTGCAAGTTGTACAGCGTACAACATTATTCTGGATATCATCGCCTTAAACTAGAAATGTTGTACTTTGTACAACAACTTTGCCGCATTTCACCCCAAATGGACTCTCTTAGGCGAAACTGTTGTATTTTCTGCAACATTTGCCTCTAAAAGGCGGTTTAACCTGATTATTGTTGTACAAAATACAACTTGATCGCTTCCGTCCTTCCACATGTAACTCCAGCAGTCGCTCCCACCTATCACTTCCAGCAATCACTCCACTTGCCGCTCCAATCTTCACTCCCCCCCAGCAACTTCGCCTCATTATTCCGACAATCTCCCCCCAGCACCTCCCCATACTCCACTTCCAACATAAACCTATAAAAATCAAACATCATGCCTATAGTTCCCACATTGTAAGGGTTACCGTTTCCGAGCGATAATAAGGACATCAAGAACAACCAACAAACGAGGGGGATTCACATTGGTAACTAAATATAAAGCACTAAGCGTCGTTGCAGCTAGCTTTCTAGCTATCAGCTTAACAGCTTGCGGTGCAGGTGGAAGCACGAGCGGCAGCACAACAGATACGAACACAAGCACGGCACCGGCTGCGACAGCACAAGCTAAAAAGCAGGAGAACATTACGATCACGTTCCAGAATATATATCCGGATCCAACCGATCCAAAGAACGGCATGTTGAAGAAAATCGTTAACGATTACCAAACGAAAAATCCGACCATCAAGATCGAGCTTGACTCCCTGAACACGGATCAACAAAAGCTGAAGCTCAAAACACAAGCCGCTTCCAAAGAAGTTCCCGACATCACGATCGTGAATCCGGCAGCGCAAATGAAGCCTTTCGTCGATGCTGGCCTGTTCGCGCCACTGAACGACATGGTGGATCAAAACGGATTAAAAGGGACGTTCCAAGAAGGCATTCTGAACTGGTACACGTTTAACAACAATATCTACGCACTACCTGACGGTAACAATATTGCCGTTGTTTACTACAATAAAGATCTATTCAAGCAAGCTGGCGTTGAAGTGCCGAAGACTTTCGAAGAAATGGTTGCAACGGTAAAAACACTCAAAGGTAAAGGCATTCAGCCAATGGCGATCGGTGAAAAAGATTCCTGGACAGGTTCCTTCTTGTTCATGAACGTACTGCTTCGCACAAATGGCGGTCCTGGCTTCCTACAATCTGTTGTTGATGGCAAAAAGACGTTCGCTGATCCGGCATTCACAGAAGCAGTAAGCAGCTTCCAAGACCTGGTTCAAGCTGGCGCATTCCAAGAGGGCGCAACATCTTTTGACTACAACGCAGGCGAAAACTTGTTCAAAACCGGCAAAGCCGCTATGTACTTCATGGGCAGCTGGGCAACGGGCGGAATCGAAACATCTTCCGTTAATGGTAAAGTTGGCGTGTTTAAATTCCCTACGGTTAAAGGTAAAGGGAACCCAGACGAGTTCATGCTTGCTCCAGGAAGCGCGTTCGCTATATCTGCAAACAGCAAACACTTGAAAGAAACCAAAGATTTCTTGAACTACTTCATGCTGAACTTCCCTAAAGAAGCTTTCGCTGTAAAAGGCGCTGTAGGTATCGCACAAAAAGTAGATGGCGACTTCAAAGCCGCTGGTTACTCCGATATGGCGATGGAAGTGCTTGGTTTGTTCAAACAAGTAAAAGGTGGCGATCTTGCGTTCGACAATACGATGAACCCAGGAACAGCGCAAGGACACTTAACAAGTATCCAAAACCTTTTCGTACAGAAGAAAGATCCTGCTGAAGTAGGTAAAGAACACCAAACCGCTTACGAAACGAATAAAAAATAAGATGAATTAGCAGCCGAATCGGAATTTATCTTGAGCGCCGCAAAGGGCTGAAGGTGAATTCCGATTGGTATATGCCAGAAAGGAGGCGAGCCAAGTGAATGTGTTAAGAGTCTCCAAGTGGACAATTGCCATGTTTGTATTACCGTGTTTGCTGATCTATGTTAGTCTCGTTTTCGTCCCGATTCTCGTGTCTCTTTACAGTGGATTGCTGGATTGGAACGGAATTGGCGAGTCAACATTCGTCGGTTTCAAAAATTTTCAAACGCTGCTTTTCGCAGACCCTGTATTCTGGCCGTCTGTTCGCCGTACATTGATGTTTGCTGTGTTTTCCATGGCCGAAATTCCGGTCGCTTTAGGTGTAGCTATTCTCCTGAACCGATTTATTAAAAAACCTAATTTTCTCGTTTCGAGTTACTTTTTACCTGTTATTTTATCCGTCGTTATCATCGGTCAATTGTGGAAAACCATTTATAACCCCGCCGCGATGGGGGGCATGCTCAATCAAGTGCTCGATATGTTGAATTTACATGGTTGGACGAGATCGTGGCTGACAGATCCTAAGATTGCAATGTATTCTCTCTATTTTGTAGCCCTATGGCAGTACTTGGGTTACCATACGCTGATCCAGTTTACCGGTATTCAGAACATCCCTGCTGATATTTATGAGGCAGCCCGGATTGACGGAGCCGAGGGGCTTAAAGCCGACTGGCACATTACTTTCCCTATGAATATTCCGATTTTTAAAATATCGATCGTCCTCGCCTTCATTGGCTCGCTGCAAGCGTTCGACATGGTCATGGTCATGACCGCAGGGGGACCGGCACACGCGACAGACGTGATTTCCACGCATATGTACAACATGTCCTTCCTCTCCATGAAATATGGGTACGGAAGCGCGATTGCGGCTTTCTTGGTCGGCATGTGTTTGATCGCAACGGTTATTATTAATGCGGTATTCAACCGACTAGAGAGAAGATTTTCATGAAGGAGGGGAGTGTTACCATGCAGACCGCACGGGAAATAGCTTCGGCTAAGCCTGCAACCATTCGGAGACGCAAACGCCTCTCTATCGTCAAAATCATCGTGATCGCCTTTCTTTCTCTACTTGTGGTTACGCAAGTATATCCGCTGCTTTGGCTGGCCATTTACTCATTAAAAAGCAATGAAGAAATCCTGTCGGGCCAATTTTTTGCTCTCCCTCATACGCTTCAATGGAAGAATTTTACCGATGCGATCAAGGCGGGACACTATTTTCAATATTTGAAAAACAGCTTATTCGTCACTTCGGTTACGATGGCGAGCGTCCTGCTACTCAGTTCCCTTACCTCGTTCGCAATCGCCCGATTCCGGTGGAAATACGGTCAGGTCGTGATGGTCATCTTCCTCATCGGAATGATGGTTCCGCTGCAGGCAACGCTATTGCCGCTCATGATTATTTTCAAAAATCTACACGCACTGAACACGCATATTTCGATCATTCTACCTTATATAGCGTTCCAGACGCCGATTGCGGTCTTTATCCTCAGTGGATTTATGAAATCCATTCCGAGTGAGATTGAGGAATCCGCCGTCATGGATGGCGCGGGGGTTTTCCGGATCTTCCGTAGTATCATCTTACCGATTTCCATTCCTCCAATGATGACAGTCTGTATTTTAACTTTCATTAGTATCTGGAACGAATACATTCTCGCGGCGACTTTCATCTCGTCCGAGCGGCTCAAGACGCTTCCTTTCGGTGTCAACAGTTTCGTCAGTCAATATTCGGTTAATTACGGAGCAATCGGTGCCTTCCTTGTACTGGGCGCGCTGCCGGTCATTCTCATCTATTTCTTGTTAGCTGATAAAATTACAAAAGGTATGGTAGCGGGAGCGGTGAAGGGTTAATTTCACCCCTCTCTTTTTGCTGTTTCTTGGGATGCCTATGATAAAATAGGAAGTAGCGTATAACGAAAGGGGACCGACAACGAAGTGACACGAGGCATACACTCCATTCATAACCGGCTATTTCTACTATTTATCTCCTGTATGTTAGTCCTCGTTCTCCTGGGAAGCGTGCTCTATTATAAGAAGACGACGGATATTATCCATAGCAAAATTAGTGATTTGGCGGAGAAAAATATTTCTCAAACGGTAGGTTTATTTGATTTGCTGCTGCAAGGCTATGACAGTATTACGAAATCCCTGAACAGCAATTTTGAGCTGCTCAGATTAATCCAAGATCGCGACACCAATAAGGATGAAGCTATTAGCATTATTAATGAGCGCACGATTACCAATATCTTAGGGGCTATCTATTACTCGCGCGATGATATTGTCGGAATTCATGTGATTACGAATGCCGGCAAAAACTATAATTACGAACGAGGATTCCATAGTGTTATGGACACGAACTATCCATCCTCGGAGTGGTACCGGAAGCTGCAGGACTCCTCGGGAGAAATGGTATGGCTTGGGCTTTTCCAAGGCTCTGTCATCAATCAGTTTCAGAAGGATCCGTTATTCATATTCGGGCGCAAGCTGTATGATTTAACCGACCATCGGGTGATAGGCGTTATGCTCATTGAAACGAATCCGCAGCCGATTCTTGCCGCTCTTTCGAACGTTACCATCAGCCCGAACAGTCAAGTGTACATTGTTGACCGGGAAGATCGGATGATCGCTTCTACTGCGGAAGAGAAGGTCATTCCGCCTTCTTTCAGCGGGCTTTCGCGTCCTCAAGCGAATGAGATCATCGTTGATGATCGAACGGATCATCTCCTCGTCGCCGCGAAAGCGAAGATGTCCGATTGGACCGTGCTTGGTTTGACTCCAAAAGAGGATATCAACGCCGAGGTTGTGAGGACTAGAGAGTATTTATACCTCGTTATTATTGCACTGGTCATTCTATCGACGGTCCTGGCGAGCATTATTTCCCGCAACATCGCATCACCGCTCAAGCTTCTCATCCGCGAGATGAAGCAAGTGGAGATGGGGAATTTCAAAGGATCGGTGACGGTGAAGTCGTTTGAGGAAATTAATTCGTTGGTTTCATCGTTTAACCGAATGGTGAATCGGATGGATGAGCTTATCGAACGCATTACACTCTCTTCCATGAGTGAGAAGAATGCGGAGCTGCAGGCGCTTCAATCGCAGGTTAACCCTCATTTCCTCTACAACACCTTGGATATGATTTATTGGATGCTGGATGAGCGGGAGAACGATCGATTGGGCAAGGTGATCTTAGCCCTGTCCCATATGTTTCGATACAGCAGCGACTGGCAGGAAGCGTCTAAGACGACGCTGCGGCAGGAGCTGGATCAAATGCGGCATTATATCACGATAATTGAAAGCCGTTTAGAGGGTAGGGTTAGCACAGACATACAAATTGATCCCGATTATCTGGATGTCATCCTCCCGAAAATGACCTTGCAGCCGATCATCGAGAATGCCGTTAAATATGGGCTGGAGCCATCCCGTGAGCCGGGTAATCTCCGTGTATTTACGGAGGTTCATGAGCAAGAGCTTCATATCATTATTAAGGATAACGGGGTAGGCATCCAAGAGAGCACCCTAGAGGAAATGCAGGAGCTGCTGCGCGCGGATACAACGCAGGTAAGTGGTATGGTGGCTTCGATGAAAATGGAGCAGCCTATAGCGCCAAGCCCTGTTCAAGCGGCAAGTCCTTCAGTGATAACGAGACGGGGCATTGGACTCACCAATGTTCACCGCCGCATAGCGTTAATGTTCGGAGATGCCTACGGGCTCCGTATTCATAGTAAGCAAGGGGAAGGAACAACGGTCATCATCGCGATGCCGCTTCCTCGGAAAGGAATGTAAACCATGGACATTCTCATCGTAGATGATGAAACAGTCATACGAGAGGGCATTCAGCGTACGCTGCAGAATCGTTTCCCCGAGCATCGGGTTCATCTGGCCGCGAATGCGGAGCAAGCCGTCACGCTGCTGCGCAGCCATCCGATTCATATCGTTCTCACGGATATTCTGATGCCGGGCATGACCGGTCTAGAGCTTATGAATATGTCTCGAAGCCGCCACACCCATGTGAAATGGGTTGTCATTTCGGCCTATTCGGAGTTTGCCTACGCCCAGGAGGCAGTGCGGTTAGGGGCGAAGGACTATTTGCTTAAGCCGATCGGCAAAGAGGTTTTGATTGAAATGATCAGCAAGCTTAGCGAAGAAGTTACGCGTGATACGGAGCTGATCGAAGAGGCTGAACTGCTGAAGGCCAACCGCAAATACTTGCAGGAAGCCGTTTTCCAGCGCTTTGCGCAGGGTTTGGACACGGGCCGCATCGATATGGGGCCCTTCATGGAGCAGCACCCTTATTTTCATCTCATCATGGTTAAAATGGAGACGGATAAGCCTGTCTTCCTCGAAAATTTTATTATCGAGAACGTCCTGCTTGAGCTTATCGAGCGCTACGGCAAGGGCTTCGTGACGGTGCACGACAGCAAAAGCCTGCTAGGACTAGTTACGCTGCCGGAAGGTGGCAGTCTGACCCTGCTGGTGGATGAGCTGCGTAGCCATCTCGTGAAGTACCTGAAGGTGCCTTTCCAGATGATGAGCTCCGAGCTGATCGACTGCTTCCAGGCAGTGCCGGCAGAAGTACAGCGCATGAGGCAAGCGTCTACGACGCAGGTCTACGAGCACCATGCCAGCGGCAGCGATCGCTCCATAGAAGTTGCCCTGCAATATATCCGTACGCACTACCATGCCGATCTATCGCTAGAGAAGGTCGCTTCGATCGTTTACCTAAACTCTGTCTACTTCAGCCAGCTTTTTAAGCAGAAGACGGGTCAAGGCTTCAAGGAGTACGTTATTCACCTGCGATTGGAGCAGGCGAAGCAGCTGCTGCTGAATCCCAAGCTCAAGCTCGCTGACGTGGCCGAACGTATCGGGTACCATGACATGCGGCATTTCTCGCAAGTTTTCCGCAAAAAGTACGGCGTAACCCCGTCGGAATATCGCCAGGAGAACGCAGGTGATAAACCGGATAAATATGTGTCAAGGGAATGATTTTCATCAAATTCTCATGAAATTCTAAGAATGTCGGATAATGCTAGGCGTGGCTTGACTTTCTCCCTTTTCAGGTAAATGCTGGATGATCGTGGTGTGGTAAGGTGGAATCAGGGTCAAACAAGCCCATCACAACACGATCCATGAAGGAGGAAGTCCAATCAAGCTATTAGTGAAAAACAACCGCCTTAGCAAATCGTTAGTGGGGATAAGCCTAAGCCTTTCCTTGTTAACTTCAGGAACGATGTTCCTTAGTCCGCAGTCTGCTCATGCAGCCGTCGAAGCAGGCAGCTCTATAGATGCTCTTGACGCAACAAGTACATCGATAGGTGCGACGCGAGCAGATAACATTATCCGTACAGCCAAGTCCTATGTCGGCAAAGTGAGATATCGTTTCGGTGTCCGCGACATCCAACATTTAAAATTAGACTGTTCCGCGTTCACACAGCTCGTTTTCAAAAAAAATGGCATCACGATCCCTTGGGGATCGAGCGCACAAGCAAAAGTAGGAACTCCCGTTAAGTATAAATCGCAATTAAGAAAAGGCGATCTCATTCTGTTTAGCGTGAGCAAACCAGGCCGAATAAATCACGTTGGCATCTATATAGGGAATGGTAAATTCATTAGCAACACGACAAGCTCCGGTGTAGTTATAAGTGATTTAAACAAGGGATACTGGAAAGATAGATTCATAAAAGGTCGTCGTTTATAAAATTGGACAAGCTGCGCGCGTTTGCGCGGCCTGTTAGCCTCTCTCCGCGCTTAAGCCTCAATCTACCTCCTCAAGCTCTCACTCGATCTCCTTTCATGGTGAAGCCTCACTATCGATAGGATCAATCGAGTTAGGGCTTTTTGTTGACCGAGGGCACTTTTAAATGGTATATAAAAGAAAACCGTTTGCAAGGGAGCAGAAGAATCGCAATGACCTTAAAAAAAGCATTTGATGATGTTAAAAAGTTTCATGAAACGTTTGAGCATCCAGTAGGCACATCCCCACAGCGCCTTTCCGATAGCCGCAAAGCGGCTCGTCTAGCTTGGATGGAAGAAGAACTCCAGGAGTTTAAAGAAGCAGCCACACTGGAAGATGAAGTGGATGCAATGATCGATGAGCTATATTTTGTCCTTGGTACGTTGGTTGAAATGGGCGTGGAGCCTGGACCGATTTTTGATATTGTTCAGCATGCAAATATGTCCAAGGTATGGCCCGATGGACAAGTTCATAAAAATGAGACCGGCAAGACCATCAAGCCCCCCCATTGGCAGGACCCATTCGACAAAATTAAAGCTGAAATTCGCAGACAGCAAGGCAACCAAAATGGCTGAGGAGGGCGCAACATTGGCGTTTCACACGAAATTAAAAGAGCTCAGACAGCAGCAGAATCTAACTCTCCGAAAGCTCGGCGAGAAGGCAGGAATCAGCTATTCCATCCTTAATTCTATCGAAAATGGTCGAATCGAGCCGTCGAAAGATGTCGCATTAGCACTAGCTATTGCCTTGAAATTAGAGGACAGGGAAGAGTTCTTATCTTTAGCAAGAAATCCCTTCTAGGGATAATTGCATTACACGATATTGTGTGGTAAAGTAATGTTAAGTCTTAAAGATTCACCCTGAATTGCGTATTGCAAAGGGTTATCATTAAGTTAATGAAACCTTTTCCAATGTGTAATTTTTTTGTTCGAAACAAGAAAAAAGACATGTTAATAAAACTTTGGAGGTATTACCCATGGCAGTAGGAACAGTAAAATGGTTTAACGCAGAAAAAGGATTTGGCTTTATCGAAGTTGAAGGCGGCAACGATGTATTCGTACATTTCTCCGCAATCACTGGCGAAGGTTTCAAATCTTTGGACGAAGGCCAACGCGTTGAGTTCAACGTAGTTCAAGGCAACCGCGGACCACAAGCTGAGAACGTTGTAAAACTGTAAGCTTAGCTTGCACAAATAGCATTCTCGAAGAACGGCCTCTTAACATTACGTTGAGGGTCGTTCTTTTTTGCGTTCTGCTCCAAAGGCAGCAAAACCAAAAATAAAGAGCCTCTAAAGAGGCTCTCCATTCACGGATTATTGATAATCTTTTGCCTTTTTCACAAGCTCCTCATAGGCAGCTTCTGGCGTTATTTTGCCGAACATCACTTTTTCACCGATACTCTTATAATCTTTAGCTGTATAATTACTCCAACCTTTAGCCCCAGCATTGAAGGGTTGAGCGTCAGGAGCAACAGTTTTAATAAGTTCAATTTGCAATTTATCTGCGGGAGTTAACTTAGGTGTTAGGTATTCAAGCATTTTCTTGGAAACCGGCACACCTCTTGTAGTTGTTAGAATGTCAGCAGCTTCGCTATCATTCACGAACCAATCGATGAATTTCTTGGATTCTTCCGCATACTTGGAATCAGCACTTACTGACCAGAACATAGAAGGCTTCAGCCAACCACTGGACTTTGTTCCTTTAGGCTGAGAAACAAGTGAGTAAGCCCCTGGCTTTACACCCTCGTACCCTGGGAATAGCGCAGCGAAAGTACGTTTCATCAATACGCTGTCATTGTTCATTAAATCGAGCTTAGCATCAGACTCTTTGTCTGTGCTAGCGATTTCTGCGGGAGGAATAACTCCGGCTGTTCGCAGCTCAGCATATTTCTTAACAAAGGTCAGCCATGTATCTTTATCGAAGTTAAATTTGCCGTCCTCGGTGATCGGGTAGCCTTTACCCTGACTAATTTGATAGGCGGAATACGTGGTGTAATCGGATGTTGCATCCATCAACACATATTTGTCTTTATCAAGCTTAGCTTTAGCATCTTTACCAAATTGGAAGTATTCATCCCATGTCCAGCCGTTTTTGGGAGGTGTAATCCCTAGTTTATCGACGGCATTCTTATTGTAGATCATGCCAGTTGCATTATTGCCTAGCGCGATGGCATAAAGCTTATCTTTAAATTTGCCTGAATCCACGAGCGATTTGTCGATATCTTCAGTGCGAATGCCTTTGGATAAGTCAGCCAGCTGGTTTCTGCCTGCATACTCGGCTAGCCATGCTGGATCCATTTGGATAATGTCCGGAGCATTTTTGGCTGCAGCTTGAGTAGCTAGCTTATCCGCGTAGCCATCAAACCCAGAAAATTCTGGCTCAAAGGTCACGTTCGGATGTTTCTTTGTATACGCATCTAGTGCTTTTAATGTAGCGTCGTGCCTTGCCTGTGAACCCCACCATACAATGCGAAGCTTAACGGGCTGGGAGGTTGTAGCCGCGGGTGCTGCAGTTGCAGCAGGGCTGCTTCCCGCAGTACTTGGTGTATTTCCGGAACCACATGCACTTAGGGACAGCGCTATCATGGCAGTCATCGAGAGCATGCTCCATTTTCTCATCTGCACTTTCATTGAAAATCCCCTTTCACTACCTCATTATCTTTACAATTTAATTATAGGACAACTGAAAAGAAGAAAAAGGAGAGTAATGAACACACTTCTTTCACTATTGATCACAATATGGCGACGAATAGGTACATTCCCGGTTATAACCCACTCTTACTTACTTCACTCGGGCTAATTCCATTATATTTTTTGAAAATAGAGCTGAAATAAGGGACGTTTTTATAGCCAACTTTTTCGGATATCTCATAAATCAGATATTTGCCTTCGGCTAGAAGGGCTTGCGCCTTCTTCATCCGTACTTGTATGACGTAGTTCGTGAACGTTTCACCGGTCGCTTTCTTGAATATTTGATTCAAATAATTGCGAGACAAGTAAAGCTGCTTCGACATATCTTCCAAGCTGATCTCTTCGGCATAGTGATCATGCGCATATTGAATCATGAAATCAACAGCTTCTTTATGTTTGGAATTCTCGTTCCAATGGCGGCTCGTTGCAATAATATGAATTTTGCCCCGCAGCCATTGCTGCAATTGCTCTGGTGTTTGGATTTGAATAATTTCCGGCTGCAGCTTCATTTCTGGAAACAGTTCATCGAGCACAATACCTACGCTGTATAAGGAGTAAGCAAATATGGTCCACAGCTCTGTACATAAATACTGCAAGTAAGCCGGGGTTATGGTTGACATGGTTTGCAGACGGTTGATATAAGCTTCCACAATCTGTGCAGCAGTTTCTTCCTTGGAATAGACAATCGCTTCCGCAAGCTCTTGATAAAACTTAATTGGACGAATAGCAAGTTCCTTCTCTGATGGAACCGTAGATGGATGTTCTCGTGCAAGCGGCGGGATGATGGTCATTTGTAATAAATCTAGAAAGGCCTCCTCGGTGGAATCCGATATTTCCTGCCATGATTCCTTCATCTGGCCTAACCCTAGACGAATCGTTAGACGTAGATAAGTAAGGACACAGTCCGTGATACGCTCGCCAATCAATTGTATCCTACGCATAACGTCATCTATTACACTCGAACGCTCCATATGAAACATAATCGCGGCATGATGGCTGTGAAGCTCAATGAAGTCAGACTCAGGCCAATCTTCAGCTAAGATTTCTCTAATAATATTGGCTAATGCAAAACGAAATAAATTCCAATCGATTAGCGATAGGTTAGCCGTGCGAACAGTGCTCATCAGCTCTATACCCATCACAAGATGGTTTCTTTGCAGCCAGTAGGCTTGTTCAGATAGCAGAATGCTTTCCGCGGCAATCGATTCATTAAAGGTGCCGGTAATGACCGACTTGAGCCATTCTTGCTGCACAAAGGGCTCATACATCATCAGTCTTCTTTTGACTTCTTCTTGCTCTATTTTTTTCAGTTCTTTCGATTCCAGTTCTTTAATGACTTTGGCTAGCACAGCCCCCAGTTCTTCAATGGTTACGGGCTTGGACAAGTAGTCACTAACCTGCAGCCGCAAAGCCTGCCGTGCATACTGGAAATCGGCGTAACCGCTAAGGATAATCAGTTCACCGGGAAAGTTATTCTCTCGGAGCTTCTCGATCATTTCCAGGCCGTTCATCACAGGCATGTAAATATCCGTAATCACGATATCCGGCTGAGTTTGTCGGACCATCTCTAGACCTTCGGCGCCATCACTGGCTTCACCAACTAATTCTGCGTCAATGGACTCCCAAGGAATCGCCTTCTTCATACCTTCCAACACTTGAAAGTCGTCATCAATAATGAGTATTTTCCACATGATACCTCTCCTCGACTTCTTCTTTATTTTGGATTTGCGGCAATAGAATGGTGACTTCGGTGCCCCTGCCTTCAGAGCTTGTAATATGGACCCCATAAGGAGGCCCGAAATAAGCCTCAATTCGTTCTTTCACATTTCGTAATCCATAACCGCCTGTTTTCCTTGCCTTAGGTTGATCCCAATCGGGTCGCAGCCCAACGCCATCATCCCAAACTTGAAATTGGATGTCTTGCCCTAGCAGCTGCACATTTACTCGGATTTCTCCTTTCTTTCGCCCATGAAAACCGTGGATGATCGCATTTTCGATAAAAGGCTGCAGGGTAAGTCGCGGTATATAGAGATCTTTGGCTTTTTCATCGACGGAGATGGTGAATGCCAAGCGATCGCCCCAACGAATCTGCTGAATTTGTAAATAACATTCGACATGCGTCATCTCGTCTGCGATGGGAATCAATGTCTCACCATTGGATAGGCCGATGCGAAACATTTTACCCATTAAGGAAAGGATCTTACTGATTTTAGTTTGGCCGGAATCAATAGCTAGCCAATTTAATTGATCCAATGTGTTGTACAGAAAATGGGGATTGATCATGGCCTGCAGCGCCTTAATTTCGGCTTCGCGTTGGCGCTTGTGTTGAGCTTTCAATGATGTTAAAAGTTCCTCAATCCGTTCCATTTGTTTACGATAGCCGTTAAATAAATTTCCAAACTCATTGGTATAATCCGAAGGCAAGTCCGAAACAAGACCCCGGTCGGGAAGCTTATTCATAAAAGCAACCAAAAGTCGAATGGGGTTGGTGAATTGTCTGGATATAAAGAAAGTGAAAAAGGAAGCGATAAAAATCGCGGATAGACCTACAGTTAGAAGAATAAGCGCTAATCGAATACTGCCATGGACAATGTTCTTCCACGGTGTCACCTCAACCAGTGTCCAGTTCGAGGGGGATTTACTCCAAACGAGTAAGGATTCATTTTGTTGTTTCGCTTTTAAATGAACACTTCCGGACTTCTCCTTAATCAACCTAATCTTCTCCAGCTCACTCTTTTGTAAGTTGGGATCACCGATTGCAGCAATGGTTCTGCCGCCATCGTAAACTAACAGTCTGCTTCTTCCCTCCGTTTCACCTCGAATCAAATTCTGGATCTCAGATGATTTCACATTGAGCAAGAGCAAGCCGTAATAGATACCTGAGTTATTGTAAAGCTTTCTTGCAAAGCTAGTAACCGATAGCGAGCCTTTATTGGTTTGAATAGTCCGTTCTTTTACCCAGGCAAAATCATTATTTTGGATGTCCGAAAACCAATCCTCATCCTTCACCCTCTTTAAGTCATAGACGCGAATTGGCCCCTGCGCATCTGTCACAAACGGGCGTTCGATATATAAATAAATGGATTGCACCATTGTCGTGCTGTAGGTAATGCTGGCAAGTAGATTAGCCAAATCTTCCTTACGCTTTTTTAGCTCAAATAAGTCAGTCTCCAAAGGATCATATCCGATAATATCGATATTTCTGGAGGCTGCGAGAGACATTTGCTCAATAGAGTTCAACTGAGTGACCAAGCGCTTATTCAATTCATTTAACAGATCCTGCTGATAATTGGCGGTATTGTCAGCTAACTCGCGTGAAGTTAGGCTGTAGCTGATCCAGGAGGAAATGAGCAGCAGCACGGCAATGAACGCGGCGAAGCTTCCAAAGAACAAGCGGCCGATTCGAACGCGCTTGAATAAGTTAAACACAGCAGCTCCTCCTCATTTACTTCCATAAAAGTGGAAAAAAGGCTGCAGGAAGCGCAACCTTTTTCATTATTATATTATTCTATCCTTTCACTGCACCTGAAGCAATGCCATCAACAAAATGGCGCTGCGCCATAAAAAAGAGAATCAGTGATGGAATAATAGAAACGAGCGACATGGCAAGTAATTGTCCCCACGGAAGCGCTGATTGGCTGTCGACGAACAGCTTCAAAGCAAGACCGACGGTGTATTTGCTCACCGAATTGATATACAGCAAGTGTCCGAAGAAATCGTCCCAATTCCAAAGGAAACAATAAATGGCGACCGTTACAAGTGCGGGCTTCGTTAATGGCAGTACAATTCGTAGGTAAATGCCGAACCAGCTGCAGCCGTCCATTTTGGCCGATTCATCCAGCTCCCGCGGAATCCCGCGAATAAACTGTACCAACAGGAAGATGAAGAAGGGTCCTCCGATACCGCCTGCTAGTGCATGTGGAACATAGAAAGGCAGATACGTATTGACCCAACCCCAAGTATTAAACATGATGTACTGGGGAACCAGTGTCACTTGACTTGGCAGCATCAGGGTGACCATCAGAATGGAAAACCAGAAATTTTTTAGCGGAAAATCCAATCGAGCGAAACCAAAAGCCACCAAGCTGCAGGAAATGATAGACGTTACAAGAACACCTGCAATCAGTTCAAAGGTATTCAGATAAAAATGAGTAAAGGTAAACTTAGGAATGGCGACCCAACCTTGGCTGAAGTTACTCCATAACCATTCCGTAGGAAAGAAACTGGGCGAGCTCATCTCCGCATTCGATTTAAAGGCAGCTCCCACCCACCATAACATGGGATATATCATGACTAGACTAAACAGTGCTAATAAGAAATGCGTTCGAAAAGTCCGTGCGCCAATTAGCTGGTTTCTCATTTTCTTCTCCCTCCTTCTGTTTCATAGAACACCCAGTAACGGGATGAGGCGAAAATTAAAGCTGTTACGATCGCAATCACCACTAGGAGTATCCATGCCAGAGCGGAAGCATAACCCATTTCATATCTTGAAAAAGCGCGATCATATAGGTATAAAGCGTACATATAGGTGGAGTTAATCGGTCCGCCTTTCGTAATGATGAAGGCTTGGGTAAACATTTGAAAGGAACCGATTGTCTGCAGCACGAGATTAAATAACAGAACAGGCGACAGCATTGGTAAGGTAATACTGAAAAACTGTCTGACTTTAGATGCCCCATCCACGGAAGAAGCCTCGTATAACTCGGCAGGTATTTGTTTTAATCCGGCTAGGAAAATAACCATCGAAGAACCAAACTGCCAAGCAACCAGAATAATTAAGGTGCCTAGTGCCGTATTGGGATTGCTAATCCAACTGATTCCATCAATACCGAAATAACTTAAAAATCGATTGATAAAACCGTTAATACCGAAAATATTTTGCCAGAGAATAGCTACAGCTATGCTGCTCCCTATTAGTGAAGGCAAATAGATGAACGTTCGATAAACAGAAATCCCTTTTATTTTCTTGTTGAGCACCATCGCAACCATTAAGGCGCTGAAGAGTTTGATGGGCACGGATAAAACGACGAAAAGAATCGTTATTTTCAATGATTGACGAAACATTTCATCATCTGCAAAAATGCGCTCATAATTTCTTAAGCCAATCCATTCTGGCGCATCTAACAACGTATATTTCGTGAAAGAGTAATACATCGACTGAATCATCGGCCATAAGGTTAACAGCAGAAATCCAAGTAACCACGGGGAAATAAATAGATACCCAGCTATGGGCGATTCCCAGCGTCCTTTCAGGGTGAATGCTGTTGTTATTTTGCGTGAAGAAAGCTTTTGGGGAGCCATGCTAGTTTCAGGCTTCATCGGGATAAACCGCCTTTCATTTCAATAACACCTTTATATTTAGTATAAAAGGTATTGCCCACCCGAAAAATGAGAGTAATGAACACAATTCATTCACAATCGAACAAATCTATAAACAAAAACCCAGTCAAAACACCAAAATAAAGTGTTAGACTGGGTTTTTATTTACTACTGGCTGCTCTGCCAAGCAAGGTTCACCTCTCGTTTGCGGACAGGCCGGGCCTGGTTCCTATTACGACTGTGGCGTCCAGTTCGTCTAATCTGGCCACCTGCGGGATCAGCCCATTACTAGCGAAAATTTTGGCTGTCTGCGACGCCTGCCGCTGGCTAGTCTCGACCAGAAGATGGCCACCCGGTGCCAGCCAGATTGGCGCTGCAGCCGCCACCCGGCGCTGGACGTTATGACCATCTGCGCCCCCGTCGAGCGCCACCAACGATTCGTGAATTCGGGCCTCTGGAGGCAGCAGCCTGATCGCTTCGGTGGGGACGTAGGGTGCGTTGGCGACCAAAATGTCGACGCGGCCTCGAAGTATGGCGGGCAGCGGCTCGTAGAGGTCGCCTTCATATACGTGACCACTGGCGGAAGTGACGTTGCGGCGGGCACACCGTACTGCGGCTGGGTCGATGTCGGTGGCGTACAACTCGATCCGTTCTAAGGCGGCAGCCAGTGCTGTGCCCACCGCGCCCGAGCCGCAGCACAGATCGACCACTACGGCTCCTGACTGTGCGAGGGCTGCGGCCTGACGAACGAGAAACTCTGTGCGGTGGCGAGGTACGAAGACTCCTGGATCCACGGCTATTTTTAGTCCGCAAAACTCCGCCCATCCGATGACGTGTTCGAGAGGCAAACCGGCGACTCGACGATCCACCATGGTGATGAGATCGTCCGACGTCCGGGCTGCCGAGGCGAGTAACCGGGCTTCCTCTTCGGCGAAAACACAACCAGCTGCTCGAAGCCTGCTGACATAGATTGTTTCATTAATAATTTAGCTTCACTCTCTTTCGAATAAATCCATCATGTCTCCTAATAAGCATGATAACAAAATATATAAGGACACTGCGGATAAAGAATCGCTATAGTCATTCTGTCCGCTCGTCAGTCTTGCTCTGCGTGATTCTTCACCCTCAAGGTGATTTGTTCGTTATCCAAAAGAGTAAGATTAGGTTGACGTAACCCCCTAAACCGCCTATACTGACCATGATAATCATTCTCACACTAAAATAGTTTGAGGTAGCCCTTAACTAAAAGAAGGTCACAACAAATATGCCAACCAAGAAACAAATTTTTCGTTTCATGGCGATCCTTTTGATCGTTTGTTCTATTTTATTAACATGGCAATGGTTCGATTCGAAGGAATGGATCCGCGACGTAGGGCTGCTTTTCCATAAACCGCAATGGTTGGTCTTCATGTTCGTCATCTACCTGCTCTCCTTCCTCTTAAAGGCCGCGGCTTGGCGAATTTACGCAGGACCCGAGGTGCGATTCAGCATCTATTTTCATGCCATTAGCTATAGCTTGCTCGTCAATCATGTACTTCCGGTGAAAGCGGGAGATGGCGTTCGTGCTGGCTTATATATGAAGCATGGGGGAAAATCGTGGGAGGAGGCATTCCATTCCGTTGCAGTTATGCGATTGTTTGATATGCTCGTGCTTGCTGGCATTGGGGGAATCGGCATCGTACGGTTAGGACTACCCTCTTCTTGGATATGGGTGACGGTGCTGGCTGGGGGAACGGTGATTCTCGCAACAGCGCATTACTTGCCTGTGATTCGTAAAATTCCGTTCATAGCGAAGCATTCGGCTTATTTTCATCTAAAAATGCTTTCTGGTAAAGGGATCATCATTATAGGTTTAATTGCTCTAAGCTGGATCCTAGAAGCTGGTGTTATCTTTGCTGTTGCTCGCATGATCGGCTTGCAGCTAGGGACAATCTCGCTCGTTTGGGCGAATAGTATGACGATTGCTGGACAAATTTTTCATATTACCCCAGGTGGGATAGGTACCTATGAGAGTACAATGAGCGGGTCACTTGTCTTGCTGGGTGTGGATGGTAAGGATGCTTATAGAGCGGCGCTTGTGTCGCATACATTTAAATTTCTGTTTGCCTATACGTTAGGGGCGTATTCACTTGTGCGAATGCCCTTACGTTGGCGCGAGATGAAAACCTGGATTGGGCGGCTTACGAGTCACAAAAAACCATAATTGAATGGCAACGCACGGAAGGATGATTAACATGAAAAAAGCTTCATCGTTTGAAATAGTCGCAGCTCGATGCTGGAATTTGCTAAATGAGGGAAAACCATTTACCCCGATTTTCGTTGTGGGCGTCTTTCTGCTCTATCATATCGGCGTATGGTCCGATCCTAGTTTTTGGAGTGCCGCTGGTTTGGGGCTGCTCGTGACCCTCCCTCTTTTTGTGCTTTATTATTGCTTCGATTTTCCGCTTTTTTTGCGAAATTATTTATGGATGCCGTTAATTGCTGCGCTGCTGATTTGGGAGAGGTCTGATTTCTCGCTGTATTTGCTAGCGCTTGGGTTGTTCTACTTCTTTACGGTATATTTCTGGGGCACTTTTTACTATCATCTGAGAATTGGGACGACTTGGTGGAATTTCACACGTTTCTGGAAGCTTGTTCTGAAAAATAGTGACTCAACTAGCGGCAATGCGCAGGAGCAGATGCCTAAGTTCTTGCTGCTGCTTTTCGTTTGGAATCATTATTACCGTCAATTTGAGGCTGGCGTTTCCGCTGATGTGGGTACGGGGCTTCTATTTGCAGGCGGATTGCTGATATACAGCTTCATTCTCCACCGCTATTTGTTTGACTGGAAACCAGCCGAAATCCCTACGTACACACGCGATTCAAGCGATGTACAAGCTGGCGGACAAGCTCTGAACAAGAAGGTTATTGTGATTGTCGTGGACGGGATGCGCAAAGAGCGCTTTGAAGAAGCCGACGCGCCATTTATGAAGAAACTGCGAGCAGAAGGCACGGAGTATGCCCAAATGGAAACCGTATATCCTGCGCGTACCGTGGTATGTTTCTCTTCGATGTTCACGGGTACTTACCCGCGCGAGCATGGTATTCGCTCCAATATGGTTTGGAGGCTGGGTATTCGGGTTGAAAGTATTTTTGATTCGCTGCGTAAGGTTGGCAAAAAAGGGCGTTTGCTCGGCATAGCGCACTTAATCGACTCCATGGGAGACGATGTTGAGAGTGTGACCGCTGTGATGCACAACGATGTCGCAGATCGAAATATTATCGAACGGGCGAAGAAGATCATGGCCGAACAAAACCCGGATCTACTCGTTGCCCAATTGATTGGTGTTGACCAAACGGGCCACAGCCGAGGCGTTTTATATGACGATTACACGCAAAAAATCGCAGAAGCCGATAAATTAATTGAAGAATTCGTCGGCTGGCTTGAAGAGCGCGGCATGATGGAGAATACGACACTTATCATTTGTGCCGATCACGGGCAGGCTGATGGTATTGGCGGACATGGCCACTTGGATGAAGGTGAGCGTTATGTGCCTTTCTTCCTGCATGGTGGGGCGATTGAGGCGGGCAAACGCATTGATGAAAAGCATTCCCTCGTATCCATGGCTCCGACCCTAGCTTATCTACTGGGAGCGCCATTCCCGAGCCATAGTCGCGGACCAGTTCTAACGGAGGCTATCAAGCATCATGACTAAGAAGAAAATCATCGTTTTTATGCCTGCGCATAACGAAGAAGAGAATATCAGCGGGGTTATTGCCCGCGTGCCGAGAGCTTTCCACCCCCAGTTTGAGGTGGAGGTGCTCGTCATCGACGACGGGTCCAAGGACCGTACGGTCGTCGTAGCGCGGGAAGCGGGAGCCGACCATATCGTGTCGTTCCCGCACAATAAAGGGCTCGGCGCTGCCGTTCGTGAAGGGCTGAAGCAATGCTGCCTGCTAGGTGCCGACATTGGCATCATGATTGATGCGGATAATGAGTATCCGCCAGAGCAAATTCCCGATGTCCTTGCGCCTATCATCGCCAGGCGCGCGGACTACACCTTTGGCTCACGCTTCAAAGGGCAGATCCAAGGCATGAAGCTGCATCGCCGCTTAGGCAACTATACGTTCACACTGCTGCAGGCGATCCTGCTGCGCAGATGGATTTATGACGGCCAATCCGGGATGCGCGGGTTTTCCCGCGATGCAATGGAGAATGCCGTTATTGTCCACGATTATAACTATGCTCAGGTGCTTACGTTGAATCTGGTTCGCCAAGGATATCGCTTGGAAGAGATTCCGATCACCTATCAAGTTCGTACGAAGGGGCAATCCTTCATCAAATTCAGACAATATGTAACCTCCGTTCTTCCAGCGATCTATAAAGAAATGAGACGTCCTATCTCCAAGCGCATTGTGAATCCACAGATGAATCGAGATGATGCGGGCGTATGAGACGCAATGCTACATGGTTGGCGCTGTTCGCAGCTGTGGTTATTGCTGGAGTGACGTGCCTGAGTATTGTCTACGCCAGCCCCTTTGCGCGAACGTGGGACGAGGTCGATTTCACATTGGCTCTGCATAGGTATGATCTACTCGCTATGCAGCCTCATTTTCCGGGTTATCCGTATTTTATTCTAGGCGGATGGTTTATTAACCAGTGGATGAATAATCCCGTTAAAGCTTTATCTGTCTTCAATACCCTGGCAGCCTTAAGCTCCGCGCTTCCGATGTTTTTACTGGCAAACCGTCTGACGGGTAGCGGTATGAAGAGTCTTTTACTGCCTGCGCTCGTGTTAAGCAGCCCCTACATTTGGCTCATGTCCTCACGTCCCATGTCGGAGTGTGCGGGTATGGCCTTATTGTGGTGGTTTCTTTGGAGTATCCGCTTTGCGATGGATCGTCCCGGTTCCATGCTTCGCCATGGTCTGGCGCTGCTGATGTTCGGCTTCCTTATGGGGACACGCCTATCCTTCTTTCCATACGGTCTAGCGTTAGTGCCGCTCTGGTACGGAATTTGGCAGCACGGTGTGAGAGGATGGCAAAGATGGCTGAGACTGGGGTGCTCGGCCTTGGCTGCGCTGTTGTTTCAACTGCTTTGGATAGCTGGGTTGGTGCTTTCCGAAGGAACCCTAGCTGGCTTCTGGAAGCTTTCTGTAGCTTTCGTTGAAGGACACTTCTCCGAATGGGGCGGCGGCGTTATCTCTACCCCGATGCCGATTGGAGAAAGAATCTACCAGCTGATTGGACACAATTTACTGGGATCAGCCCTGCTAGGCGGTTCCCTTCTTATTGGCTTATGGCTTGTTATTATGGTTACTGCAGCGGTTATTGGTCGAAGATTCGCTCCTCCAAGTGTGCAGGGCAATGAGAATCGCCGTTATATCTTCTGGCTCGTTGGATGTGCCGTTTTGTATACCCTCTGGGCACTTTTTGGTCAAAACATTGAGAAACCGCGTCATATCGTTCCTGTCGTTGCCCCGATATTGCTTCTTATGTTTGCTTTTATTATCCGGACTGCAGAGGGATTAAGGACATCCACGCATGGAACACGTCTATTGAGAAAAGCGCCTATGATTCTATACGCCCTCCTCATTAGCCTCATATCCATTCAAGTCGTCTACGGGGCTCAGCTTCAGAAACGGCAGGCCTTGGAAGAGCCGGCAGTTTATCAGCTTCATGACTATGTAAGCAGCCTGCAAGAGCCTCTCCTGCTGTTTACATGGGAAGAAACGAGAGTTCTGCAGTACTTGCAGGCCGACTACGATCATCAGCGCATTTATACGTACGGGTACTTTCAAGCGTTGGCTGGGGCGAATCCCGAGCGGCGAGTGCTGCTAACCGATCATGTCGTTCAAGGCTTTGAGCAGCAAGGCAAATCGGTGATGGTGCATGTTAAGCAGCTTGCTGAGTTTAAGTCAGACGCGCTGTTTGATCCGGCTTATGCTCACGTCATTTTATATGAGTGGGTGCGTTAAGTCTGGGCTCCTCTTTTTAGTGGAGTAAAAAAATGGTTGACACAAATATGGACAATGATTATCATTATCAATGACAACAAGGTTCCAAACAATCATAACAGGGGTGAAGACATGAAACGATGGCTACTAGCCGGTTTGACTTTTGTTCTAGCGGCGTTGATCATCTTGCCGTCCTCCGCGTTGGCCTATTCGTATGGTGACGCCAATACAGAAGCAGTCGCTGAAACTTTTAAGCTGGTTCAAACCAGTGTAGGCGATGGTGCGGACAATTGGGGCGCTGCGGAAGGTGCTTACAAGGAGATTAGAGCAGAACTCGTATCGCACTTCGGCGAAGGAATAGCTGCCACACTGGATGCTAATTTCCAGGCCAAAGATAGTAAAGCAGTCATTGCTAATTTCAAAGCTGTCCTTGTGATGAACTTGGATCGACGGTTTACCTATGCTGTTAAAGGCATTGATGATTATGCAGAGTCTAAACTCTTGCTAGCCAAAGCTAAGGCAACCTTTGACACACTGGAGCCTTATGTGGGGGCGGGTTCGAGCGAAATTAATAAAGCTTTCGAAGCCGCACTTGAAGCGCTAGGGAATCCTGGATTGTTCGGTGTAGGGAAGAAGGATGTACAGCCAGATGTCTTCAAGGAAAAGGTCAATTTTATCTATGGTAAGGTGAAGCCTTTATTCCCTTATAAGGCTTACGTCAAGCCAGCTGCACCAAGTGAGTCTACTCCTGTTCCCAAACCGCAGGCAACAACTGCGCCGGTTAAGAACGAGGCAACGGTCAAGCCAGATCAACCAGCGTCAACGGTTAAAGATGCTAAACCGACAGAGACGAAGGCACCCGATGCAGCTGCAGCAGTGGAGACGAAGTCGCCTGAGCCTACTGCGACGGCTAGTGCTAGTCCAGCGCCAACCACAGAAGCGGCTCAGCCTACAGCGACTGTAGAAGCGCCGGCAAAAACATCTGAAGCAACAGGTTCTGATGCTAAACAAGCTGATTCGGCGAAAGAAGCGTCTGCACATGCACCTATGGAGCGTACCGATAAAACGAATCCGTTTATCAGCGTCGCTGTTATCGGAGGGGTTATCATACTTCTTGGCGGGGGCGTATGGTTCGCTCGTAAAAGAAAGTGGATTTAATTATTTCTTAAACAAACTTGAGATGAATAGAGGAGAAACTTATTATGCGTAAATTTCTAGCTGTAGCTTTAAGTGTTTCACTAGCTTTATCTAGCGTTGTTACCGTTACATCCGTTGCTTTTGCAGAAAGTAAATACCAAATCACAGAAGATCAATTGATCACTGCCTCCATCAAGTCTTTCACGGATATCAAAGCTCTTTTCACGGATAAAACGGTACTTGCAGATGTTCAGAAATTATACGTAGATAAATTCCAAACCGAAGTTAAACGCATTGATACAACCATTAAAGCAGACGATCCTAAGATCGATGCGAACATCACACTTGTCCTCGACAGTGCTATCAAAGGCGATTTGAAAGTCGACCAAGCGAAACAAGCGATTGATAAGGGTCTACAATGGTACTATTTCTTGGCTGTACGTGATTTGGTCAACAACCAAGTGCGTCCTGCATTGACCAAAGGCGATGTTGCCGGAGCGAAAGCGGCTTTTGATAAAGTTGTACAAATTTATGAAGCTGTTCTTGAACCAAACGTTGTGAAACGCGACGCGAAATATAGCTTAAACATGGTTTCACTTTTGAAAACAACGATTGAACTTATGCAAAAAGATATTAAAGAGAATAACTTAAATGAATTCAATGTTCACCGTCAATTCTTAGACAAAACGTTGATCAAAAACTACACACTCGCTACTTTTACATACGCAGAAAGCATTGCTACTAAGGCTCCTGCTGATCAACCTGCAGCGATTACAGAAGCTTACTTCCTCTACATGCCGGTATACACATACCTAAGAGGCGGTAGTATCGCAGATGCTAACTTCGTGAGAGATGCCTTCGCATCCGGCGATGCAAGCAAAATCAAAAAAGACGAAATCCAAGATGCGTTACACCGTACAATGATCGGTAAAGTATCCGAATATGTGAAGCAAGCATTCACGAAGCTTGAAGCTGGGGACCTGCAAGGTGCACGCGGATATGCGGCAGAAGGCAACATGTTCCTTGCTAGCCAAGAAGTTTTCTTAGGTAAAGAGAAGTATGCGGCTGCTGTTGAAGTGGCAACGAAATTCTCAAACGCTGTTGACGCATCTGATCTGGCTGCTGCACAAGAGTATGGCTTCCAAGTTCTTAAGTTCCAAGTTGGTAAAGATGGTTCAAGTTTGAAAATTGGCAGTAAGGATTACCAAGTAGACGGAAAAGCTTTCACAGCTGAGAATGCCCCTTTCATCAACGCAGAAAGCAGTCGCACATTAGTGCCGGTTCGTGTTATTGCACAAGCGATTCAAGCTCAAGTTGAATGGGTAGATGCAACGAAAACAGTTGTTATCACAAAAGATGGTAAGAAAACAGAAATTACATTAGGATCCGATCAAGTGGTAGAGAATGGTAAAGTGAATGAGAAAGTCAAACTAGATCAACCGGTTATTATCGAAAATGGCAGCTCCTTCATTCCATTGCGTGCAGTAGCTGAGTTGTTCAGCAAACGCGTATTCTACCAAAATGGTGAAATTATCATTCTTCGTTAATCATTTCGTTCATAGCGAAGACACTTGTGCCTAGTAGGCGCAAGTGTCTTTCAGCATGCAGGAGCAAGGAAGAGAACAGGGGGCAGATTATGGATTTACAGGCATTTCTCATTACATTTCGTGAGGCGCTTGAGGCCATTCTCATTGTTGGTGTAATCGTTACGTATTTAACTCGTATTGATGCCGTGCACTGGCATAAGTGGGTATGGATTGGTGTATTTTTGGCCTTGATCGTGAGTTACGGATTGGCCCTGGCTTTCCAGGTTTTATTGACCGGATTCGCCAGTATGGGCAGCCAAAATTACCTGAAAATCGGTATCATGCTCGTCTCTACTGGGCTGCTGACACATATGATCATGTTCATGGGCAAACAAAATAGTGAACTGCAAGGAAAGGTTCAGAGCAAGGTTGCACATATTCTAACCATTGGCGGCGCCATTAATATGGTTGTCCACTCGTTCTTAGTCGTTGTGCGCGAAGGCGTGGAAACGGTTTTCTTCTTTGCCGCAATTACGGGAGGAAATATACAGAAAGCACTCGAAAGCTGGGGAGCACTGGGTGGACTCATTCTGGCTGTCGTAATTGGCCTTCTCTTTTTCAAAGGGACGAAGAAAATTCGGCTGGGTACGTTCTTTCGCATAACCAGTGTGTTTCTGATGATGATTTCTGCGGGGTTGTTCGTGCAAGCCATCGGAATTATGCAGGACTTGGGTATTATTGGAAGTTTGTATCGGACAGCGGGACACCAAATCGGTGAAATATATAATATAACGGGATTTATGCCGGAGCATCCAATTGATGGTGTGCAATATCTCCGTGACATGGGTAAAGAGCCGCTTATTAACGGCCAAGTTGGCATTTTCTTCAAAGCTTTCCTAGGCTATACGCAGAACCCTTCATTGGAAGAATTCGTCGGTTACTGGGGATACTACTTCTTGGTATTCATCTTGCTTGCCGTTCAGAAGAAGCGTCATGAACAGGAGCAGGTAGAGGAAGAGAAAGTGGCTGCGTGATAGCTGTAGTAGGAATTTAGAATGGCTAAGCATAAGGAGCGAGGACTGATGACGATGAACATAGGAATTGTTGGATACGGTCATGTTGGGAAGGCCATACATGCTTTGTTTCCAAACGCTGCGGTTTATGATGCACCTATGCAGGTGGGCAGCCAAGCGGAGGTAAACAAAGGTGATGTCGTCTTCGTCTGTGTTCCGACTCCCTCGCTCCCGAGCGGCAAATGTGATACGTCCATTGTGGAAGAAGTGATCACTTGGCTGACAGCTAAAGTCATTGTGATTCGCTCGACAGTTCCCGTAGGGTTCACGGACGCTATGAAGGAGCGAACGGGGAAAAGAATCGTGTTCCAGCCGGAATACTATGGAGAAACCGTTGATCATCCTTTTTCGGATTTGCGTCATCGGTCGTGGCTTACATTTGGAGGCGAATCTGAGGACGTTAGCCTTGTGATCCGTGCCTATCAGCAGGTATACAACGCAGAAGTGAGAATCCGTCGGACGGATGCCCGCACAGCCGAAATGGCGAAGTATATGGAGAATTGCTTCCTTGCGCTTAAAGTGTCGTTTTGCAATGAGTTTTATGATATTGCCGGAGCACACGGGATTGATTACAATGAGCTGCGGGAGGTTTGGCTCGAGGACCCGAGAATCGGCCGCAGCCATACCTTCGTGTATGAGGATAGTCGCGGGTACGGCGGGAAATGCTTGCCGAAGGATGTTCATGCGCTGATTAGCATGGCGGACGAGAAAGAAGTTAATGCCGATTTAATGAAGTCTGTTCAACGGAAAAATAGCGATCTTCGTGCTTCGTTCGAGTGATCATATAGTAAAAGCCTCCATGTCCACGGATCGTTCGTGGGTTTGGAGGCTTTCTTTCATATCATAGATGCAGAAAGTGCATCAAATCATCGGCTATTTTTGATTTTGAGCGGCGATGATGCATTTTGTGCATCAAATATCGGCAGTTTGAACGAAAATGGGTAGAAATTGAATAATTTGATGCACTTTTTGCAGCAAATCTCTTGGAATCGCCAATATAGACTGAATTTGATGCACTATCTCCTAGGCCCCCTAAATAAACTGGAGTCCTCCCGTTAAATAAATTAAACTTATTTACAAAGGGGATGATCCGGGATGGGAAAAAGATTAGGAGAAGAAGTACGTTTGAAA
>NZ_JCAUAW010000018.1:0-168520 GCF_059692155.1 Paenibacillus sp. JT22N1
CTTTAGGGTACGAGTCGGCTCATCATTTTGAGCAACTTTACTACAAAAGTCAGCCGGCCTAATACAACGGTTGTTCCTTGATTTTGTGTCTACGCTATTGACAGAAGTGCAGTTTTATGTAAATAGCGGCGCTACGTTCCTCATTTGCATGAATTAGTGCCTATTTCGCATAAATAGCGAATCTACGATCGTCTAAAATAGCCTACCTTGGGTAGATGAATGCAAATATCAGTGAAGAGGCTGCCCCTTCTAGAACCACGAGAAAGAAGACCACCCCGTTGGTACTATCCCCTGGGTGGTCTTCTTTTGCATCGCTTATTTCTTTATAAGATTCAACTTAAGAGCCTGCTCCTCAGTTAATATAAATTCCTCCTGAGGCCATATTTCCTCATCTTTATCTCTCCCGAAGAGACGAAGTATATCTGCCCAGACCCCTTTTTCCATTGCTTCCGAAGCTGAAATCATGATCTTCAAAGCAAACACCTCCTGGGATTAGTTACTTGTATCACCTTGGCTCAGTGATCAACTAATGAGTTAGTATTGGAGCCATATCTTTTTCTTTCATATGCTGCTCCCCCCAGTTGCACATGGCATCCAGAATGGGTTTGAATGACCAACCATAATCGGTCAAGGAGTAGACCACTTTCGGTGGCACTTGATCATAACTTGTTCTTTTCACCATTCCGTCTTGTTCCAACTCGCGTAATTGTTGGGTAAGCATCTTCTGGGTAATTTCGGGCATTAACCTTTTTAACTCGCTTGTTCGTTTGTCCCCTTTGTCCAAATGGCACAGGATGACGACCTTCCATTTACCACCGATCACATCAAGCGTGGCTTCAACTGGAATATTATAGGGCATCGAAGTAAACCTCCTTTTGAAAATAAGGGTACTTAATAGTACCTATATACCTTAAATGTATCTATACTACTTCAAAGTGCGTACTTATCAAAAAGTTCTTATAAAAATATAATAGCACTCAGAGCCGAAATGTTAAAGTGTAGAGCCGTTCACTTCAATTATAAACTAGGAGGATATTATGAGCCAATCATTCGCACATTCTGCGTCTAATCATGAATCGTGCCATTTAGATGAGCTCCCGTGGAACCATGGAAGAAAGCACAAGCGATCAGGAATCGGTTTCCTGTTGCTTGTGCTTTTTTGTCTTTATGAAACTTTTGGTACACTAGTTTTGTCCGCATGCTTTCCTGGCTCGATATAAAAGGATACGCCATCTCTCTGGTTCACCGCGCGAACGGTCATGCCGTGATGGTCCATAATTTGCTTCACGATGGCGAGGCCAAGTCCGAATTGGCCATCGCCACCGGAGCGGAAGGGTTCGAAAAGGCTATCGGCGATGGATTGATCAAGAAGCGGGCCATCATTACTTATACAAAACTCAGATAAGGAGGGCTGCCCTTTTATCGCATTCGCATTGTCGAGTGACTGTGATTTGACCAGGATGCGAATGCAGCTTTTGGCATAGCGGAGTTGGTTGTCTAGCATGTTTTCCAAGGCTATTTTCCACTGTTCCTGATCACCGATTAGTTTGGTATGAGGAGCGAGATCCATCTCCCACTTGATTTCAGGACGACGATACCGCAGTCGCTCAACCACATCCTCAACGACAGCGTTAATCTCAAAAGGCTGAAAGGGCTTCTCTCGGGCCGTCAAATAGTTTAGCTTATTCAGCAGCAGCAAGTCGCGAATCCGCTTCTCCAACCGCTCGCCCTCCTTCATAATAACGCCAACGCTTTCATTGAGGGTTCCCTTCGGATAAACGCCGTCTTGTATGGATTGCGCATAGCTGCGAATCACCATCACAGGCGTCTTCAGCTCGTGAGACGTATGCTGCAGGAAGAACTGCTGCGCCCGATCTTGGCGCACTAACCGCTGCCGCATGGATTCAATCGCTTTGGCTAGCCGGCCAATTTCATCCTTGCGGCTTGTTGAGATAGGCTCGTGCCAGTCACGTTCGGCCATCCGCCCAACATGGCGCTCCATCTGTACCAGTGGACGCGTGAAATAGCGAGCTATTCCCAGACAGGGGAGCCAACTAATGACAATAAGACCTACCATCAGCAGCATGAGCCGGCCAAACATCGTCATCACAAGATCATTGCGATAGTTTCCCCAAGCATACGAGACGATGAAGTTGGGCTTAGTTAAATCCCCTTCTTTGCGAATCACATAGAAGATACTCTTATTCTCAATACTCCGCGTATATTTTTCTACGGGCAGTTGTTGTGCGAAGGCATCATGCTCCATAGCCTGCATGAAAGGCTCGCTAATGGTAGCGCTCGAAGCAAATGTTTGATTGCTGGCAGCAGTACCGCTTATCATGAAATGCTGAATCGTTGGTCCGCTAAATGTCCCATGAATAGTCGCGGTTGCGCGTGTCGCCATAGTTGAATTAGGGAGGATGCTGTTTACTTCATTGAGTTCCATTTTCGGTACGACCAAAATGCGCTTGTCCATAGGTATGCCCTGTACAAAACTGGGAACCGGAAGTTGAATGATTGGTTCCGCGGGGATTGCAAATGTCGCCGCTTTGGTGCTTTCCACACGTAGACCGCTCTGTGTATCGAGTAAAATATCATACAGCTGCTCAGTGAAAAACCCCTTCAGTGTCCAAGGAAGCAGGATGGCGAGCAATGTGAAAATCAAAAGTGTTAAGGAGGCGAACGCTCCCCATAGCTTGACCGCAAGAGGCCAATTTCCCAGACGCATTCTCATGCTTTCACCATCCTATATCCGTAACCATACACGGTTTCAAGTCGCAATTCCGGCAGCTTACGGCGTAATCTTCGCACCAAATCGTCGACGACACGATCCGTACCGAAGTAATCGATACCCCAGACAGCGGTAAGTACTTGCTGACGTTCAAGCACCTGTCCATGGTGATTCACCAGGTAAAGCAGCAGCTCGAATTCCTTCGACGTAAGATCCGGGTTCGTTCCATCGGCGTCGGTCACGATGCGGCCTTGCTCATCGATCAGATAGGGTCCAACGGTCAGTTTCACGCGGCGTTCTTGGGCGGCTGTCAGGGATCCGCCGAGTCGTTCCCCATAGACACGTTCAAGCAATTTACGTGTGCGTATGACGAGTTCCCGCGGTAAAAAAGGCTTGGCCAGATAATCATCACTGCCTAGCTCCAGTCCAATAATCCGATCAATATCTGCATCCCGCGCGGAGATAAAGATAACAGGCTGCATCGGTTGATCCGCCTTGATTTCCCGCATCAATTGATAACCATCCACGCCGGGCAGCATAATATCGAGGACCCACAAGTCCGGCCGCTCCGAGATTGCTTCTCGGGCTGAGGTTCCATCGGGGAACGAGCGCACTTGCCACCCCTCTTTCTCTAAATATGCTGCGAGGACGCCTCTTAAATCCTCTTCATCTTCTACCAGATAGATATGATACATGTGCATAATCTCCTACTTTCCTGACCACATAGGGAAAAAGTGGAGCCGATCCGCTTAAAAATGCGATCGGTTCCACTAGATTCAAATAGCTAAACAAACTTTATTTCTCAGCGGGTGCTGGAATTTCTGTTTTCAATTTCTTCGTCAACTCGCGAAGCTCTTCGGTTTGCTTCACATAATCCTTCAACAATTCAGGCAATAAGCTTTTAATCGCCGCGGAATCATCT
Source organism: Paenibacillus sp. JT22N1 (assembly GCF_059692155.1). Classification (NCBI taxonomy): domain Bacteria; kingdom Bacillati; phylum Bacillota; class Bacilli; order Caryophanales; family Paenibacillaceae; genus Paenibacillus; species Paenibacillus sp. JT22N1. Next base: position 3,654 of record NZ_JCAUAW010000018.1, read on the forward strand.
GCTTCCACCGCTTCTGTTAATTTCTGCTGACGTTTGAATGCTTCGGACGGCTCCGCTTTCATTATATCACCAGCTACAGCACCCTCAAGTGGAAGTGCTTGGGTAACCAGTTGTTTGATCATGATATCTTTTGTAGGCGGGGTTATAACACCATCTGTCGCGATTGTATCCGAGGGAACAGCAGGAACGGCAGTAACGGAAGCTGCGGCCCCTTCTAATTGGAGCACATCGTCATCAGTAAGGACTTTCCCAACTTCTGTTTTACCAGTCTCAGCATCTTTTTTAAAGATCACTTTTTTAGCAAAAGTAGGCTTTGGAAACTCATTTTCTACCTGTTTGCGATCTTCCAACGCTTTCTTCCAGTCGGATAAAGTTTCTGGTGCATAGGAACTGGCAAGCAGCTTCCAGTAGTTTCGCTCATGCGATGGCTGCATTAGTAGACCTGCGCTAGCGCTAGTCGCACGGAACATCATGACTGGTTTACTTCCTTCAGGTTGTGAAATCTGGACGGCGGCTTGGATCGATTTCGTATCTTTGTTCGTGTCTGCTGCGGATGCAGTAACGGCTCCGAATGCGATAGTTGCGATTACGGCTAGCAAGCTAGTTTGAGCTGCGCGTTTTTTCCATTGTGTTTTCATTTTGAAAACTCCTCTCGATATATGTAACTTGTAGGGGATGTTAGTCATTTCCCTTACACCCTTACTGTACCGAAAGATTATGGACATCCTATCGTAACATTGTGGGAAATTATGTGTAGAAGCTTATGGATTGCGATAAACTGTTAAGACGGAGTAATCAACATTTTGCTAGGAGGATTAGGATGAAAGAAATTGAACTGGGTCTGGAAGAGCGATTTACAGATTTACCCGCAGAAGTTAAGGTTGAAAGCCAAAAGTACTGGATTTTGAAAAACGACGAACCCGATAGCTACCGTTTAGTATCGCGTAAGTGTCCGCATGCTGGGGGTTTGGTAGAAGAGGAAAGTGGGGAGCTGGTATGTCCCTTGCATGGTTGGGAATTCGATTCTCATACAGGCGTTTGTTTGAATGTGCCATCGAAAAGTCTAACCGCGTATACCGTTATTGTAAAAGATGGGCTGCTCGTCGCCCAAATGTGACCGCCTTTATTGTTCCCAGAGGAACTTCAGAATGCGATGAAGGATGTAAAAAAGAGCGAAACAAATAGCGAGAGAATATTTGCCGGTTACATAAAGGGCTATAATGGCAACTGCGAAAATAACGAGTTCGATAATAAATTGCAGAGGCTGAGAGACGGTTATTGAAGCTTTCGGTGAAACGAACATGCCCCATAGAATAGCTGCAAGCAGTGGAGTGCCAATGCCCAGAATGCATTTGAGCAGCCACCCGTTGCCAACGTGAAATCCCCAATAGCAAAGGGAAGCAAGGATGCAAAGTTCTAGCAGAAAACGTAAGCCTAAATTGGCGGCTTTCATCATGATCATCATGATAACAACACTCCCTCTCACAGATAAACTAATTATAGTAATATATTAACTAATGATATTAGTTTATGCAATCTTTTTTTGGATTTGAAAAATACCACTGCAGAACGTTTTTACGTTCCGAAGTGGTATTTGATTTGATTTTTACCTATTCAAATGCAGTTTACGTGTGTTGAGCATGCCGTCCAGACCAGTGGGATCTTGACTCACTTTATATTGGACGAAAGCTTCCGCAGCTTCCGATGTTCTAATGCGTAATGGCTTCGGATCCAACTCCGTGACTAATTTAACCATCACCTCTGCAACCGATTCTGACGTTTGAGGCACCGAATTCCGCTTGGAGAAGGTGTCCAAATACTGCGTGATAATCGGCTTATATTCATCTTCTAGAATGCCGCCGGTTTTTTGAACGTGACCGAGGACGGTGCTGTTAAAATTGGTTGCAATCGCGCCGGGCTCAAGCAGCGTAACATCGATATTAAATGTGGGCTTGTAGTAGGTTGCTAAACTTTCTAACAAACCCTCAACGGCGAATTTTGCCGCGCAATAAATCTCATTAAAGGGTTGCCCGACCAAGCCGCCAACACTTGTAGTTGCAATCAGATGTCCAGCATCTGACTTGCGAAGCAGCGGAAGCCCTGCACGAATCGTATGCATAACTCCATAGACATTCGTATCAAAAACGTTTTGGATCTCCTCCATAGTCGCTTGCCCCAAGGCTCTCAAAAATCCAAAGCCCGCATTACAGAACAAAACGTCAAGGTGACCGTGGTTCTTTTCGATAACGGCAAACGCATTTACCATAGATTCAGGGCTGGTGACTTTCATTTCGATAAAATGAAGATTAGCCTGATGGCCGTACTTCTCTTGATCGCGTTCGACGTTGCGTGTGCCAGCGTAAACCGTCCAACCAATCTCAGAAAATTGCAATGCAGTCGCTAAGCCTATGCCCGACGAGGCTCCGGTGATCGCTATAATTTTATTCAATCAAAACACTCCTTATGTGTTTATTCTTTAAACTGTTTACAAACTAAACAATATAATGATTAAACAAATTAGTCAAGATGAAAATGAGAAATCCCAACAGAAACGTTGGGATTATAACGGCAATTTTTCTAAAAGCTGTTTGAGTGCAGCCAATTCTTCCTTAGAGTAGGGGGTAAATAGCTGTTCGATTTTTTTATTGTACGCAGCTAAGATGCTAATTATCAGTTCATTTCCTTTATCCGTCATTTGAACGAGCTGACTTCTGCGACTAGTGGGATGCGGCTTGCGGATGACCAAACCCTGCAATTCCAATTTATCTAACAGCTGTGTGATAGCGCCTCTGGTTAGCCCGAATTCATTCGAGATATCCACAGCGATACACTCAGGGTGTTTGCGTAGAAACTCCATGACATACATCATAATCGGTGAAATCTGAAAGTGAGGCAGCACCTGCATCAAATAAGAGGAGATGACATTTTTAATTTCGCGAAATTTGGTCGTAATCAACTCTTGGTCATTTTCCATAAGAAGCCGCCCTTTTTTGTTTAGTTTCTATACATTTCTATACATTATAACAAAAAAGTGACCCACAGCAACGGGCCGCGGGTCTAAGTATATATTTTAAAGGGGGGTCGAACTTTATTATAGGCTTACTTCATTAAAATCAGATGAATTTCAGATTTCATTTTCATTACATTTTTGCTAATGGTAAAATAGAGCTAATGAACACATCTAAGAATAGTGTTGCTAGAGCGGAGGAACCATGTTTTGAAACATTATTCTATGCGATCGCATTTGACCATAACTTTCGCTATTATGGCGATGATTCCGATTCTAATTCTAGGCAGTTTTCAAGTTTCTCAAATTACCCATATTACGCAGGAGTCCAATCAGAATCAGCGGCAGACGACCTACAGACTAGGGGATGCCGTCCAAGATTACATGTACTATCATCGAAATGCGGTTGAAACGTTAGCTGCCACAATTACGGCATCGGACGCTACATTTCGTACGCGCGAAAGCTTAACGCTAAAGCTGCAATCGCTGCAAGAAAATTTGGCGGGCTTCACCGGCATCTACGTTGTAGATCAAAATGGGATCATAAAAGCGAGTCACACTGCAGCGAATGCTTCACTCATTGGCGCCGACGTCAAGGAGAGAGATTACACCAAACGTGTGCAAACCGCACAAAAGACCATCATATCCTCGTTATTCCGGGGACCAGAAAGTTTGAATCAGTCGGCAGTCGCGATTGCTGTACCGATTTATAAGGGAAATAGGCAAGCTGATGGCTTTGTGCTCGCCGTGCTCGAATTGGCTCCCATTAAGGAGCTTGTTACCAAATATGATTATGGCAAAGAAGCGTATCCAGTTGTTCTGGATCATGCGGGTAAACCCATCTATCATCCTAACGCTGCACTTACTGAATCCATGGCGGATTTATCTAAGGAGCCTGTTGCCGAAGATGCCCGAGTCCAGCGACAGGGGGAAGGAACTTACCAATTAAGCACCTCTACTCATAAAGAACTGATTACCTACAAAGCCATTCCCGAAATCGATTGGATCGTTTGGGTAAGTAAGTCCAAAGCCGCAGTCAATGCTGCTTTTATCGAATCTCTCCGTATCACGATATTGCTGCTGGTGTTCACACTCATATTGACCGTACTGCTGGGCAGTTTTCTGGCGAAACGGCTGAATGGAACTATTCATGCCTTGGTTGGTTACACGCAGCGTCTTGCAGGAGGCACCTTCGCCAAGCCGGACAGCAAAGTCGTTCCTCAGGGTTCACCTCTTGAACTGCAATTGCTGGCTGATCATTTCTTCCGGATGGCTGAGCAAATTAAGGAAAATCAAGGAGCGCTGCTGCAGCTCAACAGCGAGCTTGAGAATCGTGTTGAGGAACGAACCCAGCGGCTGCAGGACGAGCATGCGACCTTAAATGCCGTTCTGGAAAGCATGTCCGATGCGGTTGTCCTGATCGACGTGAAGCATAATGTTGTTTATGCCAATCATCGGATGGCCGAAATCTTCGCAATTCCGATGTTAGAGTTGGGAGCAATGAATGAAGCTGCGCTGTTTGAAAGAATTGCTCTTTTGCTGCCCGAGCGTCAAGACGAGCTCCAGATGCTTACTGCTGAGCCAAGGGTGCAGGGTGCTTTTACGGTGAAATCTGAGCATGGCAAAGAGCGCTTTATGATGGTTTCGGCATTTCAGGTCGCTAGAGAAGGGCGAGTTTTTGGCCGCGGCTATGTGTGGCGTGATATGACCAAGGAGCACGAAATAGATGCGCTTAAGAATGATCTAATTTCCCTTGCCTCCCATGAATTTAAAACACCAATCACAAGTATACGCGGGGGTGTTGAGACGCTGCTTCGTGTGGATGCCCAGTGGGAAGAAAGCTTTAAGCAGGAGCTGCTGGAGGGAATTCATGAAGATATCGGGCGCATTCAGGATCTGATCGATGAGTGGTTGGATATCTCGAAGATCGAATCGGGCGCCATGCGGATCAACCCGCAGCCACTCCGGCTGGAAGCAGTTGTGGAAAGCGCCAAGAGAAGGCTGCCGCAGCAAGCGAATTATGAGCATACCCAATTCGAGTTGCATCTGGCCGATGATATTCCTTTGGTCTACGCGGACAAGCTGCGCATGGAGCAAGTTCTCGTGAACTTGTTCACGAACGCAGTTCGCTATAATGAGCAGCATCCGATAATTCGAATAACCGCTAAAGCGGATGAGCGTTATGTTCATCTGGAAGTTCAAGATAATGGCATCGGGATATCTGCAGAGCATGTGGATAAAATATTTGACCGCTTCTACCGAGTTGATGTGTCATCAAGCCGTCAAACGGGCGGAACCGGACTCGGTCTTGCGATCTGCAAGGGGATCATGCAAGCGCACGGCGGAGAGATTCGCGTATTGAGCAAGCCTGGTGAGGGAAGCACATTTATCCTCTCCATACCGAGGTTCCAAGGGAAGGAGAGCTGAAAATGAACAAGAAGAAGATTATGATCGTCGATGATGAGCCCAAAATCGTGCGTTTCGTCGCAGCGAACCTCAAATCTTTGGATTTCGAAACATTAGCCTGCCAGAGCGGCGCTGAGGCGCTTGAGAAGGTTGAGGGATTTGATCCGGATTTGATTTTACTAGATCTGATGATGCCTGGCATGGATGGATTCGACGTTCTCAAAAGGCTGCGCTCGTACTCTAGTGTGCCAGTCATCATGCTGACTGCGCGGAGCAATGGTGCGGATAAAGTGCAAGGACTCAACCTTGGGGCGGACGATTATTTGACGAAGCCGTTCTCATTAGATGAGCTATTCGCCCGTGTGAACGCCGTGCTTCGCCGGATGGATGGCCGAATGGCGACTCCAGTCACAACGAGTGAAATCACACTTGGACCCGTCACGGCTAATCTTGCTCAGCGTAGAATATGGCTGGGAGGTATTGAGGTTAAGTTTACGGAGACCGAGTATAACCTGTTTGCTTTGCTCTTGCAGTATGCGGGCAAAGTTATGACCCATGAGCAGCTGCTGAGCGAAATCTGGGGGAGTGAATACCGCGATGAAGTTGAATATTTGCGGGTCACGATCGCGAGAATTCGCCAAAAGATTAAGAGCCTTGCAGAGGGGCAGGAGATTATTGTTACCTACCCTGGGGTGGGCTACATGGCGAAGCATGAATGAATGAATGAATGAACGAATGAATAAAAGAATGATGAATAAATGAATGAATGCTGACCGAGTGAATGCATGTTGAAAGATTGAATGCATGCGGCCGTTTGCTAAGCGAGTTCTCATAAAGTAAGAGCCCATAGAAAAGCCCCTTGCCTTGTTTAATCAGGTAAGGGGCTTTTGGTCTCGCATCACATGCAAAATAAGCTGAGAAAGCTGAAATGGACTTCTCATCGACGGAAAAGTAGCAAAGTGTTGCTGGGAAGTCCGAAAAGGGCTTCTCGGAGCTAGATGGATACCTTTTAATCGACAAATGTATGCTGAGAGAGCCGTAAAGGACCTCTCACCGTCGAAAAAGTAGCAAAATGTTGTTGAGAAGTCTGAAAAGGACTTCTCGGAGCTAGTTGGATGACCGACAAATGTGTGCTGAGAGAGCCGTAATGGACTTCTCACTATCGGAAAAGTTACACGCAGAGGCTGAAACGATGTTTTTTATCGCTAAAGTAGGTGTTTTCCGTTAAGAGGACACTTTAGTGATGTAAAACATCATAAAAGAGTGTCTGAAGGCCATCATTTTGATGATAAAGCCGCTGAGACGATGATTTGCATCATTAAAGTTTATTTGTGCTGTGTTCGGCATCAAATAAGAGTCTCTGGAGACTCTTATTTCCCATCAATAGTCACTTTTTCTCAAAATAGAAGCTTCTAGGGGCTCTTATTTCCGCGGAATGTTCCAGATTCACTGTGTTCGGCATCAAATAAGAGTCTCTGGAGACTCTTATTTCCCACCATTAGCTACTTTTTCTCGAAATAGAAGCTTCTAGGGACTCTTATTTCCGCGCAATGATCCAGATTATTTCAAGCTGGCATGAGACTATTTAACGATGAAAAACCACCTTACCGACTCAGCAGCTGCACATCCAAAGGATAATCAGGGATCTCGAAGTCGCGGACTGCGCCAGACTCCAAGTCAACAACGGTCATGCCGTTCCAACCGGTATCGGCATAAGTGACGCCGCCTGTGAGGTAGGCGTAACGACCGTCTGCGCTGCTGGCGACCATTTGGTGCATACGGGCCAGAGGGATGATTTTCTCGGCATGAGCAGCTATGTCGAGCACCGTTAAGTTAGGCTTGCCGGTTGCGCTGCCGGCAGAGCCGATGCCGACGATGAGCAGCTGCTTACCGTCAGGTGTAAGGGCAACGCCTTCCTGATGCGTGTTGCCGGTTAGCGACTTCGTCTCATACTTGCCGCTGACAGGATCAAGAACGACAAGACCGCGGCCTTGGTAAGGCAAGAGTAGACGGCCATCGGAACGAACCGCCGCATAATGGGGCTTCTCGAAGCCGCCGCGACCATACGGAGCTACCTCAAGGGTGCGAGCTTTGTTACTGGCAAGATCGATAGCCGTCACAGAGTAAGAATCATGATCAATGCTGTAAACTTCACGGCCATCGAGGCTGGTAACGACATCGAACGGTCGGATTCCTACTGAGATACTGCCTGTCATGGAGAGGTTTTCGGTGTCCATGATCTCTAATTGGCTTTTGCTTCTGCCGGGCAAGTAAACACCTACATAGACGTATCGGCCGTCAGGCGACACAGCGATACCCATGCCGCCGGGACGATATTCGCCAAATTGAGGCTTACCTACATCTGCTTGGTAAGGTACAAGGGCTACGCGTCTACGCAACTGGGTATCCACCACAGCGATACCTTCCGCTGTTGATACATAGGCGCGATGATTAGACCCTTCCGCAATAGCGAAAGGAGATTGACCGACGATGAGTTTCTCGAAGCTGCCGGAAGCTGGGTTTAAGAAAGATATATAGTCACTCTTCGAATGTGTAACCATCAAAGTGGTATTGGAAGCATCGGGCGGAGTGGTATTTGTTGGTTTTGGACTAACGACAGGTGTTGTTGAAGGTACTGACGGTGTAGGAACAGGTGCTGACGTTGCTGTGATGTTGGAACCAACTGCCGCGTCGGGACGCGACCCGCAGCCTATTAATAGAAGAAGCAGCGTGAGCGGAGTCAATATTGTCAGGAAGGAAAGGTTTTTACGTAACATGGGAATTCACCTCGGATATGTTGGATAGGGATAAATAATAGAACGAGAGCACCTCATTCAAGGTACCCTCGGATCTCTATCTTAATGGAAGATTATTTTGTTAAAGTCAAAGTGACGCCTGTTGCATTAGACCATTTACCTACTGGAGCAACGGTATAAGAAGTGCCTGGAACAAGTTGAGCGTTATTAAGTAGAGCGAAAGTACCTACAGCGCCTTTACGTGAAGTCAGCGTGTATTCTGCTGTTAACACCGTACCGTCAGTAGCGGTAAGTGTAACACGTCGGGAGACGAAAATTTCATCCTTAGGATCTTGCGATAGTGTGACAGTGATCGTCTTCGTATCAACCGCGGCAGCAGATTGAATAGTAAGCGGCGCGATTTCTTTGGCTGTAAAAGTTGGATTCGCGAGAGTAGCCCAGTCAGCCGAAACTGTATATTTGACACCGGCTTTGAACGTTTCGCCGTTAGGTAGAATAAATTTAGGAGCTTGACGGCCATCGGTTGCTTGTGTGAATGGCAAGTAGTTCGCTGTCATTGTTGCGCCACCCTCAGGGGTAATTTGCACTTGACGGCTGCGCATCGACGAAAGAATTTGATACGTTTTACCATTGTAGGTGTTATTCTCGTCAACGATGAATGAACCTGGGCGGCCTTTGCTGTATGCAGCAATTACATAACCATAATCAGCAACACCATCAGCCAGATGGGATTCAACTTCAAACAAATCACTCGCTACCTGCGCTGTGGATTTTAGGGCAATTTTTTCCGTGCTCGCTGTGAAAGTTCCAGCAGGCTTACCTTTATAAGTCAGTGTGTAAGTGGTCCCGGCTTTTTGGGTAGGAACTGGAACGATGTAGGTGGATTTGGAACCTGTTTTTAACCGTGGAACATTATTGATTGCTAGGCCATTGTCAAAAACAAAGTTTTTGGATGCTTGATCCAGTTCCAATTCTGCCGCTGGAATCGGTGCCGAGAAAGTAACTTGCAGTGTTATGGCATTCAAAGCTTGAAGCTTAGTCACTTGAATAGGCGCTAATTGCTGAGCTTCAAAGATAAGAAGAGCGGCTTGACCTCGCGTCACTTGACTGCCTGTGATAGATGCAAAGCTTGGCAGCTTTTCAACCGCTGTTTTATCAACTTTTAACACGTTCGCAATCACGTCAGCAAGTTGATCGGAAGAGATGGATTGACCTCCCCGGAATTGTCCGGCAGTATCTTTCATGGCACCTAGAGTCTCAAGGGCAACTGCATAGGAATAGAACCAATCACCTTTTGATACATCGTTAAAATGGTTGACTGCAGCTGGGTCCATGCTCACATGAAGTGCTAAAGCGACGATTTTGGCAACCTCTGCGCGAGTTGCAATCTGATTCGGTTTGAAGCTGTTGTTCTCATATCCGGATACAACTTGCTGCTGTGCTAATTGTTCAATAGCTGTTTGAACTTGAGCCGTGTTGGCAGAATCCGTGAAAGGATTAGCTGCTAGTGCATTGAATGGAAGAATTGCTGATAAACCTACGGTTGCCGTGATGGTTAATGCGGCTAATGTCTTTTTGCTGTTTTTCATATATAACACTCCTATTCGATGATGTTTGGATTGCGCTGTTGTTTGCAACGTGCTGTTGTCTACAAGAACTAGCTTACACGTCAGGGCATTACAATCGAATAAAAATTCCGTGCTGTACATTACAAAATCGTAAAAATTTGATATCCACACTCGAAAAGCAATACAAAAAAACGGCCATACAGCTGTAAAAGATTTGAGTATGTGCTCAGATCTTCTACGGCTGTAAGGCCGTTGTTCGTTAATTTTAGTTAGGTGGATGGTTCAACCACTTTCATGGAATTTAGAGTCTTAAATGCTAAGATCTGTAGGACTATTACTTTTAACAACGCTGTGTGAAGAGGAGCACGTAAGTCTTTGCGGGGGGAATACTTGGCGAACAGGAGCAATGATCAGTGCTGCAACCACAGCTTTGATTGCATCTCCAAGTAAGAATGGATAGCACGCTGCTGCCATGGCTTTGGCGAATGTATAGGTTGGTACTTTGTACATTAACCAAGGAACTCCAGCCAGATATAGAATGAGAGAGCCGAATACTTCAAGGACAAAGAAGGCGGCGATGTATCCCATGATGCCATTCATCCGAATACGAGGTAAAATAAGACCGATAAGCATGGCCGAAATAGGCCAAATCATAATGAAACCGCCAGTAGGTCCGAGGACGACACCTAAACCGCCATTTCCGTGAAGTAGGGGAAAGCCGATGGCTGTGAGGACGACAACGAGGGCCATACTAAGGAATCCATAGCGAGCTCCCAGAAGCCCGCCTGCTAGCATTACCGCCAGTGTTTGCAATGTAATAGGCACGGGTGTCAAAGGAAGAGAAATTTTCGCAAAGCTGAATAAAACGAGAATAGCGGCAAATAGTGCACTAAAAACAACGCCGCGTAGAGTGAGTTTCATATTGTTCATCGCTCCTGTTTCTGTTATTGTTGATGTATTGTTAACCAACTAGATTGACTTTGGTTAACAATACAGATGATAGCACATCTTTTGTGAAAGTGAAAGGAACATTTTACATATGGCAAACAGTGAGATTTTAGCTTCTTTGGAGAAAGCCTCCGTGATCTATCGAACAGAATCGGGAGATGGAAGGCAAGTGTGGTCTGATGTCTCCATGGATATTCATAAGGGTGAGTGGATTGTCGTCATAGGACCCAATGGCAGCGGAAAAAGTACACTAGCCAGTGTATTACTGGGCTTAAGTCCGCTCTCCAGTGGGCAATTTGTGCATAAACAAGACCAGCATAGGCTAACCCGAGGTGTGCTGCAAATACCGGATGCCCAGTTTGTTGGGGATACTGTTCAGGAAGAGCTGGACTACCTGCCCTATGGGCAGAATTTAAGCACAGAAGCACGTAAAGAATGGTACATTGAAACCTTGTCTGCCGTTGGACTGACGATCCCAATCGAGCGTACGCTTAACACGTTATCCGGTGGGCAAAAGCAGTTGGTGAATCTCGCAGCAGCGCTTGCGGCTCATCCAACGATCCTTGTATTAGATGAGCCGACCGCAATGCTTGACCCTGCGGCAAGGAAGGAAGTGCGCCAAGCGGTACGTGAAGCGCATAAGCAAGGGACAACGATTGTGTGGATTACCCATCGTTTGGAAGAGTTGGCGGATGCTACGCGTGTCGTTGGTTTTGGAGAGGGACGGATTACCTTTAATGGGGAGCCGAGAGCGTTTTTTTATGGGGAAGGGGGAGAATTACCGGCTATGACACCTTGTATGGAGTTAGGGTTTGATCCGCCTTTTGTGGTTAAGACAGCCATTGGTTTGCAGCAGCAAGGTTGTCAGCTTGACCTCCTCCCGATAGATATGGAAGAACTCGCCAAGGCGGTGTCGTCCTTATGCCCATAGCTCTGCAGGACATTCGGGTAGATGCTCCGGATGATCCTAACAATCAATTGTTGAAGGATATAAGCTTCAAATTGTCGGAAGGGTCGCTGACCTTGCTGATTGGTCATACGGGTTCTGGGAAATCAACACTGCTGCAGGTCATGGCCGGAATACTGGAACCAACCTTAGGAACGATTACCCTTGATGAGCAGCCATTGTGGCACAAACGGAAAGTAGATCAAGCCCATCTCCTTCGTATAGGTCTGATATTTCAGTTCCCCGAGCAACAGCTGTTCGCGCGCAGTGTACGCCAGGAATTCGCGTACTCCTTGCGTCCTTACCGGCTCGGGGCGGACGAACGCGAGCGCCGCATTCGCGCCGCTTGCGCTGACCTCGATCCACGTGGCGTCATCGCTATGGATCGGTCGCCTTTCTCGCTGAGCGGCGGCGAGCAGCGCCGGCTCGCGCTGGCCACAACGTTCGCCACTGCGCCGGATTGGCTCCTCATGGATGAGCCAACTGCCGGCTTAGAGGCGGCAGCCGTCCGCGAATTGCTGCGCATCATTCGCGCGCGCGAGCGTGGCGGGCTCGTCATCGCCACGCACGACCTGGACACGTTCTTTCCGCTAGCGGACCGTGTCCTCGTTCTAGACCGCGGCGCGCTCGTCTTCGACGGCTCGCCGGAAGAGCTTTGCCGCGCGCCGGAGGTGCTGACGCGCGCGGGGGTCGGCCTCCCGAGCTGCGTGGAGGCCGCTATAGAGCTGGCGCGCTATGGCATCGCCATCGCACCGGACCGGCTCACGCCGGCGCTTGCCGCGCCAGCGATCGCAGAGGCGCTGCGCGAATGCGCCAGCGCCAGCCCTAGGCCGGCGCCGCAAGCGGCAGCGCCGAGCCCGCAAGCCGCGCGCGAAGCTGGCGTGGCCCCGAAGCCGCCGCAGGCCGTCTGGCTGCGGCTCGACCCGCGCGCGAAGTGGCTGCTCTATCTGCTGCTCGTCATCGGAACGATGCAGCAGCAGCAGTGGAGCGGCCTCGCGGCTTCCATGCTGCTCCTCAGCCTCGCGTTTCTCGGCCTCCCGCGATCCGTCCTTCGCGGCGGCATGAAGATCGCCCTGCCATTCCTGATCTTCATGTTCATTTCGATCCTTCTGGCAGGGCTGGACTGGTCAACCGCTGAAGGGCAGTTTCCGCTTGGTTTCTCGGCGGAGCGTGGCTGGAGCACGGCACTCACGTTGACACGTTTGTTTCTCGTCCTCATGGCAGGCTATTGGCTAGTCGTCACGACGCCTTATGGTCAGCTCGTGCAAGGGCTCAATTGGGCCTTGAAATATTTCCGCAAAGTTAAGCTGCCGGTAGAATCGTTTTCTTTGGCCGTCTCCTTGATTTTTCGCTTCATTCCACTCATCCTGCGGGAGTGGCAGCGGTTCTCAGCCATCGTAAGAGCCAGAGGCAAAGCATCAATCCGCCCGGGTGCTGTTCGCACAAGAGATATCCCTGCGCTGGTCGTCCCCTTGCTGCTTGCTATGTTTCATAAAGCAGAGCAAATGACCATTGCGATGGAACTGAAAAAAATCGACGGCAAACAGCTGCTGTTGAAGAAAAACACTTTACAGTGGCGAGGTATGGATACCATTCTCGTTATCACGGGCATTCTTTGTTTTTCATTACTAATGTACATGCAATCATAATTTCCAGGGGCTGTCCCAAATGTAGATAAACTACTTGAGGACAGCCCCTATAGGCATATTGACCTTCAGGGACATTCGAATCGGTATTCAAAACAAAATTCATACTTCCATTGGATTTTTCCAAATGGAATTTACTCTGAGGCTTCGAAATTCGTGCTTCTATTGGAATAATCCAATGGAATTGACTTTTAGGCTGTAAAATCCCCACTTCTATTGGAATAATCCAATGGAAGTAGCAAGCGGACTGTGAAATTCACAAGTTGGAGCTGAATTTTCCAAATAGGACTTTTGGGGAAGCCCCTTGCTCTTTTTTGCTCTTCACTTTGCTCTTCACTTTGCTCTTTCATTGTGCACTTCCTCATGCTCTTCTCACGCTCTTCTTCATGCCGCTTCCCGCCACTCCCCGTATTCTTCTCCGTTCACCACGTCATGTTGAGACCAATCGCCCCGTATACTATACTTAAATGAAGAACAGGGATGGCGGTGGCGAGAATGGAAACAGCGTACACAATTTACGAACAGCAGATGTTAAAAAAGCTGAAACGCTGGGAAATCCGGCAGCAGAGAACTCCCAACCTGATGGAGAGAGCCTCCAAATCTGTTCAAACCAGCATCAATAACTTGATCCCCGACAAGGTTCATAAGACAATAACCGCGACCGTCAAAGGAATCGTGCAAACGACCCTATTCGGTATGAATTACATCCCCAAAAACGACCCGCTATACGGCGTCTCCTTAGCAGATAGCGATGCCAAAGCTGAGGAATTATTATCTCTATATAAAAAGATTGCTGCAGCAGAAGGAGCAGGTACGGGAGCGGGGGGGATCCTGCTAGGATTGGCGGATTTCCCGATTTTGATCGGCATTAAATTAAAATTCCTATTTGAGCTGGCGCATGCGTACGGCTACTCAACGAAAGATTACCGGGAGCGGTTGTTCATTCTCTACGTGTTTCAGCTGGCCTTCTCCAGTCCGAATAAGAAGCCGGATCTTCTTCATACCATTAAGAATTGGCATACCATTTCTCATTCCTTTCCACCGGCTGAGGACTACATGAATCAAGTGGATTGGCAGCAGCTGCAGCAGGAATACCGGGATACGATTGATTTTCGTAAAATGCTTCAGCTTGTCCCCGGCATCGGGGCGGTGGTGGGCGCTTGGGCTAACTTTGGTTTGCTGGAGGAGCTCGGCGTGGCAGGAATGAACTGTTTTCGATTACGCCGCTTACATGATAAAGCGGAGAGCGACGGCTTCGAATCCAAATAAAAACGGTTATTGTTCAAAAACTGGTCAAATTTATAGTGATTTTCGATGAGAAATAGCATATGATAAAAGAAAGAGTCGTTAATCGGCTCTACATATAAAAGTATGTGATATTTTTCACAAATATATGTGATTTATTTCACAATCCAAGGAGAGGATTTCAATGAGCAAACCGAAAGTGGTTATTCTTGGCGCAGGTTACGGAGGTCTGGTCACAGCCATTAGGCTTCAAAAGCAGATGAAAGCAAGTGAGATGGAAGTTACCTTGGTGAACAAACATGATTATCACTACATGACGACACATCTGCATATGCCGGCTGCCGGTACCGATCATCACGATAATGCCCGTGTGGCGATTGCGGATTTGATTGATGAGCGTAAGATTCATTTTGTGAAATCAACGGTAAGTCAAATTTTGCCCGAGGAAAAGAAGGTTGTGCTCGGTGATAGGGACCTCTCCTACGATTATCTGGTTATTGGGCTGGGGAGTGAAACCGAGACATTCGGCATTCCTGGGATGAATGAATATGCGATGTCAATTAAGAGCATTAACAGCGTGCGCTTTATTCGCCAGCATATTGAATATATGTTTGCCAAGTCAAAAATGGAGCCAAAGAGGAAAGAGTACCTCACCTTTGTGGTTGGGGGTGCAGGCTTCACTGGAACAGAGTTTGTGGGGGAATTGGCGGATCGGATCCCTGTGCTCAGCAGGACCTATGACGTCGACCCGTCCACTGTGAAAATCATAAATGTTGAAGCCTCCCCATCAGCGCTGCCTCCTGGTCTACCTGAAGATCTTGTCGAATATGGCATGGAAGTAATGCGCCGCAAAGGTGTTGAGTATAAACTATCCACACCAATCAAGGAGTGCACGCCAGATGGCGTTATTTTGGGGAATGGCGAGTTCATTCGTGCAGGCACCGTTGTTTGGTCGGGAGGCATTCGCGGGAATTCCTTGTTACAGCAAGCGGGATTCGATGTCCAGCGGGGAAGGGTCAAAGTGGACGAATGCTTGCGCTCCTACCAGTATCCGGATGTATATATTACAGGTGATTGCTCCATTGTGATGAGCCCTGAAGGGACGCCTTATCCGGCGAATGCCCAGATTGCCGTTCAGCAAGGCTACAACGTAGCGAGAAATCTCTTATATGCCGCTCGCGGCCGTGACCTTAAGCCCTTCGCATACGATTTCAAGGGAACCGTGGCTTCCTTGGGCAGAGGAGAGGCAGTAGGCCTACTCAAAGTGAAGAAAGTCAAAGGCAAATTCGCCGCTCTCCTGAAAAAAGTCATCGATGCTCGCTATTTATACCTCATTGGCGGTATCCCGCTCATATGGAAAAAAATGATTTTTAAACAAAAAACAACAGCCCGCAATTATCATGTGCCGAATTGAATAAGATGAAGAGCAAAAACTGGAAAAAGAAGATCAGAAACTAATCTGACTTCCTATCCAGTTTATTTTTGACGCCAGACTTTTTTGTCATGTATTTGTAGTCAGAGCTTCTTTTGCAGTCAGAGCCTCTTCCGAATTCGTCAGCACTTCTTTTCTCATGAACCAGCAAGCTATGAAAGCTACGATGGCGAAAATGATGCCTATTGCGAAAATGTGTTGAAACGCCTCTGCAAATACCATCTTGATCTGCAACAGTAAGTCATCTGAGAGCCCCTGCGGGATGCCTCCATTCAGGATTGTCTCTGTAGTTCCTTCTGGAAATTGGTCCGATAATCCGGATAAACCGCTGGCGATATTTCTGGAAAGTAAACTTCCGAAGATACTGAATCCTAGCGTGGTACCAATGGCCTGGAACAACTGCACCGTTGCCACTCCGACTCCGCTGTGTTCCTTCGCAACGGACTCCTGCACGATCAAATTGTCTGAACCGAATAGAACGCCGATCCCAAGCCCTAAAATGAAGAACGCTACGATAATATAGATAACTGTTGTATCAACATGTATACGTGATAGCAGTACATAGCTTACGATCGGGAAGATAAACGATACGATGAAGAGTTTCTTGTAGGCGATCTTCGTTATGAGATTACCGCAAAGGACACTCGCCGGAATGGCGCCTGCCATGAAGGCCAGCGACAAGTAACCGGATGCGGTAGGCGACATACCCATGACATTCTGTGCAAAAAATGGGAATCCCGACATGCCTCCCATGACACCAAGCATGGTTAGGAACACGATACAGGACAATACGACGACGGACCGATTTTTGAAGAGAACAAGCGGAATAATCGGCTCCTTGGCCTTCGATTCGATTCGGATAAAGAGCAGGGTAAGAGCTGCGAATAACGTCAATAAGCCGATAATAACTGGGGACGACCATGTATAGCCTTTGATGTCGATCAAGACCGGAGCTAGAAGAAGTGAGAGCATGGCAAGCACTAGTGTGAAGGCTCCTGCCCAGTCAATGGATTTTTTCTCGGTGTTGACCGTTTCACGTAAGCCTTTGGAAACGATAAAGGCAGCGATAAGTCCAATAGGAATGTTGATCAGAAAGATCCAATGCCAGCTCACATAGCTCACAAAATACCCGCCTATCGTAGGTCCGATCAGCTGTGGCAGAATCAATAACGGACCGACAAGGCTCTGGACTTTGGCTCGCTGCTCCAGTGGAAATGTATCGCCAATGATGATCATGGCCAAAGGCATGAGTCCACCGGCTCCGATTCCTTGAACGCCTCTTCCGATTAGCAGTGTGGTCATCGAATCAGCGAGTCCGCTGATGATGGATCCGACCATAAATAGGGCGACACAGCTTAAATAAATCTTCTTGCGACCATAAATATCGGCAAGCTTGCCGAAGATCGGCATGAACATCGTAATCGAGAGCATGTAAATCCCTGCTACCCAGCCGTAAAGTGTCATGCCGTGCAGATCACGAATAATGGTCGGCAGGGCCGTCGACACGACCGTTTGATCCAACTCTGAGAATACCAGGCCTAGCAGCAGACCGATTAGAACTAAAGTCTTGTTGTTTCCTTGCTTTTTCATGGTTACACCTCATCTTTAACTAAATTCCTCAACGCTTCTAAGCATAGATCTTCAAGGTGTTTCACTCATCCGGCGCAAGCTTTAAAAAGTTCTCGGTCTAGCGATGTAGTTTTTAGAAAATGGATAACGTAAAAAAAGCCCTTTCGGGCTTTCTTAGTAGATAAGAAAGTATAAGTTTTATACTTTTGCTTCGCATCTACCTTGACAAACGCGCTCGTCCCAGAAGGACGACGGAGTCGTTTATTCTTGAACGAGCGCACGTATGGAAGTTTGGATATGATCCGCGTACTTTTTTGCCTCTTCTGCAAGATGTATATCTGTGGCTTCATTCACATTATAGGTGACAAAACTGGGCAGATAGGCGCCGTTGCATTTGGTGATGGTGCTTTGTATCGGTCTTAATAATTCGCTGATTGTGAACCAGTTGTAACCCCTCGAATTGTATTCGCTTTCCTTGCCCCCAGTTGTCGTTGCAACAATGAACTCTTTGCCTTTCAAATGATCACCTCCGGGTCCGAAAGCCCAGCCATACGTTAAAACATCATCGAACCATTTTTTTAAAAGAGGAGGGGAGCTATACCAATAAAAGGGGAACTGGAATACGATCCGGTCATATTGGAGCAGCAATTGTTGTTCCCTCTCTCTATCGATTTTCCAATCTGGGTACTCTTGATAAAGATCTCGGACATCAATGTTGGCGTGTTTCTTCAGCTCATGTGTCCAAGTCTGATTGGCACGGGAGTGATTCAGCTGGGGATGAGCGATAATAACCATTATTTTCAAAGTAAACATCCTCTCTATTTTTCGTAGCTTCGCGAGTTACATCCTCATTATTGTGGAGAACTTCATTTTTGCAAAGTACGCATTTTATTCATACTATGTCAGCTAAAACGTACCATCGGTGGCACTTGATTCCGGCATATAGTACTAAAAATCGTACTAAGTACGATAAAACATCGTACTATTTTATTTCCGAATACTTTGATAAAGTAACAACTATGAAGGTAACAATCATGTGATCGGGAGTTGGGGACATGCGGGAAGAAAATCGCGATTTCATAACGACGCAAGGGATATTGGCTACTCTGCAGGTGATTGGAGGGAAATGGAAGCCGCTCATTTTATTTATTTTACTGAATGAAGGCACCAAGCGCTTCGGGGAGCTGAGACGTCATCTTCCGGGTGTCACGCAAGGTATGCTCACTAATCAACTTCGTGAGATGGAGCGGGATGGACTCGTTGTACGCCGTGTGTATCAAGAAGTTCCGCCTAAGGTTGAATACTTTTTGTCCGATCACGGAAGAACGTTAAGTTCGGTTTTAGCCAATATGTGCGGGTGGGGATTTAGCCATATCGAATTTTTGAAGAATGCCAATGTAAATGGCGGAACAGAGAACGATGATAATCAGAAAGACGTTAACACCGTATAATAAAAAAAAGCCCAATCGAGTACTTCGAGGGCTTAAAAATCTCATCCATATTCAGTAAAGCCAGCGCTTATGCTGCCTCATCTTTCTAGCTTCCCTTTGCAATCCCCTGGTTCAATAAATCCATCCTATACTGCCTTGGTGTTACTCCAGTCCACTTCTTAAAAGCACTTTGGAAGGCACTTGGCTCTGAAAAGTGAAGAAGGTAAGCGACCTCTCCTATTTTATATTCCGGTTTAGCCAAATAACCAACAGCAAGCTCTCTTCGAGCCCGATTCATGATATCTTGATAGGTTGTATTTTCCTGCTTTAACCTTGCCTGAATGCTTCTAACACTCATTTTAAAAGCCATTGATGTCTCTTTTAAACTTGGAAAAGGCATCGGCATGTCCTTCATGATCCAATTGTATAATTGGTCGGAGAATGTTCGACCTTCCATGAGTCTGTATCTGGTTTCCTCCGCGATGGCCTCGAAAGTCCCCAATAGCTTTGAGTCCGCTAATAAAATCGGGTATTCCAGGATGTCCTTGCTTATACGAATTGCATTCGAATCCTTACCAAACTGCGGCGTGATCCCAAGTACCGATGTATATTTGTCAATCTCCGTGGAGAGAGCATGAGTGAAATGCACCTCTTTTAAAGAAATATTTCTGCAGCTTAGCCTTATCATCAAATGATACAAAGAACTAGCCATATCCTCTATGCAGTGTCGGGCCGGCTGTTTGTGAGGACGATTGTAGGACAACCCGATGATAACGTCATTCTCTTCTATTTGCCAATTGATGTTGTATCCATCACATACGATCATATTATATTTTTGAAAAGCAGCTAGGCCTTGACCGATAGTTTTTGAGTGAAGCATCACATATCCTAGAATCCCCAAATCAGAAACCTCTATGTTTTGTCCCTGATGTAATCCGAACATGTCATCCGAAGTAATAAGAGCGGCCAATTCCGTCATACGTTCGAAATCCTCCTCCGACAACCGAGCCTCGGTGTCTTGAAGAATGGACTCATCCATATTTGCTCTTTTGAAAAACTCGTCTTTGTTATGTCCCTTGAACACAATCGTTTTAATAATCGGATAAACAAGGGATACTGATAACCCTGTGTAGTTTGGTAACAACTCCCGAGGCCTCCTTTCTGCACATAAGAATAAGATTTTGGCATGTTTGATCATACTTTTCTAGTTCCAAATGGCTTATTCTTACTTTATCTTAACACGCACAGTGATGAAAGATGAATAAACAGAGTCACGAGGAGGCAGGAACATGCAACCAAACATAGCCATTATTAACGGACATCCCTTTGCCAAGAGCTATTGCACCGCGTTATCGGAGGCCTACAAGAAAGGGGCAATCGCTAGCGGCTCGGAGGTACGGAGCATTCATATAGGCTCTTTGTCTTTTGAACCGAATTTGAAATATGGCTACCATCAACGGCTGGAGTTAGAAGAGGATTTGCTTGCGGCTCAAGAGACGATTCGCTGGGCGGATCACCTGGTGTTCGTATATCCGATCTGGTGGGGGACAGTCCCAGCGATCCTAAAGGGGTTCATCGATCGTGTATTTCTACCTGGTTTCGCCTATCGGAATCGTCCGAATTCCATGTTCTGGGACAAATTATTGAGTGGGAAATCTGCCCGTCTCATAGTAACCATGGACACACCTGCATGGTACTATCGATGGGTGTATAAACAAGCAGGGCATCATGTCATGAAACGTGGGACCTTACAATTTTGTGGAGTCAATCCCGTCAAGATTACAGAAATAAGTCCCGTTAAGTCTTCAACGGATAAGCAGCGTGAAAAATGGCTGGTAGATGTTGAAAAGTTAGGTTTGAAGCGTTCATAGAAATGGAAATAGACTGAAAAAATACAGCTTGGAAGCTGTGTTTTTCAGTCGTTTTTGCCCTTATGCTCACGAATCAATCGTATTAAATTTCAAATTCCCACTATTTCTAATATTCACTTTCACATTTAATGTCACTTTCAGCCGTGGATACCAGGTTTTTCTCCATTCCTTTAATTGATCACGAGAAAGATCATTACGGAAATATTGTCCGTAACCAAACAAATCGGACTGATTTTCCTGCAGTTTGGAAATCATAGCGTTAGCCCGCTTGCTCAACAAGTTTTTGAGTTCATCCTTAATCTGTTCTTTACTGGGGTTGCCCTTCGTCTCCAGAAGCATGCCAATGACCTTCATATCCGTTTTCACTTGCGGTGTATGGCCATCCCAATGATGACGGTGCTTATAATCCACGTCGACTAGGAGAACGCTGGCATGCTCCATTACTTCTACATTAGCCCCCTGAAAATCACCTTTCATAATGTTGTATATGAGCGTATCATCTGAAGAAATCGTTCCAACCATAACTCCCCGACTCATGATGGCGGAACCATCTAACTTAAACATTGTACGCTCTCCAGGTTTAATGATAGGAAGCGCATAATCTTCCGTATGTGAAAAGCTCCCTCGAAATGCTTCCCATAAATACACAATAGAAGTATTGGGGGTCCAGCCAGCCAGCTTGTTGAAAAAATCATAGCTTGCAGTGCCTCCTTCCGCTCCGCCTTGCTCTTTTTTGTTTAACATTTCAATTAAATCACCTCTAAACACAGAAACCAGCGCTTTAGGTGCAATGTCATGAGACCTAATGGCATATTCAAGCACTTCTTTTATACCAAGCTTAGCGGTTCTTTCATCAATCATCAGAAGTTTGAGATGCAGTAAATCAATACTGCTTTCTACATTTCCACGCATCCGATCCAAGGCTTCACTGATCGTTGAGGCTTCCCCCGTTAATATTCGTGGCGTCATATTAGAGGAATTAGGTTGAGGCACTCGAAGCCCCACTTTATACGTTTTTGCGTCTGTTTGACTAATAGCCATCGCTACAGGAAGTATCCTTTTATTAATATCCTTATTGTCCCAACAGCCCGATAACAGGAATATCGTTAGGAGTATTAAGACTGAACGAAATATGTATGTCATCCTTGATTAACTCGCCTCCTTTGCAGTGCGCCAATAATCCCAATTACGACTGGAAAGACAAAGATACTATAAGCTCGGAGCCCAGTATCCAGCCAAATGAGGTGTTCTGTCTCAGACCACCCTGGAACCAGAGAACTAAGAAAGTAGGCAATGATTGTAATAATTACACTCAACCACTTATTGGATAAGGGAACTACGATGCTCCGAATCATCTCAGCTATGATCCAAATTAAAACCGAACTATAAACAATTAAAAAAGCAATCGTAGAAGTTGTGTAAAACAGCGTCATTCTCTCTAATATGGACCAGCTCATATCGATCGTATCCATCCCTGTGTGAAGAGGGAATTGGAGTTGAATGACAGTCTCTTGTCCGAAAATGAGAAGGGGTATATAAACGGATGCCAAATATAAAGGAAACAAGCCAGCAATCAAAAGGATGAATACCTTTCGACTGCGCGCGACATTTCGAAAAAAAGGGTGAATCATACCCAAAAATAAAAACCCGGAAAAAGCGAAAAAACTTGAATAATAAGCAGGATGCTTCAAAAAATCAAAGTTAGTGTTCCAAATTGGGGATGCATTACGGATATCGAAATTTATCACGGAGCTGCTGAGTGCTGCAAAAATCCAAGGTATGAACAAAACCGAGATAATGACACTCGTTCTTAGTACAGTCTTGATACCACACCAGGCTGCAAACAAGCCCAAGAAGATAAAACAGAGTAAAGCCGAGATCGGCGTTTTAGGTAAAAAAACGATGGTCATCATTTCCGAATATACCCTAGAAATTAATACTAGAGTTGCAAGAAAATATAACATGATTGGGATTAGGAGGATTCTTGACAGCCAAGGACCCAATACTTGTTTACAAATCTGAACGATCGTCATGTTAGGGAAAGTTGAAAGGCCCCTTAGATAGATCCACATCATAGCTACTTCAAATAGGCAGCCTAATAGTATTGCTTCCCAATGACCTTTGCTTGTCGATTCAAATATTTTCTCCGGATATACGAAGAATATCAGCCCGAAATGTACAGTGATGAAGGTTAGATAGACTGATATTTTATTAACCATCCTGGGGACCTTCCTTTACATTTACATTGACGTAGGCGACTTCAAATGTCGCGATAGAGGCCATATAGATGGACAGCCAAATGATTCCACCAATCGTACCAAGAACACCAAAAATAGCACTAAGCACGATCAAAACATATTTTGATATTCGAATAAACAGGGCATTTTGTACCCCGTTCAATGTAAAATTCGCCAAAGCGGAAGCTGCCAAAACAATAATGAATAGATTACTTACCAATTTTGCGCTTACAACGGCTTGCCCGAGAATAATTCCACCTACTGTTGTTATCGAGGGACCTATACTTTTGGGAAGACGAATACTCGCTTCAATGAGCATCTCTAGAACAATTAACATAAAAATGACTTCCAAAAAGGCCGGATAGGGTACCCCTTCACGGCTCTGGGCAACTGACAAGGCTAACTGGATTCTCAATACCTCTGGATTCACAGAGACCAAAGATACATATAGAGCAGGTAAGACTAAAGCGATAAACATGCCGATAAACCGAAGCATCCGAATGGTAATCATTGTAATCTTGGGGAAGTTGCGATCGGAGTTCAAGCACCAGAGATCTGTAATAATAACTGGCATAACAAAAGCGTACGGAAGTCCTTCGATAAACAGGATAACACGGCCATTTTTCAAATGGTCTGCTGCTTCTGCCGGCCGCTCAGAAGTTAGACAAGGGGAAATAAGGCTGAAATTCCCTTCTCCCAATACCTTGATGATTTCTTGCAAATGTTTAAATTCCTTTGCTTTATTTGCCTCGAGCTTCTTCATTAAGGAAGAAAGCAGTTTACGATTAACAGAGTCGGATAAATAAGCTAACGTGGTTCTTTTGGGCTGTTTTGTCCCCATCATCATGGTATTCATGGTTAGTGTAGGGGATCTTAGCTCATCGCGGATCAGCGCCATATTGGTGTCCAAATCCTCGTTAAATGCTCCAAAGGAAGACTCAATCGCATTTTCATTTTGTGGAACATTTAGCGTTCTCCTAATCGTTGACGGAACGGGCTCGATAACAAAATTTCTTATTGGGTTATCGAGTAAATAAATAACTAAATTACCTTTCATTAAGCTGCTCATCTGCATGTCGTAAGAAGCGTTTAATTGGCCATTCAATAGGCTTATTTGCTGAAGCCAATCACTGATTGGACTGGACTCCATCCAAGATAATAATTGATTCGTTTGTGCAAGGTTAACAAATGGGCGAAAATAACAAAATACAACTTCCTGACCCAAAAGTTGTTTTCGTTCCATCACAAAATCGCTATTTGATTCGAATTGAAGTTTAAGTCTGGCCATATCCGTTGTTTCTGTCAGATTCATGTTATATCACCTGAGAGTAGGTTTCCTTGGAAAACGGAAATTTATTCCTTGTACCAAGACTAGGAAAAGGGACTGCTGTGGTAGTTACGATTTACATTGATGTTTTCCAAATTATGGATTATACTTGGGTGGGTTAGTACCAGGTACTAATTATGGAGTCATCCCTAAGTGACCAGTTCGCCCAAGGTATTGTCGTTGAAGAGCTTTAAAAATCCAAAATGAAAGAAGATGTAAATTTGGAGATTACCTCTCGCCGTAAGAAGCTTCTGGCTGTTTATGCTATCGTTATCATCATTTTTTGCTTTCTTGCCGTTCCTGTTGATTATTACCTATTATCGAATAGCCCGTTTCCTTTTCCTGAAAAACAAGGTTATCAATCGATCTGGGTATCCAGGTTGGATGTTTCCTTTCAACCATCACAGGGTGTGTATTCGAGTATAAGTTATAATGTGAAAATAAATGCGGTAAAGGCATGGCTTCAGATTTTTGGCATAACCGTTTTATTTAGCGTTGCTTATGTGATTCTTGGTTCAGACAAAAAGGATGATTCAAATAAATTGGAGAATTAGAGAGGCAAGTTGTACTGTGTACAACAATTGCATCAACCTGTATAAACACTTTCAACCAAGGACGGCGTAAGCCGTCTATTTTGTTGTCCATTTGAGAATGACTAGCTTGTTCTCAGCTGATGGGTCCATTACACAGATCCTCGTTTGCATAGGAGTTATCATCAAAATCCAATAATTTCCTTTACTTTGCTTCATTAATTACTCAACTCATTAAGAAATGTTTAAAAAACCACGATGGAATAAGAGAATGGAAGCAAATCAATGAATCGTATGATTGTAAGCGAATTATTGAGTGAATGTAGAGGTTGGAGTTATATTTTTAAGTTTTTTCAATCCTTTACTATGCCGCAAGAAGAGAGTAGTATTCAACTCGTACGTTACAGTTGAATATTTCGCTTAATTTTCTTATTAGAAAAGCGGGGGAACCACAAGTTTCATGGGGTGAGTAAAGGTGCTTACGTTTGGCACCATTTAGGGCAGATTCTCGCGGCCCGAACCCGACAGCTAACCTCGTAAGCGACCGTGGGAAGGAGAACATGTGTATAAACACAAGGTCTATCCTTGTGTTTTTTTGCGTCCTAAAACGCAAGTTTACGTCAGATATTAGGTTTAATTGGAGGAACTATCACGAATGACAAGCGACTCATTGAAAAAAATTATGTTTGGAAAACCGCTTAAATCTAGCGAAATGGAATCGGAAAAATTGCCGGTTTGGAAGGGGCTGCCGATCCTATCCTCGGATGCCTTATCATCGGTTTCCTATGGGACTGAGCAGATTCTTTTGGAACTCGCGACCGTTGGGATTGCCGCTTTTGCGTTCTCTTTGCCCATTGCGATATCCATTATTGCTCTGATTATGCTGCTAGTTTTGAGCTATAGACAAGTGATTGAGGCCTACCCGCAAGGTGGCGGAGCCTATATGGTTTCCAAAGAAAATCTAGGTATGGTGTGGGGAAGGCTGACTGGGGTTTCGCTGCTTATTGACTATACACTTACCGTTGCTGTTTCGATCTCTGCCGGCGTGCAAGCGATTACGTCAGCTTTTCCATCGGCGGTGCCGTATATTGTTCCGATTACTTTAGTTCTCGTGTGGATCATGGTTTGGCTTAATTTGCGAGGAACTTCGGAATCAGGTACGATTTTCGCTATTCCAACGTACTTTTTTATTCTTTGTATTTTACTGCTAGTGGGCAAAGGCACATACGATATGCTGACGGGATCTATTAATACGCATCCCATAGCGTTTGCTCCGAGTTCAATGACGAGTTCATTAACGTTATTCGTCCTTTTAAAAGCATTTTCCTCCGGGTGTTCAGCTGTGACAGGGATCGAGGCCATCTCCGATGCCGTGCCGCATTTCCGCTCACCATCTGTGAAAAACGCGAAGCGTACGTTAGTATCCTTAGGGACACTTTTGGCTATCGTGTTTGGAGGCGTAACGCTGTTGGCTTTGGGTTACGGAATTGTACCTGATCCTAATGGTCATACATCCGTATTATCGATGGTGACAGAGCAGGCATTTGGTCGTGGGACGATGTATTACGCAACTCAAATTGGTACCATGCTCATTCTGGTTTTGGCTGCTAATACTAGCTTCAACGGGTTTCCAATCTTAGCATCCATCATGGCACAGGATAAAAACTTCCCGCGTATGTTCTCATTCCGAGGAGACCGACTTTCGTTTCACTATGGTATTATCACACTTGGTGTGCTTGCCAGTATTCTTTTGATTGGATTCAAAGGTAAGACCGATGCACTCATTCCTCTATATGCGATAGGCGTGTTTTTATCTTTTACACTTGCGCAAGGCGGCTTGGTTCGTAAATGGTTGAGAGAGCGAGTAAAAGGTTGGATCGGAAAGCTGCTCATCAATGGTTTAGGCGGGATCGTTTCTCTTGCTGTTTTACTCATATTTTCTATAACTAAATTTACCGAAGGTGCATGGATTGTTATTATTATAACCCCGTTGCTGCTTTGGTTAATTACGAAAATTAGTCATCACTACGATGATGTAGCGAAACAATTACGTATTGATATAACGATTGATCGGGTTTGCACGAAGGAGCCTTTGATTATTGTCCCTGTGGCGGGTATTCATCGGGTTGTGGCACAGTCCTTGAACTATGCGAAATCGTTGTCGCCAAACGTTATTGCTTTCTACGTATCGTTCTCAGATGAAGATGAAGAATTGATGCAGGAGAAGTGGGAGAAGTGGGATCCGGGCGTTCGATTGGTTATTTTTAAATCACGTTATCGGACGATACTGAAGCCGCTGGCTGAATTTATTGAGAGAATTGACGCGCATGTTTCGGAAAAACAAAACATTATGGTCATTTTACCGCAATTTATGCCGAAAAAATGGTGGCATCGACTGCTCCATAACCAGTCTGCTGCACGTATTCGTTCGAAGCTGCAAGCAGATAAAGATATCGTTGTGGCGACGGTACCGTATCATTTGCACGAGTAGAAGTGTACAATAATAGGGAGAAACTGAACAGAGGTGAACCCGTTATGGCTAAGAAAAAATGGTCGTCTACTCCTGCTGTTACCAGCGTGCAAGATAAACCTGCAACACTTAAGGATTTACTGCGCCCGGAAATACTTGAGGGACTCAAAGCGCAGGCTGATGCCATGAAAGCAGAGGAACAAGCGAAGAAAGATGCAGAGAGAGCGAAGGCGGAAGCTGCTCGCAAAGCAGAAGAAAAACGGTTAGAGAATGATTTTGGACATCTGCTGTCTAAAAGCAGTCTGGATTGGCGTAAGCACAAATGAGGGAGCGCACAGTGTGCCTCCTTTTCTTTCTTCTCGTAATGGTAGCGTTGTCATCCTGCGAAATTAGCAATAGAGAGGCAGCTCAAGGGACTGCTGTAGGAAGTGGTACACCGGCAGTGGCAACAATACCACCACCAATTGCAACATCAATAGAAACACCGACCTCAACACCAACAGCACTGGATACATCTTCGATTCCATCGGCGGCTCCAAGTGACCCAAGTTCATCGCCTAGTCCGAATTTTTCGTCTTTAGAAAAGACCTTGATCGAGCGTTACGGAAACGCTAAACCAAAGAAATGGGGCGAAAATGTTCCAGGTGTTCGGACACATCTTACTACGAAGGATCAAGTGATTGCGCTGACTTTTGACGCATGCGGTGGGAAGGAGGGCAGTGGGTACGATGAGAAGCTGATCGACTATTTGATCAAGGAGAACATCCCGGCTACCTTATTTATCAATGCGAGATGGATAACGGCCAATAAGGACATATTTGCCAAATTAGCCGCAAACCCGCTGTTTGAGATTGAAAATCATGGGACCGAGCATCGGCCCTTGTCCGTAAATGGCAAGTTGGCGTATGGCATCACGGGAACCAAGAATGTGAGCGATGTTATTCATGAAGTGAAAGACAATGCTGACCAGATCGAGAAGCTGACTGGACGGCGTCCTTTATTTTTTCGTTCGGGCACAGTCTATTATGATGATATTGCAGCAGGAGTTGTTCATGATTTGGGCTTTCAGTTGGCTGGTTACAATGTACTCGGCGACGCTGGAGCGACTTATAACACGGAGCAGGTATACAAAGCACTGTTAAAAGCCCGAAGCGGTTCTATTGTACTAGCTCATATGAATCACCCGGAGAAAGATACGGCAGAAGGTATCATGAAAGCTATTCCCGAGCTTCAAAAAGCGGGCTACCGCTTCGTTCTACTAACTTCCTATACATTAAACTAAGCGATAGCTGCAGCAGCTATCGTTTTTTCATTTCAAAAAATTCACAAGCCTCTCGATCATAATACGTCAAATCACTAACACGAGTTTGTACGACAACTGTTTTTTCACTGAAACGCAATACAACCGCATTCGAATCCACAATGTGATCATCTTTGAAAACACGGACGACAGCCTGTCTTTCAACAGCATCTTGAAAATCCGTATCCGTTACTAAGCGTTGATTTCTAGCCATCCTCGGCATTCCCCTAACTTGGTTAAAATAGTTCTTCTATTGTACCACAAGGTGTCGATCAACCCGAATTTCGCATGAACTCCTCCGCCCAGCCGAGCATACAATGTAGCACCAAATGCTGTATGGGCAGAGAGGATGCGTGATCCCGATGGACATTCAATTATTACCGATTCATTGGGTCTATCTAGTATTTATTGGTTTTATTCTTACTCTTTTAATCAAGCGTAGAGACACAACGATGATTTGTGTGGTTGGTATTTTCGCGCTTGGCTTGTTGGCAACGGAAACGTTGAGTGGCTCCGTTTCTGGTGTTTTCAACAGCTTTATATTTGCGACTAAAGAGCTGATGGGCACCATCATGATCATCTCCATTATTGTAGCGATGAGCCGCGTGCTCATTCGAACAGGAATTAATGAAACCATGATCGCTCCGCTAACCCGCTTTCTGCGAACGCCTGCTTTAGCTTTCTGGGGTATCGGTATCATTATGATGGTAACGTCATGGTTTTTCTGGCCATCTCCCGGTGTTGCGCTCATTGGTGCTGTTCTTTTGCCTGTGGCTGTCCGTGTTGGTTTGCCAGCGCTAGGTGCAGCTATGGCCATGAACTTATTCGGACATGGGATTGCGCTTTCGGGGGATTACATTATACAGGGAGCTCCTAAACTAACCGCGGATGCAGCTGGATTACCAGTGACTGCCGTCATGGAGGCAAGCATTCCACTCGTTATTGTAATGGGGCTTGTCACGACGATCACCGCTTTTTGGATGATGCGGCGGGACATGAAGAACGGAAAGTGGCGGAATGGCCTTGTGGCGAGTGGTCCAGGGGATAGCGGCTCCCTTATTTCAGCTGTCGGGCAGGCCAAAGTTAATTTAACACCGAATCTGAAGAAAACTCTGGCGATTATGATTCCTTTGCTCTTCGCCTTAGACGTAATTGCGATGTTCGTGCTTAATCTGCAAGGGGGAGATGCGACAGCGCTCGTTGGGGGCACCGCCGTATTCATTCTCATTGCGGTGACGCTGCTCGCGCATCGGAATCAAGGACTAGAACAAACGACCTCCTACCTCATCGAAGGTTTTGTATTCGGTTTCAAAGTATTCGGCCCCGTGATCCCGATCGCCGCTTTCTTCTATCTAGGCGACTCCGCTTTCACGGAGTTGTTCGGCAAAATACTTCCGCAAGGCTCGCACGGGATCGTGAACGATCTGGGTGTGGCACTCGCGGGGCAAGTGCCGCTGAACGGCGCGGTCGGTGCCGTAACGCTTACCGTCGTCGGCGCCATTACGGGCCTCGACGGCTCTGGCTTCTCCGGCATCTCCCTCGCGGGCTCGATTGCGCAGCTATTCGCAACCGCCATCGGTTCCGGCGCGGCTGTGCTCACAGCGCTCGGGCAAGTGGCCGCCATCTGGGTCGGCGGCGGCACATTGATTCCGTGGGCGCTGATTCCAGCAGCGGCCATCTGCGGCGTGAGTCCGTTCGAGCTGGCGCGACGGAATCTGCTGCCTGTGCTCATCGGCCTAGCGGTGACGACCGTCGTGGCGATGTTTTTGGTGTAGTAAGATGCGGCATCTTGCCCATCAAACTAGTTGTAACAGTAAAATCTGCCACCCCGCACCGACCAACCGACCGACCAACCAACCACCCCGTTCCGTCAACCGCACCCCGCCACCCTCTGGGCTCCTCCATAGGGTGGCGGGTTTTTCTTTTGCCAGCCGAATCCGCGAAATAAGAGTCTCCAAAGACTCTTATTTCCGTATAAACTTACCAAAAAGTAAAAATAGCAGTCCCTAGGACCTCTTATTTGCTCAGAGCCACCTCGTTTCCTAATTCAGCGATATCGCAAGACAAGTGCAGGAAGTATCTCCAATTTCCCCTACAATGAACGGAAAACGTACGGGATCGGAGTTGCCTATTTTCCACTTTAAGCAGTAAGCTTACATACAGTAAACTCGAATGGAAGTTGGAACTCAAGACTATAGGAAGTTGGAGATGAGATAGATGGAAGCCAAGTTTTGTATGACCTGCGGAGCCGCTATGGAGTCGCGCGATGTGGATGGCACGATAAGAAGAGCTTGTACGGAGTGCAGCTTCGTTCATTGGGGGAATTATAGCATCGGTGTAGGCGCACTCGTGATGAAGGATGAGAAAATGCTGCTTGTACGCAGGGCTCAGGAGCCAGGGAAAGGCCGATGGACCAACCCAGGTGGTTATATTGAGCAGCATGAGCTGATCCAAGATACGATTGAGCGCGAAGTGTTGGAGGAAAGCGGAGTCAAAGCGGTTGTCACTCGCCTAGTAGCTGTGCGCGATTTGCCTAGAAGCATACATAATGTATACATTGCTTTTGAAATGGATTACATCAGCGGTGAGCCTCAACCAGACGGCGTGGAGGTCGACGCAGCAGGATTTTACAGCTTGGTCGAGATGGAATCGATGAATGTGGCGGATTTTACACGCTGGCTCATTGATGTTGCCCTACATTCCAAAACGACCGGACTAGTCGAAGATAAAGATCCAATCATCAAAATGGAAGGGTACGGATTGTACCGTGTCCCTAGAATATGACCAAAGCGATCCAGCTTCGCGGACATCACTTACTTTGTCTGTTGGGATACAGAGGAATGGGTTATTCGAAAGAGTTTTGCGAAAATATGACGACCGTCTACGAGGAATTGCGTCAAAAGCCCGAAACGATGATCCGCATTGTTCTTGGGCCTGATGATCTTTGCGCAGCTTACCCGAAGGATCAAGAAGCGCATTGTGAAAATAGGACGGTCTATCAGCGCGATGCAGAAATCGTTACCAAGCTTAGCTTGCAAGTGGAGATGGAGCTGAGCTGGTCGGAGATTTGTAGGCAAGTGGCCGAGCGTGTAAAACCGGACGACATTGGTCACCTATGTGCCACATGCCGATGGGAGCCTTACGGTGTTTGTGCGGAAGGTGTACGATTGATCGGGGAGGGTGGCGACTTGCCGCCCGTCATTACCAAAAAAGAGGGCTTGCGTTAGACGCAGCCCTCTTTTTTTCATACAAAAACACTGACATCCGAACCGCTTTCCAGCTTCTCTTCAGGGGACGACAATACATTTGCAACCATAAGCAGATCATCCACAGGTCGAAGAATAGATCTGAGGAGTCTGCTGTCTTTTATCTCTGGCTGCAGCCACATCTCGGCCTGATCTTGGTCGAGTATCGCAGGCATTCTGCGTTGATAAGGAGAGACGAGTGAGTTCGCTTCTGTCATTAGCATCATACAAGTACGAAGCTCCTCTTCACCAGATGGAGCCCGCCAGACATCATACAGCCCCGCGATGCCAAAGGTGCCGCTGCGCATTTTGAACTTAATCCACTCTGTCTCTTTTCCCTCGGTCACGCTAATATAAAATCCACTGCAAGGAATGATACAGCGCTGCTTTCTGACGATACGCTCGAAGACGACATTGGTGAAGATCGAATCGCGGTCCCCGCATACGGCATCTTTTGCCCAGAACGGCATTAGACCCCAACGGAATTCATCAAGGATGCGTTCTCCCTTTTTGTTCATCATCACAGCGGAAACAGATTCTGTCGGCCGCACCTCATAACGATTGGAGCTATACGATAGCAGCCGATCAATGCGGAATTGTTTAACAAGCTCGTTGACATCAGCAAGAATAGATATGGATTGACACATTTGTATACCACCTCATTTGGTTTTGGCTATTATTTGCCTAATCAACCAAATACATGTACGAGGCCTATCTTTTTATTAAGCTTTATTAATCCTGACCCTTCTTCCTCGCTTACACAATCAGCAGCTTCAGCATCGTTTCCTTCATATTATGTTCCTGGAAAGGCTTAGAAACGAACTCTTTGGCACCCGCATGGATAGCCTCGATAATCATCGTCTTCTGCTCCAAGGCTGAGCACCTTTCATGAGGGTTTTCGTTTGGTAAGTAATTACATCGTAATCAGTAGCCAAAAAAAGCTAGAAGCTTTAGGCTCCTAGCTGAAGTACATCTATTCGGAAATATGCGAATGAATACGGTTTTTCCCATTTCTCTTGGCGGTATACAAACATTCATCTACAAGCTGGAACCAGGCTTTTTTCATCGTGTTGCGATTATAGCTAGCGAGCCCGATACTCATCGTTAACGGTTGATCTGGCATCTCAGGAATCTCGGTACTCCGGATGGTTTCCATTAATTTTTCGCAAATATGTAAAACTTCCTCGTGTGATTTGCCTACAAACAGAACGGCGAATTCCTCGCCACCATATCGAAAAGACATATCGTCAGGGCCGAGCACTTCTTTCAGGATGGAGCCGATCGTTTTGAGAACCATGTCACCGACCCAATGCCCGTAGGTATCATTAATCCTTTTAAAATTATCAATATCGATAAGAGCAAGCTCAAGCGGCGTATCATGGGGCATATGCGAAATCAGATGATCGGTATGTTCCTGAAAAGAACGATGATTAAACAGCTCGGTGAGCGCATCCACTTTGGAAAGTCGATCAATCATCACATTTCGAATAAGGAGATCCTGTTCGCGAACGACCGAATCTTTTAACTCTGTAATGAGAACTAGCCCTTTGTTCATGATGACAAAGCAAACAAGTGCCGTTGAGGTGAGGACTGTAATAGATACGATCACATCAGAGGGTGTTAGGGCATGCCCTTGATATACCTGACAAACTAGTAATGAAATTAAATATACAATGCCTAAACTATAAGCGAAAAAAATATATTTCTTTTGGAAATAGATAGAGGCTAAAATAATAGGGATACTAATTAATTCGTAGCTGCTCATCAGTTCAGGAATACAGATAATAAAGATACTAACCATGGTCATCGTCCATGTAATCATGATAAAATCGCTGTATTGTTTCAGAAAGTGAATAGCCAAATAACCGGCTCCCATAAGGGAGAGCTGTAGGCAAGTCGTAATGATTTGAGCATGCATGAAGCTGTTAAACCATTGCGAAGGCTGATCATACAAATTAAAGAAGAATCCAAGGATAGCAACTACTTCATAGATGAATAGGATCCACCATAAAATATGTATAAGTTTTCGATTCCATATATGATCATTAGCCGGAAGTTGTTCCATGTAGTGGAGGCCACTTTCCTTTCGGTTTAGCAATTATTGGAAAAACATTTTGTGCCTTATCAGATCATTGTAAAGAATAACACCCCTTTTAGGCAAGCTGTTTACGAAGGGGTGGGATTGTATTTTATTGTAAATATAGATCGGGTTATCAGGAGGGGCTATGGCAGCTCAAGGTTACGTACATGCATGGGAACATTATAAGGATGAGCTTACCTTGTTGGATAAAAAGCTTGAACTTTTATATACGCGTCGTCAAAAGCTAACGCCCGACCCGCAAACGGATTCGTTTCGCGGGATGTTCGTGTCCGAAGATGAGTTCATCCGCCTCATAGGCGGGTCAAGTGGAGAAGAGGAGCTTGATGGGGAAGAACTTGAGCTACTGGCTAGTATTCAGAATTCGGAGGCGTTCATTGCTCTGAGACGTGAAGAAAGCCGTAAGGCAGGCGTGTTCTTGCCTCTGTCGTATGTATCTTCTGTGTTTGGGCTATCGCTCGTAGAAGAGCGGTTCGTTATGCTAGGGCTCGCGGTAGAACTGGATCGCAAATATGAACGTATCTTCGGCTTTCTGCAAGATGACCTGACCAGCAAAACACCTAATATTAGTCTGGCGCTGCAAATTGCTTGCGGCAGCCCTGAGGACATGCGGGCATCACGAACGACATTCATGGCGCCTGAGGGTAAACTGGCGCGCTATATGCTTCACCGCGATGCGCAGGAAATTAGCGGCCAGACGTTATTGTCTAGGCCGCTGCTTCTGGATAAACGAATCATCTCATTCATGCTGGATTCCGGTGAAATGGACCCGAAGCTCAAGCCGGCAGTCCGGATGGTTTATCCGGATGACGAGCGGGCCCCTCTGCTCGTCCATGAGGATTTCCAGCAGCGGCTGCAGGGCTTCATCCAAGCTGCGTTCCAGGCTCCGGCGGCTGAGCGCAAACGGCTCGCCTTCCACCTGTGGGGGAATGCGGGCGCAGGCAAGAAGCTGCAGGTGGAGCATCTCAGCAGCCACTTCAATAAGCCGCTGCTGCTTGTTGATCTCGCTGATGTGCTTCTGCACGCAGCGAGTTTTGAAGATCAGCTGAGCGCGATTGTTCGTGAAGCGATTCTGCACCAAGCCGTGCTGTGCTTCACACGGCTGGAGGCGTTCTATCCAGAGGAGCCGGATCTTGCGGCGCAGCGGCGACTCGGGTGGTTCCACGAGCTGCTGGACGGCTACGGCGGCATGGTGTTTCTGCTGGCCGGGCGGTTCAACCGGCTAACGTGGAAGCCCAAGGAGCGGCTGCTCCTTGAGCACGAACTGCAAGTGCCGGACGAAGGCGGGCGTGAGCGCCTTTGGAAGGCATTCGCGCGCGAGCTCGGCGTGAGCGCGGACGTGGACTGGCGGGTGATGAGCGGGAAATTCCGCTTCACCCCAGGGCAAATTCGTCGCGCGCTGACGCTGGCGCGCGGGTACTCGGCCTGGCACCGCGAGGCGCAGGCCGCTTTTGAGGGCTCCGGCGACGTTGCTGCGCCGTACGCGCTGCGAGCTGATGCGCTCTATAAGGCGTGCTACCAGCAGGTGCAGCATAAGCTCGAGCGCAAGGCGACGCGCATTGAGCCTCGCTATGGGTGGGGGGATGTCATCCTCCCGCCTGAGCAGAAGGATCAGCTCGGCAACGCGTGCAATCAAGTGAAATACCGTGGCGTTGTCTACGGCGACTGGGGCTTCGAGAAGAAGCTGGCCTACGGCAAGGGGCTGAGTATGCTGTTCGCCGGTCCACCTGGGACGGGGAAGACGATGTCTGCACAGGTTGTCGCCGGTGAGCTCCAGCTGGAGCTCTACAAGGTCGACCTCTCGCAGGTGATCAGTAAATATATTGGCGAGACCGAGAAGAATTTGCATGAGATCTTTGAGGAAGCGCAGCTCAGCAATGCGGTTTTGTTCTTCGATGAAACCGATGCGCTATTCGGAAAGCGTTCGGAAGTCAAAGATTCGCATGATAAATATGCGAACATCGAAACCGCCTATCTGCTTCAGAAAATGGAGGAGTATCAAGGAATCACGGTACTAGCAACGAATCTATTAAATAATATTGATGAAGCTTTCCTCAGAAGGATCAATTACGTCATTAAATTTCCTTTTCCGGATAGTGAATATCGTGAAAAGATTTGGTACTCTATGTTTCCCCCTGCAGCGCCTCTTAGCGATGATGTCGATTTTAAATATTTAGCGCAGCGCTATGAGATCGCCGGTGGGAATATCAAGAACGTCGTCCTTTCTTCGGCTTTCCTAGCTGCAGAGGCTGGCGAACCCATCCGGATGCAGCATATCATCAAGTCCATTCGGCATGAGTTGCAGAAATCAGGCAAAATCCTCGCCCGCCAGGAGTGGGAAGAGTACTAAAAGAAGGCTGAACCGCGCAGTTACGCCGTTTTTTTTGCCCGAATTAAGAATTAAAAATAAATAATTTTATTCCTATAGTCATCCTAGTAAATTGCAATTATAATAAGAAAAAGATACACATTATGACATAATCCCCACCAATTCTATACATTACATAGGTATTTTGAGGCAGGAAGTGATTCCTATTGGCGATTATTCTGTAATTGCAGATGTAAGCGCATCTTTAATCAAGCTGCTCAGAGAAAATATGACCCCTGATCCCATTCCTCAACCTGAGATGATTGGGCTTGCTTCGCCTGTCGATAAAGGGGATTTCTACTTATCTCTCTATTTGTACAACGTCCGCGAAAGCGGCGATAATCGTCGTACCCACATGATTGCCAGAGGGACGAATGAAATTCAGTATCCGCCTATGGTTGTAGATCTTAGCTACATGCTGACGGTACAATCACCAGCAGAGCTGCAGTCCAGAGCGCTGGATGAGCATCGGATACTTGGAAGAGCGATGCAAGTACTCTACGATCATTCCATACTTCGAGGTTCTATGACCCTCGGAACGCTTGCTGAGCAAGATGAAGAAGTTCGCATTGTCATGGAGCCTCTTAAAGGAGAAAGCATGCTGAATATGTGGAACTTCGCTGAAACCCCTTACAGACTCTCTGTTAGCTATTCAGTTGGGCCTGTAAATATCGATTCAACCCGCATCAAGACAACCAAAAGAGTTTCGGAAACCGATTTTCGTATACAGGGTTAGGGGGCTTAGGTTGTGGACCACATTCGCGTATCGCTATTGAAAACCCGCGTATCCTTGGTTGTATGCGTCATCGATGCAATTACCTCAAAAACTCCTCTTGGCAACACGACCACCGTTTATCTGGAAGGCACCCGTTCGAAAGCAATTCATAAAACGAATGGTTCCTATATATTCAACGATTTACCGCCCGGTGATTACCGTCTTAAGGTAAGCAGCGAGCACTATTTTCAGGAACAAACTCTCATCACAGTAGGAACCGACAATTTTATAGAGGTTGTTCAGTTAAAGCCGCTTCCGTCTTATCCTTTTTCGCAAGGAACTGGACTTATCCGAGTCATGCTGCAGGATGCAGCCGGAGCTCCTCTAAGGGATGCCCAGCTGAAGGCGATGATTTTATCAGAGGAGTGTGCCCGCGCTCGAATTATGGTAGACCAAGTCGACAAGGGAGCACGTGAAGTAACATTGGGTTCGTTTACAGGTGTTATCGCAGTTGGAGATTCTTACTTGCTTCGAGGACGAGGCCCTAAAGCTGCCGAAGAGCAAATTCGAATCGTTGAGGTACTGGAGCATCAAAAGCGTTTTCGTCTAGAGAATAAGCTGACTAAAGCGTTTACTCGAGGAGCACTGCTGCTGCCTGTCCAAGAAACCCGTGTTACAGAACGAGGAGAGGCTGTTGTTGCTTTTCGTGGCAATCGGATTCCATCCTTTCAGACAGAATTGGCTATTACATACGGCGAAGATCGGCGGCATATTATGAAGGAAGTAATAGTAGCAGAAGGAACAACTACGAACCTCGGAATCATACGGCTGACTTAACCCTAATTAGTAGAATGGACACGTCCATCTTCTATACAAAAATGACAAGCAGAAAGGAGAGAACTGGTTTCATGTCTGTGGCCGTATTGATTTGCAAGAAGTGCCATCTGACTGAACTGGGGAACAATGGCTGACTATTTATCACCTGGAGTCTATGTGGAAGAGTTTGACAGCGGGGCGCAACCGCTTGAAGGTGCAAGCACAAGTACGGCCGGGTTTATAGGGCTTGCGCAAAGAGGGGAAATTGAAGGTGTCCCTCAACTGGTTACGAGCGTAGCTGATTTCCATCGTTTATTCGGCAGCTACTTGTCCGAGAATGAATTCGGTGAGTATCGTTTCCTTTCTTATGCGGTTGAGCATTTCTATTTAAACGGAGGTTCTCGTTGTTATGTCATGCGTGTAGCGCCAACTGACGCTAAAGTAGCAACGAACAAAGCGGCAACAAACAAAGAATCCGCGATTCTGGAGATTGCTTCCAAGAACCCAGGAACATGGGGTAACCAAGTTCGCATTGTGGTTGTTCCGTCCAGTAAAGCTAAAACGCAAATCTATGAAGTGCTGAGCGAGACTCAATATCGCGTGAAAAATAATGCTGGCTTCAATGTCGGCGATGTTGTTGCCTTCGAAGCTGCTGGCCAGAAGCAGTACAACAAAGTCGTTTCTTCCCAAGATAACATTATTGAGCTTGCTGAAGCGCTTGATGGGGATGTTGTGGACAGCGGTCTTCTTCCATCCAAAGTGTTAACAACTAGCGAATTCACGTTGCATGTATTTTACGGCGATGAAGCAGAGACTTATGAGAAAGTGTCCCTAAACATCTCTGCAGCGAACCACATTGAGAAAATTGTTTCCCGTTCGAACATCATTACGGTGAAAGATTTGACAGATGGTAAGGATCTGGGTGCTGTTGCTCCGTTCGAAGTGCTCTCTGGTGAAAGTGAAACGGTTGGCAAATTCCAGATCGCATTGTCTGGTGGAAGCAACGGTTCAATCGCGCAAGTGACTCCTGATATCTTCATGGGTGTAGACCGTGGACCTGGTAAACGTACAGGTATCCAGTCTTTCATCGACAACGATGTTGTTAGCATCATCGCGATTCCAGGTGTAACTGAACCTACGGTTCAATTATCTCTCGTAGCGCATTGCGAAAATCTGGGCAGCCGTTTTGCCGTTCTTGATATTCCACGTGAGAAAACAAAAGTAGCCGATGTGATGACGCACCGTAACATCTTTGACAGCAGTTACGCAGCGATGTACAATCCGTGGCTTCAAGTGTTCGATCCATTAGACAAAAGAAATATATACATACCGCCATCTGGCTCTGTAATTGGTATCTATTCCCGTTCCGACCAAACGCGTGGCGTTCAAAAAGCGCCTGCTAATGAAGTCGTTCGCGGTGCAGTTGGCCTTGATTGCCAATATAACAA
The DNA here is from genome assembly GCF_059692155.1 of Paenibacillus sp. JT22N1. Taxonomy (NCBI): domain Bacteria; kingdom Bacillati; phylum Bacillota; class Bacilli; order Caryophanales; family Paenibacillaceae; genus Paenibacillus; species Paenibacillus sp. JT22N1. The sequence continues at coordinate 43,032 of NZ_JCAUAW010000018.1, forward strand.
AGGCGAGCAAGATATCCTGAACCCGCAAGGCGTAAACTTGATTCGTGCTTTTGCCGGACAAGGTATCCGTGTATGGGGTGCTCGTACAACTTCGTCGAACGGCTTGTGGAAATATGTGAACGTGAGACGTTTGTTCATCTTCATTGAAGAGTCCATCAAGAACGGCACGAACTGGGTCGTATTCGAACCGAATGATGAACAGCTTTGGGCTCGTGTACAACGAACCATTGATGCGTTCTTAACTCGTGTCTGGAGAGACGGTGCCTTAATGGGCGGAAGTCCTTCCGAGGCGTTCTATATCAACATTGGACGCAGCACAATGACGCAGGATGATATCGACAATGGTCGACTTATCTGTGTGATCGGGGTAGCTCCGGTCAAACCTGCCGAGTTCGTAATCTTCCGCATTACTCAGAAAACAAGAGAAGAATAGTCGAAACGTTAGATATTTCTCATATTAGGAAAGGGGTATTATATGGCTGGCGAACGTAGGGATCCATACCGCAATTTTAGATTTAGAATTGAAGTAGAAGGTATTCAGCAAGCTGGTTTCAGCGAAATCTCTGGATTTGACGCATCCTTGTCGGTAATTGAATACCGCGAAGGAAACGAAACCATTACGCCTCGGAAGCTTCCGGGACTTGCGAAATATGGCAACATCTCACTAAAGTGGGGTGTTACTGACTCTATGGACATGTATAACTGGATGTCTGAGTCTATTCAGGGGAAAGTTTCCCGCAAAACGGTTACGATCATCGCAATCAACGAAGAAGGCGCAGATGTAGCGACTTGGCAGGTTATTGAAGCATGGCCGTCCAAGTACTCTGCTCCAAGCTTCAAAGGTACAGGCAATGAAATTGCCATTGAGAGCCTAGAGCTTGCCCACGAAGGCATGACACGCACGAAGTAATGCAGCGCTAGAGTAGGTGCCGGAGCACGAAGTCTCCGGTTCCTAACTCTTCTTTTTTTCAGGCGCTAAGCTAGTTTGCTTACGCAGTAGTTTTCTTTGATAATGCTAAGGGGGTAACATCATGGCTTTCAAAACGGAATATGAATTCGAGCTACCTAGAGGATATGTGGATGACAACGGTACGCTGCACAAGAGAGGCGTTATGCGGTTAGCAACAGCTGCGGATGAAATCCTACCTATGCGTGATCAACGCGTCCAGCAAAATCCGGGGTATTTAACGATTATCCTATTAACACGAGTGATTACCAATCTCGGTGATTTGCGTGCAATAGATACCCGAGTGGTAGAGAAGTTCTTCACGGCTGATCTCGCGTTCCTGCAAAACTTTTATCGTCAAATCAATGAAATGGAAGTGCCGAGAGTACACACAAGCTGTCCGAAATGTGAGCATGAGTTTGATGTGGACGTGTCTTTTTTGGACGAGATGGCGGGGGCATAACGGGTTATCCCATTGACAAGATCTATGAGGAAGCGGGCTTCATTGCTTACTACTTTCATTGGACGCATGATGAAATCATGTCAATGGAGCACCGGGAGCGCCGAACGTGGTGTGAGGAAATATCGCGCATCAACCGCAATCTGAACGACGATGGTAAAAAGCAGCCTGACAATCCGTTTGATGTGTTCGGTAAGAGGTGAGTAACAAGTGAAACAGTCCAAAAACGAGTCCAAATTGCATAACGTAGGTGGCGCATTCCGGTTTGAGGTAGAGCTTGACGGACTCATTGTCGGCGGTTTTTCTGAAGTAACAGGCATGAAGTCTGAAACGGAAGTTAAGCCCTTATGGGAAGGCGGCGTGAACACGCACCCCCACTATATGATCGAGCATACGAAGTATCCTAATATCGTGCTAAAAAGAGGCATCACCACTTCCAGCGAGCTCTGGGAATGGTACAATGGTGTCGCCCAAGGCAAAATAAAGCGTAAAAATGGCTCCATTATCCTACATAACCAAGCAGGCACGGAGATGTGCCGATGGAATTTTTTCAGTGCTTTTCCGGTGAAATGGAACGGACCTGATTTGAATGCCAGCAGCGGCAATATAGCTATCGAGTCGATCGAGCTGGTGCATGCTGGTTTGAAAACTATTTTCAAAAAATAAGTGTGAGTGCAAAGTTTACGCTTAAGATGCTAGTTTTGCTAAAGCAAAACTTTTAGGGGGATTGTTTATGAAATCTCGACAATCGCATAAACCCCGAGTGAAGAGAACCAAGGGCATTTTGCAGATTTCTGCTGCTAGCAGTAGTTCTGCAGGACGTGCAGCCAGGGAATCCAGACAGTTTGCATCCGGTATTATGGGCAAATACGGATTTTGGCGTAATAACTATTTAGGTCTATTAGCTCTAATTTTTAAACAAAAAGGAATTCTCACAGATAAAGAATTATCGGCCTTAACGGACACGAATGATCAGTCATGGGTTATCCAGCTGCAACTGCAGCTGCAAAGCTTGCAGCATCCCAAATCAGCACCCCTGATTACTAAAAAGCAAACGATTCGTCAGTTACAGCAGCTGATTGCGAATAGTGGTTACAGGCAAGTACTTGCTGACAAGATGAGCAAGAAAAAAGGACGAAAAAGCAAAAAGAATGCAGAAATATCCGTAAATCAAAAGAATCATCAAGCTGCTGCTCATGAGATTTTGGGTGAGAAGCAGGCAATGCCACCAAAGGAATCAAATTCAATTAACTACGTTAACAAAGGGAATTCACCGTTAATCCAGCGATCTATTCGGCAGATTACCGCTTCAATTGGGATGCTTTCACATGCCCAAAGCAGTAACCCGAATCAACAATCGCACTCGGTGAATGGACCTCAACATACAAAAATACATACACAGCGCTCAATCGTGCATAGAGCTGCAGCTATGGATAATCATGTGCAAGTAGTCAAACATGTGGGTGCTATTCGGCATACATTGCAATGGATAGAGCAGTTTCAAGTGGGGAAACTCAGCGCTGGTTTGCCTGATGGCAGGGTAGGTAATTCTGCTATTGCTCCTTCTGTGGTATCTACAATTGGGATGCAGCCTTCTATACTGCATGCTGCCAAGCTCTATATAAATAGTGTGGGCCAAACACAAACGCTGCAGAAGCAAAGACTTTCGCAGTATAATCATTCATTGCCAAAGCTTGGTGAGGGGCCTTTTTCGAAATCGGAAGCACCTGCTTCTGTGCATTTTATTAGCAGCTTACTTGTCAGAAATATGGCTAATGCCAGTGATATGGAGGATGTTTCGTCAACTGCTCTTTTGTCGCCGATAGGTGAGCCGAAGAACGATGGGAAACTAACTCGTAAGGAAGAAGTTTCAACTGCTAGAGGTTTTCTGGCTGCTAGTCAGCAACCATTAGCTATTAATGCGGCGCGTTTGACTTCAACTTTACCTTTTGCTATGCATGCTTCCACATCAAGGGGAGTAGGGCAGAGTGTGCCGCATGTTTGGCGTAAGCGGGATGAGCAAGTAGTTGGACAAGAGCGACTAACAGCTCAAGTGGTGCATCAAGATGATGCTTTGGCTTCAGTGAGAAGGCAAGAGCAAGAGGAACTAGTTGAGCGAATTCGTGAGCTACAGCAGGAAAGAGTGCAAGTGCCAACGCAGGAAAGATTGCAGGAGCGAGATCAGGGTAGTGAGCAAGGGCAAGAACGAGTACAGGAACAAGTAGAAGAAATTCTACAAAAGCGAGAACAAGAACAGGTACAAGAACTACTGCGAGGGCAAGAACAGGAAAAAGCGCAGGAGTGGGATAGAGCCCAAGAGAATGTGCAGATTCAAGTTCAGAATCAGGTGCAAAATCGAGCTCAGGATCAAATACAGGATCAACTGGATCAAGTAGAGAATCAGGTACCGAATCATCGAAACCAGGATCAAATACGGAATCAAGTTCAGCAAGATGAATATACACACCAAACAGTGCAGCTAAAGACAAACTCTTCTGCCGGTCAAAAGCTTGAGATGGGGACTGGGCAGCAGCCGATTTCGAAAGCTATCTCAAATGAAAATGTGGAAACTCGTTCAAGCACGCGTGAAGCTAACAAAAGAAATCGAGGCTCCTCCATGATGGAACGCCTTACCAAGCTCGTTACTAAACAAGTGACTGAGCAAGGTATTGAAGCATCTCGATTTGTAGAGGCTGCTTATCCTTCCCAAATACATAGAAAAGCAAGTGTGATGGACAATGGACTAGAATCTGTTGTAAAAATTCAAAGCAACGAGAAATTGCTAAAGCAGCTCGTCCAACGACAAAAACAAAGACAAAACTCTTCTAATGATTCATTTGTTGGGAGTATACATACAGTTCCACAAAATAAATTACAGGTGATCTCCGATCATCTAACAATGACTACTCACATTCCTCGGATTATGCGCAGGGAGAATATCGTACAAAGTAACGCTGATAATCCCATAGCCATCGCGAGATCGGCTGCGAATCCGAATGTGGAACCGATGATACAGTCACACTCTGAGGCAGTTCCACTACAACCAAATAGGAGTACAAAAGTAGATGTAAAGGCGCAAAGGAAAGAGGGTAGTACACAACTATCTTCTAATCCTAGTGCCAGTAGAGTGACACTCCAGGCAGGAAGTCCCCGTGAGGGATATCTGTCCAGTTTGCAAGCCAGTTCTTTTTTACAAGATTCACAGCGTGTCCTCCGAGCTGCTTCGAAACCTGAAGAGCAAGATGAAACAGGCATGAAAATGGGGTGGAATTTCCCAATAACTGCGAGGTCACCGATACTTGGGAACCAAACATCAAATGAGCTGGGTGATATGAAGCCGCTTAAGGGATATCGAGCTAGCTTGCAAGCCAGCTCGCGAATACAGCTGCAAGAAGTTGGGCGTGTATTTCGCAAGCTGGCAGGAACCGAAGTAAATAGTGAGCTAAGGAAGCAACAATCTGCGACACAAAAGGAAGAAAAACCAGCTTCTGTGCGAAGCATACTTTCTACTCCAACTTTAGCTTCTGAACTAGCTGCAAAAATGACCGAATCCAGTGCCAGAAAAATTAAAACAAGTCTGAACTTGGCAGCTGAAGCTAAAAGGAACGCTGGTTCTGAGAATCGACTTGATGGTTTTCAAACTAGCCTACAAGCTAGAGCTGGTTCTCCTAAACCGGAGGCTCGACGGATTTTTCGTACTCCTGTTGAATCGGCAGGTTCGAGACTGTTGGAAGAGGGCAGACAACAACCTTCAAGGACGAACGAAGATAGATTAGGGACGAAGTCACGCGGTGACTTCCCCTCCTCCCAAAGTTTAGCTTCTGAGATAGCTACAAAAGTAGTTGAAAACAGTTTGAAGAAGATTGGTCCTAGTCTTACAGTGAATGCAGATCAAATAGGATTACAGCGGAGCTTCTCCCGTAATACTGAGCTAATTGAGCCTGCTTCCGTTCGTGCCATTTGGAGGCAAGCTGAAAAAGGGTCGATAGGTGAGACTGGAACGAATATAGAGGCAGTAAGTGGAACCATCCGAGAAAGAGCCAGTGAAAAGGTTGGTAACACAGTTAACAACAAAGTTAGTAATGACAGTGCAAGTAATGAACAAGCAAACCATGCTCCACTGGAACTTGTTAGAGGAACTATAAGCCGGGCACCTGTGGACATGGTAAGAAGAACTGGCGGGCCGACGGGAATCGATCGAGTAAGAGAACAGCAAGCAGCGATACAAAGAAAGATCGATACCGAGGTAATGACGAGGATTCGACCAGAGATTGGCGGGGCTAGACAATCGATGACTCAAACTGGGACGGGTGAAGCAATGACCCGACAGATGACGAGTCGAACAAGCTCAGGAGAAGCCGGTCGAACAGCGGATATTCGCACAGGTGCAAGAAGAGCCAATCAAACGATGGATTACCGAGCAGCAGGCGAAGGGATGACTGGGCAAATGACGAGCCAGACCGGCCGAGCAGTTTGGCGCAGGGCGCAAGTCGAGCATGTTCAGAGACAAGTCATTGTCGATGACAGCGAGCGCGAGCTGCAGGCAGGGATTGGTTCGGAGAATCGAGTGGAAGCTGGCGGCTTCCAGTCAGATTCAGCGGAACGAACCATTCGGGCTAGAGTGAGCGCGCTGGAAGAGGAGCGCGCTCAGGGGGTTGAATCTGCTGCTGCTTCGCTGGCAGCAAGTAGTGCCGGCGGCGCGCGTGCTGCGAGCGCGCCGATAGCTCGCCAGCCCGTGAGCATGACACCGCGTGTCATGCCGCTGCTGGCGAGCAGCGCAGGAGCGCTTCGCGCTGCTCCTGCGGGTCTCACCCAGGCGGCTGCCATCAGCAGCGCCGCCGCAGGCTCTACAGCTGGTGCTCAGCGCAGCGCCAGCATGACCCACAGCAGCAGCACAAGCTTGGCTGCTGCCATCAAGCCGCTGCCCACTCAGGTGCAGCGGCAAGCACTAGCCGGCGGCGTGCTTAACGCCGGCCAACCAAACCAAGGCGCGCCGATGACCAGCAGCACGCCAACCGCGAGGCAAATCTCTCTAGCCTCGCAGCAACCACAACCCACGCTGGAGCACAAACAAACTCCAGCCGCAGAGATCAGCAGCACGCTAGCCGAAGCGCCGCTGGAGATGGACTGGCTGCGCACCAGAGCAAGCGCAGACGAAGCGCCAACCCCAGCAGCGCCGGTTCCTCAGGCGGTGCCGGAGCTAAGTGCGGAGCAGCTGCAGGAGCTGATGAAACAGCTCCCGCAGCTGGACATAGCCAAAATCGCGGACAAAGTTTACCGCGAAATTGAGAAAAAGATGAAGTTCGAGCGGCAGCGTCGCGGCATTTAATTATTTTCATCGTGAATCGTTAATAACGTTAAGTATAGATAAAAACAGAAAGGACAGACACCTATGGCGCTCAAGAAAGCAATGATTATCGTTCATAAGGGAAGCAAAACAGAAAATGTACAAGTGATGTTCAATCCGGGTGAGTATACCCTAGACACGAATAATAGCTACTCTTGGAAAACAGTGCCGGGTCTGTCCATGCCCATCGCTCAATTCGTGAGCGGAGGGACAACGACGCTGTCCATGGATTTTTATTTTGACACCTACGAAAAAGGGACGGACGTTCGTCTGCTTACGAAGAAAATCTCAGGTCTCTTGGATGTCGAGAAGGAGATCCATGCACCACCGCTTTGCCGGTTTGTTTGGGGGTCTCTGGACTTCAAGGGGGTAGTTGTGGCGGTTAATCAGCACTTCACGATGTTTCTGGAAACCGGAGTTCCGGTTCGTGCCAAGCTGAAAGTGACCTTTAAATCCACGCTGAGCAAGAAAGACCAGCTTAAGCAGATCCCCCGCCACTCGGCCGACCGGACAAAGCTGAAAATGCTGAATCAAGGGGAACAGCTTTGGATGATTGCTGCAACTGAATACGAGGATCCAACCTTATGGCGGGAAATCGCCAAAGCCAATCAGATTGATAATCCTATGAAAGTCGCAACGGGACGCCGCATTTCAGTCCCGAGGCTGGATTAAGCCGATGGCCTTAGAATTAGAAACGAGCTCCTTTCCCTATGACGAGTTGGCCAAAAAGTACAAAGATTTCTATGCGCCTTCCTATCTCATTAGCGTAGATGGAACGAAAATATCGGATACGATTGCCATTGATATACTTCGCGTTGAAACGTCTATCGATGGAACCGCAGACTCCTTTTCGTTTCGAATTGCGAATGCGTACGATATTACAAATAATGAGTTCCAATGGCTGTCAACGTTTTCTTTAGGCAAAGCCATTGAGATCAGTTTAGGTTATGTAGACAAAATGACCGCTGTATTTTCGGGACATATTACATCCGTTGTTGTTGATTTCCCGGAAGAGGGTGCTCCTGGCCTCATCGTGCGGGGGATGGACATTTCTTATCTCATGATGAAAGGGACCAAGTCTCGCTCGTGGAATAAGAAGAAATATAGTGATGTTGTTGAGGAAATCGCCAAAACGTATGGCTTCAAAACACATATTGATGCAACGACGACGGAATTTCCTGCGCTTTCGCAGAGTCAGATTAATGACTATCACTTTATTCAAAATTTAGCTAATTTGGTTAACTATGATTTCTTTGTTGTAGGGAAGAACTTATATTTCCGTAAGCCGCTCACGGCGATGACGGCATTGATGACGCTAGAAATGGGGAAAACCCTCCGTAGTTTAATGATTGATATGAATTTAGCCGAGCAAATCACAGGTGTAACCGTAAGAGCCTGGGATAATAAAGAGCTGAAAGTGATCGAAGGTAAATCGGCTAGTATTACGAAGCTGGGCTCAAATAGCAAGACAGGCAAGGATATTTTGGCATCTAAAGGTGATTTCATCGAGCATATGTACACGAATGTGTCCTCGGTAGAAGAAGCAAAAAGCTATGCGAATGCGATCCTAAATCGCCGAGCGATGAAGCTGATTAGCGGTAACGGGGAATGCATTGGGATTCCTGAGATTCGCGCCGGGCGATATATCAAACTCAGTGGTGTTGGGAAATCATTCGACCAGACTTACTATATTACCGGGGCTACACATATTTTTGACGATGAAGGTTATACAACTCGGTTTCAGCTGGGGGGAAATGTGGTCTAATGTTCAAAACTCCCGATATTACCATAGGTGGCGTGTCTGATTTTGCCAGTCAGAAATTTGGCGGCGTCATGGTCGCCATTGTAACGAATAACACCGATCCTGATAAAATGGGACGAGTGAAGCTCAAGCTGTCCATGCAGGAAACAGAGACCGAAACGGATTGGGTCCGTATCGCGACGTTAATGGGCGGTAAGGAAATGGGCAGTCTTTTTATACCAGAGGTAGGGGATGAAGTCTTAGTCGCTTTCCATCTGGGAGAGCTCCGAATGCCTTTCGTCATCGGCACGCTATGGAATCCGAAGAATAAGCCGCCTGCGCCCGCGGATAAAAATGATTTGCGCATGATTAAATCACGCTCCGGTCATGAGCTTTCTTTCAACGATAAAAGTGGTGACGAGAGCATGAAGATTAAGACGAAAAAAGGCCAAATTATTGAATTGAAGGATAAGGATGAGAGTATTTCGATCGCAGATTCAAGCGGGAATAACAAGATTATGATCAAGGGCGGCTCGGCGAATGAAATTTCGGTTGTGAGCCAAACCTCGAAGATCACCTTGAACGCCAAAGGCGAGGTCAGCATTGAGAGCACGAAGGAAATCAAAATCAAATCCACTCAAATTAGCATAGAAGCTTCTGCCACGATGGCTCTGAAGGCTGGGGCAACACTGGACCTGAAGTCCGATGGTATCATTAATATTAAAGGCAGTATGGTCAAAATCAACTAACGAGTGGAGCGTGACGAGGTGTCGGAAGCATTTTTGGGAAGAGGCTGGAAATTCCCCATTCAGGTCGATCCTGCAACAGGGCGAATCCGAATGTCTGAGTATGAGGAAGACATCGCCGAAGCGATCCGCGTTATTTTGGGAACCACACAAGGGGAGCGGGTTATGCGCCCGAGCTTTGGTTGTGGTGTTCAGGAATTTATTTTCGGATTAACGGACGATACAACGCTTCATTTGCTCCAAAGTAATATACAAGAAGCCATTCGGAACTGGGAACCTAGGGTTCACGAAGTCGATGTACAAGCCATTCCGGAAGCAGATGACCCTGCTAAGGTGATGATTCATATTTCTTATTTGGTACGTACGACCAATAACTTATTTAACCAAGTCTATCCGTTTTATTTATTTGAAGGATCGAAATAGAGAGAGGCTGGCTGCGGTAGCGATGACGACACGTACAGAGAGGAGGTGGAGCTGTGCAACCTCCCAAAATTGATTCCAGAGATTTACCCGATCTAATCGCGCAAATGAAGGAAATGGCGCCATACTATACACCCGAGTGGCGGTTTACACCAGAAAATCCGGACCCGGGTTCCGCGCTGTTCTTGATGTTTGCTGATATGTTTCATGACAATATCAAACGGTTGAACCGAGTGCCTACGAAAAATTTGATATCGTTTCTCAACATGTTCGATGTGACGCTGCTTCCGGCACGTCCTGCCCGAAGTTACTTAACGTTTGCGCTGAACGAGGGTACGAAGGAGTCCGTATTCATCTCGGCAGGCACACAAGTTGCCGCTGCAGCAGAAGAAGGCAGCATTCTGTATGAGACAGCACGGAGTAGCTTATTGACGCCCGCGTTGCTTACAGATGTGTATATGACGAGCCGCAAACAGGATATGATCATTCGCATTTCTGATGAGTTCGTTACGGCATCCCGGCAAGGATATGCTGCGCCAACGGCGCTTTTCCGTTTGCAAGATGGTGACAATTTGCAGGAGCATGCCATTTATTTGGAGCACAGCTCTCTTTTCACCGTGTATAATACGGCACGTATCGAAATCGAGTTCCGTAACTCGAAGCGACGTTTTGATGAACTTTCGATGTCCAGCCAACTGGCAGATCCCGAGCTAACCGAGTGGCTGTATGCCACAGCGGAAGGTTGGAAGGCTTTTGACCACGTAGAGGCTAGAGGTAATAGGGTTATTTTATTGAAAGCGGTGGCGGGTGAGATTGCTCTGCGAGAAGTGAACGGGGCATCCGGACGCTGGATACAATGCCGTTTAAAGCCGCTCATAAGCGGTGGTAAAACGCTGGCTGACAGCAGGCTGTCCATGGACCATATTTCATTTAAAACGGATTATGTCGATACACTGGAAACAGGTGGCGTTCGGCCTGATCAGATGTTTTACAATGATATTGGTGCGGACCCATCGGGGTTTTATCCGTTTGGTGATCAGTTTGCGCTTTATGGTTCTTTTTACATCGGGAGTCAGGAAGTATTTACGAAAAAAGACGGCGATATTAAGCTGAGCTTTGGACTGCAAGCGGTTCAGAATCGGTTTCAGCCGGAGCTGACGGAACAAGTCGATTGGAAAATGGTGATGAAAAAATCCAAGTTCGATAAGCCGCCAGTTACTCACGTCACCGTTATGGAGGTTGCTTGGGAGTATTGGAATGGGGCAACTTGGTTGCGGTTGGATGTGGGGAAGGAAGCAGAGAAGCTGTTTTATTATCCACAGGAGCAGAAGGTGCGCAAAGAAATTCACTTCCGTTGTCCAGCTGATCTTGAAGCGACTTATGTGAACGGCAATGAAAACTGCTGGATCCGAGCGAGGATTTTACATATTGAGAATGCGTATGTGGCGCAAGCGATCTATCTTTCACCTTGGGTGGATGATGTGTCCCTAACCTATAAGTATGATGATCGATTATACCCAGCCGAACGGTGTTTAGCGCTGAATAATACGGTGTTTGAGGATCGGACTCGGCATAGCCGTCAGTTGGAGGGCGGGTTTGAGCCATTTCAACCTTTGGAGGGGCGTCATCCTGCCTTGCATCTTTCTTTTGATACACCGCCAGTAAAAGGTCCGATATTGATGTTCGTTTCTGTGAAGCAGCAGCGTTTCTCAGAGCAGGACATGCCATTACTCGAATGGGAGTATTTGCGAGCTGGTTTGATGCCGGGAAGCCATCCCGAATGGGCAGCACTCAAAGTTATTGATGATACGAACGGTTTGACCCAGAGCGGTACCGTGCAATTCGTAGGTCCGTCTGATTTTGCAGGAGCGTCGTTGTTTGGTAAAGATGGCTACTGGATTCGTGCTGTTAATCGTGATGATAAATATGATGATAGTTCTGGTCGGATACAAATTCCTACCATTCATGGTTTGTACATGAATACGGTTCAAGTGCTTCAGCAGGAAACGATTATCGGGGAAATTCCCGACTCCAAAGGACTGGAAGAAACGGAATACCAGCTCAGCAGAAGCGGGATTGTCTCCGAAGAGGTATGGGTAGATGAGACGGAGTTTGTGACAGAAGAGGAAATCGCTGAGTACGAACGTACGGGAACGCCACTTATGGATATAAGTCGGGATTCCGAAGGGAACTTACTTCAACTTTGGGTTCGTTGGACAGCGGTTCGCCAGATGGCGGATTCCGGCAATCGGGATCGTCATTATATGATCGATCGTACGTTTGGACGTATTCGTGTAGGTGACGGTATCCATGGCATGCGGCCGCCAAAGGGTGGGCTGGAGCAGCTGAAGGTAACCTACCAAGTTACATCCGGACAAATCGGAAACGTAGGGGCTCGGCAAATTAACCAGATGCAGGACTCTATTGCGTTTGTCGGTGAAGTTTATAACCCAGAACCAGCGTCAGGCGGGTGCCAAGCCGAACAGCTGGAGTCGGCCTTGCAGCGCGGACCAGAATTGCTGAAGCATCGCGATCGGGCTGTATCTTCCAAAGACTACGAGTGGCTGGCCCGTGAGGCTTATCCGAACATTGCAAAAGTCACGTGCATTCCGAATAGAAACGCCTATATGCATAAAGAAATCGGCGCTATGACTTTAGTGGTACTGCCAAAAGAAGGGCAGAAGGGAAGCTCCGCGTTTCCAGAGCTGAAGAAGCAGGTAGAGAGGTATATTCTACAGCGGGCTTCCAGTCTTGTTGCTTTTCCGGAACGGCTTCAAGTGATTGAGCCGGTCTATATGGAAATTTCCGTTTCGGCGATCGTTGCTGTTGAGGGAATGGACGCTGTAGTAGCTACCGAAATTCAGGCGTTGGAGAAGTTGAACAGATTCCTAGATCCGTTAACCGGCAATTTCGACGGCAAAGGCTGGGGAATTGGTCAACAAATCCACCCTTCTGTTTTCTACGCGTTGTTGAAATCAATTCGAGTGATCAGTCATGTAGAGAAGCTCTACATGACTGTATACAAGATTGAGGATGGCGAGCGTACGGAACTCGACGTGAACCGCCTCCCGGCGCTCCCGCACGGGATCATTGTGAGCGGCAAGCACAAGGTGGTTGTGAATGCGTTGTAGTATTAATTGTTTTAACATAATCAAAACAGAAAAATGATTTGGAGCGTCAAGCAGAGAACGTGGGAATGTATATGATCGCTAAAGGATACTCATTTGAGGTCATCATAGACATTGGCAGCGGAATTAGGATTAAGCGGCCTTATCGAACGTATGGCACGTCAGGAAGTATCCAAAGTTGCTGTATAAAGAAAGACTTCTTCGCTTTGGTTTTGAAGTAGTGGAAAACTTCACCGCTATGTTTGGTTGCGAGATTAAAATCATTGACAATACTGAGAAAACAGAAGAACAAGAACTTGTAGAAGATTTAATTCAGATCGATACCGTTTTCAGTTTTCGTCTGCAAGGAGCTAATAAAGCCAAGCGGATGATTAAGGAGTTGTTAGCAGATGATTCTAGCGAAGAAAGTTAGGCTAAAGCCAACACCCGAACAAGAGAAACAACTCTGGAAATCCGTAGGAACTGCACGTTGGGCGTACAATTGGGCGTTAAATCGGCAACAAGCAAACTACGAGAACGGCGGTAAGTTCATCCCTGATGAAGACTTGCGCAAAGAGTTAACCCTTTTGAAACAAACAGAAGAATACGCTTGGTTATATGAAGTATCGAACAATGTGACCAAACAAGCGATTAAAGATGCTTGCGAAGCGTTCAAAAAGTTCTTCAAAAAGAAAGCAAAGTATCCGCAGTTCAAGAGTAGAAAACGCTCAAAACCTGCCTTCTACAACGATACCGATAAACTCAAAGTACAAGAAAACAAGGTGCTTATCGAGAAAGTGGGCTGGATAGAAACAGCTGAAAAACTTCCGATGCATACAAAGTACACCCAGCCGCGAGTTAGTTTTGACGGAAAGTATTGGTATATAGCAGTGGGTGTTGAACAAAAAACAGCTGCGGTAGAATTGGCGGACGTTACTCTTGGAATAGACCTGGGAGTGAAAGACTTAGCGGTTCGTTCAGACGGTATCAAGCATAAGAACATCAATAAAACCAAGGCAGTACGCAAGACGAAGAAACGGCTTCGCAGGTTGCAGAGAAGCGTTTCCCGTAAATACGAAATGAACAAGGAGGGAAGCCGTTACGCCAAGACGAGCAACATTGTAAAACAAGAAAAACAGATACGTTTGCTTCATAGGAAGTTAGCGAACACCCGTAACAACCACATTCATCAAGTGACAAATTCGATTGTGAAAACCAAGCCATCGAAAATTGTGATTGAAGACTTGAATGTGAGCGGGATGATGAAGAACAAGTACCTGTCTAAAGCGGTTGCAGAGCAAAAGCTACACGATTTCAAGGCTAAGCTATCTTACAAGTGCGAGAAAAATGGGATTGTACTTGTGGAAGCTGACAGATGGTTTCCTTCTTCTAAAATGTGTTCCTCTTGTGGGGGCGTGAAGAAGGAGTTAAAACTATCTGATCGAGTGTATGTCTGTTCTTGTGGCTTGAGTATGGATAGAGACCTGAATGCTTCGATCAACCTTTCACGTTATGGAAAGCAATTAGCGATATAACACGTTAACGTTACCGCTAATATGTAGGACGCGTTGCATCCGAATTTACGCCTGTGGAGTGTTGTCACACCAAACGAGAGTAGCCCTTGGGCAAAATCGGACACAACGAAGCAGGAAGCAAACAATACTTATAAGCTAGTATCTGTTTTTCATAGTTTTATAAGTTTTTGGCAACGGTGAGCACAAGTGCTGCCAATACCTAACTTGGATGATCGTATGTTTGAACAGATGGTGCAGGAGGCTCGGAAGTCGATACCGAAGCTTTTTCCGGAGTGGACGGATGAGAATGAACATGACCCGGGGATTACGCTGCTGGAATTGATGTCATGGATGACGGAGATGCAGCAGTATTACTTAAACCGGGTGACGGAGCGAAGTGAACGGAAATTTCTGAAACTGCTGGGGATTAGCCCTCGTGAAGCCGTATCTGCGGTTTGTGATGTGGCGTTTGCTGGATTACAGCAGCAGCTTGTGCTCCCCAAGGGGACACCGTTGCAAGCGATGGACCAGCGGTTTGAGACACTAGACACGGTGCATCTTGTTCCATCCGAGCTTGAGAAAGTGTTAGTCCGTACGGAGACGGCGGCTGGTGATTTTACATCGAATAATCATGCAAAGATTGCTTATTATGCTTTTGGACCTGAAGCGCGTAAGGGCGCGCACTTGTATCTCGGTTTCGATAGAGCGCTGCCTGAGCAAACGGAAATCTCGATCTTCTTTAAGTTATTTGACCGCTATCCGGTAACCGTGGGTCACCGTGAAGATGGGACAACGCCGATGATTTCTTCTGCAAAGGTGGCTTGGTCGTTCGCTGGGGCCGGGCAGCAGGGGCAAAGCGAAAGCTGGCTGCCTATCGAGCAGATAAGCGACTCAACGGTTCATCTGTCGCAAAGCGGCGAGCTCCGTTTTCGGATTACGTCGGAGATGAAGCTGATTGCTCTTTACCCTGCGGATGATCGCAGCCGATTCTGGATTTGCTGTACACTCGAGGAGGACGGCTATGAGCTGTCTCCGAAGATTGAGAAGGTTAGTCTCAATGCGGTGAAAGCGGCTGAGCAGGAAACCTTCAGCGAAGTTACTGCTTTTGACAGCTCGGGAGAGCCTGATCAGAGCTTCGAGGTAAGCTCGTATCTCGCTTACAACGGTCTGCACACTGTGCAGGTGCAGGACGAGCAAGGGCATTGGCGCGACTGGCACATCGTCGCGGAGCTCGAGGACTGCGAGCCGGACGATCTCTGCTGCCAGCTGCAGCAAGACTCGGCTCTGCGTACCACCCGTCTGCGCTTCGGCGACGGGGTGAACGGAAGTATCCCGCCGCAGGGTCCGCAGCGGGTACGGCTCATTGCTTACACGGCCGAGTTTGACTATGGCCGTTTTGTCGGGGGCAGCAGAGGTCTGCCCGGGCAGACCTTTGAAATCAGCCGTGGCCGGATGTATAAGCCCAGCAGCATGCTGCTGCAGGTTGGTTACCGGCCACGCGGAGAGCGTGACGTCGTTTGGGACGACTGGCAGTCCGTGGACGACTTCGACAATTCGAAGTCCACGGACAGGCATTACGTCTACGACGCTGCAGCAGGAACGATCCGCTTCGGCAATAACGAAGCGGGTCTCACTCCGCCCAAGTCCGTGGAACCGAACATTCGGTTCCTGGCGCTGCAAGCGGGCGGTGGTGTGCGAGGCAACGTGAAGGATGGCCTCGTGACCGGCTTCACGAATACCAAAGGCGTGCGTGTGACGAATCCGTTCCCGGCGCGAGGCGGCCTCGAAGCGGAGACGCTCACGCAGGCGAAGCTTCGCGTGCGGCGTGAGCTCGACAAGCCGACGCGGGCCGTGACTGGCGAGGACTACGAGGCAATCGCGAAGGCGACGCCGGGTCTGCGTGTCGCGCGTGTAAAGGCAATCCCGTTATACAAGCAAGGCATGCGGGATTATCCGAAGGTCAAAGCGACCGCTCAGATGACCGTAGTGGTCGTCCCATACAGCGAGAGCGATAAGCCGAAAGCAGGTAAGGGTTTCTTGCAAACGATTAAGCAGCATCTAGATCGGCATCGTCTTTTGACCACAGAACTACATGTGATTCCCGCCGAATATATTAAAATAACCGTTCACGCTGTCGTGGTGATGGAGCCCAAGCACAAAGATGAACAGCGCCGAATCATGCAAGAGCTCAGACTATTGCTGCAGCCGATGGATCATGGGCAAGGCTCAGAAGGCTGGCGTTTTGGCCGGACCGTGTATAAGGGTGATATTTATGGCGTTATTTCCCGGATTAAAGGGGTTGTCTATGTGCAGGACATTTGGATAGACGCCGAGGGCACAGGCTTCCACAAAGATGGCGCTGGCGACATTCATATTCCGCCTTATGCCTTGGTCTATTCCGGTGATCATGAAGTGGAAACCATTAGCCAGACGGATTTATAATCCTTATTTAGGAAAAGAGGTGTCGAACGATGCAGGATGGACAAACGTTTTTCTCACTTAACAAACCGCTTGACTGGGAACAGGGATATGAAGCCAATATTCATATGCAGAGCGAAGGATTTTCGATTCAGCAGACGGAAAAATACAGCATTCATCGCATCGTTCGCACAGACGAGCTGGAAGGCATTCATCCTATTCAAGAGATGACGGTTGGGCCAGGTCGGAAACTATTTTTGCTAGACGAGGCTTCGAATGTATGGATTTTTGATGATGAAAGTCGTCATCGGGAGTCGTTATTTCGTCAGGGTCATCAGTTGTTTAGCCATCAAGCGATGCTTGCTTCTATGTCAGATCTTTTGGTGATAGCAGATGCCCACTTTGAAAGCGAGAGAAGACTTGCGGTTTATTCGATTTCCAATGGACAGACGATGTGGGCTATCCATGATTGGGATGGACTTGAATTATTTCCCCTCTCGGTTAATACGAGATTAACAACGGCGAATTCGCTTTACGTGGCGGTCCCTTTGGACATTGCGATTGGTATGAATGGAAGTCCCGAAGTCCCTAAGGGCGGCCGAATCGGGATTATACAGTGGAACGCGGCAGGTGAAGTGGTACATGTGTATGAGCATGAAGTACACCGTCTGGAAGAAGCGGCTGAAATTGCTGCACTTCGAGGGCGTTATTACACCGCTGCTGCGAGTGGTAAATTAGTTCTATTGGATGCACAGATCAGAACGGTAACGGTGTTCCATGAGGATGGTCGGGAGCCGTTTCATTTTAAGCTGGAGCAGGAAGGGCGCTTTGCCGGTATTTCCATTGATACGAATCATAATATCTATATAGGGGACAGCGGATACGCACAGCAAGAAGGAGTAACGGAGCGGTTTATTCTAAAGTTTCGCGAGAATGGTGAGCAGTTTGATAAAGTAACGAGCTTCCGAGGGCGAACGGATAAATTGCTGCATGATGGGCGCAATCGGTTGTATGTTTTTGATCGGATTAGCGGTCAGATTAGCCTGCTTGATCTTCGTGCCCGTACGATGCTGCTTGAGGGGACTCAGCTTCCGGAGGCCATCTATTTCTCGGCTGAGCTGGATACGACGGAAACGGAGACACAGTGGCATAAGATTCGTCTAGAAGCCGATATTCCGGAGGAAACGCAGGTTCGTTTTTCCTATTTTACATCGGATGAAAGTGAAGGATTCATTGATGGCGAATACGTAAATTATACGGGCTATTTGACGGATCCAGACATTTCGATTCGAGCTAAGCTGGCTGCGACGCAAGACTTATGGTCGGAGCCCATCCTGAATCCGAAGGATGCTCTTCTGTTGAATGCCAGAGGCCGTTATCTATGGTTCAAAATTGAGCTGATTGGCAGCGAGCAAAAATCACCTTACATCCGAAAGCTTCGGGTTTACTTCCCGAGAACGTCACTGATTGCCTATTTGCCGCCGATTTATCAGCAGGACGAGGAGCATAGCCCTTTTCTGGAGCGGTTTCTGGCGATGTTCAGCACGTTCTTTGACGATATGGAGGATAAAATAGACCGTATTTCCTCTCACTTCGATCCGGATGCTGTGTCCGGCACTTATCTGGAATGGCTAGGCCGCTGGCTGGCTATCACGGATCATGAGGCATGGGGCGAGACGAAGCTAAGAGAGCTGATTAAGCAGGCCCCTGAGCTTTATAAATTGCGGGGAACTCGCGAGGGCATGATGAACATGCTTAAGATTTACACAGGGTCTGAACCGTTTTTGCTGGAATATTTTCAGTTTAAACAAATGCAGGAGACTTCGGAGCTGCGGCAGCTTTTTGCCCAGTTATATGGGGATAATCCTTATTGCTTCTGCATCATGTTAAAGCCTGAATTCGTACAGACAGACGCACAACGGCTAACGATCGAGCAAATCATCGAAGACCAAAAACCTGCCTATACCGAAGGTAAGTTAATCGTTCTACAACCGTGGATGTACGCGGACATGCATACATATCTGGGCATTAATACTTACTTATCTGAGCCTACCTTGTTAACACTCGATCAGCGTTCGTCGATGCCTTACAATACGGTGCTGATTGACGTAGATCGCGATAAACGAATGGACATACATACTCGCTTGGAATTGGATTCCGAAATCGAATAAACGAAATGAGTCTTGGAAGGTGAGGGGATACTTATGAAAAAAACACGCTATTACCCGTTTGAGCGCAATCGGTATTTCTATGGAAAGCTGCTGACAGTAAGGGATTTCGAGTCTGAGCAAAAGTATTTCAACGATAAGCGCAGAATGATGAACCGTTTGCTGCATGGTTCGGGCGTACTTACTGGTCTGCAGGTTGTCGCGGTCGATGAAAAGTCAGTTTCTGTAGAGATGGGAGCTGCGATCGACGCGCTTGGCCGGGAAATTGTCGTGCCTTCTCCGATGACATTGAAGCTATCGATGATGGACGGTTTCAGCAATAATCAGTATGCCAAGAACGTATACCTATGTATTGCCTATGACGAAAAGGAAAAAGAACCCGTTCACGCGGTCGCTAATTCTTCTATTCGTTCCGACGAAATTAATGACTATAATCGTGTGCTGGAAAGCTACCGCTTGTTTATCCGGGAAGATGCGCCAGATCCAGCCTCACTGCCTTTGGCAAATCTGTCCGATCAGACAGTCGTTCTTTATCAAGATTCTCAAGTGCGCGTGCTTCAAACAACACCTCGTTATGTGAATCCAGGTCAGCTGTTCGAAATGAAGCTGCGCTTCGAGAAAACTCTTAATGCGGGCAGACTGTCCTTTCAATATGAGCTGGCTGCTGAACGCGTAGAGGCGATTGAAGGAACCACGATTGTGTTCCAAGAGCTGCAGGATGGGCAAGAGAGCGAGTATGAAATGAAGGTGCTTTTGCGAGCGGATAGTACGACTTCCGTGAAGGGGACGATTGGTGTACAGGTGAGTACGGCCGTTCTGAAGCTGGATGACAGGCAGTTGGAGCTGCAAACTCAAGCTGTTGGCGAAGTGCAGATTATTGGCGAGGCCGTGCGGGAACGGTTGATGTCGGATTTCGTGAAACAATCGTTGGAGGCTTCTTTAGAAGCTCCGTCCGAGCCTTGTATTTATTTGGCTAAAATATACCTTGTTCAAGTGGGACCAACCTATGTCATTGAAAGTGTCGAGCAAGTGCCATTTGGCGAATACGTGTACAATTCCTCGGTTATGTACAGGCTAGCTCAAGCGAACGAGTACCGCGAGGAAACATCCGGTCAGTTCGTAACGAAGTCCAAAGTGAAAACCTTGGCGCCAGGACAGCCTCCGGAATTCAAGGTTAACTTCAATAAAGCGATTAGCGAGCTTTCATTCGATTTAAGCATTCCAGCCGGCGGCGGCAGCGGCATTGCGGGTATGCTAAGCGGTGTCGTGGACATTCCGATCGAGCCTTTCACGAAGATTGCTGTGTCCCCATTCGGGAGAGCAACCAAAAGCTTCTTCTCCGGCGAAATCGCACACGGACTTGGTGAGGGCAACGTGCTGATCATCACTAGCTTGGAAGAGAGCAGCGGTGAAGCTTTCTCCGAAATGCTATCTAGCGGGGACCGCGTCTACGGCGGTGCCTCCGATGTGTTCAAAGGCAGTGAGTTTGAACCCGATGCGCCAGAAGTGAAGATCGGTACGATTGCTTATCCACAAAAAGGCACGTTCCGCATTGGTGTAAAGGTACAGCAAACTTCAGAGCCGGGGAATGTACGTGTGCGTTGGTGGGCGTATAGCGCGGAAATGGCCAGCAGTGCACGAAGCGGTGCAAGCGGCGGCGTTGATTCACTAGACGAAGCGCTTTCGGCTATGAGAGAAGCTGCCTCGGCGGGCAGCGGGGCTGAGTAGTTGTTTACTGAGTAAACTATTCTCAAGACAGATAAAAGTAAAACGTGGGGAATTAACTCAACTGGGAGAGCGCTTTGCTGGCAGCGATGAGGTCAGGGGTTCAGTGAAGCGTGGACGGAGCCGAAGGTGGAGGAGCACGGCGTTTGAATCTACCGCTGAAAGCTCCATCCGGATACGTTTCGTCAGCCTTAAAATCAAGATTCATGCATACCCCTAAATTCCACGATAATAAAACATCGCAACCGTAAAGGTTGCTTTTTTATTTGGTAGAAGTCCGAAAGCTCTGATGTATTGTCTATTCTCCAGCGCAGAGTGCCGTTGTGCGGTGACACTATACTCTCTTTTTTAAACGTACTCTCTTTTCAATGATTACTTGTCGGATGACAAGAATATAGTCCTATTCCAACCTGCTAAAATCGCGGGTTTTTCTTTTTATCGGAGCACATTCTTTTTTCTAATCGATTTGCGTCAGAAGATAGTTATCCAATCTGATATAACCCATATGCTTTCGCATCCGCATCCCTTCTCCTTGGCATTAGTCAACTCTACATGCTTCTTCGAGAGAATGAATGAGAAGTCTATGATCGATCGGTGAAGACATGACAATCAGGATCGTATAGGTTCCATACTTATCGCACTGATTGCCAAACTCTTCGAGAGCGCGTGTGGATCCGGTCACTACTTTTAATAAATAACTGTGTTCTCCGCTTATGCGGTGGCACTCGGCAACTTGGGGAGATGCATGGACAAAATCAAGAAATGCCAGGCAGTCTCTAGTCCGAAACAACATATAGGCTGCCGCATGCTTCCCAATTTTTTCAGGAGAGATGACGGTGCGATACTCCTCGATAATTCCGTTTTCTTCCATTCTTCTAACTCGTTCCGTTACAGCAGGTTGGGACAAACCCACGTTTTTACCCAGCTCTGTCATTGAAATCCTTGCCTGATCTTGAAGATAGAAGAGGATTTGTTTGTCTACATGATCCACTTTGAATGCCCTCCTTTAAATTTAAGGTGTTTCAGATGAAACTCATTTAATTCATTTGTATAATCATCATAATTGAATGATTGTGATATGTAAAATGAATGATTTTAATTATATAATAATTCACACCAATAAGATGATCCATATATGAAAAGTCAGAGAGGATGGCTACCATTGAGCAAATACGATCTAAATAAGGTAGGTACAGAAGATTTTCAGGCACGAATTGATGAGGTCATTGATTGTACAATTGACGAAAATAGGCTGGTTGGTGCTGTTGTCCAGCGCAATGGCACGGCTCGCTGGCCGCTATGGCGCGGCCCAATTACCAAATCTAAGTCTGGAGGGAACTCTCAATGAGCCTCTCCCACTCCAGCAAAAATATAATCGCATTGGCCGCTATATGTTTGTCCGCGCTAATGTTCGGCCTCGAAATTTCCAGTGTGCCAGTGATACTGCCAACCCTGGAAAAGGTATTGCATGGCAATCTCAAGGATATGCAATGGATTATGAACGCCTACACCATTGCTAGTACGACAGTTCTGATGGCTGTTGGAACGCTGGCTGACCGGTATGGAAGGAGGCGTATTTTTATTATCAGCCTCGTCTTGTTCGGCATTACATCCTTGATTTGTGGCTTGGCACAAAGCACGTCAGTTCTGATCGTCAGCCGGTTTCTTCAAGGCGTGGGTGCTGGCGCGATGCTGATTTGCCAGATAGCAATTCTTTCGCATCAGTTTCAGGAAGGAAAAGAACGCAGTAAAGCCTTTGGCGCATGGGGGATCGTGTTCGGTATCGGCCTCGGTTTTGGACCCATCATCGGCGGCATGATCGTGGCCGTTTCGAACTGGCATTGGGTTTTCCTAGTCCACGTCCCGCTGACCATCCTCACTTTGATCTTTGTCTTAGGCAGTGTGGAGGAGTCCAGCGATCCGCAGGCGAAAAAGCTGGACATTATCGGCATCGTCACGCTTTCGTTGACGGTTTTTGGGCTGACATACTTTATCACGCAAGGGCCGGAACTCGGCTTTACCAGCATAGCCGCCATCAGCACCCTTGTTGCAACGGCAACATGTTTCATTATTTTTCTGTTTGCGGAAAAGCTCAGCACCCATCCGATGTTCGACTTTTCCGTATTCAGGATACGTAATTTTTCCGGCGCTCTCTTTGGCTCCGTCGGCATGAATTTCAGTTTCTGGCCGTTCATGATCTATCTGCCGATCTATTTCCAGAGCGCCCTTGGTTACGGCATCGTGGCAGCTGGGCTGTCTCTCTTGGCTTATACGCTGCCCACCCTGGTGATTCCGCCTCTGGCAGAGCGCCTTTCGCTCCGCTATCAGCCGCGCATAGTCATCCCATCGGGTCTGTTCATCATCGGCATAGGCTTCATTTTGATGAAATTTGGCAGCGGCGGCGATCACGCCAGCTGGTTGACCATGCTCCCCGGTTCCCTGTTGGCTGGTATTGGGCTTGGCTTAACCAACACGCCTGTGACCAACACGACCACCGGCTCCGTTCCGAGTACCCGTGCAGGCATGGCTTCCGGCATAGACACGAGTGCCAGATTAATCAGTCTAGCCATCAACATCGCCGTAATGGGATTCATCTTGCAGGAAGGCATCCTGTCTTATTTGAAGGGTGCTCTTCCTGGGACTCTCGATGCAGTGCAATTGCGGTCATTGGCCGAAAAAATAGCCGTCGGAAACACTTCATCTCTCAAGCAGGGTTTGCCAGAACTATCCTCTCTGGATGCGTCCGGAGCCGTCGTCCATGCAGCGCTTGTGCACGGCTTTGGCTTGGTGATGCTCTATGGCGGTATTGGCGTCTGGGTTTTGGCCGCGATCAGTTTTATGATTTTTGGACCCAAGAAAGCATTGTTGCATAAGTAGAGCGTGAAGACCATCGTACTTCCCATTGCGACTGAGAGCCGCGGCGCACTCGAATGTAGAAGCATTTAATTCAAAAAAGCCTTGCTCTGAAAGGCTTACCTCCGCAATTCCCTTAACCTACAATACCTCTCTTTTCACTGTCAGCGATGAGGTCAGGGGTTCGAGCCCCTAAGGCTCCACAAAAAACACGCCAAGTGAGGGGTGTTTTTTTGTGTTTGGTGGAGTCCATGTAGGAGGCGAACCCCGGAGTTCTCCAAAAGCTTAAGATCAATACGCTTAGTTTCGCCGCAGTTCCTCTTTTACATATTGCATTAAAAGATTTTTGGATGATGAAGTATACTCCGTGTTGCGTGATTGCAGCAGGCCGACCGGGATAGATGAATCCTTGAGTTCGACGTGTATTTTCATGACATTCGGGGGTAACGCCGTGGAATCGAGAACGGCTCCAACGGAAGGAATTCGCTGAACGAACCCGGGAATAGCCGAGATTTGACTCACCGTATATAGAAAAGGAGTTTCGGTGTAATGGGAATATTGCTTAGATAACCGCAGGTAATACAAGCAGGTATTTCCGCCAACGATCATCGGATAGTTAAGCAGTTCTTCAAAGGGGATTATTCCGTTTCTTTCGGCCAAGGGATGGCTGTTCGTTACAATAAAGGAGATGTACTCGTTATATAGCGGTTCGAAGCGAAAAGAAGAAAGATCGGTAGGCTCTCCGCATATGGCAAAGTCCAATTGATTCTGGAGTACCGCGCGTGACAGGGAGTCGGTGTTCCCATTGACAAAGTGACACGATACTTTGGGTTTATGTTCCCGGAATCGTCGCAGAGAGTTGGGTAGCACATGCTCAATCAACGATTCTAGCCCTCCGACGCGCAGGGAGCCGATCTCCTCTCTTTGCAAAGCTTTCGCTTGCTCCGTTACATGGTTCCAGTGCCCAATGAGCTTGTCAATTTCCGCGGCAAAAATTTGTCCAGAAGCCGTTAACTCCGCATCCCATCCTCGTTTGAATAGCTGGATGCCCAATTCCCTCTCCAGCCGCTGGACTTGATTTGTAATCGTAGACTGCGCGTAATTCAATTTCGTGGCCGCTTTGGTGAAGGTTCCTTCTTGAATAATGGTTTGAAACGTAGTTAGTTCCTTTAAGTCCATGGCATATCTCTCCATCGAATAAAATGAATAAGTATATCATTTTATTCAATTATACAAATAAAGAAGTGGGAAGTACAATTAGAGTATCTTGCTGAAGGAGTGATATTTGAATGCCATTCATCAGAGTCAGCTACATGGAAAATCAATATGGGACAAAGCAGCTACCCATCATAAGCCATGCGATTATGAGCGCTCTAATCCAGCATTTCAATGTGCCGGAAGACGATTACTTTCAAGTGTTCCACTCGCACAAAGCAAGCGAGTTTTATTATAGTCGGAATTACTTAAACATAGAGCGAAGTGACGGGCTGCTCTATATTCAAATCACGTTCAAATCCGGAAGAAGCACCATGCAGAAAATAAGCTTTTACGGAAAGTTAGCCGAACTATTATCAAATACGCTTAACATGAGGAAAGAAGACGTATTCGTCGTGCTGATCGACACGGAATTCGAGGACTGGACTTTCGGTAACGGCGTTGCGCAAATGATCGAACGTCCAGACAATAAGAGGGAGGCATAAGAATGAAGCATCGAAAAATTGTATCAAACGCCCGTGAATCGTTTGGGCATATTGCCCCTACTTTCGTACGCTATTCGGAAGAAGTACTCTTCGAGGACGTTTGGAGAAGAGTACAATTATCGCTTCGGGAACGTAGTCTCCTTACGATATCAGTGCTAGTCACCGGAGGACTTACAGGGCAGCTTCCTTATCATCTTCGCTTAGCAAAAGAGAACGGTTTGACCGAAGAAGAACTGATCGAAGCGTTGACTCATCTTGCGTTTTACGCTGGATGGCCGCGCGCCGCATCTGCGATTCAAGTTGCGAAGGATGTATTCGAGGAGAACACAGAAAGACGGGATAAAGGGCAGTGTAACTAACCACTGCGGGAGCGCGCATCACTGGTAGCGATGCGTCAGGAGTTCAGCCCTCGTGGACTGCCGCTTGCGGTGGACAATAGAAAAAATAACAAATGGGCTATCATTTTGTTTATTAACTAACTTCTAATACATAATAGAACACTGTAAACGTCAAAAAGCCCCCCATCTTTTCAACAAGTTGGAGGGGCTTTTTGACGTTTGTAGAGAAGCATGGCATGTATATCTACCGTTAAAAGTCCCCGGAAAATATGAATTATCAGCCATTTGATCAAAATTCATTCATCCCTAGGGAATGACATAACGACACACAATCATGCCATATTTTGTATAGTGTGAGACTTGTCAACCGGATCAGGATCCCGCATTAGGTGCTATGATCTGGCAACAACGAGCTGACTATCATTGACAACGTTTGCTTATATACGGCATGAGCCGATTGTACATCTCCCAAGTGTCCACCCATGTAAAGATGAATAACGCCATGGAGTGAGGCCCAGACTATTCGTACAACGGATTCCGTGTCATACTGGCCGGGAATTAGTCCTTGCTCTTGCGCATTGCTGATCACGGTCATTAACTGCCGCATGGCTGTTACGGTGCCATGCACACTTTCCTCGTCCGGTTTGAAATCTGCGAAGGCTCCTCCGAACATCAGCTTATAATAGCTGGAGTAACGCTGCCCGAATTGCCAAAAGGTTTCGCCTAGATTCAGCAAATGCTGCGCCGGATCAGCTGCTTGCGGCGTCCCCTCGAATTCGTTAGCGAGGAGCTTACAACCTTCCAGATAGAGCTGCTGAGCCAAGCCTTCTTTATTGACAAATAAGCTATAAATGATTTTTGTCGAGCAATCCATTTTCTGCGCTACTTTACGCACCGTAACGGCTTCTGGGCCCTCTTCTTGCAAGAGCGTTGCCGCAGCATCAACAACAAGCTTGCGGAGATTTTCAATATTTTGTAAGCGAGCCTCTTGGTAGGTTTTCAACACTCGTGTGTTCGTATTAACGGAGTTATCCTGGTCGCTCATCATTCATCTTCCTTCAGTTATCGTGTTTTCGTCAGGAAACAAAGTTTCATAATTTCTTATCAAAAATTCTATACAGTTGATGGGTAGTTGTCAATGAGACATGGGATGTTCAAAGATCGTATTGACTTTCTTAAAAAGCTTGGTTACAATGAAATTAATTAGAAACACTGTTACCAAATATATGACGACTCTTAATCTCTTGGGAATCGAGGATTTTTTTAACCAATCGGTAACAGTGTTTCATTATTATAACATAGTATCGAAAAGGAGAGTAGCACTATGAAAATTCAAGGAAAATGGTCGCTCGTCACGGGAGCGTCTTCCGGTATTGGAGAGCAATTCGCGAGACAACTAGCCAAACAAGGCAGCCACTTGGTACTTGTGGCTCGATCAACGAGTAAGCTTGAGAGCCTGGCAGATGAGCTTAGAAAGAAGTATGGCATCAAAGCCGAGGTTATCTCTATGGATCTTGCGAAAGAGGGCGCACCCAGCGAGTTATATCGGCAATGTGAACTTTTGAAAGTGGATATCGAACTGCTAATCAATAATGCAGGCTTTGCTACACATGGTTTGTTCGAGCAAGTGTCAGGTGAGCGACAACATGAAGAAGTGATGCTCAATGTCGCTGCTGTTGTAGATATGACTCACTTGTTCTTGCCAAACATGTTGCGCAAAAACTCAGGAGCAGTTATTAATGTGGCTTCAACCGCCGGATTTCAACCGCTGCCCTTTATGGCAGTATATGGGGCGACGAAAGCTTTCGTCTTATCGTTTACTCAAGCGTTATGGTGGGAAAACCGCGACCGAGGTATCAAATTCTTCGCACTTTGTCCCGGTTCGACGGACACCAGCTTCTTTAATGTTGTAGGAACGGAAGAAGCCTCTGTCGGAAAGAAAGATACGCCGGAAAGAGTCGTAGAGGTTGCACTTCGTGCGTTGAAGGAAGGGAAAATATACGTCGTTCCGGGTGTGCAGAATTATATCGGGGCTCAGTTATCGCGATTCATAACACGCAAGCAAGGTCTTCGACTTGTTGGAGGCATGCTTCGTCCACGCGGAGGATCCGGCAATACTAATAATTATAAGAATACAGGTAATCAATCTGATCTTGCAGGGAGGACAATTCGATGAAAGCTATACAACTTACAAACGGCTTCGGCTTTGAGGAATTAAACTTAACGGAACTCGACATACCAACGCCAGGCCCCCATGAGGTACTAATCCGCATGAAGGCAGCTTCTCTCAATTACCGGGATCTAGTGATCCTCAGCGGATTAATGCCGATTGAAATCAAATTCCCCTTCATTCCATTATCAGACGGAGCGGGAGAAATTGTAGCCGTTGGCCAAGGAGTAACAAGGTTTCAGGTCGGACACCGAGTAGCGGGTAATTTGCAACAGCGATTTATTGCCGGCAACCCAAGACCGGGGGTATTAGAAGACAGTCTGGGAGGTCCGTTGAACGGAGTAGCGGCTGAGTACGTCGTTTTACATGAAGACGGAATCGTCCATATTCCCGATCACCTCTCTTATGAGGAGGCCGCCACCTTGCCGATCGCGGCATTAACCGCATGGAGCATGCTAATCGAATACGGTGGTTTGCAAGCGGGGGATACCGTGCTGCTGCAAGGAACAGGCGGGGTTTCTATCTTCGGGCTTCAATTCGCTCTTATGGCTGGAGCACGAGCGATCATCACATCGAGCAGCAACGACAAGCTGGAACGAGCAAAAGCTCTCGGTGCATGGCAAACGATCAATTATTCGGAAGTTCCCGATTGGGATAAAGCAGCGTTAGAGCTGACTGGGGGCGTCGATCACGTTCTGGATGTTGGAGGAGCGTCTACGATGGTAAAATCCATAAATGCGCTTCGCATTGGAGGAACCTTGAGTATGGTCGGGTTCTTATCGGGCTTGACCATTCCGGAATATGATGTCACGGGCATCTTGCAGAAAGCCGCAACGGTTCGCGGCAGTCAAGTCGGCAACCGGGATCACTTTGAAAGGATGAATCGAGCGATTACCCATCATCGTTTACAACCCGTCATCGACCGTGTATTCCCTCTGGATCGAATTGGAGAAGCATTCGCGCTCTTAGCTGAAGGAAAGCAATATTTCGGTAAAATCGTAGTCCAAATTTAAATCTCACATAAAAGACACAGGAGGCGCTTTAATGCCAAATACACAAGTTCGCTCCGTTAAATCTACTGAAGGTGTGAATCGTCCGAAAGGCTCACCGCGTAAAATAGTACGCAGATTTTTGTTATCACTACTTACGTTGCTCGTTCTCGGAGTGATCGTTTTCTTGCTTATTCCTTCACCGATCGAACCGGCAAAATGGTCCGCGCCGACGGCCCCCTCTTTTGAGGAATCGGGCCCTTGGAAACAGAACAACAAACTCAGCTCTGCTCAGCTTGTTACTGATGCCCCTAAATCCCCGGAATTCATTACCTTCGATAAGGAAGGCCAGCTATACACAGGAGATTCTGACGGGAAAATTTACAAGGTTGCTTTCGATGCAGAGGGCAATCCACAAAAGGCCCAAGTGTTTGAAGACACCAAAGGAACGCCTAATGGACTTATATTCGATGCCAATGGCAATTTGATCGTTACTGATGTCAAGAAGGGACTGCTATCTATAAACCCATCCGGGAGCATAGAGGTATTGGCCGATCAAGTGGACGGCAAGCCGATCTATTTAGCTAACGAGCTTGATATTGCCAAGGACGGCGCAATTTATTTCTCCGATACCTCGAACTATGGCAGCGTGACCTTCAAGGAAATTGCCGAGAACAAGCCGCATGGACGTTTGCTGAAGTATGATCCAAAGACCAAGCAGACGACTGTCCTGTTAGAAGGGCTCTATTTTGCAAACGGGGTTGCCTTGTCTGCGGATGAAGATTTTGTGCTTGTGGCGGAATCATATCATTATCAGTTGACCAGATACTGGCTCAAGGGTCCAAAGAAAGGGACATCTGATATTTTTGCGGACAATCTCGCAGGCTTTCCAGACAACATTACGCGTGATGAGCAAGGTCATTTCTGGGTCGGTATCTTCACGACTCGCCTTTCCTTTGTAGATCAGATGCATAGCAACCCTTGGTTGGCCAGTACCATGGCCAAAATACCGCAGTCGCTGCTAAGCGGTGCAAGCGCACCGGCGAAGCATGGGCTTGCTGTGGAGCTCAGCCCGCAGGGAGAGCTTATCGGAAGCTGGCACGATCCAGAAGGCACACTGTACGGCGTAACTACAGCAATAAAACATAACGGATATTTATATATAGGAACGGCACCTGGAGGTAGCCTGGGCCTTCATCGCGTGCTTTTAACAAAATAATGTTGGAATCCGGGAGGGTGCGAAATGAAACTGGATGATTTAGCGTTATCATGGAATGCGAAGGAGAGTCTGGCCGGCAAAGTAGCCTTGGTGACAGGCGCCAGCAGCGGCATTGGAGCATCGATTGCTAGGAAGCTGGCAAAGCGCGGCGCACATGTGACCGTGGTGGCACGCCGGCGGGAACGATTGGATGAGCTGGTTCAGGAATTGCATAAAGAGGAATTGTACGAGGTTATGGCGGTAACTGCTGATATTCAAAATGCTGAAGAAGTACAGCATGTGGTCAATGCAATTATTAATCGCTGGGGGCGTCTTGACATTGTAGTCGCCAATGCCGGATTCGGATATCGAAGTACTTTGGTAGATGTGGATCTGGAAAGGTGGGAGGAGATGTACAGGACCAATGTGCACGGTCTTATGCTGACACTGCGGTATGGGCTCCCCCCGATGCTGGGTCAGGGCAAGGGAGATGTCATTATCATCTCCTCGATTGCCGGCAAGGAAGTGATTGCCGGAGGAGGCCCATACAGCGCGACTAAATACGGCGTTAACGCCATAGCGTCTGCATTGCGTTTGGAGACACTTTCTCAGGGGATTCGCGTTACTACGATTCAGCCGGGGGCGGTGGCAACGGAATTTTCTCAGGTGGCCGGGTATTCCGAGGATGAAATTCGCACGTTTGCTTCGAACGTCTTGCCGTTACATCCCGATGATGTTGCCGAGGCAGCACTCTATGCACTAGAGCAGCCTGAGCATGTCAACATTTCGGAACTGACCATTATGCCTTCAAGGCAAGCGCAGCGGTTCAAATAAAGCGACGTCCATCACATGTACCATTGCCCAACCTATAAGAGCTCAAGCGAGTTAACGCTTGGGCTTTTGTTTTTCGAAAGAAATCAATGATTTTATTAAGAATTTCCAAGGGTCTTATTTTAGCTTGAGAAAAAATCTCATCAACATGAGTTCGATAGACTCCTTTGGGCATAATAAACGGTTCTTCTTGTAAGTCTTGTACGTCAATTGTTTTTTCTTCTTGAAATCGATGTCCTTCGGGAAATGTGATCCAATGACCAATCAGACGACAGTCCTATTAGAAGGTCTCTATTTTGCGAACGGGGTTGCCTTGTCTGAGGATGAAGATTACGTGCTTGTGGCGGAATCGTATCATTATCGGAAGCTGGCATGATCCAGAAGGCTCATTGTTTGGCGTAACGACGGCAGCAAGCCATAGTGGATATTTATATATTGGAACGGCACCTGGAGGCAGTAAAGGCGTTCATCGCGTGCTTTTAACAAAATAATGTTGGAATCCGGGAGGGAACGAATCATTTTATAAACTTAGCTACAAATTTAGTGATTAATAGGGATGGCAAAAATAAAGCTATCATAAAAATAAGCAGCAATACATTAATAAAGGGCGATATCCCTCCGTCGAAAAAGAAAGTATACGTCCACTTAAAACCGGTGAACAACAGAAAATATGTGAATATTAAGAAAATGGTTAATAGGATTTTCCTCATGATTCTTACGACCGTCCTTTTGTTTGCTGCTTAATTTAAGGCTGCTCCATTTGATAATTAACGGTTTTCTCATTTAAATACATTTCAATTTTTTCGGGTGGGGTATCTAACGTAATTATGAAAAGGGACTCAGGTTTAACATACTGCTCGTCTGAGGCCATTTTATCTTTCAAAAGTATAGATAAAGTTCCATCTTTCAGATTTAGTTTAATTGTTCTATAGTCGTAGCTAAGGTCTTTTTTGGAGTAAATGAGGTAACGTATCTTATCTGTTTGATCCTTATGTTCATTCATTTTTCTAATATAAATACCATTTTCTTGTGATTTAGTTTGCACCCATGTTTGTAGACTTGTATCAAGATCAGATCGTTCAACATTCTTGGGAGTTATTTGTTCATTTGAACATCCAATCAATAGTAAGAAACAAATGGAACCTAAGATTCTGATCAAAATAGTCATAGATTCTCCCTTATGTTAGTCATACGAGACCGTCGATTCATTTCCCATAACTGTTAGGAAGCTTCGTGAAGTTAGATGGGCTATATTGGTTACCAATGTTGTAAAATCTACAACAATTCACACCCCAAAAGGCTATTTGGCAAGCTGAAGTTGCAGTTTGTACAACATTTCTAACCCATTTGTCGCGAAATGGCCTGAATGGGGCTAAATTGTTGTACATTATGCAACATCGAAGGAGATTGGCGGGATTTAGGCAGAAATTGTTGCACTTTTTACAACATCAATTCAACCGAGAATAAGGATTCATTCATCCGGCAACATCAAGTGAGAATATATGACGATGGATTGCTTGTGTTCTAGCATATTGTCATACCCAAAATTTGTCAACGAAATCAAGTAGGCCCATGCAACTGCGCATGTGCCTTTTTGATTTTGTCATTTAGTTATAACTATTCAATAAAGCAGCTGCCTCAGACTCCTTCAAGACCACAGCCTTCTTTTGTTTCTTTCTGCCAAACGAGAAATAGTAAATCGCTAGAATAACCAGTTGCAATGCGGCTATAACGAAGCAGATATTGCTGAAAATAAAGCCAGTTGAATAGCTATAAAAGGGGTTCCAGTTTGGAATGCCTTGTGATCCAAGATCAACGATTCTACTGTATATGCCGATCGCAATCCCTTGCGAAATGAAGTTGACCATCGCTAGCATGCCCATCCCAACGCCAACTTGTTCCTTAGGCAGGGTTCTTGAGACCGAGTTGGATAACGCAATGACAATGAAAGATTGCCCGACGTTGCCAAGAATCAGAAATACAGCAATAAGCAGGGGGGAACCTCCAGTAAAAGTGGAGAGTAAAATAAAACTAGCCAGCAGTAGGCTTGAAGCCACATAAACAACAAACGAGTTGCCTTTTAGATCCGCGAGTCTACCGCCTTTACGTCCAAATACAGCCGAAGCAACTGCTGCAGGGACCATTGCGAAGCCGATCCAAACGGATGGTAACTTCTGAATATCTGCTAATAGCAGAGGGCTAAGTACATAGAGAGAGCAGCAAGTACCGCTGATGAGGAATGAAATGGTCAGTCCGAGTGTGTACTTTTTATTTCGAAAGAGTCTTGGCGCAATAAAGGGCTCCCCAGCCGTGCAAATTCGAGCAATGAATAACCCTAGAGCGAGTAAGCCACCTAACAAAAGCCAGATTCCCTTCGTAACACTCAGCAGAAATAAAGCTATTGTGATGGCCAACAGACTGCCGCCAATCCAGTCAAATTTCCCTGTTGTCCCAGGTTGTTCATTTCCTAAATACTTACGGTAAAGAGGGAGGGTTGCCAAAATAAGCAAAGGTACAGCGAATAACCAGCGCCAGTGTACCGCGCTAACGATTAAAGCAGCGACAACAGGCCCGAGTGCATTACCAAAAGCCAAACCTACCGCGGTCATACCAAGAGCTGCACCTCTACGCTCCGGAGCGAAATAACGCAAAGGTATGATCATCGCAATCGCGGGAATAACCGCAGCTCCGGATGCTTGCAGACATCGGCCGACTAGCGCTATCCCGAATGTTTGTGAGGTCAGCCCAATGAGAGACCCGGCCGCAAATACAAGGAGTCCGAAGGTTATCAAACTTTTCAGCTTATAGCGGTCTGCTAGCTTCCCATAGGTGACTGCGCCAATCGCGTAGATAAGAATGTAGGCAGAAGAAAGCCAGCTGACCTGGGAAATCGTAAGGGAGAAGTCTTCACTAATTTTGGGTAAGACGATGTTGAACATGATGCCGCTCATCATAGATATAGTCAAGGTGAACATCAAAATGCGCATTAATTTGTCGCCGGCTTGCTGCGGTTCTTGGGCTTGGTTAGTCATACGATACCACATCCTTTTTGAAAATTTGACTGTCAGTACTGACTGACATTTAGTCTGTAAAAAAACTAGGGTTGTAAGGCCCTAGCAAAAATCTTTACGCTCTCTTGAATAAATGGCTCCAACGAAATGGTTGAGTAATTTTTATGGCTGTCGAGATCGTTCATGAACGCCCCGAAATTCATCATCATAAAGGAGAAGGCGTGCATCTCCGGATTCGTAGGAATTATTTTGCCTTTCTCAGACATTGTGATGAAATAATTCGTTAAGATTTCCAGCAATTGCAGAGGATGCTTATGCGTACGCTCGCGGAATCCGGGCAGTTGGCCTTCTTCTTTGTGACTGATCTGGATCAATTTGCGATTACGGTTCATAATCTCATGATAGGTTTTACTGACCAGAAGCAGATCCTTCTCCAGATCCCACACGAGCTTTTCACTAAACAGCTTCTTCATCTCTTCGGCATAATGATAGCGGTCAAATGCGGCTTCGAGAAGCTTCTGTTTACTGCCGAATTGGCGAAACAATGTCTTCTCACTAAGACCTGCTTCCGTGGCAATTTCAAGGGTGGTTACCCCATTGTAGCCTTTAGCCGCGATCAGATTGAGTGCCGCCAAGAGAAGTCTATCGCTGCTTCCCAGCTTGCTGCCGTCCATATTATCCCTCTTCCGCATCAATGTCAGTACTCACTGACATTATAATATGCTGGATATGGAATAAAGTCAATGTAGATATATCCTGTTTATCCAAAAAAGCTAATGATCAGAATGCCGATCAAGATGAGAATTGAGCAAATAATTCGTAGTGTGCCTTGCTTTTCTTTGAGCACAACAATGCCCAGAATTGTAGCAAAGACAGTGCCAATCTCACGAATTGGAGAGATATGGGCGACAGGGGCATATTTCATGGCGAACAAAAATAACAAATAAGATCCAGGATTGAGGATAGCTCCCAATAAAATGATCTTGGCGTTCAGCTTCCACTCGACGCGAAGTTGTTTAGAAGCGAGTACAATCGGCGTCAGTGCAGCCATGAACCCGATATTCGTAACCTCTAATAAAGAGATAGCTGAGACATGCTGAAGATTGATGCGATCAACAAAAACGTAGCATGTCGTACATAGGCCGACACTAAGGGCCATAAGGAATGGTTTAACCGTTCCGGCGGATGTTTGTTTTCGGGTGAAAATACCGCTAAGCCAAATGAAACCGAAGACCATGCAGAGCAGACCTATCCAACCGTATATCGATAAGGATTCACGAAGAAACAAGACGCTGCCAATGGGAATGAAGAGCGTGCTGGTGCCTCG
The DNA here is from genome assembly GCF_059692155.1 of Paenibacillus sp. JT22N1. Classification (NCBI taxonomy): domain Bacteria; kingdom Bacillati; phylum Bacillota; class Bacilli; order Caryophanales; family Paenibacillaceae; genus Paenibacillus; species Paenibacillus sp. JT22N1. The sequence continues at coordinate 78,041 of NZ_JCAUAW010000018.1, forward strand.
CATAATCGGATACACCTGGGAGAGGTCGCCCATATTGTAAGTGCGTGCCAACAATAGGGAGTAGACGCTTTGCAAACACGCCGATAAAAGTAAGAATCCGTAGGCTTTTAGAGATAAAGGGGTAAGCCATAGTTCTCTGATTAAATAAGGAAGAAGTCCGATTGTGGTTACCATCATGATGGACCATAGGAAGACGCTTTTATTTTGGCTTCTTTTGGTGAATAAGCTCCAGACTGCATGCGTAAGACCTGAGGCTACGACTAATAAAATTGAAACGATAAACAAGCGATCATCTCCAAACGATTAGGTAGGGTTAAACCCCAGGTTGGTGTTCGGGTTGATCACGGATTACCGTGCCGTCAGCCAGTCGCAGCCAGGATTCGAAAGAACGCTCGCCTTCGCGGAGTCGAATCATTCTGGCACCACGAGGGAAGTCGTCTTTGCCATAGGTATTGTAGCCTGTTGCTCTTCCGTAGCAGAGACGTACTCCATGAAGCTCGCCCCAATAATCGTTGACGTGGTCGTGGCCGCAGAAAGTTCCGATGACATCGCCCATTTCTACCATGGCTGTAAATAGTCCTGAATTGACAGGAGAGCAGCAGACATGTTCAAACTTGTTGCCATAGCAGGTCTCATTCTCCCAAACTTGTTTATATTCCGGAAGCGGGATGTGAAAGAAAGCCAAGGCAGGGTATGCCTGTGCCCCGAGGCTCGATTGGAGCTTACGGGATTCCTCCCTGAACCAGTCGATCTGATTGCTGCGAATCCAATCATAACCTTGGATATGCGGCAGCACAGAGCGATCCCCGGAATCAAAGAAGTACAAAGCGGCAGCGGTCTGACCATCGGGACCGGAAATGGACAATGTATAATTGCCAACACCGTTAATTTCTTCTGGTCCACGCTGGGTAACGGTATGGGAATGCTCCAGCACTGTTTTCATGAGCTCATCTCTAGTGATGGTAGTTTCTGTATCGTGGTTACCGAACACAACAGCCCATGGAATACCGCGAGATTCGGCCGTGTGAACGGCATCGCGAAACGCTTGGTGCGGATGCTTGCAAACAGATTCACCGGATGCCCCATACCCTGTGTAAATGACGTCGCCAGTAAATACGACAAGGTCAGGATGCTCGGCGTCTAGCACTTCTTCCATTAGACGACGTGTTTGCTGATCCTCTTCCTCACCACTTTCCCAATGTAAATCGGTGAACTGGGCAATCGTAAAAGTGCGATCTTCGCGAAAGGCAAGCTGATGCTGCACGATAATGTCCTCCTATAAGTTGTATTTTGTAGTAATCATGTTGTTTCTTTATAATATATTGTTGTTTGTTGGCTATTGTATCGCTGGTTTGTTATGCTGTCAATGAAGAATTTTTTTCACAAAAAAGAGCGATTAGGCAAAAAATGCCGATATACTGTAGGGAGTAACAACCGTATCTTTATAATTAATAACCATATTAATTGTAAGTAAAAGGAGCCTACATAATGTCTGATAAAAAGGTAGGATTACGATGTTTGAATTCTTTGGCTAAAGTAATCGCTCATCATGAACTCGATTCCCGTTATTTGCTTGAAAGAGCAACAACGTTCAGCAACGAAATTTACTCGTTTCAGGTAGCCTATCGAGCGGAGCAGCTTATCAAAGGCATACGTATCGAAATCGAATCACCTCTAGCCGAGTGTATAACGGTACGAAAAGTGGGGTTGGTGCCAAGTGAATTAGCATGTTATGGCGATCATGATGATTATGTGATCAGTGATCAACCTGGTCTGTATCCCGATCCGTTGATGCCATTGGATGTAATTGGTGAGGTCGCTTTACCTGGAAGTTGGAGCTCTCTATGGATAACGGTGGAGCTCAAAGATCAACATTCAGAGGGTGTGTATCCGATTGATGTGATTTTGTTATCTGCTGATGGCAATCGGATGGGTTCAGAACGCATCGATTTACAAGTACTAAGCGGTTCTTTGCCCAAGCAAAAGTTGATTCGAACCGAATGGTTTCATACGGATTGTTTGGCCAATCATTACAATGTGAATGTCTTCAGCGAAGAGCATTGGACACTTATTGAGCAATATGTTCAAACTGCTGTCAAACAAGGAATCAATATGATTTTAACACCATTATTCACGCCTCCATTGGATACAGAAGTTGGCGGTGAGCGGACTACTGTGCAGTTGGTTGAAGTAGAGCGGGATGAGAATGGGTACCGATTTGATTTTCGCTTACTGGAGAGATGGATAGCGCTTGGAGAACGCTGCGGGGTTGAATATTATGAGTTTTCTCATTTATTTACGCAATGGGGGGCACAGTTTGCACCCAAAATCATGGCTGCGGAAAAGGGGCAGCTGAAGCGGATATTTGGTTGGGAAACAGACGCAACTGGAGAAGAATATGGCCAGTTCCTAGAGGCATTTTTACCTGAATTGGATCAGTTTATCAAAAAGCAGGGTATTCAGGATCGCGTATTTTTCCACGTTTCGGACGAACCGACCTTGGACAATTTAGAATCATATCGAGCAGCAAGTACCCGGTTGAGCCAGTTTCTTCAAGGCTATCCTACGTTCGATGCACTTTCGGATTATGAATTTTACGCACATGGCCTTGTGAACACACCAGTGGTGGCCAACAATCATATCGATTCCTTTATTAGCCGCGGCGTGGATAACCTGTGGACTTATTATTGCTGTGCGCAGTATAAAAAAGTATCGAATCGATTCTTTGCATTTCCTTCGGAGAGAAATCGGATCATTGGATTCCAGTTATATAAATTTGATATACGAGGATTTTTACACTGGGGGTATAACTTCTGGTATTCGCAATATGCACGTAAAATGGTGAATCCATTTGTCCAAACGGATGCAGATCGAGCTTTTCCATCTGGGGATGCCTTTCTTGTATATCCAGGAGAAACGGGACCAATCGAATCTATTCGAATGGTTGTATTTTATGAAGCTTTGCAAGATGTAAGGGCGCTTGAAATGTTAGAAGGTTTGATTGGTCGCGAGAAAACGATTGCTATGATGGAAGAAGATCTTGCTGTGCCATTAACATTCAGCGATTATCCGCATGAACCCGACTGGATTATCAAGAAGCGTGAGCAGATCAATCAACTTATTGCATCGCTGGCTAAAGGATGAAGCTGATCCGTTGACATCGTAAGCGCCACCTTATAAACTGGATGAAAACAACAGGAAACATCACCATGTGGATATCATCGGTCAATAGCTGATGCTTACGATGCCAGTTTTCCTTACGGAAAACTCTTAGGAGGCCATTATGTCTTTAACATACGAAGATCGCAGGATGACCATCCTGAACCATTTGGAGATGGAAGGGAAAGTGCAGGTGCATCACCTGTCTGAGATGCTTAACGTCTCGACGGAAACGGTGCGGCGGGACTTAGATCGACTAGAGAAGGAAGGCAAGCTTCGCAAAGTGTACGGAGGCGCTGTCAAAATGCGCATGGAGCTTGTTGAGCCTCCCTTTCTCAAGCGGACCCAAATGATGAAGTCAGAGAAAACTGCGATCGGCAAGCTGGCTGCCTCTTTGATCCAAGACGGTGAAACGATCATGCTGGATAACGGCACGACGACGATTGAAATTTTGCCTTACCTGAAGGATCGTACGAGTGTAACCTTGATTACCCATTCTGTCCCGATTCTCAATCTGGCCATGGAAACGTTCCGGGGAAGAATTATCTTCGCAGGCGGGGAAGTGAACATCGAGTATCAAGCTGCAACAGGCTCATTGACAGATCAGATGCTGGATCAATTTAAAGTGAACAAAGCGTTTATCTCCGTTGGAGGCATCTCACTCGTGGACGGGATTACCGACTTCCATTTGGCTGAAGCCATCATTTCGCGAAAAATGATGCAGCGAGCCGAGGAATCCATTCTGGTAGCGGATCATTCCAAATTCGGAATGTCTACGTTCGCCAAAGTCTCAAAGCTCGAGGAAATCTCGATGCTCATTACCGATCCGGGGTGCTCGAAGGAATGGATCGATAAGATTGAGGCGCTCGGCATTGAAGTGCTGATCAGCGACTAATAGGAAAATCGCCACCAAACCGGCTCTCATAGCGGCGAAAGGGCGATTTTTTCTTTGCAAATAAGGGCATTCTCAAAAAATGAGGATGGTACAAAAAGAAGCGACGTCTATTCCTAAGAAAACAATACGATTGAATAATCGACGATATACGACATGAGCAAGCGTGAGATATGCTTCTTTCACAGGGCTAATCCGCTTCACGGCGTTAGCGCCGGATTACGATATAAGGGGAGTGTTTCCATGAAAAGAAGACCTCAATTAAAAGTACTGCCAATCGCGGCAACCATTCTTGCTCTAACGCTTGCAACCGCTTGTGGAAAAGCTGGATCTACAAATGATGCTGCTAAGGATAGCACAGCTCCAGCGTCATCAGTGTCATCAGTTTCTAAAGATCCTGTGAAGGTGACATTATGGACACCGATGAATCCGAATGCGAAAGCAGTCGTCAAAAGCTTGAACGAGCTGCCTATGGTGAAAGAGTGGGCCAAGAAGACAAACGTAACATTTGATTTCCAACATTCTTCTGGAAACACACCGCAAGATGATGTTCAACAATACGGTGTCATGGTTGCTTCTAATAATTTGCCGGATTCGATGCTGTGGAATTGGAACGGTGTGCAGGGTGGAACATCCAAAATGTTCAAAGACGGCACGATTATTAAACTGAATGATTTAATTGAAAAGAATGCGCCGAATTTGAAAAAAATTCTGGACACTAACCCTCAAATCGCCAAACAGATCAAGGCGGATAACGGTGACATTTACGCGATGCCTCACCTGAAGGTAGGACAATACGGTCAGTACAAAACATTTAGCGGCATGGTCATTCGTCAGGATTGGCTCGATGAGCTCGGACTGAAATCGCCGGAAACGATAGATGAGTGGGAAACAGTGCTGAAAGCGTTCAAAGAGAAGAAAGGCGCTATTCCTTTCACATTGAACAAATCCTATCCGATGTCATTTGCTGACTTCGCAGGCGCATACGGTGTTGCGGGAATGTCGACGATTGCCAATGCGAACAGCTTCTATATCGATAATGGGAAAGTGAAATTCGGACCTGCTCAACCGGAATTTAAGCAATATTTGACGACGATGCAAAAATGGTACAAGGAAGGTCTGATCGATCCAGACTTCGCTTCCAATGACACCAAAACGATGGATGCGAAAGTAACATCCGGCAAAGCGGGAGCATTCTACGGGTTCATCGGTGGAAGCATCGGTACGTATACACCGGCGCTGCAGAAGACAGACCCGAAAGCGAAGCTTTCTGCTGTCCAATATCCCGTTTTGAAAAAGGGCGACGAGCCTAAATTCGTGCAAGCGTCATGGGAATACGACAACATTGGAACGGTCATTACGAGTGCGAACAAGCATGCTGCAGAAACGGTAAAAGCCTTGGACTATCTGTATAGCGAAGAAGGAGCAATGCTCAAAAATTTCGGTATCGAAGGTCAGACGTACACGAAAGTTGACGGTCAACCGAAGTACACGGACCTGATCTTGAAAAATCCGGACAACCTGCCAATCAGTCAAGCAATGGCTAAATATTTTATCGCCAACTACGGCTTCTCCGGTTTGGATGATGACCGTTACAACGATCAGTATTATCAATTGCCGGCACAAAAAGATGCTGTAAAACTATACGCTAAATTTGCGAATAATGCCTATAAAGTGATACTGCCTCCTGTCGTTCTGTCCACAGATGAAGCGAAGGAGTCTGCGAAGATTTTGAACGACGTGAGCACGCTGTTGACGGAGCAAATTACAAAAATTGTAATGGGTGCCGCAAAAGTTGAAGATTACGACAAAACGATAGAACAAGTGAAAAAGATGAATATGGACCGTGCTGTGGAGATCTACCAAGCAGCAACAGATCGTTACAACAAACGCTAAAAATTTCGAGGGGAGCCAGCCTCCCCTTCTGAATAAATAATTCTGGGGCTCCCCGCAAAGTATTGTATAAACTCCTATCGAAGTAAGCCGAAGAAGCTTGACCGCATTAAGCGGAAAGTTTAGACGCCGACCGAGCTATCACTCGGTGCGGACGGAGTAAGCTTCGAAGGTTCCACGTCACTTTGTGGGGGTCTGTTAGGAAGTGAGAACATGGCTAATTCCATTCGGGTTTTACTTGATGACATAAGAAAAAATCGCGCGATCTACCTGATGGTACTGCCGGTTGTGCTGTACTTCTTCATTTTTAAATATTTCCCGATGTATGGCGCAGTTATCGCCTTCAAGGATTTTAGTCCTGCGAAAGGCATTTGGGGCAGCGATTGGGTAGGATTTCAACATTTCAAAGATTTCTTTCAAAGTTATTATTTTATCCGCGTGCTGCGCAATACGTTTCTGATCAGCTTTTATAACTTGATATTCGGCTTCCCGGCACCGATTATTCTTGCGATCCTTTTGAATGAGCTGCGCCAGAAGCTTTTTAAATCGATTGTGCAGACGGTTTCTTACTTGCCGCATTTCATTTCGATTGTGGTCATTTCAGGGTTAATTATTGACTTCACGAATCGTGGAGGGATTGTAAACTCCATCATAATGTTTTTTGGCGGGCAAGATTCTGCCCTTATGAATAATGCAGAGAATTTCCGTACCATTTTCGTCAGCACATCTGTTTGGCAAGAACTCGGTTGGTCATCCATTATTTATTTGGCCGCGCTTAGCGGGATCAACCCGGAATTGTACGAAGCTGTTCGCGTTGATGGGGCAGGAAGGTTCCGTCAAATCTGGAGTGTAACGCTTCCCGGACTTATTCCAACGATTATGATTTTGCTCATTCTTCGAATTGGCGGATTGATGGAGGTCGGCTTCGAGAAGGTCGTTCTGCTTTATAATCCAAATACGTATGAAACTGCGGATGTAATTTCGTCTTTTGTTTATCGTGAAGGGCTGGCACAAGGGAATGATTACAGCTATACAACGGCCGTAGGACTATTTCAATCCATGATCAACTTCATTTTACTTATTAGCGCTAACAGCATATCCCGCCGATTCTCGGGCAGCCGGTTGTGGTAGGAGGAACTAAATATGAAATTAAGCGCAACTGAGCGTCTATTCGATATCGGTAATGCGATTCTTATGATATTGCTTATCGTCTGTACGTTGTACCCTTTCTACTATGTGTTCATGGCTTCCATCAGCGATTCCAATTTGCTAATCCAGCATTCGGGCTTGTTGTTGAAACCGCTGGGGTTTAACCTCGACGCTTTTCAGAAAGTGATTGCGAATCCAAACATTTTGACGGGATATGGGAATACATTGCTCATCCTGATTCTGGGCACAGCGGTAAATCTGTTTTTTACTACGCTTGGGGCCTACGCGCTGTCCAGAAAGTTCGTGATGCGCAAGTTCTTGATGATCTGTATCGTGTTTACGATGTATTTCAGCGGCGGATTGATTCCGACGTATTTGTTAATCAACAACTATCTGCACATGGGAAATAGTTACCTTGCACTCATCTTACCCGTGGCGATCAGCACATGGAACTTGATTATTATGCGAACTTCGTTCGAAGCGATCCCTGAGGGCTTGATGGAATCCGCTAAGATTGATGGCGCAGGCGAATGGCGCATTTTGTTCCAGATTGTAGTACCGCTGTCCATGCCTGTTATTGCCGTTATGGTGCTTTACTATGGCGTAGCCCACTGGAATTCCTGGTTTAATGCGATGCTGTTTCTTCACGATCGGGAGATGTTTCCGCTGCAGCTGATTCTTCGAGAAATTCTGGTGCAAAACAGCACGGATTCGATGACCACTGGAACGGGGAATGCGAACGACACGCAAGCGATTGGGGAAAGTATTAAATACGCAACGATCATGGTGGCTACATTGCCGATTCTGATTGCCTATCCTTTTTTACAGAAATATTTTGTGAAAGGCGTCATGGTTGGAGCGCTCAAAGAATAACGACCAGACCTGTTCTCTTTTTGGATCTTCAAAAAGGGGGCGGGATATTTGGTTTTTTCCACTTTCTGTGAGGGATTCACTAAAAATGATGATGATACAAAAATCGTAGATGTACTTGAGCGGATGAAGATGGGATAATACTGCATACAGCATGAGTAAGGGAGGACATCTTTGTGAAGAGGAGCGTATTTTTATTTTGGCTTTACTCGAACTTAACCATTCTATGTATTCCCATCGTCATCACGATGTTAGTTCTTTTTCAGTCGCAGCATTTATTGAGTTCGGAGGTCATTCGATCCAACAAAGCGCTGCTTAACCAGGTTAAGCAATCGCTGGACAATCAGTTCAAAGATATTAAGCGGATGGGTCTCCAGCTTTCCCTGGATCCTAAAGTCATTAAGTATGTTAATCAAGCTGATTTCAACAATTCACAAGTCAAGATCGATACACTGGATTTGATCACTTCGCTTCGTTCTTATGCCGCCTCGAATGGGGATATTAACGATTTATATGTATATATGAAAAAAGGGCATTTCGGGGTTACAACATCGACAATGAATCAAGATGAGCTCCTTTTCCAATTGCTACACGCAGGAAATAAAGGCATCACCATGAAGCAATGGAGCGACAGTATGGAGAAAATCTACTATGGGAATTTCCTTCAATTCGCTGACGATGACATGGTGTACATGCAGTCACTGCCGATTCAGAATGCCAGCGAAGCGCCGGCAACACTTGTTGTTATGCTGAACGCAGAACGTTTAAAAGAAGCCATCTCTAATATTCAGATTGCTCAAGCAGGCAGTGTGTTAATACTCGATTCCACCAATAAGCTGCTGATGACCGCTGGCGATTCGGATCATGTATCCGATATTGATTTCAAGCAGATCAGCTCAGCGGAAGGCTCATTTAGTCAAAAATGGGGCAAGGAAGAGGTAACGGTTTCTTACGTTTCTTCAGTTGAAAATGAATGGAAGTATGTTTCCATCGTTCCAACAAAAATTTATTCAGCGAAAGTAAGTCAATTGCGCAGCTGGATTTATGCGGGTTTATTTCTGTGTATTTTTGTCGGTGGTCCGATGTCCATCTGGCTGACGCGAAGACATTATATGCCGATCCGCCGCATGGTGGATTTGGTTTCTCCGAAGGTGAAGTCCAATATCGAAGGGATTGGGAATGAATTCTCACTGCTCCAGTCCTTCATGTCGGAGAATGAAGCTTTGCAGGTTACGGCGAACCGAACCATCCAGAAGCAGCAAGACGTGCTGCGCAGCCATTTCTTGGCACGACTGCTCAAAGGCAGAGTCGAGAGCGGTTCTGCACTCGCGCAATCGATGGAATCGTTTGACCTGCGATTTGAGACGAACCGATTTGCCGTATTACTGTTTCATATCGGCGATTATGCGGCTTTATTTGCTGATAGCGGGAAGCGCGATGCGGAGTCCAGATTGCAATATGTTTATTATATTGTGACGAACATTACGGAAGAGCTGATTGGCCGAAAACATACGGTTTTCACGACCGAAGTGGACGGTATGATTGCTTTCCTGGTTAATATTCAGAATGACGATGAAGCTCGGACGAAGCAGGATTTGATTGAGATTGCACAAGAAGCGCAGACGATAATTCAAGGGAAATTTTATATTCAGCTGACGATTGGCATCAGTGATATCCATCCACTGGTGACGACCGGAATCCCTCTTGGATTCGACGAGGCGCTGGAGGCGCTTGAATATAAATTTGTCATTGGCCCGAGCCAAATCATACCTTTTGATCGGATCAAACGACCGAAGAATGAGCTGTATTATCCGCTAGATATGGAGCGGCAGCTGATCAATCATATTAGAACTGGACAGTACGAGGAAGCTATGGAAGCCGTAAGTGAACTGATCGTAACGAATGTGTCGGACGGCACGTTGTCACTGCAGCTCGGTAAGCTTCTCATGTTTGAACTGATCGGCACGATTTTGAAGGCCATTGAGCATCTGGATCAGGGACCTAATGAATTGGCGGTAGAGAAGCATGAGCTCATCAAACAATTGACCCAGTGCGAGTCCTTCGTGGAAATTGAAGATGAAATTTATAAGTTTTTGAAAACCGTTTGTGACTATGTCGATTCCAAGAAGAAAAGTCATAATACGAATCTGAAGGATCAAGTGCTGAGCTATATTGATGAGCATTTGGCGGATATGGATTTGAGCCTGACCTCACTGTCTCTGAAGTTTGAAGTCAATGCGCCTTATTTATCACGCTTCATCAAAGAGCAATCCGGTGAAACGTTTATTGACTATGTCAATAAACAGCGTGTCCAGCTGGCTAAGCAGTTGATGACGGAGACCGATGATACGATTACGGATATTACGCAAAAGGTCGGTTTTTCGAACAGTAATACCTTCATCAGGGTATTTAAACGCTATGAGGGGATTACACCGGGGCAGTTCAGGAAAGGAGACCAGCCATGACGATCTTTTCTTATATTGAGAAAATTTGACGTACAATATGTCAATTCCGCGCTTCCTCAGACTTTTGAGGAGGCGCTTATTTGTTATTTATACCTCAACGAATGAAGCCGTTTCATATTCCTTGCGCTATGGATGTATTTGGATAAATTGAGCAAACTAGCAAATACTAGCCGCAATTAGGGTGGGAGGAAAAAGCATGGACATGCACCAAGATTCATTCCAAATCTCAACGGAGATGGAGACGAATATCCGTAACCTTATCCATAGTTTCAATTCTTCCGACGATGTACGGACTAGGGAATTTCACTTAAATGGATTAAAGGGCTCCTTCCTCTATCTTAACTCTTTAACTGATCGGGATAAGCTGCAATCCGATGTATTGAAACCTCTGCTTCACGCCAGAGAGAACCGTCTTGAAGACATCCTTCCCATCCTGGATATAGAGCTCGCCCACGATTTGAAGGCTGCAGCGGCAGGGATGCTTCAGGGCAAATGCGCTATTCTGCTTGATCAAAGAATGGATATTTTGTTAGCGGATGTTAGTGTAAGTGTAGTTCACAGCATTACTGAACCGCAAAATGAACAAACGATTCGCGGATCTCATGAAGGGTTTGTCGATGACGCTGGCGTCAACGCGCAATTGATCCACAAACGGTTGAAGAATGCCAATCTTATCGAACGGCATTTCACATTGGGTACTCAAAACCCGACTACAGTAACGCTGCTATATATGAGTGATCTTGCTGATCTGAACATTGTAGACGAGGTTATCGCTAATCTACTCACTAATCAAGCGAGGTTTATTAAATCTGCCGGTCAAATTACAGATCGTTTAGAGAGCAGCCGATGGTCGCTGTTCCCACAAATGCTTTTTACCGAAAGACCCGACACTACAGCGTCTCATTTAATGGAAGGAAGGATTGCTCTTCTCGTCGACAGCAGCGCGTTCGCGATCATTCTGCCAGTGACTTTCTTTATGTTTTTTCAGATCGCAGACGATTTTAATGTCAGGTGGTGGAACGGAACTTTTTTCCGGTTTCTCCGGTTTATCAGCGTTATGGCCGCGTTAGCGCTTCCATCGATTTACATATCCATTGTCTCCAATCATTTTGAGGTGCTGCCGATTGATTTAGTTTTTTCATTGAAAGCCTCGTTGGAAAATATCCCTTTCAGTCCGCTGATTGAGGCCTTGTTCATGATCACTGTGCTGGAGCTACTCAGAGAAGCTGCCATTCGGCTGCCTAAATCGATTGCATCAACGCTGTCCATTGTCGGTGGTCTTGTCATAGGGACTGAAGTTGTCAATGCGAGCTTAGTTTCCACGACGATGATTGTTGTCATTTCTCTGACAGCCGTTGCATCTTTCACTGTACCTTCTCATGAAATGCGGCTCGCGATTCGGCTCATCAGCTTTCCCATCATGGTCGCATCATCGCTACTTGGTTTTGCGGGTATCGCGTTTAGTTTCAGCCTACTGTTCATGCATCTAAGCAAACTCGAAACGTTTGGCATTCCTTATTTTTATCCGTTTACTCCCTTTAAACCAGACCGAATCTTGTCTGCACTAGTTCAGCTTCCAAGGCGGATCTTCGGCAGGAAAGCTTCCGATAGGAGGGCTTCATGACACGGATTCAATTATTTGCATTTATTCTGCAAACACAAATCGGTATCGGCGTTCTGGCTTTCCCTTATGATTTGCATAAGTCCGCCGGCGTGGACGGTTGGATTTCCATTCTTTTGGCTGGGGGCAGTATACAACTCTTATTGCTTGCCTACATAGCTCTCTGCAAAAGGTTTCCGCGGCAAAATTTATATGAGTTTACACCTCTTATCGTTGGCAAATGGTTCGGAAATCTGCTCAACGCGATGTACATTTTTCATTTTACATTTACGACTTGCCTGATTCTTTTGCTGGAATTGATGTTCGTCGAGCTTTGGATATTGCCATTTTCAAATCCTTCGTTCATTATTGTTGCAAATTGTGTGATTCTCGTCTACTTTGCCAAGGAGAACATTCGGATCATCGCCCGGTATCATGCCTTGGTTACCTTATTAATTTTTATTATGTTAGCGCTCATGTTTACTAGTTTTGGCACTATGGATTACCGGTATCTTCTGCCTGTCGGGCAGCAAGGTTGGACCGCGATCATGATGGGAATGAAAAGTTCTGTCATCTCTTTCTTGGGTTTTGAGCTGCTGCTTATACTGGGTTCCGATGTGCAAACGAAAGGAAAGAGCCTGATTGCTCCTGTTCTGTGGGCAAACGGACTCGCAACTTTCTTTTTTTTGATTGTCGTCCTGGTGTGCTTTATAAATTTTAGCCCCGAGTCGATCGCCTTCATCCCGCAGCCGGTACCTTACTTTCTGAACGGGATTTCACTGCCTTTTTTGGAACGAGTGGATCTTATTTTTCTTTCAGTCTGGCTGGTGAAGGTGACGGCAACACTCATCAGTTACATCTATGCTGCCGGCAAGGGAATGGGCTATTTGTTTCATCGCAACGAGCACAGCAAAGCCATCTATTATTTAGCCCCTATCGTATGTCTGGTCGGATTGTTTTGGAGATCGGAGGAAAGGATCAAAATTTTCGAGAAAATCACCGAGATTGAAACCTTTGTCATTATTGGGATTCCGATTGTGCTCTTATTACTCGCATGGCTGACAGGAAAAAGGGGGGAACAGCCGGCATGAGACGCATGTTAATTGTATGTCTGATTGCCATCTTGCCATTGTCGGGATGCAATTATCATAACGAGTTGAAAAATTTGCAGCTCATCTATGCAACGTCGCTTGATATAAACGATAAGAATGAAATCGTCACCACCGTCACCATTCAATCACCGGGTGGGAAGGAAAGAACGGCTCCAGTACACGAAGTGCTATCGGCTTCAGGCCCTACGCTGCAAGAATCTTTATATAAAAATATCGGCATGCAAATCGCAGGCCCGATCGGCACATCCAAAAATCAAGTGATGCTCATCAGCGAAAAGCTGGCGAGAAAAGATTTAGCGGATATCCTCGACTCCACATTTCGGAATTCAAACGATCCTATGCTCGCCAAATTAGCGATCGTCCGCGGGAATCCCAGCGAATTGATTCGACTTGAACGTATCGGCTCCGCAACAGCGGGGGAGTATTTGCGAAAAATCCTCATAAGCGCCCGATATGAAACGGTCATTCCGTCTGTTACCTTACATTCGATTTACCCTATTCTGCACGATCCGGGACGCGATTCCGTCATTCCGCTTGTAAAAAAGGAAAAGGATAAAGCAGTTGTTGATGGCGTGGCCCTTATGCATAAACGTAAGTATACGGGCTATTTTCTATCGCCGGAACAATCTTCATTATTTCTCTTAATGAGCGGTAGGAGAGGCGACATCTGCGTCATCACGCGAAAATTAGAGGAAGCGCGTTCCAAAAATGATCCCTCGCAATATTTATCTCTTGACATCATTAAATTAAAGCGAAAAAAGCATGTCTGGATTGATCCTACGGGGCAAATTAGGGTTCAATTGCATCTCAAAATGAAAGCCTCCGTCATTGAATACGCAAAAGACGATCTATCCGACAAGCAGAAGATTGCGAAATTGAACAAGCGTTTCTCCGAATTGCTTACCCTTGAAGCGCAAGATATTTGCAAGTTGCTTCAGCGTTCACATTCAGATGCTTTTGCTATAGGTCGAGATATCATGGCTTTTTACCCGGAAAAGTGGAAACAGATGAACTGGGAGACGGAGTACCCAGAAGTGGATTTTCAAGTTTCAACAGAAGTAGAGATTGTTTCTCACGGAATTATCAACTAGCGTGTTTCAACTGGCAGCTATAACAATAAAGAAAGCGCCCCTACAATTGGTTTGGGCGCTTCTGCTTTTTGGTCTGCACTTATGGCACAGCATGATGCTTCGGCTTGAATTCACTTGGCGACTGGCCGGTCCAGCGCCGGAATTGCCGCGAGAAGTGGCTGGCCGAATGGAAGCCGAGCTTCTCCGCAATGTCCGTCATTGGCAAATTGGTTGTGACGAGCAGCTCTTTGGCTAGGTTCAGCTTTTGCCGGCTGACATACTGACGCGGTGATAGCCCGTATACCTTGGAGAAGAGCTTGCTGCATTGACTGCGGCTCAGATTCAGCTCTTTCGCAACCCCCGCAACGGACGCCTCCTCGCAGAGACCGAGCGATAGCTTCTCTTCAATCGCATGGGCGACATCCGCGGTGAACAAGGAGGCGTCTTTGTCCTTCATAGGCACATGTCTACTTAGTGAGTCGTGTTCGCGAATCAAATTTAGCACGTCATGAATGATGAGCAATGTATATGAGTGCAGCAGCAGCTTATCCTCGAAGCGCAAATAGGGTTGCTGCTCTTGCTTGGCGGTATCCATCGACCGATTGCGATGCATGACGGCCTCTAGTTTGCTCAAATAGAACTGAAGCTTGCTTTGCTCCGCATCCTGATGATGGATGTGCCGATAAGGAGTAGTTGAGAGCAGGCTGCGTATTTCGGTATCATCGAGATCAAAATGCACATTAAAGTAGCCGTAATCTACGGAAGCCAAATTCGAAGATTGGTGCCTGACGCCGGATTTGATCAGCAGCCAGTCTCCTTGCTGCATCGTAATGGATTCGCGGTTCATTTCTTGGACAACTTCACCCTCCGAGCAGTAAAGCAGCTCAAACAAATGATGATGATGCCTTGGGTAGTGCCATCCTGGGGGCTGCAAGCCAAAATGGCATCCTACTACTTGTAACGTATTGATCATGTTCGGAAAACGGTATAAATCTTCCATGAAGGGCTCCTTCCGTACGTCATCGTTGTACGTTCCATCATATCATTGAACTGGCACATTTGGTATAGAAAATGCTCCATTTGGAGATTGAGGATTGACCGACTTTTCAGCGATGATTAGATCATTCATACACTATCACATTCATCAGTCGGAGGGATAACCGTGGCCATTTTACAAGCCCAAAATAAGCAGTTTCTTTTAGATGGGAAGCCTATTCAACTCATATCTGGAGCCATCCATTATTTTCGCGTCGTGCCTGATTATTGGGAGGATCGTTTATTGAAGCTCAAAGCCTGCGGGTTTAATACCGTGGAGACGTATATGCCTTGGAACTTGCATGAACCGGAGGAAAATGTTTTTAATTTCGCTGGCATTGCGGACGTGGAGCGATTCATTCGGAAGGCTGGCGAGCTGGGGCTGCATGTGATCTTGCGACCAAGCCCTTATATCTGTGCGGAGTGGGAGTTTGGCGGATTACCGGCATGGCTGTTGAAATATACGGATATGCGGCTTCGCTGCATGGATCAGGCTTACCTGGAGAAAGTCGACCGTTACTATGACGCGCTGATCCCTCTACTGGTCCCGCTGCTTAGCACAAATGGTGGACCCATCATTGCGATGCAGATTGAAAATGAATATGGCAGCTACGGCAATGACACAGCGTATTTAACGTATTTGCGGGATGGGCTCATCAAGCGCGGCGTTGATGTTATGCTGTTTACGTCTGACGGTCCGGAGGACGGCATGCTGCAGGGCGGGACAGTTCCAGGCACGCTTGCCACTGTGAACTTCGGTTCTAAACCGGAGGAAGCTTTTGATAAGTTTCGTGAATACCGTGTTGATGAGCCGCTCGTTTGCATGGAGTACTGGAACGGTTGGTTTGATCACTGGTTGAAGCCTCACCACACGCGTGATGCGGGCGATGTTGCAGAGGTATTCGACCGTATGCTTCGCGCTGGCGCCTCAGTGAATTTCTACATGTTCCACGGCGGGACGAACTTTGGCTTCTACAACGGAGCGAACTATGGTGATAAATATGAAGCGACCATCACCAGCTACGACTATGATTCTCCTTTGTCCGAATGCGGAGATGAGACAGAGAAATATAGAGCTGTCCAGAGCGTGATTGCTAGCTATCTAGGAAAAGATGTTAAGGATTTCCCTGAATTGCCTGCACCCATTCAGAAGAAAAGCTATGGTCGTATTGCTTTGACTGAAAGTGCAGATATGCTTGACCATTTGCCGCTTCTCTCAGAGTCCGTGAAGCGCGTTTACCCGGAACCGATGGAGAAGCTCGGCCAAAGCTATGGATTCATCGTTTATTCCACGCATGTGTCCGGGCCGCGTACCGGTGAGAAGCTGCACCTGCAGGAGGTACATGACCGTGCGCAAGTCTTCTTGGACGGTGTCTACCAAGGCACGGTGGAAAGATGGGATTCGCGTCCACTCCCGATGGACATTCCCGCTCAGGGCGCGAAGCTTGACATTGTGGTCGAGAACATGGGGCGCATCAACTATGGTCCGAAGTTAAAGGACTATAAAGGCATTACAGAGGGTGTACGGATGAACAATCAGTTCTTGTTTGATTGGACAATATATCCACTCCCACTGGACGATTTGACGGCGATTCCATTTGGACGTTCCGCTGAGGTGAGTGAAAGGAATGATCGTCCTGCCTTTTATCGAGGGGAATTCACCGTAGAAGAAGCGGGGGACACGTTCGTTCGTTTAGATAGCTGGTCGAAAGGCGCAGTCTGGATTAACGGGTTTAACTTGGGACGTTATTGGGAAAAAGGGCCGCAGCAAACGTTGTATCTGCCGGCGCCATTACTGCGAATTGGACGCAATGAAATTATCGTATTTGAATTACATCATACGGATACGCCAGTCATTGAACTGACGGATACACCGGATTTGGGATAACTTGTAATCGGAGGGATTGACAATGGCATCACCCATGGCAGTCAAAAGAGTCATCATTCTTGGTATAGATGGAGCGGGGGCATTCGTCAGCGAAGCGGATACGCCGTATATCGATGTACTCCTCCTGGGCGGAGCCAAAACGGATCATGCCCAAACCGTATTTCCCTCCAATAGCGGGGAATGTTGGGGTTCTCTGCTGCATGGTGTAACGCCGGAGAGGCATGAGTCCCATTTGAATATTAAAATGGAACGGAACTACCCAATAGCCTCGGTAGCGCCTTCCTTATTTCAAATCCTAAGTGAAGCCAAACCTAACAGCAAGATGGCTTCCTTCGTCTCATGGAAACCGATCCAGACCGGAATCATTGAAGAGAACGATGCAGTTTATAAATACGCTGCACCGGATGAAGAATTGGTTCCTGCCATTGCCGCGTATATCCATAACAACCCGGATTTTGAGCTGCTATTCGTTCAGTTGGATGATGTGGATGCTGCTGGCCATCGGCATGGGTATGGCTCCGAGGACTACTTAAAGGCGATCTCGCGCGCAGACAATCAAATCGGAGAGATCAGTAAAGCCATTCTAGATGCAGGAATGCTGGAAGACAGTCTGATTATCGTAACGACGGATCATGGCGGCGGGGGCTTGGACGCTTTCAATCATGGCAGCGATCATCCGAAAGACATGACGATTTTCTGGGGCTGCCGCGGTCCTGGCGTTCAAACAGAGGCTGATTTGGCCGGCCTGACTATCATGGACACGGCTGCCGTCGCGCTGTCTGCGCTGGGCCTGCAAATTCCTGATAATTGGGATGCCAAGCTTCCGAGCGGGTTGCTGGTGAAAACGGGGCAACGCTAAGGATGACACACAGCGACTGGAGATAGCCAGACGCCGTATGGGCTCAGCACGAAGGAGTCAGGCTCTCAAATTTTTAGTAAAGGAACCTCCAATTCCACTTGAAGTGGGAATGGAGGTTCTTCTTTTTATAATTGAGATCGGAATTCAAATTGGCTTTTGGGACAGTCACGTTTACCATTGGGATACTAATATTTCTAGTTGCGGGTAAAGGGTATGTTTAATTGAGGTGAATTTGTAATGTGATGTCGGAGCTGGCAACGCAGGTTGGGTGTAGGATTTTCGCTCCGTAAGGATGTTTTTCATCACTAAAGTGTGAATGCTACCAAAATGTGTTTCGTTAACGGTATAAAACAACCTTAAATGATGAGGAATCAGCTAATTAGCCCGATTTCTGCTCCATAATGATGTTTTTCATTGCTAAAGTGTGTGCCAGAGGGGTATCTCCATATTTAGCGATGATTAACATCGCTAAATACCTCGCAACGGAGGGGGACAGCTACTGGGTCCAACATTAAGAATTAACACCAGCACCAAGCACCCAGTATCATGCCCCATCATCAGCTCCCGCCCCAGCCCCCAACACCCAACACCCAACACCGACTCTCCCAACCTGTCGTACTCTAAAGCCCAGCCTATTTTACAATCAACAACTCCTCTCATCGAATAATGTGCTCATGAGAGGAGTGAAAGCGTTGGTGCAAATAACGATCGCCGCTGTCGGAGATTTGTTGATGAAGAGTGAAATCATTGACTCAGCTAAAACAGGAGATGGATATTCGTTTGATCCTATTTTTGAACCCATTAAACCTTATCTAATGGACCACGATCTAACGATTGGTAATCTGGAGACGACCTTCTCTGGGAACAGACAATTGGGACGGATGGGAATCCGACCCAAATGTAATTGTCCAATGGAACGAAGGAATCCGAGAACCGGATATCCCGTATTTAATTGCCCGGATGCACTAGCAGCAACGCTGAAAAACGCAGGGTTTCATGTATTAACAACTTCCAATAACCATTGTATGGATGGTGGTGTAGTCGGCTTAAAGCGGACTTTGAAGATCCTCGATCAACATGGGCTCAAGCATACGGGTACCTCTCGCACCCTTGATGAAGCTAATCAGCATCTGATTATGCGAGTAAAAGGGGTGAATATTGGCATTTTGTCCTATACCAAAGGGACGAATGCCATATCTGTGCCTTATCGTTGGATGGTGAATCCATTCGATCGAAAAAAGATGATTGCAGATATCCGCCAATTGAAAAACAAAACCGATTTCATCATAGTATGCTTACATTTCGGGAAAGAGTATCAGACGTACCCGAGCAGAGATCAGAAGCAATTGATGCAGTTCCTATTTAAACAAGGCGTTAACGTAGTCTTAGGCTCACATCCTCATGTGCTGCATCCAGTAACTCAGACCGTAGTGAAAGACAACGACGGCAAGGTGCGCAATCGAGTCGCTGCTTCCTCCTTGGGTAACTTCTTATCGTCGAAGCTGACAAAAAGTGAGAATACGATTCGGGGAATGATTTTGTCATTGACTCTAACTAAAAATGAAAGTGGCGTCATAGATGTTCTCAAAATTGACAGAATTCCAACGATAGTGGAGAAGAGGAAAGCGGATAAGACAACGTTTACAGTTGTTCCAGTGAGATAAACATCAAAAGTGCCTCTCTCTGTGAAATCACATGGGAGGGGCACTTTTGTTGCATTTGTTGTTTATTAATTGATTTTTATTCATGTTGTGAAAGGGGAAGGAACTGTTCGACTAGTTTTTCGGCCCAACGTTGATTTGCTTGCACAGTTCGTCCAGCGTTATGTGGGGTGTGAACGACATTGTGCCTTCCCAACAATGAATCCTGCAATGGTAAGGGCTCGATGTCAAAAACATCTGCTGCAAGGCTAATCTCATCGTTTAGAACACGCTCACGAATCGCCTGCATATCGCAAATTTCTGCTCTCGTTACCAGTACCACTAAACATCCTTTAGGCAGTGAATGAATATGCTCCGATGTAACTAGTCCTGTTGTTTTCTCTGTTAAGGGTACCATGGGTACGAAAATCTCAGCATCTTGGATGAGCTGGCTCAAGTGCCATTCTTTTCTAGCTCCAGCGCGGTGAAAGGAAGGTTCAGTAGCGAAGGGATCCCACGCCGCAACGTCTGCCCCAAGCATGCTGACAAAACTTGCATAACGAGAGGCGATATTGCCTGCCCCAACAATACGGACACGTTTACCTTCAACGGTTCCATTCGTAAAGTTGGGATCGTCACCAAACTGTTCTCCTCTTTTTTTCGGTGTGCCAACACCATTCTCAGGTTCATAATACCAAGGCTGCAAGCTTGTAATGATGTCATGATGGGTTTGAGGAATTCTACGTAAACCACATAAGGTTAGCGTCAGACCGAATTCGGATACCGATTGTCCCCAATAACCTTCGCTTGGATGCGTGTACATTTTAACCCCTGCATCTTTCAAAATGGTCATTTGTTCTTCCGTTACAGGACTCCCATAGGAGCAGGTTGTAATAACGGCTTCTTTTAAACTACTGAAAGCGTGTAAGCAATCGGATGTTACGGCTACATTTAAGGAAATCAAACGGGTAACGCTACCCGGTTCGGGAACAAGCTCTCTAAGCGTTTTTAACTCATCAGGAGCCAATCGAATAAAATCAGTTGATCCTTGGGCTTTCCAAAGTGTGTGAAAGTGATCCGCGGTCCACGGCCAGGTGGCATCGAAACTAGGATGGACGATAATAACACTTCTCATAATAGGGTTCACTCCTTGTAAATTGATATTTTTGACGCAAAATTTCGCCAGTTTTTATTTACTTGGGATGGATCCATTTCACCGCAAAATACGAGTATCCGATATTGATGGATTTGTGTTTCGCCTTTACCCAGCTCCCACTGACCTGCAATACAACGGCTTGGGGAAATCGCTAATTCTCCATCAACACGCCATGGCACTGGGTGCTCCGTATTGTTCGGATGGTCCATAAACACAAAGCCAGCGTTGTCAGTTCGGCCTTCAATCGGCATTCTGCAGGATACCCAACGGGCACGTTTTCCCTCTGCTTCACCATTCACTTGACCTTCACTATTGAGCGCTTCGCCTCCTAGTTCATGATGATAAGGCATACGAAGAAAAAGACCGCCGTAATCGAAACGTCCGAAGGTTAGCTTGATTTCTGCTCGTAAAGACCATTGGAAATCAAGCTCATATGTATTCCCCAGATCATGCAGACTCCATTGCTGCCGTTCTGTTATCATGTGGTTTCCTCGTGGATCGCGCCAATACGTTTCAACCTCCCATGAAGCATGGTGTAGGTTAATGACCGCAGGCTTGAGTGGCAGAGGGTGAAAGCTGCCGTCCTTTGGATGACGATTAACGCCTTCCTCCCAAAATCCAATGCCATTTACATCATTTAATCCGATATAAATGCCATGCTGCCAGGGGTGATGAGGCGGAGCATTTTCAGTTAACACACCTTTTCCATCCGGTGCAAGGATGGGATGAATAAAGGGACGTTGATTCTTTTGTGCATTCTGTACAAGAATCGGGTCAGGATGATCGCCACGATAAATACGTATGTTCTGTTCATCGGTTTCAGCTCTTAAATATGGGATATTCATGGTGATGGCCTCCTCATATGAAGTGTTTTACCGGAATATTGGCAACTTCACTTTCTCACCATTATTCATGGCGGATTCATGTGCGCATATTCCGGCACAAGTCCAATTGGCAGACGTATAGACGTTTGGGAAAGACTCACGTTTCTCAACTATGCTCATGATGAATTCGTGTGCCAAATGCGGATGGGAGCCACCATGCCCGTTTCCTTGTTTAAAGGATAAATGTACGTTATCTGCCGAATCGTAGACACCCTCCGTCGTATATTTACGTATGCCTTCTGGGAGCAAGTTCGCATAATCTGGAATTTCAACCCGCTTAGCGTTCTCACCTATGAAGATAACAGGTTCTTCTCCCTCTAACTGCTGCCATTCAAAGCTCATTTTATCCGCATACACGTCGAAGCTTTCAACATATTCGCGTGATGTTTCAAATAGAGAACGCGTAACCTCCATGGCAAGGTTAGAGTCACGAAGTCGGAATATCGCGGATTCGACTGCAAAAGGTGAGCCGTATTTTGCAGCAAGCTTGTCAGCTATTTGTCCAGAACCCAAGCACGAGACGAATTCTGCTTCCTTTCCAGCAAGTGCGAGCAATGGACTAACCGCGTGCGTTGCATAATGCATGGGAGGTAGCCCTTCCCAATATCCAGGCCAGCCTAACATCTCTTGTTGATGAGCTCCGCGTAGAAACTGAATCCGCCCAAGTTGGCCGCTGTCTCGCAAAGCTTTCACATATAGAAACTCGCGGGTGTAAACGCAGGTTTCCATCATCATATAATTTTTCCCAGACAGCTGTTGGGCCTCAATAATTCGCCTACAATCTTCAACAGTCGTTGCCATAGGGACCGTACAAGCTACATGCTTGCCAGCCAACAACGCTGCAATGCTTTGCTCGGCATGGTTAGGGATTGGAGAATTAATATGCACGGCATCAATGTTGTCGTCCTTCAGCATTTCATCAAAATTGGAATATCTAACTTGGATACCAAAATGGTCACCTATCTGATTCAGTGTATCCGTTGTTCTTTGACAGATGGCGAACATGTCCACATGGGGATGATTTTGATAGATTGGAATAAATTCTGCCCCAAAGCCTAAACCGACAATAGCGACTCGTATTTTTGAAGACACACTTGGATCCTCCTGTCATATTCCGTTTATAGTTTGACTTTAGACCAAAAAACAAAAGAAGTCGATGAGATTATTTGCATTTTAAAATGAGATTTTTTACCTGTCTTTCTTAGTTGTAAATAGTGGAATATAACCATATATTAATAAGTAGTGCGAAAAAGGGGTTGTTTACTAATGAGTTTATTCACATCAGGATTCAACGAAAATGTATCCATAACGAATCCACAGCAAAAACAGGTCGCTCTATTGATTGAAACTTCGAATGGGTACGCTCGTGGACTTCTTAGTGGGATAAACACCTACTTGCGTGAAAACCGTCCTTGGTCGATATTTCTCAGTGAATATAGCCGAAATAACACCGATTTGACTTGGCTGCGTGAGTGGCAGGGAGATGGCATTATCGCC
This sequence comes from Paenibacillus sp. JT22N1, assembly GCF_059692155.1. Classification (NCBI taxonomy): domain Bacteria; kingdom Bacillati; phylum Bacillota; class Bacilli; order Caryophanales; family Paenibacillaceae; genus Paenibacillus; species Paenibacillus sp. JT22N1. The sequence goes on from NZ_JCAUAW010000018.1 coordinate 101,210, forward strand.
CGTATAGAAAACGAGCAAACCGCTCGGTTTATTAAGGACGCGGGTCTTCCAACCGTAGATCTCAGCGCCTCAAGAATGATTCCGAGCCTTCCTTATGTAGAGACCAATGATCAATCCATTGCCCAATTGGCTGCAGAGCATTTTCTCGAACGAGGATTTAAACATATAGGGTTTTATGGGGACTCTCGTTTTCGATGGTCTAACTTACGATGCACCTATTTGGCGGCATATCTTGCGGAGAGAGGTTATGATTGCCGTACTTTTGAAACCTCTGAAAATCTATTAAGTGAAAAATCATGGAAGACAGAAAGAGACAAGCTGGTCCAATGGTTGTATGACCTACCCAAGCCGATAGGGATCATGGCGTGCTATGACATTTGCGGCCAACAGCTTCTCGAGGCTTGCCGGATTGCTCAGATTGCCGTTCCTGATGAAGTGGCTGTCCTGGGCGTGGACAACGATGAGCTCTTGTGCGAATTATCCAATCCCCCTTTATCCAGCATCAAAACGAATGCCGTCAAAACAGGCTACCAAGCAGCGGAGTTACTCGAGCGTATGATGTCAGGCGAAGTCATAGGGGGACAAATGCACTTGATTGAACCCTTAAATGTGGAGGTCCGATTGTCAACAGATGTTCTTGCTATAGAGGACAAAATGGTATCCGATGCCGTACGTTTTATTCGCAATCATGCCTATGACGATATTCAAGTTCAAGATATTCTCGAACAACTTAAGGTATCGCGCCGTATATTGGAAAGCCGGTTTCAGAAAGCATTGGGTCGCACACCACATGACGAAATCATAAATGTAAAACTAAAGCTTGTAAAAAAACTACTCCTAGATACTAAACTTCCCTTAGCAGTCATCGCCGAACGCATCGGCTTTAAACATACAGAATATATGAGTGTAGTCTTTAAGAGAGCGACTGGGATCAGGCCTGGGCAGTTTCGGCAGCAGAATAAACATCGAATTCAAGATTTGTAGACAAAAGTACCACTCTCATTGCAATCGCGTGGGAGGGGCACTTTTTTACATTGTAGAAAAGAATTAGTTAATTACCACCAGCTCCGGAATAACGACGACTTTCTTCAAATGCTGGGATTCCATACCCGCAAGTATGGTCTGAAGCGCTCTATACCCATCCACTCCAGTAATTTCATGGCCATTTCCAGATAGAATACCATCGACAAAATGATGAATAACGCCCGAATTATGCTGTTCCCCAGTCTTATTGGTTTGCAATGCCCCGACTTCATGGTAATCCCGCGTACCGTCTGAGTATTCAACGATTACCCCGAAACCGTCATCGGTTCCGATTTTCAATGTACCTTTTTCGCAGTATAACGTAGTGGCGTTAATTTCATTTGCATAATTGGTCCAGCTGGCTGTTAACGAGCCTACGGTTCCGCTTGCTGTTTTCAATAATATCATCGAGTGGTCGTCCACGTTCGTAGGCTTATGCAGCGTCGAGCAAAATGCCGTGACTTCTGTGAACCTGTCTTCCAACAGCCAGTGGATCAAATCCGCTTTATGGATGCCTAAATCACCTAATGCTCCGGAAAAGGCATGCTCCTGGTTGAAAAACCAGCTGTTTTTGCCATCTATGCTCCAATGTTCGGGTCCCGAGTGAGCGAATATCGTACTAAAGCTTAACACCTTGCCTAATTTTCCGGATTGTAAAATGTCTTTTGCTTTGCGATGTGCAGGCCCAATTCGATGGCTTCAATGGACACGGAGCTGTGAAGATGATTCGGCGTACAGACAGAAACGGCGTCAATGCCGCCACTCTGCAGCAGTTCTTGATGTGTCTCGTAGGCATTCGGGATGCCAAACTGCCTAGCGACTTCTTATGCGCGTTCCAAATTAGGATCACATACAGCTACAATGACTACATCCTTATGTGCAAGGTACTCAGGCAAGTGGCGGCGCTGTAAAATGGCCCCGCACCCAATAAGTCCTACCCTCAATTGCGATTTCACAATGCGATTCCTCTCTTCCGATTTCATCATTTTAATTTCGTCCAATCAAACAGAACGCCCATGGCAGAACTACGGTTTTGCACCAATGAATCGTACACCTGCGGGGCTTCTGATGGCGAATAATGATGGGTAATCAAAGGTAACACGTCCATTCGTCCCTGCGCGATATAACTTAAAAATAAAGCGGCCATTTCGGGATGATTCCAACCGTTGTAATTCATTTGGGCGTGAATGCCTAGAATGGAAACGGAATTGGACACAACATTGCGGCCCATTCCCTGCTCAGAAGGCGTTGCTGTATCTCCCAGCAAAATAACTCGTCCCAAAGGTTTAACGAGCCGAGTGGCTTGGGCTAGAACAGCCGGATGTCCGGTAATATCGAAGATAACATCCAGCATTCTGCCATCCGTTTTATGGTTGATTTCTTCATGTGCTTTTCCCGCATCCATGGGCAGCAGATGAATGCCCGGCCGCCCTTGAACCAGTTGCAAACGGCTCTCTGCAGGATCGATGCCGAAAATCTCTTTGACCCCAGATAGATATAAATATTGGGTAACCAACTGTCCAAGAAGTCCAAGACCGATGACGCCTACAGTTTCCCCTAGCTGGAGCTCTGCTCTTCTTACACCAAGCTGTGTTGTTTTGGAAAGGTTGATCCATACGCCTTGCTCGGCACTGATATTCTGCGGAAGAAGATAGGCATGCTTGGCATCTGTTTTAAAATATTGCGTATGCGAATTCTCGACAAATACGCGATCTCCTTTTTGTATTCCCGTAACTTCAGAGCCGATTTCTAGCACTTCAGCCACCATGCAATAACCGGGATAGAAAGGATACTTCACCCAGTCCGACCAGTTGGTATCGGGGTCAAATACACCTCTAAGGCATTGAAGCTCTGTCCCTGTACTAATCAGGGAGCATAGAGCAGCACATAAAATTTCGGTTTGGCCGAGTGCAGGATCGAACGTTTCCTTTCGCACCTCAACCTTTTGTTTTTCTGTGAAAACGATACGCAGTGTTTCCATTTCCTTACCTCCTCGAACGGGTTCATTTACCCACGAGATTAGTGTATAGGTATCAGATTGGCAAGAATAGAGCACAACTTTGCTGAAGTTTAACACTTATACAGGTAGTGCAGCTGGAGTACTACTGAGCATCCAATTATCCGATAAGCTCTTGAAAACATAAACGTAAAGACTGGTTGTTTGCCAACACATCACGTGGCGCACCTCATTAAAAATAATGATTGAACGTGACGTTACGTAACCCTATATAATTAAAAATAATACTTATTGAGATTAGTGGAGGAAAGATTATGGCGATATTGATTTGTGGAGGAGCCGGTTATGTTGGAAGCCATACTTCCGCATTATTGTTTGAAAAGAATGAAGAACTTGTCATTATAGACCGTATGGCTCGAGAACGTCAGAATGCTGTTATAGGAGGCAAGGTATACAATGGAGACTTGAATAACTCTGAATTTTTAGACAAAGTGTTCTCTGAGAATGAAATTGAAGCAGTTATTCATCTGGCTGCCAGTAGTCTTGTTGGAGAAAGCATGTCATGCCCATTGGATTATTACAATAATAATGTCGTCGGTACCTTAAGATTGCTTGAGGCGATGAATAGATATCATGTCGACAAAATTATCTTTTCTTCCACAGCTGCGATCTACGGGGATCCCAAGCGTGTTCCGATAAAGGAATCGGATAGCTCGAACCCGACGAATCCCTATGGAGAAACAAAGCTAGCCATAGAGCGAATGTTAGGTTGGGCAGATAAGGCACATGGAATCAAGTATGTTGCTTTAAGATATTTTAATGTTTCCGGTGCTCACGACAGCGGTGAAATCGGCGAGGATCACTCTCCAGAGACTCACCTTATTCCTCTGATGTTTCAAGTAGCGTTGGGGCAGAGGGAGAAAATTGTAATCTTCGGGGATGACTACCCAACCAGAGACGGAAGCTGTATTAGGGATTATGTTCATGTAATGGATATTGCAGAAGCTCATTATGTGGCATTGAATAAATTGCGCAATGACGGGCCAAGCGGGATATACAACGTTGGTAATGGAGAAGGATTCACTGTGAAAGAAGTCATTGACACTGTTAGCAAAGTTACAGGTAAGCCGATCCCTTTTGAGATAGGTGCCAAACGTGCCGGAGATCCTGCCGTATTAGTCGCATCGCCTATTCTGATTAGGAATGAACTGGGCTGGTATCCGAAACGTAGTACTTTATTAGAAATGGTCGAGAGTGCCTGGGAGTGGCATCGGCGGCATCCACATGGATTTCCTAAGATTGATCAAGGAATTCAGAAGGAGGGAAATGGGTCTTGAAGCGTGAGGATTATCTAACTACAGGGCAGATTGCACGACGAACCGGGATGACGATTAGAACTTTGCGATACTACGATCAGATTGGTTTGTTAAATCCATCACACTATAACCATGCTTCCCTACGGATGTACAGCAAAGAAGATTTAATTCGTCTGCAAAAGATTCAGACTTTAAAATATATCGGATTATCACTCAACGAAATTAAACAAATCATTCAAGACAATTCATTACCCATACATGATTTGAGAAGTTCTTTAGTCATGCAAAAAGAAATTATTCAGCAAAAAATTGCCCATATGCAGTATGTGGTGAAAGCCATTAATGAATCCATGGGTATCCTCGGTGATAGACAGGAGCAAGTGGATTGGGAAAGTCTGGGTAATCTTATTCATGCCGTTCACGTGGAAAAAGATTGGGTTGAGCAATATCACAACGCGTGCCGACTACAAACGAGAATTCAGTTATACGATAAATTCAGTGTAAACAAAATCGGTTGGCACCGTTGGCTTTTTGAGCATTTGAGCAATTCACCTAATTTGAGGATTTTAGAACTCGGTTGTGGTGATGCGGCATTATGGACCCGAAATATAGAACGTGTTCCTGAGTCTTGGAGCATCACACTTACGGATCTTTCATCAGGTATGTTGGACGAAGCGCGTAAGAACTTAGGTGAACAATACGATCGCTTCAAATTTCTTGTCGTGGATGCGCAAGCTATTCCTTATCATAACGATGAATTCGATATCGTAATCGCCAACCATATGCTTTATCATGTGCCGGATATCTCCAAAGCCATTATGGAAATACATCGGGTTTTGAAGCAAGGCGGAATGTTTTATGCTTCAACCATGAGTAAACGCCATTTGCAAGAAATCGAGCAATTAGCTAAATCATTCGATTCCCAAATCCAGGTGCTAGATCATGTAATGGAACGATTTCATTTGGATAACGGTAAGGAAATTTTGTCCCCTTGGTTTTCTGAGATCGAATGTATTCAGTATGAAGACCATATGCTTGTAGATGAAATTCAACCGCTTATCAATTACATAACTTCAACTCCAATGAATGCTAGAGAGGTTCTTAATGGAGTTACTTTAGATAAATTCAGAAAGTTTTTAAGTACCAAGCTAGAGCTAGTGGGAAGCATATATATAACGAAAGAATCCGGATTTTTCTTAGGGAGGAAATAAACAACGATGTTACAAGAGATGAACCCCAGAGTTCGCATCGTGAAAGAAGAGGTTTTATCCAACAACTGGTACGTACTAAAGAAAATAACTTTTATGTATCAAAAAAGTGATGGTACTTGGGAAACCCAAGCTCGAGAGGCTTATGACCGCGGTAATGGTGCGACCATTCTACTATATAATCGCGAGAAGAAAACAGTCGTATTAACGAGACAATTTCGAATGCCGACCTATTTAAATGGTAACGGAACGGGGATGCTTATTGAGGCATGTGCAGGTTTGTTGGACAATGACGGTCCAGAAGAAAGCATCCTTCGAGAAACGGAAGAAGAGACCGGATATCGGGTAAAGAACGTTCATAAAATAGGCGAAGCTTATATGTCCCCAGGTTCAGTGACCGAGATACTGCACTTTTATATAGCTGAATATACCGCAAATATGCTTGCCGGTGATGGTGGGGGATTAGAGGAAGAACAGGAACATATAGAAGTACTGGAAATCTCGTTAGAACAGGCATTGCAGATGGTTAAAAATGGAGAAATCAAAGACGCAAAAACGATTATGCTCTTGCAATACGCCCAAATCAACGGACTACTTGAATCCGTTAGTAAACCGCAGCACATCCTCATCGCCGGTCCCTATCGTTCCGGCACTGGTGATGATCTCCGTTTGATTGAGAGGAATATACGCTTCATGAACGAAATCGCTCTACAAGTATATGAAGCGGGGCATTTGCCTGTATTAGGCGAATGGTATGCACTTCCTCTGATGGAGACAGCTGGCTCAAAAGGGATTGGAGACGACATATTCAATCGAATGTTCCACCCGTCTTCAGTAAGATTATTGGACCATTGCGATGCGGTTCTACGAGTGGGTGGACCCTCTCAAGGTGCAGATGAAATGGTGAAGGTGGCAAAGGAAAAAGGAAAATTCATCTACAAGCATTTACATGAAGTTCCTCAGATGAAAAAAACTTATTAGGGAAGTAGCTATTTCAGCCTATGTCCAATCCTAGTTATTGGTACGTTACAGCTGACCACTTTTAATAGACTGCCGAGATTTTTCGCGGCAGTCTATTTTCTAATTCATTAAATTTATCACTCTTTCATTATATTAGCTGATGTTTAAGAGCATTTTAAATATTTTTATCAAACAAACGCTTGTATTGAACGGGAGAAATGCCTGTGTATTTCTTGAAAAGGCGGGTAAAGGTTTGAAGGTCGTTAAATCCAAGGGTGCTGCTGATTTCGGTAATGTTCATTTCTTGCATTTCCAAAAGCGATTTTGCTTTGGCGATTTTAATTTCCCGATGCAGAAGGATCGGCGATTTGCCGAACATCTCTTTAAAGTGGTTGCTTACGTAGGTTGGATTCATGTGTAAACCCTTGGCCAAATCCGATAATGAAAGCGAAGCCTCGGGCTGGGTTACAATTTTCAATAAAATGGACAAAAAGCTGTGAGACGGCTGTCTCATATCCGAGGTATTCATACTTCCCAAAGCATTGTCCAATAACAAATAAAGCAGCTCAAGAGATTTAGCTTTTTGCAAAATGATGTTAGGGATATAGCCTTCCCTTGTGGTGGAGAGAATGAATTCATCGAATACGGCTTCAAATTTTTGGTGATTTTTTAGCGGATAGATATAAGGGATCTGTAAAAACGGCAGCACATCGATCACATTCTGAATCTTGTAAGTAAAATGCCACCAGAGAAACTCGGTTTCCTCATCGCTATCTTTATATTGGTCGTGTTCCAGAAAAGTAGGGATAAAAATGACGGATCCCGGTTCAATCACATAGATTTTGTCCTGAACCCTGAGTTTGGCCGAGCCTTTTCTCACATAGGTCATCATGTAATACTCTTGAAATACACGGTTTCGGTAGTTCATCTCGCGACGGCGATGGATATCAAACTTTAACACTTTTAACTCAGCTGTTTCCAGCAGAGATGAGAGCATATCATTCTTCATGCTAGTCAACCCCTATCTTATAGTTAACTATATCATAATCGTTGGTTCTTATTTGATGCTTATCTAAATCTATTTACAGAAAATAAGGACGAAATGCTTATGAAAAAAGGTTTGACAGTCCTTTTACTATCGCTTAACATGAATAATATGATCCAGATAAATACCAATGAAGAAAGGAGGGAAGAGATGAAAGCAGTTATTTCCTTGAAAGGCAAGGTTGAAGTCTTAGACATTGAAGAACCTTCTGTTGAAACGAACCATGTACGTGTTGAAACCTGCTATTCCGCAATTAGTTCGGGCACAGAGCTGCTGCTGAAAAACCTGATGACCGATACTCCCATTCAACTTGGTTACAGTGCGATGGGAATTGTGCGGGAAATTGAGGAAGGCGTCTCCCATGTGAAGGTAGGGCAGAGAGTTGCTTGTTACGGCTCTCCTTATGTTAAGCATGCGGAATTCTTAGTGGTTCCTAAGCATTTAGTTGTTCCGCTTCCAGATGAATGCAGCTCCAAAGAAGCGTCCTTCGTCGGACTCGGTGCCATCGCCATTCATGCGCTGCGGCAAGCGGATTTGCGTTTTGGAGAATTGGTTGTCGTGGTTGGACTAGGTATACTGGGACAAATCGTATGTCGGATTGCAGACGTTTCCGGCGGCCGGGTAATCGGGCTTGATTTGTTGGCGGAACGCTGCGCCAAGCTTTCGGAAGCCTGTGCCGTTCAAGTGTGTGACAATGTACAGGATGTTAACCTTACCATCGATTCGTTACATCATCAGCATGAAGGTGTTGATGCGGTCATCATCTGCGCCAACGGTGCAAATTCCGGCATCATTGATCAGGCCCTTCGCTGGATTCGCGACAGGGGGAAAATCGTCATTGTTGGCGATGTGAAGATGGACTTCGATCGGGAGCTGATGTTTGCCAAAGAGGCGCAGGTGCTCATTTCGCGCGCTGGTGGTCCTGGGCGGTACCATGATAGCTACGAAAGCAAGGGCGTCGATTATCCGATCGGTTACGTACGTTGGACAGAAGGTCGCAACATGGCGGAATATATCCGTTTACTTGCGGAACGACGGATTTCCATTCAAACACTTATCACGCATGAGATGGCTTTACCCTCTATGACAGTGGCTTACGAATTGCTTCGCGAAACTCCGCGAGACGTATTAGGCGTTCTCATTGATTACGGGAAGGCGCAAGGAAGTGAAGCTGAGAATCAACTAAGTACTGTATCAGTATCTTTTAATATATTGTAATCACTGCTGTTCTTATATTGTCCCCATAGAAACGCTCAATGGTAACTCAGTCCGATACCGTCTATGCCATTCATTGTTGATGCGTACCTCGTTTTCTTTCATCAAATCCTACCAGTCCATGAGAGTATTATAGATACATTCAGCCATTTTTCATTTTAAAATAGCGTTGTCATGCTCCATGACTGGTCAGGTTACTGATTTTCTCTCACTTATTATATATAAATTGTAAGCGATTTCATTTAAACGATCTTTCAGTCTCGCCTATCACGACACACACTGCCGATCGGGTAGAATTTTGAAAAAGGATGATGAGAATGGCTATATCTATGGGTGAAAGAAGTCCGTTTTTCAAATGGTTGTTGGGATTGTTAGCTTTGCTATGCTTAGCTTTTTACTTGCCCTCCAACGTACGAGCCGCTGAGGCGGCGGAGATTATTCCGGTACCCAACTCCGGATTCGAGCAAGATTTGGCATCCGGTAAGATTCCTAATTGGGGTTATTTTTCTGCTGGTATACCTTCAGGACTCTCATTGTCAGAAACGATCAAATTCGCAGGCAATAGAAGCTTGAAGATAGAGAGAACAGGGGCAATAGCAGGGGCGTTAGGGGCGGAAAGCGTAAAGCTGGCCGTAACGCCCGGAAAATCTTATGAGGCAGCAGTCAAGTTGTATATTGAAAACTTCACAGGAACGCCTGCTCTTTGGATTCGCTGGCATGACGCAGCGGGAAAACCTTTGAACAAACAGGCGACTTATAACCTCACTGCACCTCCGTTAAACAAATGGTTGGACATTCGAGCCCAAGGTATTGCTCCGGCGGATGCTGCCTTTGCGACGGTCTTCGTGTATGCTTCATCGGGTACTACCATGACGGCCTATGTAGACGAGGCCCAGTTTTACCGCGTGGCCGATACAATTGCCGTGATCAATCCCGGATTTGAAGATCCTACTTCCGGAGCAACTATTCCTGGTTGGGGGTTGTTCTCAGGTACGCCCGCAAGCTCAGTGTCGATAAGTAAGGCGGTGCAGAACAGTGGGTTGTCTAGTCTGCTGATTGATGACACTTATACGGACAAAGCTGTTGGGCTGGGCACCCAAGCGATCAGTGTGAAGCCGGACGGCATATATGAAGCGAAAGCCAGTATTTACTTAGTATCCGGAGGAGCCGTGAATCTTTATTTGAAATTTTACAATTCATCAGGCAGCGAAATTGGAACATCCTCCGTTTCATATGGTACACCGCTGAATACATGGAGCCAACTCAAAATAGAGGGTATAGCTCCAGATAACGCGACCACAGCGAAGGTTTTGTTGTATTCCGGTGTAGCGACTCTTAGCAAAGCCTATTTTGATGATGTTTCATTTTCTTATAAAGGTGACGCGCTTAAATTACCGTTTAAGTATGGCGCCCCCGTCGATTTAGGCAAAGCGACGCTCACGGCGACAACCTTAGGGGGAGCAATAGGGAACGGCGAGCTCTATTTCGTAGCCAACGGCAATCCGGGGACGTTCTATGCTGTTGATGCTGCGACGGGAGTCATCAATCACTCGGAACCGGTCCCCGGTACGACGGAAACTTGGGCGGTTACGGTTGGGGCGGATCATAAGGTCTATTTTGGTGCCACCAACAATCGAATGTTTTGGAAGTACGACCCAGTCTCCCAAAAGGTCACATTAATAGGGAACAATCCCTCCAATAATTTCTTATGGGATTTGGACGCAAGTTCTAATGGTCTCATATACGGCTCTACTTATCCGGACGCCAAGGTCTTTACTTATGATATCAATACGAGTTTGTTTGCCGATCTGGGCAGCATGCATCCAACCGAGCAATATGCTCGGGGAGCCGGGGTTACCGACCAGTACTTGTATGTCGGAATCGGTTCAAAAAAGCATTTGATGCGAATGGACCGGAATAACGGAGAAAAAATTGAGATCCAATTGCCATTCACGGGCATGGATGATTTCGTGCACAACATTTCTCCTTACAACGGACTGCTTTACATTGCACATGGTACATCTCTCGCCGTCGTAAACGAACTGACGTTCGAAGTGAAGAAGCAAATTGCCTATACGGCTCCAGAGGCATTTGACGGCAAAATCTCACCTCCGTCACCTTATGACGCCAATTTGCTTTATTACCGCAATAAATTTTCGAACAATTTGTGGGCGTATAATGTCTCAACGAATACGGTAGGGCCTGTGACAGCGCAGGATACACTTCCCGTAGCTGGGAGCAAAGCTATCGATTGGATCACTTTACCTGGCGTCGGCCAAGTGTTGGCTACGCTGTACGATAACGGCAAATACACGCTCTATAATCCGAACGATAATTCTATACAAACCTTCCAAGTGGCTATGGCAAGAGACGGTGTCAATATTCAAAGTATGGCGGAAGGCCCTGATCATAAGCTCTATCTCGGCGGTTACATTGATGGGATGAGTGTGTTCAATGAATCCACTCAAAGCTACGATGTGCAAGCCTCATCCCCTAAATCTCCCCATCAAGTGGAGGAGATCGGCTTTTTGAATGGCAAGACCTATTTCGGCGCTTATGGTGGAGCGCGCGTTTACCGTTACGATGCAAGTCTGCCTTATAACTATGGGGAAACAAAAGCGAACAATCCAGGGCTTGTTTACACAATTCCGCAGAGTCAAGATCGGCCTTATGCGTTTGCTTCTGGCGATAACAAGCTGTTTATCGGAACGGTACCGGTCTACGGCAATATGGGCGGTAGCTTGACCATCTACAATGAAACGACGGATAAGTGGACGTCAACTCGTAACGTTGTAGAAGATCAAAGTATCATTGCGCTTGCCTATAAAGACGGCGTTGTCTACGGTGGCACCTCCATCGAAGGGGGGCTCGGCACAACGACGCCAACCACAGCGGTGGCTAAACTGTTCAAATGGGATGTAGCAACAAGTACCAAGCTGGATGAGTTTGTACCCGTCATCCCTGGCTTGACGTCCCCAAGATTACTCGGCGGTTTGTCTTTCGGTCCTGACGGACTGTTATGGGGCGGCGCATGGGGGAAGGACGATCAAGGGGGGCAGATTTTTGTTATCTATGCGATGAATCCCGTCACCAATGCGGTTATGAAAAGTAAGCTGCTCTACCCGAATGCAAGCGGTGGCAGCACATGGCGATCCTTTTATTTACGTTGGGGGCAAGACGGACTGCTGTATACAACAATTGCTCGTTATGTGACTGCAATCGATCCCGTCACCATGAAAGCGCGTAAACTTGTAGATACCCAGACGAATTTGATGGACTTGGGTGTGGACGGCAGCATCTACTATACATCGGGGCCAACCTTATTCAAACTGCCCGTTCCGCTAGCTCAAGCATCCATTTCGATGGCCAAGGTTACGCTGGATCAGGGGCAAAGTGAGCCGATTATCAGTTCTGGCGTTCTGGAGAACGGACTGCCGGCCATCTTGGCAGGGGGCACCACTTCCTTCACAAGCAGCGACCCGACTGTTCTGTCCGTTGTGTATGGGGAGGTTAAAGCGCTCAAAGCGGGAACGGCGAACGTTTATGCTGATATTACTTTAGGTGGAAAGACGATCAGAACGAACACGATCGGAGTTACAGTGACTCGCCCACTGGTTATTGATCCGACCTTTACTGCAGATAAGACAACGCCGACCAACACGGACGTCATCGTAACGATCAGCTATCCAACTAACGCAGCAGTGAAAGAATATAAACTAGGCACAAGCGGAGTTTGGACAGCATACACAAGCCCTATCGCCGTTTCGGACAACAACACCTTGTATGCAAAAGCAACGGATGCCGCAGGCAACGTATCCAATGAAACGAGTTATGTGATAAGCAATATCGATAAAATAGCTCCAGTTACTACAGCAAGCGTATCGCCTTTGCAGCCGGATGGACTGAACGGGACGTACGCAAGTCCGGTCACGGTTACATTGAATAGCAGCGATAGCTCATCGGGTGTAGCCAAAACCGAGTACAGTCTGGATAACGGGACTACATGGCAGCTTTATACAGCGCCAGTTGCGTTTGATAAGCAAGGCCAGGTCAAAGTGAGTTATAAGTCAACGGATCAAGCAGGGAATGTTGAGTTCCCACAAATGGTTAGCTTTACGCTGTCGTCTACAGCTGTTAAGGTTCAACTCAAAGACAGCAGCGGAAATCCACTCAGTGGAGGGGTAGTCAGTTATTACGACGGAGGATGGAAGGATTTTGGCATAACAGATGCCACAGGATCCGTAAGTAAAACATTGCCGAATAAGAGCTACACCTTCTCGATGAAATATGAAGGTACGATCAAAGAGAAGGTACAAAATACAGGAACTGATACTGTGGTTGCGTTCCAGACGATTAAAGTCAAACTGCAGTTGAAGGATAGCCAAGGGAATCCGCTGGATGTCGGTAGTGCGAGCTATTATGCAGGAAGCTGGCGTGCTATCGGAACTACAAGCGGTGGTGAGATTAGCAAGGAATTATTGCCTGGCTCCTATACGTTTGACATGACTTATGAAGGAACGCACAAGGAAAAGGTACAGAATACCGAAACTGACGCTGTGATTGTGTTCCAGACGGTTAAAGTCAAGCTGCAATTGAAGGACAGCCAAGGGAATCCGCTGGATGTCGGCAGTGCGAGCTACTATGCAGGAAGCTGGCGGGCTATCGGATCTACAACCGGAGGCGAAATTAGCAAGGAATTATTGCCTGGCTCCTATACGTTTGACATGACTTATGAAGGAACGCACAAGGAAAAGGTGCAGAATATTGGAATCGATGCTGTGGTTGTGTTCCAGACGATCAACGTTATAGTGCAGCTGAAAGATAGCCAAGGGAATCCACTCGATGGAGGTATAGTGAGCTATTATGCAGGAAGCTGGCGGGCTATCGGAACTACAAGCGGCGGTGAGATTAGTAAGGAATTATTGCATGGTTCCTATACGTTTGACATGACTTATGAAGGAACACACAACGAAAAGGTACAAAATATTGGAACTGATCCTGTGGTTGTCTACCAGACGATCAATGTTAAGGTGCAGCTGAAGGATAGCCAAGGGAATCCAGTTAATGGCGGCATAGTAAGCTACTATGCTGGAAGCTGGCGGCCTTTCGGAACTACAAACAACGGAGAGATTAACAAGGAATTATTGTCTGGTTCCTATACGTTTAGTGCGACTAATGGAGGAACTAACAAGGAAAGTGTAAATAACATCGCAACAAATCCAACGGTACTATTTCAGCTGTGAGTATAGCCTTACGATAGCCGTTTTGCCGAAGGAGGGTTCTTGCCACTTAGGCTATGTAAAAATTAAAAAATCGGGTAGGGGAGCGTTTGCTCCTCTACCCGATTTTTTGTGGGATCGTCGATTCATTCATCTCACGAGGTTGCTGGATGAATGAATCCCTATTCGCGGTTGAATCATGTTGCAGAAAGTGCAACAATTGCTGCCTAAATCTCGCCTCTTTCTCTTCGTTGTTGCATAATGTACAACAATTTGGCCCTATACAAGCCATTTCGTAACAAATGGGCTCAAAGTGTTGTACAAACTGCAACTTCAAGGGGAAAAATAGCCTTTGGGCGTGTGAATTGTTGTAGAAACTACAACAATGGTAACCTCCTTAGCCCATCTACCTTCACGAAGCAGGTTGTTTGCCCGGCGCCATCAAGACCTCCACCCGTGTTATTGTCTATTTAGTGGGCGTCTTTCAGCCTTCGGCAAACCGTCTCGAAGTCGTCGAGACGTGCCCAGTACAGCTTGAGAATGTGACGCATGGTTTCCAGTTCGTGGAAAGTAACATTCATGTCGGTGTAGAAACTAAATGTCGGGATGATGTCCCGGTACATGAAGAACCGGGAAGGACGCGCCAACGTTTCTTCCCCGATCCACTCAGCTGCCGTTTTGACACTAGGAATAGTAAGGGTGGTTTTGCGAATATGCAGCTGTGCTTCGTTCGAAACGAGAAAATCGAGCATGGCTTGGGCTGCTTCCTTGTGCTTGCTCGACTTAATGACCGCAAGACCAATGATTAAGAGCTGAGTCTTCGCTTCTAACGAATAGGGAAGAGGTGCGATGTCATAGGCGAATTCAGCATTACGCAAATGGTTCAAGCTGTAATAGCTGGTCACAATCATGGACGTTTTTTGCTGCAAGAAGAATCGCTCGGCATCAGAGTCATTCTCCGACATATAGACGGTGTCTGGGTTCATTCCTTCAAATAGCCCAAGGCTTGTTTGCAGGGCTTCCCGAAAATTATCGTTGTTGAAAATCAGCTTACCATGTTGATCGCGTTCAAAAACGACCTTGTTTTGCAGCAAAAAGAGCGGCCACCGATTGATGGATTGCAGGTGAAACAAGATGCCGATTCGGTCATGTTTTTGCGTTAAGGCTAGCGCTGCTTTCTGGACATCGTTCCAACTCCAACTGCTATCCGGCTCAGGCAATGCTGCTTCCTTGAAATGATCTCGGTTGTAACACAAGACGATCGGTGAAAAAACAAACGGCTGCACGTACAAATGGCTGTCTTTGGTGAACGGTCCCGATAGAAAGGTATACGTGCCATTCTTTCGTTCAAGCGGCTCTAGGATATCCGAGACTGCTCCAGTTTCAGTAACCGTTTCGTAGTTTTGGGTATTTAAAGTGATAAGGTCGAGCGCGTCTCTCTCCATGGCTTCTTTCGCGTTCTGAGAAAAGTACGAATTCGAAAGAGGAATCAACTGGACGACAATATGCGGATGCTGCTGTTGAAACTTTTCGACCAGTTCCATTAAATTAGCTTCAAGGGCGAGAGTAGGGTAATAACCGAATTTCAGGGTAAGCTTTTCGTTCCGACCCGTCCCAACAACGCGCGTCCCGATTCGCGGCGCTTTTTCGATCATTTCCTGATCGAGTAGTGCTTCCAGTCCTTTGCGAACCGAGTTTTTACTAAGCTGAAACTGTTCAGCAAGTGTTAATTCGGAAGGTAAAAAGTCACCGGGCTGAAGTTTTCCGGTTACGATGTCGCTGCGTAATGTCGTGACCATATCTTCCAGTCGGGTTCGGAAGGTTGATCGTTTAGGTTTACCCGCCATTTATTTTAGAACCTCCGGGCCATTCAATGTTGGTATCTATCTGGATTATATTATAGTATGCCAAGCAGATCGGACACAAGGTTCGTAATCATGCTGTCATAGTTTTTTTCTAAATAAATGTCGGATTGCATAAGATTCCATAGTTTTTTCCTTATTATTTAAATGTGTTAATTTATATAACAAATAGTTTACATCAATGATGATTCATCGAAGGGGGGGTTCCATTGATCTCATTTCGTCAAGTAGAGAAGCATTACGGCGACTTTCATGTGCTCAAAGGAATTAATCTTCAGATCAAGCAGGGTGAAGTTGTTGTCGTTGTAGGTCCGTCAGGTTCAGGCAAGAGTACGCTGCTAAGGTGTATCAACCGACTGGAAACCATCACAAGCGGTGAGCTTATCGTGAATGAGTATAAGGTCAGCGATAAGAAGATGGATATGAACAAGCTGCGTCGAGATATCGGGATGGTATTCCAGCATTTCAATCTATATCCGCATAAGAAAGTGATCGATAACATTACGCTTGCTCCGATGAAGGTGCATGGTATGGCTAAGAAAGAAGCCGACGAGATCGCGATGTATTTTCTGGATAAGGTTGGTATTCAGGATAAGGCGTACAGTTTTCCTTCACAGTTATCAGGTGGACAGCAGCAGCGTGTGGCCATTGCGAGGGGACTGGCGATGAAGCCGAAGATTATGTTGTTTGATGAGCCCACATCAGCCTTGGATCCGGAAATGGTTGGAGAGGTCCTTGATGTAATGAAGGCGCTTGCAAACGAAGGGATGACGATGGTTGTGGTTACGCACGAGATGGGCTTTGCCCGTGAAGTAGCCGATCGCGTTGTTTTTATGGACAAAGGTCAGATTGTAGAAGAGTCACCTCCCGAGGAATTCTTCGTCAACCCTCGTGAAGAAAGAGCGAAATTATTTCTGAATCGGGTACTTAACCATTAATAAGGAGATGAACAAAACCATGATGTCAAAAAAGTGGAATTTCATGTTTATGTTAATTACGATATTCGCATTGGCGGGGTGTGCCTCTAACGGCACAAAAGGAGGCGCATCAAGCGCTCCGGCTAGCTCTCCGGCAGCAAGCAGCGCTCCAAGCACTGCAAAGCCGGCAGGTGGAGCGACCGTTCTGGATGAGATCAAAAGCAGAGGCAAAGTTGTCGTTGGTGTGAAATTTGATACTAAGCTATTCGGTTTGAAAAACCCGACTGGTGGTGAAGTTGAAGGCTTCGACATCGACATTGCGAAAGCATTAGCGAAAGAAATCCTGGGCGATGAGAAGAAAATTGAGTTAAAAGAAGTAACGTCCAAGACGCGCATTCCGATGCTCGACAACAAAGAGATTGATATGATTGTCGCGACGATGACGATTACCGAAGAGCGGAAGAAACAAGTTGAGTTTTCTAATGTTTATTTTAAAGCCGGACAGTCTTTGCTCGTCAAGAAAGGTAGCCCTATTAAGAGTGTAGCAGATGTTAAAAAAGGAACGAAAGTATTGGCTGTGAAAGGCGCTACTTCCGTTGCGAATATTAAAGCGAAATCCCCAGATGCCACCATACTTGAGTTTGATAATTACCAAGATGCTTTCAGCGCCCTGAAAGCGGGTCAAGGGGACACGTTGACCACAGATAATGCCATCCTCTATGGCATGATGGAACAAGATAAGAACTTCGAAGTGGTTGGCGAACCGTTTACGGATGAGCCTTATGGCATTGCGATTAAAAAAGGTGAAACAACGCTTCAAGCCGCGGTGAATGATGGACTGAAGAAACTGGAGTCCAGCGGTCAATACGCGAAAATCTACGAGAAATGGATTGGCAAAGCGCCAACCAAATAAGAGTAACAAGAATAAAAGAAGAGATGGGTGGCAGCTGCTGCCCATCTTCTGTCTATGAGGGGGGAGCGCATGCCGGATTTCTCGATTTTTACCGATTATTTTGATATCTACATGAAGGGCTTCTTCAACACGATTATTGCCAGCGTTATTGCGTTAATTGGCAGTTTTGTGCTGGGTACGATTATTGCCATTTTTCGTATTGGATCGGTGAAACCGCTGCAATGGATTGGGACTGCCTATGTAGAGTTCATTCGAAACATACCGCTCTTGCTTGTTGTATTTGTTTTCTTCTATGGCCTGCCGTCCATGGGTATTACCCTTAGCGGATTTGTATGCGGGACCTTAGGCCTTACGGTATACACGGCATCTTTTATTGCAGAAGCGATCCGAGCCGGTATTATGTCGGTGCCCAAAGGTCAATCTGAGGCAGCACAATCCTCGGGACTGACCTATTTCCAAACCATGTGGCATATCGTCCTTCCGCAAGCAATCAAAATTGTCATACCACCGCTTAGCAATCAATTTATTAACCTCGTTAAGAACTCTTCCGTACTTGGCGTATTCGCAGGCTTTGATCTCATGTATTTCGGTGATCAGGTCGCAAGTGAGACTTATGCTACGTTCGATACCTATATCTTCGTTGCTGTGCTTTATTTGATACTCACGCTGCCGCTAAGTTACGTGGCCTTGCGCCTAGAACGTAAATTAGCTCGTACGGACTGACTTTAGGGGGAGGTGAACGAATGGATATCATGCATGCTTTCTCGGCTGATAATGTAAGGTTTGTATTTGAAGGTTTCTATATGACGCTTAAAGTCGCTGCGATCTCTATTGTATTGAGCTTTATCGTGGGGTGTATTGTCGGTACGATCCGGTATACGAAGCTTCCGGTTGTTTCACCAATTCTGGCTATAGCAGTTGAGCTTCTTCGCAATTTACCATTGCTCTTAATCATATTTTTCGCAAGATTCGCCCTACCAGATATCGGGATTAAACTCGGACCTATGAATGCAACGATCTTGGCATTAACATTATTTGAAGGCGCGATGATTGCGGAGATTGTGCGAAGCGGCCTGAATTCCATCGATAAAGGGCAGATTGAAGCCGCTAGATCTTCAGGACTAGGCTATGTGCAAACACTTTGGCATATTATTCTACCTCAGGGGCTGCGCCGTATGATGCCTCCACTAGTGAGTCAATTTATTTCCTTGTTAAAAGATACTTCTCTGGCGATTGTTATTTCCTTGCCTGAATTGATGCACCATGCGAAAATAGTAATTGGACAAAACTACAGTTATACCATGCCCATTCTATTTTTAGTGGCTATTCTGTATTTCGCTGTGAATTATGCCTTATCATTAGCAGCCCGCAGGATGGAATCAAGATTGGTATAGAGGAATATAACATCCAGAAGGAGTCTTGGCATCATGTTACATGTAAGTTGGGAAATGATGATATTCATCATCATCGGTGGTTTTGTAGCGGCTTATGTAGATTCTGTCGTTGGTGGAGGGGGGCTGATCGCTCTTCCGGTTCTGCTGGCAACGGGGTTACCCCCGGCTGTTGCGCTAGGAACGAACAAATTGGCGGGCACCATGTCATCACTGACAAGTACGATTTCTTTCATGCGGTCTGGGAATGTTGATCTGAAAGCAGTACGAGGTTTGTTCATATTGTCTCTCTTAGGAGCTGTGTGCGGAACGATGGTGCTGCGGCAAATTCCATCTGATTTCTTAAAGCCGTTAGTTGTCGTTATGCTTATATTGATCACCATCTACACGATTTTTCGCAAAAATTGGGGAGATATTTCTACCTTCAGTCAATTCTCAACGAAAACAGCGATGTTAATGGGCTGCGCAGCATTCGGTTTGGGCTTTTATGATGGTTTCTTCGGACCGGGGACTGGTTCCTTTCTTATTTTCGTTTTTCTGATGTTAGGATTCGATTTCGTCAAAGCAGCTGGTAATTCCAAGGTACTAAATTTCGGGAGCAACGTGGCTAGCTTGGCTACTTTCATGGTTCTAGGATCCATTAATTATGGGATTGGCATTCCGATGGGAATAGCCATGGTTTGTGGATCTTTACTGGGCTCACGCATGGCGATCCGCAAAGGCTCAGCGTACGTTCGACCGCTATTTCTTACCGTTTGTATAATCCTCATTGGTAAACAGATATGGGATATCTTGTAGGGGGTGAAAGGCTGGGACGCTTAAAGAACGAAGGGCTGCAAATGATTCTCGTCGCAATTGTGACGGCAATAGCCGGAGAGTTTAAGATCACACCTTTCATTGGGGAAATGTTTCGGATTGGTCTTGGCAGCAGCGCCTTTCTACTCTGTTTGCTTTTGATGAAGCATCTGCCTTATGTCTATACAGGTATCATTACCGGAATCACTGTTCTGCTATTTCGGACGTTGGAAGATGGTATCCTATTACATGGGGCCATGTCTTTCAGCGCGAGCGCGCAAACGCATTTATCAGCCGCATTTTATTATATGACCTTTGCGATTGCCATGAGCTTCATTAAACGGAATTGGGACCAATTCCACCCTTTTGTTCTTGGGTTGTTCTTATCGGTTATTGATCTTATGTCCAATGAGATTGAATTGTTGGCGCGCAGCTTGATTTTCCATTCACCGCATATGTTTTCAGAGCAGTTAGTGTATATCACAGTTACCGCTGTCGTGCGGAGCTACTTCGTGGTCGGTATCTACAACAGTGTGACCATTAATCAGATGCGAGTCCTGCATAATGAGCAGCAGAAGCGTATGGAACAGATGTTAAATACGAATAGCGGTTTATATGGCGAAGTATTTTACTTACGGAAGTCGATGGATACGATTGAGCAAATAACAGCAAAGAGCCACAATTTATATGAAAAAATCAATGGCGCGGGGTTAAAAAGCTACTCTCGCACCATTTTGGAAATTACCCAGCAAATTCATGAGGTCAAAAAAGATTCGCAACGCATCCTAGCCGGGTTATTGAAGCTGTTCGATCGCGATTTCGCTTCCGAAATGAGGCTGGCCGAAGTCGTGGAGTTCGCCATCAAGTCCAACCTGGGTTACAGTTCGATGATTGGAAAAAAGATTCAATTCAAAAGCGACATTCAAACGGACTATTGTTCGAATCAATACCTACCCCTTTTAACCGTAATCAATAATCTCGTGTCTAATGCTGTGGAAGCAATTGAAGATCAAGGATCGATTCTCGTAAGTGCTTATGAGCAAGGTTCTGAGACCATCATAATCGTTGCCGACACTGGTGTTGGCATTTCAGAGCAGGATAGAGATATGATTTTTGCACCTGGATTTACGACCAAATTCAATCAGGAGGGCTTTGCCGCGACAGGAATTGGACTCTCTCATGTTCGAGATATTGTTCATTCTTTAGGTGGAGACATTCATTTGCTCTCTGACGAGCCGGGTTTTCAAACCACTTTTGTGATTACCATATTGACCGATACGTTGAAAAAAGGAGCGTAGAGATCATGCTGTCATTCGGAATTGTAGACGATGATGCGGTAAGTAGACGGATGCTGCAAAAGATCATTGAAAAAGGCGGTTTAGGCGAAGTCGTAGGTACGGCTGGCAGCGGGAGCGAAGGAGAGAAAGTCCTTCTGGAAACCACACCGGATGTCGTGGTCATAGATTTATTAATGCCGGATCAGGATGGAATTGAGACGATTATTCGATTGAAGGAGCAAGGTTATCAAGGGAAATACGTGATGATTTCGCAAATTGAAAATAAAGAAATGATTGGCAAGGCCTATCAAGCTGGTGTCGAATTCTATATTCAAAAGCCAATTAATAAAATTGAAGTGGAAGCGGTGCTGTCCAAGGTTAACGAGCAGTGGAACATTAGCCGCTCCTTGCAGGAGATTAAAGAATCTTTAACCAAGCTGAGTTTACTGCATGCAGCTCCTGAGAGTACTCGCAAAAAACGCGGCGTTCGCGAAATTATGCAGCCCATTCTCATGGATATGGGGATCGTGGGAGACACTGGCAGTCGCGACTTGATGGACATTATGGAACATCTCGCACGTCATCATAAAGCAGAAGGAATTCCGCCGCTCAAGGAGCTTTATGAAACGGTTTCCAGATCCCACAAGGTAAAGGAAGCGGATGTTGAAAAAGAAGGTAAAGCCGTCGAACAGCGGATTCGCCGTACTGTCATGGCGGCATTAACCCATATTGCCAGTATCGGTTTGACAGATTACAGCAATCCCAAATTTGAGCATTATGCGCCTCTGTATTTTGAATTCCAGGATGTGCGTATGAAGATGAAAGAAATCGATGAGAACTGTAAGCCGGAGAAAGGCAAGGTCAATATTAAGAAATTTCTCCAAGTTCTCTATCTTGAAGTTACGGATAAGATTCGCAGTGAATATTAAGAAGCGCGGATAAGAACAAAATTAGGGCAGTTTCTGGTTGCGATTTGACCGGTGGTTATGGTATTATTTTGAAATAATGAAGAAGAAGGAGGTGAAGGTAGGATGAATCGAGAGTTCGTGAACAACCGTGTGAGCCAGTTACCCATTGCGATGGCTGGCATCGTTCATGCAGCAGTCAAAGACGCGAGAAGTCTGTCCATTTATGCTCATACGGAATTACAACTCACGAAAAGACACCTACCTTAACCCTCAAACGGATCAATCCGAAAGGTCGTAGGAATTTTCCTGCGGCCTTTTTTTGTGCGTCGGTTGCGATGGATAGGGTCTTTCATAAACTAGGAGGATCCTTCATTATGTTAATTATTAACGGTCAAAATATAAAGAAATACCATGGTGCGCAGCTGGTTCTTGAGGATGTTACTTTTGAAATTCATCAGGGAGAAAGAATAGGACTTGTGGGACGCAATGGCAGCGGTAAATCGACTCTGCTGCGCCTTATATCCAAGATGGAGAAGCCCGATGAAGGGCATTTAACGGTACGAAAAGATACGCGGATCGGCTATTTAGCACAAATCCCAACGGAGTGGGAAAGCGGTACGGTGTATGATGTGCTGGCCGCGAGCTTTCAAGAGATACTTGAATGCCGCGCCAACATGACGGAGCTGGAGCAGCGAATGTCGAGCCCGGACGTCACGAGCGATGAGAAGCTGCTAGATCAGCTGCTTAAGCGGTACGCTCAGCTGCAAGAACGTTTTGAACGGGAAGGCGGCTACGAGCTGGATGCAAGAATCGACCAGGTAGCGAACGGACTTCGCATTGCACGGGAGTTTTACGAGCGGAGTTTTGCCTCGTTGTCCGGAGGGGAAAAGACGAAGATTGCACTCGCATCCCAGCTGATCGGCAAACCAGACTTGCTGCTGCTGGATGAGCCGACGAATCATCTGGATTTGTTCGGCGTGGAGTGGTTGGAGGAATATCTCACCCATTATGATGGTGCGTGTTTCATTGTTTCTCATGACCGCTACTTTCTGGATCGGGTAGTTACGAAGATCGTTGAGTTGGAAGATGGCGAGTCTACGACCTATCTGACTTCATATTCGGGATATGTGAAGGAGAAGGAAGTCAGACTGCTGCAGCAGTTTGCAGATTATCAGGAGCAGCAGAAGGTCATCAAAAAGATGAAAGAGACGATCAAACAGCTGACGGAGTGGGGCCGAATAGGAGGGAACGAGAAGTTTTTCCGCCGGGCAGCTTCAATGCAGAGAGCGCTGGATCGGATGGAGAAGCTCAAACGACCAGTTCTTGATCCGAAGGCAGCGGAATTCGGGTTGAAGCTGGACGACCGCTCAGGTCGGAGAGTGATTCGTTTCGAAGACGTAAATAAGCAATACGGGGATAAAGTGCTGCTGAAGCGGGCAAGCGGCTTGCTGGAGTATGGCGAGAAAGTAATGCTCGTCGGGTCTAATGGTTCGGGCAAAACAACTCTGCTGAGAATGATTTTGGGTGAAGAGCAGCCTGACCAAGGGGAGCTCGAGCTAGGAGCGCGGGTCGATGTTGGTTATCTGGCTCAACAAGAGTATCCAGAGGACCATAAGAAATCGGTGCTGTCTTACTTCTGTGAGGAAGCGAAGTTGGAGGAAGGAGAGGCTAGGGGCCGACTTGCTGCTTATTTATTTTATGGAGCAGATGTATTCAAGTCGGTTAGTTCTCTCTCCGGAGGTGAGTGGACTAGATTGCGACTAGCACTGCTTGTGTTGCGTAAACCTAATTTACTTATTCTCGATGAGCCCACGAATCATATGGATATAGCTTCAAGGGAAGCGTTGGAAGAGGCGCTTGAGGAGTTTCCGGGAACCGTGCTGGCTGTGACGCATGATCGTTATTTTATGAATCGGCTGTCTCGGAAAATATGGGAGCTGGATCAAGGGCGAATTACCGTTTACTTGGGCAACTTTGATGACTATAAAGAGAAGAGCGCTCAATTACGTGAGAATCGAATTCGTGAGTCTGCTGCTGTTGGTGCGAGAAAATCGGCTGGTGCGAATGCTGGGCCTAGGGATGGTGCACATGCCAATGCAAGTACAAGTACAAGTACAAGTACAAGTTCAAGTGCTATGGCAAGAAATGCTGAGAGTGTCTCGCCAAGAGCTTCTAGGAGTGCTGCGCTAAGTGATTCAGCGAGTGCTACGGCTAAAAATACTGCCAATGTGGCGCAACGAGGGAAGTCTAAAAGCTCATCCGTGTTCACACGGGAGAAGCTAGAGAAACAGATCGCGGATGGCGAAGCGCAGTTGAACAATCTGGACCAGCGGCTAGAGAATCTGGCGGCAGATGAACTTAGCCAACTGTGGGCGGAAAGAGAAGCGGCGCAGGAGATGTTGGATAGGCTCTATGAGCAGTGGATGCAGATAGAGGAGCAGGAATAGAAAAAGGGGGGCCGAGGCCCCCTTTTTTGTTTAGGGTGGGCGGAGTCCCACCTTTTTTTGGTTTGGGGTGAGGGAATCGCACCCTTATTTGTTTCCGTGGATTCCAAGACGGCGATGAGACTGCATCGTGTCGCGGAACGAGGAGCCGCTATTTGAAGAAAATTCGCCAAAATGGGCATGCCGCGGAACGTGAGGGCTCTATTTGTTGGAAAACCGTGTGATTAGAGGGCAAAACAAGGAAATAGCGGAACGACGTTCCGCGAAAGCTTGAAAACAGCCGAATTCCTCACGAATAACGCATCTACGTTCCGCGAAAGATTAACTTTCACGCGGCGATGGGACATTCCACAAGCCGCGCAAGGACTTAAACCTGAATCCATTGCACAGGAACCTCGATGCGCTGCGGAACATAATGCCCGTTGAACTGCTCAAGCAGCAATTTAACAGCCGATAAGGCCATTTGCTCTTCATCCTGCAAAATGTGCGAGATTCCCGGAATCTCAGGATCATCGAAGGAAACCAACTCGATCTTCGGGTTCAAGCCTTCTTCCTGATGCAAAGCATATTGCGAGAGCCTGGCCATCTCAGCAGTTAAAGCAAAAACAGCCGTAATGTTAAGATGCTGATGCAGGAATTTAACAATATAAGATGAAGTATCGCCATTTCTGAGGATGTCGATGGGGACATGACACCATAAGCTTTTATCAATCAAAATGTTGCCATCAATATAAGCCTTCTCAAAGCCGTGAGTCCGGTCTTCAACGGTTGTATTCGTATTATCTGGGGAGATGAGCGCGATTTGCTGATGGCCTTTGTTTAAAAGTTTGGTAACGGTCTCATAAGCGCCGCCCCAATTATCGGATGTAATCCGGTAGGTTTCGATATTTCGTAAATAGCGGTCAATAAACACAAACGGATATTTATCCAGGGATAAACGGAGCAGCGATTCATTATACCGCTCATCCTCCGTAGGGAAAACAATGATGCCGCGGACGCCTTGGGTGTTGGTCAATTCCTGGACCGAACGGGATTCTTCGATGGAAGATTCACGTGTGATATGTAAGACAAGTTGATACCCGGCTTCCTTGACGTAATATTCGATATAGTCGACAAGTCTCTGAATGACTTTCGTCTTCATGGTAGGGATAATCAGGCCAATGTAATTTTGGGAAGAAGGCACTGAAGAACGACGCTTAGGATCTACTGTGATGGAGTTGGGATTGACTGCCACGAATGTCCCCTTACCTTGAATACGAGTGACAAGTCCCTCGTCAACCAATACGGCTAGGGCGTTCTTCACGGTTATTTTACTGACCATAAATTCATCCATAAATTCTTGCTCAGAAGGCACGCGATCTTTGGGACGAAGCTCTCCGGATATAATTTTATCTTTAATGGATTGGTAGATTTGTTTATAGAGAGGAATTTTACTCATTCGTGCATCACCTGATTCTTCATAGTCTTAGGTTTATTGTACTCAGTAACTGTGTAAAAGGGAATACATAAAAGTCTGAAAAGTATATTTATAATGTTTTAATTAATTTTTATAACCAATTGTATATATAAACTTGGAAATACATACCAGTCAAATCCAATTCAA
The DNA here is from genome assembly GCF_059692155.1 of Paenibacillus sp. JT22N1. Classification (NCBI taxonomy): domain Bacteria; kingdom Bacillati; phylum Bacillota; class Bacilli; order Caryophanales; family Paenibacillaceae; genus Paenibacillus; species Paenibacillus sp. JT22N1. The sequence goes on from NZ_JCAUAW010000018.1 coordinate 127,263, forward strand.
TAGGTCCCAGTTATATTTCATAAACGAAAAATTTAATATGGATTCTAAACAAACTTTTAGCCGTGGAATTTATGCGGTTAAATATAATAAACATAATTTTATACTGAATTGATTATATAATTATAGGTTTTTATGTACTATAATTCGTTTTGTAAAGCGCTTACACGTTAATCGACCATTTGCACGATAGTTTACATGACAATCAAAATTTCTATTTAGGGGGATTAATTGTATGAAGAGAAAGCTACAAGTGTCTTCTGCTGCCATCTTGGCATCCATGCTTTTATTGTCAGCTTGTACATCAAACTCGGGCACAAGTAATGAAGGAACTGCAACTGCGAACCCAGCAGCTACAACCAAAAATGATAACGCAACCAAATCAGGTACACCTGTTAAGCTGAGCTTCTGGACGTTCAATGAGCTGCATCAGAAGTTCTTTGAAAGCATGGCCGAATCATGGAATAAAACACACCCTGAACAGCCAATTCAAGTAGAAGCAACAACTTTCCCCTATGACGATAACCACAATAAACTGTTAGTGGCGTTGCAATCAGGAACGGGCGCTCCCGATATGGCTGACATTGAAATCAGTAAAATCGGTAATTTCCTAAAAGGCGATGTTCAGCTAACCGCGCTGAATGATATTGTTGAGCCGGAGAAGGCCAACCTCGTCATGTCTCGACTCGATAATTATGCGAAGGACGGCAAATTTTACGGGATCGATTACCACGTTGGGGCACAAGTCATCTATTACAACAAGGAAATTCTCGATAAAGCAGGCGTGAACGCCGACGATATTAAGACTTGGGACGATTATGAAAAGGCCGGCAAGCAAGTGCTTGAGAAAACCGGCAAGCCGATGACGACGGTCGAAACGACGGACCAATGGTCATTATGGCCGCTGGTTGTCCAACACGGTTCGGACTTCCTAGACAAGAACGGTAACGTGACAATAGGCGACCAAGCAAATCTAGATGTATTGACTTACCTGCAGAAGCTTGTGAAGGAGAAAGTTGCCGTGGTGGCTCCGGGCGGCTTGCACCATGCGGAAGAATACTACGGCTTCATGAATAAAGGCGGCGCAGCTTCCGTCTGGATGCCAATGTGGTACATGGGTCGCTTTACGGACTACATGCCCGATTTGAAAGGCAAAGTCATCATTAAACCGATGCCGGTATTTAAACAAGGCGAGATGCGCTCTTCCGGTATGGGGGGTACGGGTACGGTTATTACGAAGCAATCGAAGAATCAAGACGTAGCTAAGAAATTCCTTTCCTATGCGAAATTGTCCAAAGAGGGCAACATTCAGATCTGGTCACAACTCGGCTTCGACCCGATTCGCTCTGATGTTTGGAACGATCCGGCGCTTAAAGCGGACAATAAATTCACGGCTTATTTTGGCAAAAATTTGTGGGATGTTTTAATTTCAGTGAAGAGTGAAATCGCGCCTACGAATATCAAGGAGAAAACACCGGCAGTCTCCGACTATATCAAGACGAAAACCATCTTCCAAGCGCTTAATGATTTGAAAGATCCGAAGCAAGTTCTAGACGATGCTGTGAAAAATATTAAGTAATTTGAACGCCCCGCGTTCCGTTGCTGGCTTTGCCCTAGGGACGTCCCTTCGGCAAGGCTTGCAGCGCTTCTAGAGAGGAGTGGTGATTAACGATATGAATAAATTTCTGTATTCCTCCCGGGTAGCTCCTTATGTCTTTGTTCTGCCATTTGTGTTATCGTTTCTAATTTTCTTTGCATATCCGGTTATGACCACGATTGTCATGAGCTTTCAAGAAGTTCTGCCCGGACAAACCCATTTCATTGGGTTAGCGAATTACCGAAATTTATGGAGCGAGTCGTTTTTCACCGCATTGAAAAATAGCAGTCGGTATACGTTCTGGACCCTGCTGGTACTTATTCCATTGCCGCTTGTGCTTGCTGTATTCCTAAATGCGAAGCTGACCAAGGCGAGTGCGTTCTTCCGTTCCGCTTTGTTTATCCCCTCCCTCACTTCGGTTGTTGTGGCGGGAACTATATTCCGGCTTGTTTTTGGCAGCTTGGATGATTCGGTGATGAATGCTTTCCGTCATATGCTAGGCATGCCTACCATTAACTGGCTGGCCAACTCCACGACGGGAATGCTCGTGATGGTCATTTTAGCGACTTGGCGGTTTACTGGCGTCAATATTATTTATTTCCTATCCGCGCTGCAGAGCATTCCGCATGAATTATATGAGTCGGCAGAAATAGACGGTGCCAACAAGTGGGACCAATTCTGGCGAATTACCCTGCCGTTATTGAAGCCGGTAGCGATCTACGTCATTACGATTTCCATCTATGGCGGCTATTCGATGTTTACGGAAAGCTTCATTCTCTGGAACGGTAACCGTTCTCCGAATGACATTGGTCTGACGATGATTGGTCTACTTTATCGTGAAGGCATCGAGCGTAATAATTTGGGCTTCGGTTCTGCAATTGGGATCACATTGCTAGGTATAACCATGATCTTAAATGTCATTCAATTGAGATTCTTCGGTTTGTTCAGAAAGGAGGATTAGGACATGCAGATACAACGACATAAGTTCCTTCAAACCTCCTTACTGCTCTTCCTGTTTGTGGTACTTGCTGCATTGGCGCTATTCCCATTTTACAGTCTCACGTTGGCTTCGTTTAAGCCTTCCAAGGAGATGCTGCGCTACGGGCTCAATGTGAAGCTACAGCCGGAGTTATTGTCCTTTCATAACTATGCTTTCCTATTTTCTGCATCTGCAAAGAAGTATCTGATCTGGTATAAGAACAGCGTCATTATCTCCATTGTTTATACCGCTTGTTGTCTGCTTTTATCTTCGATGGTGGGCTATGGGCTCGCCATGTACCGATTTGCCGGAAGGAACATTATATTCCTCTTGGTCCTCTTGGTCATGATGGTACCTGTCGAAATTATTATGCTGCCACTTTATAAACAAATGATTGCCTTCCACTTGATCGATACTTACAGTGGTGTCATTTTACCTTTCGTCGTCGCTCCTCTGCCGATTTTCTTCTTCCGGCAATATGCCGCTGGCCTGCCTAAGGATTTCCTTGATGCAGGGAGAATTGATGGCTGTTCGGAGTATGGTATCTTTTTCAAAATCATGATGCCATTGATGGCTCCGGCTTTCGGGGCTATGGCAATATTGCAAGCACTTGCGAGCTGGAACAGCTTTGTTTGGCCGCTGATCGTACTCAAAACAGGCAATAAGCTGACCCTGCCGATTGGTCTGTCCAGTCTTGTAACGCCTTATGGCAATAACTACGATATTCTCATTGCCGGTTCGGTGCTTGCGATTGTGCCTATCCTGATCGTCTTCATCTTCTTCCAACGATTCTTTGTATCGGGTCTTATGGTTGGTGGTGTGAAAGGTTAATGGCGGTCACGCGGATGAAAAAAAGGCTGCTGTTTTCGCTCGGTTTCGCGCTTGCAGCAGTGGCTATAGGGGTTTCTTATCTCCAATTCGGGGGTTCACGTTCAGCCCCTGTTGAGTTTCCGGAGAGACCTGTTCAGTACCCGATGTATGACACCGGAAGCACGAATACGGAATCAAACTGGCATACGATGAATACGCACGATCCTTCCATTTATAAAGATGGGGATACGTATTATGTGTTTTCGACAGATATAAAGGTTGGCGCCAATAAGGATCCGCTTCGGCCGGGGATTATGGTGAGACGGTCAAAAGATTTGATCACATGGGATTGGGTAGGCTATGCGCTGGATGGTATACCGAAGGAAGCCGCATCGTGGACACGGGCAACGAATCTATGGGCACCTGACGTTTTCAAGTTGGGAGATACCTACTATTTGTACTATGCAGCATCTACCTTCGGAAGCAATCAGTCCATGATTGGTCTTGCAACCTCCAATTCAATTACCGGTCCATGGACGGATCAAGGCGCCGTCGTGAAGACGGCCAAGGGAGATGAAGCGAACGCGATTGATCCTAATCCGGTGTTTGATAGCGAAGGTAAACCATGGCTTTCGTACGGCTCCTTTTTTGGCGGCATATATCTCGTAAGACTTAATGAGAGCACTGGCAAAGTGAAGCAAGGGGAGCAGCCTACGCTGCTTGCCCGCAGAGACAGTCGAACAGTTGCAGGCGCTGTTGAGGCGCCGTATATCATTTATCAACCGGATCAGAAAAAGTACTACTTATTCGTATCCTATGATTCTTTATCTTCTGATTATAGTGTGAGGGTCGGCAGATCTTCCTCGATTACGGGGCCTTATGAGGATTTCAATGGGCATCAGCTTTCGGATACGGGGGTTTCGCCGCAGACAAATGTAGGAAATAAGCTGATTGGCAGCTACGCGTTCAATGGGAAAGAGGGCTGGATCGCTCCGGGCCATAACTCGGTTCTAAAGGACGGCGATCGCACATTTCTCGTACACCATGCCCGTGGAGAAAAAGATAAGAATTGGTCTTACCTTCATATTCGTGAGCTGCTCTGGACACGAGACGGATGGCCGGTTGCTTCGCCTGAGCGGTATGCGGGAGAGAAAACACAGCCCCTTTCTCTGAAGCTGCTTGCAGGGCATTGGGATCGATTACCGATTCCGATGGTATGGACGGGAACAGAACGTTCTGAACCAATGACATTGCAGCCTAATGGAAAGATGGAATCGGCACATGGAACCGGCAAGTGGACATTTCAAGAACCGAATGAGTTAACGCTGAAATGGGCGGCCTTGGATACAAATGAGGGCACCCCGACGACAGAGAAGGTGCTCGTCTCACCTGCCTGGGATTGGGAGAATGACAAGCCTACGCTTGTATTTACAGGGATGAACGAGAAGGGCATCAACATATGGGGCAAATACACAGATAGTATCAAAGGAGAATAACAATGGAGAACTTAGAAACCAGCTATATTAAACCACTTTTGGAGCAGCGTGCTGATCCATGGATCTATAAACATACGGATGGATATTATTATTTTACCGCATCAGTTCCAGAATACGATCGTATTGAACTACGGCGTTCCGCTACGATTGCCGGCTTGAACGAGGCGCAGCCTGTCGTAGCATGGCGCAAATATAACGAAGGTCCGTTAAGTGCTAATATTTGGGCGCCAGAGCTGCATTTCGTTGCAGGTAAGTGGTATATATATTTTGCTGCGGCCAGAACGACAGAAACGAATGAAGGCCTTTTCGATCATCGCATGTTTGTGTTGGAAAATAGTTCGGCCAATCCTCTAGAAGGAGAGTGGGAAGAGAAGGGGCAGCTGCGCACCGAGTGGGAGAGCTTTGCACTGGATGCAACTTCCTTCGAGCATCGAGGCCAGCGATATCTCGTCTGGGCGCAAAAAGATTTGAATATACCAGGGAATTCCAATCTATACATTTCGGAAATGAGCAGCCCGTGGACGCTTCGCGGCAAGCAGGTCATGATCACAACGCCGGAGTATGATTGGGAGATTATCGGTTTTAAAGTCAATGAAGGCGCCGCGGTGTTGAAGCGGAACGGGCGCATCTTCATCAGCTTCTCCGCAAGCGCAACAGACTTTAATTATTGCATGGGTCTGTTAACGGCTTCGGAAGATGCTGATCTGCTGGATCCACAATCATGGGCGAAATCCAAGTCGCCTGTTCTGACCACTGATGAAAGTATCCGACTCTTTGGGCCCGGACACAATAGTTTCACTGTATCGGAGGACGGCACACAGGATATCTTCGTCTTCCACGCGAGAAATTATAAAGAAATTGTAGGCGACCCGCTCTACGATCCGAATCGCCACACCTTTGTGCGTGTACTGAAGTGGCACGCGGATGGCACACCGGATTTTGTTGACTCCGTATTAGGTGCCTAGAACGGTTAAACCATAGTAAAAGCCTCTACCTCATGTTAGTGAGAGTAGAGGTTTTTTGGCGTTTGGGAGATCTTTCCGCCACCGTTCCGACATGGAAGTCGGTAGGCCATATATGATAAGCTATACGTATTAAAGAAGGAGGCGATTGCTGTGATTCAAGTTTTCCCTGCGCATACGCGTAATACAACCGATCTGGGCTGGCTTAAGAGCCATAAGAATTTCTCGTTCGGCGATTATTTTGATGAGGATAATGTAGGTTTCGGGGTTATGCGTGTTTGTAATGACGATGATATTGCCGCCGGTCGGGGCTTCGGTCCACATCCCCATAGCGACATGGAGATTGTCAGCATCGTTCTCAGCGGAGCAATTAAACACGAAGATAGTTTGGGGCATGTTGCGGTAACGGGTGTGAATGGCGTGCAGCGGATGTCAGCTGGAAGCGGCGTTATCCATGCCGAGTACAATGCGTCGGATACGGAACCGATGAGTCTATTTCAGCTTTGGTTCATGCCTTCTAAGAGGGGCTTGGAGCCGTCCTTTGAGAATGTTACCTACGAGCCTGAAGCAATGATAAACACGCTGCTGCCGGTAGTTACACCCGAGGGTGGCGAGCATGCAGCCAAGATACATCAGGATATGAGCATTTACCTCAGCAAGCTGGAAGCGGGCAAAGAGCTTGTGTTTAAACAAGGAGAGAATCGACGCATTTTTCTAATGCTTATAAGCGGGAAGTTATCTGCCAATGATGCTGTTTTGGAAACGAAGGATAGCGCTCGTATGGAAGCTGAACTGACGGTTTCTATTCGTGCGATAGAAGATACACATTTCATGCTAATCGATCTGCCATAATGGATGATGAAGGAGGGCTATGCGGATGAAGGAAGTCTTTTTAATTAAACATGCAGTGGGCGGTCGAGCGTTCGTAGATACAGGTAAACATCCGATGCCCTACACGTGGGAGCAGGTTGGAGACCAATGGATATTTACCGTGCAGATAGAAAAGAAGGAAGATATCGCAGAGCTTTTGAAATGGAAAGAGGAACTCAACGTTTTCCTATTTCAGGAGTTTGAGAATGAGCCAACAAAGAAATTATGGTTTTATGTAGGCGATGATTCCGTTCACTATTCCGAGGAAAAAGGCGAGTTAACCATAGTAGCAAAGTCTCAAATCGTATACATTCCTGATCAGTTTAGTGCGCAATTGTAATACAACATAGGGAGAGCTGTGCAGGTGTCAAATGCTTGTGGGGCTCCCCTTTACCGGATTGGAGTCACACCTATGAAAGTGCAGGATCAATTACTAGAGAAAGCGATACCTTTTATTCAGGAATCTTATAGTGAACTAGGCCAAAGCTCGGGCAAAATCGAGGCTCGTCTTGCTGAAATTACCGAAGCCATTAGGTATAAAGGTTACTACGAACATACCCTTCAAGAGCTCGAGCATGGAGCCAAAATGGCATGGCGCAACAGCAACCGTTGTATTGGGCGATTGTTCTGGGAAACACTGACGGTACACGATGCTCGTTATATAGAAACAGAAGAACAGATGGCTGAGGCACTTTTTCGGCATATAGAAACGGCAACTAATGGCGGCAAAATCCGTCCAGTGATTACGATTTTCCCACCTACGCATGATTCGGCTCAGGGAGCCTTTATTCATAATGACCAACTTGTTCGTTACGCGGGCTATGAAACTGACAATGGGATTCTCGGTGACCCAGCTTCTATTCAAATAACTGCGTTTTGCCAATCGCTTGGATGGCAGGGAGCTGGGACGCCTTACGACGTGCTGCCGCTTGTTGTTCAAATGGGAGATCGGAAACCGAAGCTGTTCGAGATTCCTGCTGAGCTCGTCTTGGAAGTGGATATTAAACACCCAGATATAGCAGCGTTCGATGATTTGCATCTCAAATGGTATGCCGTACCGATCGTGTCGAATATGTACCTTGAAATCGGAGGGATTCACTACCCCGCTGCGCCATTCAATGGTTGGTACATGGGCACCGAAATCGGGGCGCGTAACTTTGCAGATCAAGCGAGATATGACATGCTGCCGCGTGTAGCGTCTGTCATGGGTCTGGATACACGACGTGATGCCTCTCTTTGGAAAGATAGGGCGCTTATTGAGTTAAATGTGGCTGTGCTGCATTCATTTCAACAGCAGGGTGTTGCAATTGTCGATCATCATACTGCGGCAAAGCAATTTAAGTCTTTTGAAGAGAAAGAGCAAAAGGTCAGTCGTGACGTCACGGGTGATTGGTCGTGGCTGATCCCACCGCTATCTCCGGCGACAACGCATATTTTTCATCAGCATTATTCAAATGAAGTGAAGCTGCCTAACTTTTTTTATCGGCATAAGGGCTGAGCATTCGCAAGGGATTGCATCTCCGTTTATGGATAGCACCAAAAATCGTGTAAGTTGGATCCCCGGAAATCGGGGATTTATTATTTGATAATTTACCTAGGGACAAATTACGAGATTCATAGAATTGTGTTACTAGAATTGAAAAGAGGATTTTACTATGAAAAAAGGGCTTTGGTATGCCATTCTTGCCTATACCGCATGGGGCTTGCTGCCTGTTTATTGGAGGTCTTTTGAGTCTCTGCTTGCGGGTGAAATATTGTCTCACCGTGTCATCTGGTCATTTGTATTCATGGCGATTCTCTTACTGATAGGGAAAAGTAGATGGACTGAGTTTCGTAAGATGGTTACGAACGGGAAAATGCTGCTCCAGATTGGAGCCTGCAGCATTTTAATCAGCTCCAATTGGCTGATATTCATTTGGGCCGTCAATAACGGCCATGTCATCGAGACAAGTCTGGGGTATTATATTACTCCCCTAATTAATATCATGCTGGCGGTCATGTTTTTGCGTGAAAAACCAAGCCGCAGCCAGTGGGTGGCCGTTGCTTTGGCGGGTGCCGGCGTTTTGCTGGCAACTATCGATTACGGCAGATTCCCGTGGGTTTCTCTTTCTTTAGCGTTTAGCTTCGGCCTGTACAGTCTTGTGAAAAAGAGAGTTTCCTACGATGCCTCTATCGGGTTAGCAGGGGAAACCGTCATTGTCTTCCCTATAGCAGTCGCGTATATTGCCTACTTACACTTTACACATCATGATTCCGCATGGGCATTACCGCCTATCTCTTTAGCGATGCTATTATTGTCAGGTGTGGCAACCGCTTTGCCTCTACTATGGTTTGCTAAAGCGGCTGCTCGGCTGCCTCTTTCCATGCTGGGATTCATTCAGTATATAGGTCCATCCATTACGCTGCTGTTAAGTGTGTTTCTATTTAAAGAAAAATTTTCCCCCGTGCTTTTAATCAGTTTCTCTTTGATTTGGACGGCATTGATCGTTTATGCACTTGCGTCGATGCGAGTGGCGAGAACTTCTGTAGCGAAGTAGGAAACTTAGAAAAAACCGTTCGAGACATAGTCTTGAGCGGTTTTGTTATGAGTTAGCCTAAGGTGATGAGTGAGAAAGCCAAAGAATTACCTGCCTAAACCTGATTTAGAGGAACGAGGAGCCGCTATTTTAGGAAATAAGTGTTAAAAATGAAAATGGCGGAACGTGAGGGCCTTATTTGTTAAAATAAGCACCAATCCAGAGGCAAAACAGCGAAATAAGGTCTTGTCGTTCCGTTTGCTTCGGAATTTGAGCTTTTTCACCCAAATAGCGGCACTACGTTCCGTCTAAGTGCGGAGAAAGCGATTGCCAGGTCAGAAGTTTGTAGCTAACTCCCCTTCCGCGTGCAAAAGGAACCCGTTAGCATGTGAAAGAATCGTGGCAGTAACACGTGTAACAAGAACTCATTAGCACATTAAGGACTTGAGGCAGCGCCATCTGCAAAAGAAACCCGTAACACACAAAAGACATGAGGCAGCGCCTCTTATTTGGTAGAGCTGACCTGAAGCAGGTGAGCTTCTTTGGTTTTGTTGAAATGCGTGAAGGTGAAGATGAAATCGCCTTTGTAATAGCTGTTCGTGTAGGTGCCAGCCCCGGCACCTACCGCGAGTTCCATGACAATGTAGCCGGCATCGTTGGGTTCTCCGCGCTTTTTGATGGTCTCGATGGCTGGCTGCAGCAGCGCCAAAGGCTTCGAGCCCCAAATGCTGAGGGAGGTGACAACGGCCTCCTTCGGGTTGCCCTTGGACGGCTCTACCAGCAGCGACAGCTGGTAGGCCGGATAGTTCAGCAGCAGCTTGACGCCTGCTGCTGAAGCCGGATCGGCCGCGCCAGCGCCCGCGGCCGGCGGTTCCACGGCGTCGTCGCCCGCAGCCGCCGTCTCCGCGGAGGCAACCTGCGGCGCCTCCTGGCCCGCGAGCATGACGCTGGCATCCTGCAGCGTCACCTCGGCCGGTTTGCCCAGCAAGTCTTCGACTTTCTTGCTGGACAAACCGATGAAGCTCTGCAGGCTGGCCTGGCCGCCTGCAAAAAAGCTCCGCAGCAGCGGCGCGCCGTCTGCGTCAAACAACGTGCCAAGGCCGTCATAAACGCCGGCCTTGAAATCGCCCTTGTAGACGAGTTTGCCCAACTCGTCGTACGCTTCCCCGGCGCCGCTAAGGACACCGCTCTGGAAAGTGCCTTTGAAGCGCGGCACGCCCTTCTCATCGAAGGCGGTGCCTTCGCCGCCATACGCGCCAGCGAGGAATTGGCCTTTATATTTGATCAGGCCATTCGAATAAAACTCGGTGCCATCTCCGGAATAGCTGCCGTTCTTAAAGCCGCCTTCATAGATAGGAAGTCCCTTCGCATCAAAAAGCTTACCAGCCCCGTTATATTGACCGGCTGCAAATTCACCCTCATATTGGGCGATGCCGCCCGATGAGAAGAGCTTTCCAGCCCCATTGTAGAGGCCGCCGTTAAACAAGCCTTCATACAAAAGATCTCCGCTTGGCGCGAACAATTTCCCAGACCCGCCGTATTTTCCATTTTGAAATTCGCCGATATACTGCACTTTCTGCTGGGGATCGTATTGGGTTCCAGCCCCGTTAAAGACATCTCCGGCAAATGCCCCTTTATATTGCAGGGTGCCGTTTTCGTCATAAAGGGAGCCGTTGCCTGATTTTTGCCCTTTTTCAAAATCACCTTCATAAGCGGGTTTGCCGTTGCTATGGAAAAGCTTACCTTTACCGGCATATTTGCCGTCAACCAGATCCCCCACATAGAGAGAATCCTTTTGGGTACCCACGACTTTGCCATTGCCTGAAAAACTCGTAAGTTTAGGGGTATCTTTCTGAAGAACAGGAACGCGATTCAACCACTTATTCACGATTGCAGGAGGGCGAATAAAGATAAAAAAGACCAAAACGAGTAGGAACAAAGTGAGGAAAAGAAGCAATCTTTTGGAGACATAATAGGAGCCGATCAAAACGTAGTTTTTCAGCGACGTTTCGCGCGTCTGCAGCATGACCCTTAGGATCTGCTGAAACTTAATAATCGCCATTTTGGGCAGCCTTCCGACTGTTAAGATGGCTTTCATGATATGCCCAATGAATGGTGCAACGACAGGCCTTAGCACTTTTTCAAGGGTTTTGACCGGCTGGATCTCCAAATCTTCTCACTCCTAGAGGGAATTATAAAATGGGGTTATTTTTTAAATGAGCTAAGGCACCTGAATGGTCATTTGCCCTGGTTGTTGAATTTGAATGACGCCGCCCCAGTTGCACATACATTTGGATGTATTGTTCAAAGCGGGCATGTTCGCGACGAACACGGTCGGTGACCCAGGAGCCCAGGGCGCAGCTGTTACAGGTATGCAGGGCATGGGAGTCAGAACTCCAAGTGCAGCCGCCGTTGCCGCAGCAACCATCGGATTCGCCATAGAATTACACATCCCAAACGGCATTATGTTCACCATCGGCTTATTATCCATAATGTTGGCAATGGGCATAGCGGTCATCACCATGTTCGCCGGAAGTACCATTAATGTACCAGGCGCTGCACCAAACGAGCATTGCAGCATCGCTCCGCCGCAAACGAGGTTTCCCATGTGTGTCTCTCCTCCTTGAGAAATACTTGCCGCGTACTTTAAGTGTTCCGTCAAATTCCGCTGTTTCCATTACTTTTATACTACTAGATAAGTATATGAGCAGTCTATTACTATATTCGATAGTTTTCACTATTTTTCTCCAAAAGATGGGTGCGGGAGTGGGGGTAGATATTGTACTATAAGAGGAGATGGTTGAGCGGAGGGATTCATAGTGATAGGGGTAAAATTTGTGAAGTTGGGACTTGTGCTGCTGCTAGGAGCCTCGTCGATTATGGCAGCCGGTTCGGGAGCCGAAGCTGCGATGGTGAAGTCTTTAACCATGCGGGAAGCTATCGATCAGGGTTTAAAAATAAGTCCGCAATTGCGGGATGCCAAGACTGATATTTTGAAGAAAAAGATAGAGCTGGAGCAAGCGCAGCATGCGGTTAAAAATGAGGAAACTAAGTCTTCCGGACTATTTGCCAAACCTCGTAATTTAGGTCAGCAATTATCGACTCGTTTGAAGGTGCCTGAAGCACGCAAGCAGCTTTATATCGCGCAGGAAACGCTGCGTCAGTTGATGAATACGGCCCGATTTGATGTGCAAAAAGCTTATTTAGCAGCTTATCAAGATGCTGTGGCAGAAGAATATGCAGGGAAGAAAGCGGAAGAAGCTAAGACAGCAGTTGAAACGGTAAAAAAGAAGCGGAAATTCGGTCTTGCAGATAGTACTGAACAGGAAAAAGCAGATAAGGCGCTGGAGAAGTCGTTATCTGAATATAAACAAGCGCAGTTAACGGCCAAATCTAGTCGTCTAGCACTGGGCAAGCTGCTGAATTTGGAAATGGAAAATAAAGTCCAGCTTTCTTTTGAGCCGGATTACGCGGATTTGAATCAGAAGCAGCTGCCTGCCTACATAGCAAGGGCTCAAAAGTCGACGCTGAGTTTGCTTAAGGACACGGAGGATCGGCGGTTAGCAGATGAAAAGCTGAATACGACGCGTGATTTGTACAGTTCCAAGTTTGGTTCGGCGCGAATGAAGGTCATGGACGGGATGTATAAAGCCAAAGATGTGGATATGGAGCTGTTCCTAGCTAGTTATGAAACGACGCTTTCACAAGTGAAGAAGGATTGGGAAGGCTTTTTCATGCTGCTTGGATTCATTCCTATTCCCAAATCGCTGCTTCAAGGGGAGTTTGACGGGCTGCGCTATTTGGACGATCTCAGGGATGCGCTTCCGATCGCGACCATGGAGCAGAATAAAGCGCTGCTTCAGGAGAAGGAAAGCCGGAATGCGGTTATTGCTGCGGTGCGGCAGTCATTTTTGGAAGCAAAAGGGGCCGAAGAAGGCTATGCGCAGGCCTTGCGTGATAAAGATAATGCGGTAGCCAATCTGGATAAAGCGAACCAGAAGCTGAAGCTAAGTCTGATGAAAACAGATGAGCTGCAGACATATAAGGACGCTGTCATTCAAGCTGATCAACAAATCCTATCTGCACAAATGGGTTATAAAATGGCGCTCGGCAAGCTGGATTTGGATACTGGCGGTGCGGTTGAAAGAACGATAAAGAAAGGTATTTTGCCTTATCGTGACCTCGATGACGGGCTTGCAGCTGTAAAGCCGCAAAAGCCGAAAGCTCCTATAGGTACTTGGAAACTGAAGCCTTCAGTGGGTGCACTGCTTAGTGATTTCAGTGTGAAAGTAAATAAAAAGCTGGGCGCTACGGAGTACGCGGTGATTACGAAAGAAGGCCGTGCTATTGGGAAGCGGACGAAAATTAACAAGCCTTTGCGTAATTTGTCGCTTAAGTTTAGTTCAATAGATCAGCTGAAGGTTGCGCTGTATCAAAAAGGGAAAAAAATCGACGAACTGCCGCTAGAAGGAAAAGGGAATTCTGGGCAATTAGTAGCAGTAACTGCCGAGGATGGAACGTCTGGCGGAAATTCAGGTGGTGGCACAGGAGAAAACGGCTCAGGCTCAGTTGAAGAAGAAAAAGGGCTGGGAACCGTCATCATCGGTTTCTACAAAGTTCAGCTGGACGCGCTAACTCCTGCGGCCTATAACGCAGCAGCAGCCACGATGACGAAGTCGGGGCAAGGGATTTATTATAAATCGGATGAGCCTGGGGCGGTTTGGATCGGCATGGATAATGCCCTAGACCCTAGCGCGCTAACCGATCCAAGTAGTTCTGCAGCGCTGACGAAGGAAGCAGCGGCTGCTTTGAAGGTTACCGTCGAGATCATGAAGCCGGGAGCTATTGCTTCCTTGGAAACAACCGCACAACTGCAGCAGCAGATCGATACGCTGAAGAAAGATATCGTGAAGCTGGAAGCGGCCAAAGAAGCGGCTGTAACGGACTTGAAGCTGACTGAGATCGCTGATCTGGCGGTTCAGCTGAAGGATGCGCAGGCCCAGCTAGGGATGCTGGAGGCGCTGCTGAAAGGCGACAGTGGGGCAGCTCTCAAGCAGATGGAGCTGGTGAACAACCCGGACGCGCTGATCGCAGCGCTGTCCGAGGAAGCCACACCGCCGGTCGAACCGGGCGGTGAAGGCACTCCCGGCGGCGCAGGGCCCACCGCCGGGAACGAGGCCAGCGAGGATCAGCTGGCCGAACAGGTCGAGCTCCAGCAGCAAAAGCTGGAGCAAGCCCTCGCCGCCGGCGATGCCTCAGTGGCGGCAGCTCAGCTGCAGCCGCTTCTGGCGACGCAGGCGCAGCTCGCGGATGCGCAAACTGGCGCATCCAAGGGTCTGGCTTCGCTCAAAGAGGCGAAGCAGAAGCTCCAAGCTGCGCTTAGCGCAGCGCAGCAGGATCCTGAGCGGGTCGCGACGCTGACCCGCTCACTGCAAGCCGTCGACGAAGCGATGCAGTCGCTGCAGAAGGACGCGCTGTTCGCGCAGCTTGACGCTGTGCAGGAGCTGGCAGCGCTGCCGCCAGCTTCAGCCGTGCAGCCGCAGCTGGAACAGCAAATAACCAAGCTGCTGGAGCAGCTCCAGCAGCAAGAGAAAGCCAAATACATGCCAGAGGAGCTGCAAGCTCTGGCTGAGATCTCAACCACCTTGGCTAACATCACAACGGTAGACACAAGCTCTGCTGTCACGATTCAACCCATTTCGGCAGAAAACGTACTTTCTCCCAATATTTTCATCAAATTCGACGTTCCGCCTGTTATAATAAACGGGCAGGCCTATTTACCTATAAGGTCCGTATCCGAATCGTTCGGTGCGGCCGTTGATTGGGATCAAGAAAGCCTTACTGTAACGGTAAGCACGGAATATGCGACCATCACTAGCCGTATTAATAATACTACGGCATATATAGATGGCGAGCCGACTCAGATCGATGGACCCTCTTTGCTGCTCGCAGGAAAGACCTATGTGCCACTAAGGTTCATATCCGAATCATTAGGACTTCAGGTCGACTGGCATGCACCTACTCAAATTATTCAGATTTCTAATTAAGAGGAGATTAAAGTGCGATGAAGAAATCGATTGCGGCATTGCTGCTAGTACTGCTGCTTCTAGGTGCTGCCGGTACTTATCTTAGTCTACACCGGGATAGCTTTACGCTATGGCCCTTTAACAAAAGCATGCCCTTCGATGGTTTGTCGAAGGCTGTCTCTGATCATCAAAACAACTTGTTCGTGATCGATAATGCAAAAAAAACCATTCACAAGCTGAACAGCCAAGGTGTTCTACAATTCTCCATCACAAGTGAGACGGGGAAGAACGGGGAAGTGTACCGTTTTAATGATATGGCAGTCGATGACCAAGGCTACCTCTATACCATTCGTACACTGCTAGATCCGTATGGCATTGCGGTCAAATCCGAGCAGATTGTTCGTTATAAGCCTGACGGACAGTTTGATCGCAGCTTGTTTACAGAAGAATATGATTCCCAAACGAAACGATACAGACTGGGGTCCTTACGGAATGTTCAGGTTCGTGAAGGTATGGTGTACTTTTTCAACGACGAGGTAAATCAATTGACCTTATATCAGGCGCCAATTGGAGAAGCTTCTTCCTCCGAGCCGAAGTCCGTTTACACGATTAAGCTTCCGGAGAATAAATATGTGTCCGAGGCAGATGGTTATAAGCCAGGGGAGATTTACTATTCAACGCGCAGCGGAGAAATTTATCGCGCTTTTAGTGATGGACGCTCGGAGCTAGTTTATCCGCTTCCCGGTCTTGACCGTACAAGGCGTAATTTTCCGGAGAGCTTGCATCTGGATAATCAGGGACGGCTTATTTTTATCGATTTCAACAGCAAATCAATCTCCAGACTCGATCCCAAGCAGCCCTATATCATTGAAGGTCTTGTGAATGAGGATAAAGCCAAAGCTAGCGGCGTGGAGCTTGCCTTCGATGCAACGAATAGCAGTATCGCTCAAGATGGCAGCCTCATTATTGTAGAATCAGCTCAAATTAATCGCCGTCTTTCGGATGGAACCATTACCCCCTCCCTAGTAGAGGCGTTGTATAGCGAAGCGACGAGAACAAAGACCATTCTTCTTTGGTCTATCGCTATTGCAGGAATTCTGCTTCTGCTGTATGCGATCAAAATAGTTTTCTATAACTTGCTGCAGCGTCGTCTCCCTCTCATGATGAAACAAATTTTTATTTTAGTGCCGATCATTGCGGTTTCGATGATTCTTTTATCTACCGTCATTTACACTAGCTTCTCGAAGAAAATGGAAGAAGAAACATTCAGCGAGCTTCTCTTACTGGCCAAAAACGGTCAAAACCTGATTGATGGCGACAAGCTGGAGAGCCTTGCTTCACCTCTGGATTACAATGGGACTGTTTATCAATCGTTCCGTAAAAAGATTCAATCTGTCTTTGATAATAATGAACAAGATGATAATCAAGGCTTTTACAAAGCGGTTTATAAATACGAAAATGGCGTCATTTATCGGATTTTGGAAGATGATGACGGAATGCATATGTTTAATCCATTTCTACAAACACCCGAGAATCAGCAGGTCGTGCTGCAAGGTAAGCCGGTCACAGGTCAATGGCAGGATTTCTCTGGGGAGTGGAGATATGCGATTGCTCCTATTTTTAATTCAGCGGACAAAATTGTTGGTGTTTTCGAAACTAGTAAAAATTTGGACGGCATCCTTAAGCATCGCCAATTGGTACTTCAATCGATCATTCGCAACATTGCTTTTATATCGATAGGCTTACTGCTCGTTCTCTTTCTGATGACCTACGTGCTGCTCTCTTCGATTCGTAAGCTTCGTAATAGCGTTGGGGAGATTGCCAAGGGCAACTGGGACGCGGTTGTTACGATAAACACGAGGGACGAGGTGTCAGACCTAGGCGACAGTGTCAATACGATGGCTGCCCGCATTCGAGATTATATCACTAAGGTAGAAAACTTCAGCCAATCCTACTATCGCTTCGTGCCGCAGCAATTTCTGCGTTTTCTGAACAAAGAAAGCATACTGGATGTCGAGCTAGGTGATCAGGTGGAGCAAAATATGTCCATCTTAATTTTCAATATCCGAGGCTTTTATCAACTGTCCAAAAGGCTTTCGCCGGAAGAGAACTTTAACTTCGTGAACTCATTTCTTAAAAGATTCGGACCTTATGTACGCAATCATCAAGGTCTTATGAATAAGTACCTGGGCGCGGGCTTCATGGCGTTATTCCCGAATCAAGCAGATGAAGCGCTGCGAGCCTGTATCGAGATGCGTAAAGAATTGGATATCTATAATTCTCATCGAGCCAAAGTTGGTTATAAGCCGGTTGATTTCGGTATTGGTTTGCATAAAGGACCGCTCCGACTAGGGATCATTGGTGAGGAGCAGCGTTTGGAAGGCAATGTGATTTCCGACGGTGTTAATTTGGCAACCATGCTGGAGAAAATGACGGAACCGCTAGGGGCATCGATTCTCATTACCGATTATGTGGTTCAATCGTTGGAGCAGCCAGAAGGCTTCCACTATCGCAATTTGGGATTGATTCAGGTAGAAGGGGTCAAAGAGCCGCTACATCTGTTCGATGTGTATCAGGGAGATTCGGATACGATCCGAGCACTGAAGGATAAAACCAAAGCTTTGTTCGAGCAAGCAGTAACGTACTATCAGGTAGGTCGTTTCTATGATGCTCGGGAAGCCTTCTTAATGGTTATTAAGCAAAATCGTCAAGATAAAGCAGCGCAGCTGTATTTCTATATTTGTGATGAATACTTCCAAAACGGTACAACAGCAGAGTGGAATGGTACATTATCTGTTTCTTAATGTGAAAGAGGCGATCTTGGCATGCATGTACAGGAATTAGCAACGGAAAAGGACGCATTGCGAATTACAGATTTCTATTTGTCTTCGGATTCTTTTGATGACCAGCGGCATACACCGGGAGAGCTTGAGCATTTCCGCAATGCTCCCATGTTAAGCTTAACGCAGCGCAATCATCGTCATTGGTTTATTGAGAACGAATCAGGTGAGATTATTGCGGTTACCAGCTGCAAGGAAAATGAGCATCAATCCGGAGGTTTTCTGTGGGATTACTTAGCTGTACACCGCGAGTACCGCAGACATGGCTTTGCGAAAATATTATTCCAAGCGTTGGAGACGTTCGCTAGGTTAGCGGAGGGACGATATATACTTACCTATACCTGTGATTTGCCAGACTACCAGCCCATCCAAAAAATGTTTAGAGCGAATGGTTTTGAATTAATCGGCACTTATCCGAATTACTATTATGAAGGTGAAGCAAGGCTGGCTTTCTACAAACCACTGTTAAACAACAAATGAAATAATAGATTGGACCTGATGATATGCAAGGAAGCTTAACCAGATGGATGGGACTGCGCACAGAAGATATCCGGAAGCTATGGATGATGCTGCCGATCTTTTATTTTAGCGGGATTGCTGAATCCTTGAACTATACCGCGTTCATGGCGCTTTTTAACCAAAGATTCGGTGTGCAGTATTTACCTTATATCTATATCGTAGAAGCGGCAATCATGCCTCTAGAGGGTTGGCTCTTAGCGAAGCTGGCGAATCGGCTGCCTAAGGCCAAAATGATGACGACGCTCTACCTAATCATGATAGGATTGCTGCTCCTCAATGGTGCCGTGCTGCTTGGATTTAAGCTTGGCGGCATTGATTTCCGGTATTACTACCCGATTCTGTTCTTATCTTCCAACTTTGTTGTGAGGCAGCTGACGCTGCTGCTTTGGAGTACGGCCTTTGATCTGTGTCCCACACAGCAGGCCAAAAGGTTAATGCCGGCGTTCATCGCCTCGACGACGACCGGCGGGATTACGGCAGGCTTGATCGCTCACCAAATTGGTAAACTACTTGGTACCGAAGCGGTGTATGCGCTCGCTCCAGTGTTGATGGTGTTCGGCTTCATCTTTTTCCGCAAAGCGTTGGCACGGTATTTGGTGCCCTTGACTTTGAAAGAAGACAAACGATTGAAGGACCTGGGAACTTCCGGAACGGGGGGAGAGGCGCAGCAGCCTGCTGGTTATTATGCGAAACAGATGCTGCGCAGCCCGTTCCTGCTTTGCGCCATTGCTTTGATGACACTTATGCCTGCGGTTTATTTTATGATCGAGTATCAGTACTTCACAGTTGCTGAGAGCAAGTTCCCCAAGGAAGGCGATCTAACCTCATTTTATGGATTAATTACCGCTATTCAATTCACGATCTGCTTGCTTCTGCAAACGGTGTCTACCCGCTTAATGAACTGGCTGGGCGCGAGTAATATGCTGCTGGCGATTACGGTCATCTTCCTTGGCGGCTTTGGACTTACTGCTTTGTTTTTAAATCAATCGCTGGGGCTCGTGATGGTGTCCGGCTCTTATGCCATTTTTTATATTCTGCTTTATTACATTGCGGAGCCGTGCTATCAGCTCTTTTTCAAAATGATGCCTATCGGAAAGCGCGACGGCTATCGTTATTTTGCTCAAGGTGTGGCTGCTTCGGGCGGGATCTTAATCGGTTCGCTGCTGTCCTTGCTGCATTCGTTTGGCTTAATTCAGCTGTCCCCACTTGCCTGGGTAGGTGTAGTTGTAGCGGCTATTCTCGTTGTGGTGGCGTGGTACGGAAGGAATCTATACATACGTGAACTGGTTAAAAGTGTGCAGTCCTTGCATGCGGATCTATCGGATATTGCGGGCTCCTTTATTGGGGGCATTCGCAGCTCCAAAGCTTTATCCTCCATGCTCGGCTATCTGAAGCATCCGAATGATTATGTGCGAGAGTTGGCTCTCGAAGTGATTGGCAAAGCGAAAGATTCCGCTTTCCTGCCGCAGTTGATCGGAATGATCGGTGAGGAGAGCTCAAGAATCCGCATTGCTGTGCTGCGGGCGATGAATCTTCAAGGGGCAACGATTCAGGATCTCGTGCAGGTCGCTTCGTTCCTGGAGGATGAGGACCCTGAGGTGCGTGCGGAGAGTGTGAAGTTGATTTCAAAGGCAACACATCTCAAAAGCCAATCGCATTTCTTCATTCGTGTTAAGCTGCTAGACAACCATCCGAAGGTTGTGCACGAAGGCGTTAAGGCGCTTTATGCGCTGGAAAGTGAAGAAAGCTATCAAGCCTGTGATGAGGCTATTATAAAAATGCTCGATTACGGCGGTGAATGGGCGGTTTATGGCTGTCACACCGTCGCTGATCTGAAGCTGGATTCCTATTCAGCATGGGTGTTAACGCTGCTCGATGATCATCGTCCTGCTGTCAAAGTTGCAGCTGCACAATGTATTGGCAAGCTTCAGCAGGTGGATGCAATTCCTCACCTCTTGTCGATGGTGCCACTCGCAGATCAAGAGCTGCGCAAGGCCATTCTCGAAGCTTTCGTAGATATGGGGGCTAAGGCGCTGCCAGCCTTGCTGAACGGTGTGAATCATGTGAATCCGTTTATATGGAATTCGGCGGTTACAGCGCTTGCTGAGCTGCTGGATGAAAGTAAATTACGTTCAGAGTTAGTAGATCGCTGCGTAAGTCGAATGCTTGCTTCCACGCAGGAACGTGCTTTGCCTACTGCTCTTCAAGAGCTGGGGATGCAAGGACTTGCCGAGCTAGCCAACCAACGCTGCGGGGAGCTGCATAATGCTCTTGTAAGCGGCGCGTGGGCGGTAATGGCCAAGTTCGTAGATGAGCGTGTGATTACAACACTCCGCGAAGCGACGCAGGACGAGAGTGACGAGGTTCGCGATAATGCTTTGGAGGTTCTTGCTGAAGGGCTCGGCGATCGCAGATTGGCCTTGGCCCTGTTGGAATTATTTAAGAAAGAAGCGGGCAGCAGCCGTGGGGTTATGACGGAGCCGCTTCTCATTTTGCAAGAAGCTAAGATTTGGTCGGATGATTGGCTTCGAGATATTGCTGTTTATGCACTAAGTTCACTGGAGCGTGCCGATATGAAGGAAGATCGCAAGTTTTTAACGATGCTGGATAAAGTTATTTTCTTGAAACAGGTTTCCCTATTCGCGGACCTGTCCGTGGATGAACTAGGTTTAATTGCAGGGATTGCAACGGAAGAAGTACATGAGGATTTAACTTATTTATTGCGCCGTGGTGAGCGGAATGCAGCCATGTATCTCATCATTGAAGGCAATGTTGAACTGAGCAATGAGACAGGTATTGGGGAGACTGTAACGATTGGTGTACTAGGACCGAAGCAAGCATTCGGCGAAACGACGGCATTAGACGGATCGCCTTCCTCGATTACAGCTCAAGTGATTTTCGATGAGGTGCGTGTGCTCACTTTGCAAGGGGAAAGCTTGTCTCGGTTAGTGAGATTGTACCCAGAGATCGGGATTGGGCTGCTTCATGCTTCTAGTGCCAGAGTGCGGCTGCTCGAAAATATGCTTTTGAAAATGGCTTAAATCGGTTATTCGTCTAGTGGCTTCAGTAATCAGCGTCTGGGAGGGTGAATGTCGTGTCAGCAGAGTCCATCGTTTTGAGCAATGATCTGAAGGAACTGGAACGGCTAGGTGTGTTCTTGCGAGGTTTGTCAGGGACGATGGGCATGGATGACCATACGTTGTACCAAGTGAATTTAGTCTGCGACGAGCTTGTGACGAACATCATTCTCTATGGCTATCCGCCTGGTGAAACCCGTATGCATACGATCCGCATTGATCTGGGGCTTGTCCCTGGTGGTTGGGAGCTTCGAATGACAGATCGCGGGGTGCCTTTTAATCCTCTGTTGAAGTCAAGTCCGACTGTGGATCTGAGCTTGGAAGATCGAGGGATTGGCGGTCTCGGCATCTACTTTGTGAAGCAAGTAATGGATGACATCGCGTATGAACGCTTGAACGAGGAAAATGTTCTAATGATGAAAAAATGGCGAATCAAGGAGGAGGGAATATCATGATGATAACCGAGCAAATGCAAGGAGATATCGTGCTGCTGTGCTTAAACGGCAGACTGGATGCGAATACATCCGCGAGCTTGGAATCGGCTTTTGCAAAACTAGTCGAGCAGGGGAAGGGCAAGTTTGTGTTTGATCTTCAAGGACTTGACTATGTCAGCAGTGCAGGACTAAGAAGCTTACTTGCAGCAGCCAAAATGATTAAGGTGATTCAAGGCAAGCTGGCGCTGGCACGGATGAATGAGCATGTGAAAGATGTTTTCGATATGTCGGGATTTAGCCGTATTTTCTCGATTTATGAGACGGAAGCGGATGCTATCCATGCGATTTCATAGTTGGAAAGGGAGGCGCGCTAGATGAATATCGTTGTTGGTGTGCTTCTCATAGTTTGTCTTATGGTTGTCATTTTGTGGCAGCTGAGTGAGCGGAAACGAAGATTTGCAGAGTTGGAGCTTCTGCGGACAATGCAGCTATTCGACGTGAGCCTAGAAGTGAATTCAACGATCCGCAAGCAGGATTTGCTTGTGAAAATCATGGAAACCTCTTCCCGCATTATGAATGCGGAGGCTTCATCGGTCATTTTGGTCGATGAGGAAAAAGGGGAGCTGTTCTTTGACCTCGCACTTGGTGAAAAAGGCGATGAGGTACGTGAAATTCGCCTCAAAATAGGTGAAGGCATCGCAGGCTGGGTCGCGCAAACCGGCAAATCGGTCAAAATCGACGATGTTGCGCAGGATGAACGCTGGTCGTCAAAGGTGGCCAAACGGGTCGATTACCCGACACGCAGTATGCTCTGTGTCCCTCTTATTAGTAAAGGGAAAATTATCGGTGTGCTGCAGGTGCTTAACAAACGAGATGACGCTCATTTCACGGATCGCGATTTGCAGCTTCTCGAGTCCATCGCTTCACCAACGGCAGTTTCTTTGGAAAATGCCATGCTGTATGACGCGCTGGAGAAGTCCATTCATGCTTTGAAAACGACAACGGCCGCTAAAGAACGGATGGAGAGCGAGCTGCGCATTGCCACCGACATCCAGATGGGATTCCTCCCTCACGGGAGTTTGAGTTTAAGCAGTGGCGGCGTTGAAGATGATATGAGCATCTCATCTGAAGTGGAAGTTCGTGAAAGTGCTGCCGTAGTCTTCGTGGAGACACAGGCCATTATTCGTCCTGCTCGTGAAGTGGGCGGGGACTTCTATGACTACTTCTGTATCGGGGCGGATCGCTTGTTCTTCGTGCTTGGCGATGTATCTGACAAGGGAATACCGGCTGCTTTGTTCATGGCGGTAACCATGACGTTGTTGAAAGGGAAGATGACCTCAGAGATGACTCCCGGAGAGCTGTTAACGGCAGTCAATCAAGAGCTTTATAAGGATGACTCTACGATGTTTGCGACAATCTTCTGTGGTCTGCTAGACGTAGGAACAGGACTGCTGACCTATAGTGATGGTGGTCATTGTCCCCCCTATATCGTACGGGAAAGCGGAGACGTGGAGCAGCTGAAAGGGAAGAAAGGGCTTCCGCTTGGCGTTATGGATGATATGCTTTATATGAATAATGAAATAACATTAGGTCTTGGTGATCGAATTATACTGTATACCGATGGGATTACAGAGGCTGAGGATCTGCAGCAAGAACAATATGGCTTCTCCCGTCTGCGGGAATTGCTGACCAAGGAGCAAGCTAGCAATCAAACACTTTTATTGGCGCATATGGTTGAGGACGTTGATCGGTTTAAGGACGGAGCTATCCAGTCTGACGATATTGCTGTTCTCATCGTAGATCGAAAAGCAAACAAAATGCAGCCTTAACTATCTATAGATGTGATATAGTGAAATTACAATGACTTCGTGCGCTCAGACACGGATATTTACGGAGCGCAGCCATCAGCGGATGGAAAATAAGGCTGGGAAATGCCACTATAGGGGGTTCATGCCAATGCAACAGTCACGTATAAACAAGCAACCAGATACTTCTTTGCAAACGAATCATCGTACTCAAAACAGCTCGAAACAATCAGCGGGAGTCGATCTCATGAATATTCAGCGTGCGATCGGCAATCGGGCCGTAGGGAGTATGCTAAACGTGCAAACGAAGCTAACGGTTGGCCCCGAGGGCGATTCCTATGAGCAAGAAGCGGATCGTAGGGGCAAAGAAGCTGCTGATCATATAGCAGCCTCGGAGAGCGGCAGTTCATCGAAGCCGGATGTTCAGCGCTCGGAGAGCGGAGAATCGGAAGAGGAAGAGCTGCAGATGAAGCCGTCGAGCGAAGCGATCCAGCGCTCGGAGAGCGGAGAATCGGAAGAGGAAGAGCTGCAGATGAAGCCGTCGGGCGAAGCAATCCAGCGCTCGGAGAGCGGAGAATCGGAAGAGGAAGAGCTGCAGATGAAGCCATCGGGCGAAGCGATCCAGCGCTCGGAGAGCGGAGAATCAGAAGAGGAAGAGCTGCAGATGAAGCCGTCAGATGGCGGAAGCTTCGATGCAGGGGCTTCTATCGAATCCAAGATCAAATCGCAGCAAGGCAGCGGAAGCAAGATGGATGATAGCATTCAAGCGAAGATGGAATCGGCTTTCAAAGCCGACTTTAGCAACGTTAATATTCATAATAATGCGGAGTCTTCCAAGCTTAACGCGGCATTGGGAGCGGAAGCATTCGCAACGGGGAATGATATCTTTTTCCGAGAAGGCAGATATAATCCTGAAAGTCATCAAGGTCAGGAACTCCTGGGGCATGAATTAACGCATGTAATCCAGCAACGAGGCGGTAAATAAACTTAGATCTACGGCAACAAGGAATACTTATTCGCTTGTTGCCTTTTTGTATGGATAACATATACGCGTAAGGGAGTCAGGCTCTGATGGCAAAA
This sequence comes from Paenibacillus sp. JT22N1, assembly GCF_059692155.1. NCBI lineage: Bacteria > Bacillati > Bacillota > Bacilli > Caryophanales > Paenibacillaceae > Paenibacillus > Paenibacillus sp. JT22N1. Next base: position 152,271 of record NZ_JCAUAW010000018.1, read on the forward strand.
GGTAACCAAATTCAAACCAAGCCGACCGCATCTGTTCACCAGAATGCGAATCAATCGCAAATGTCTCAGAGGAGCAGCGCAGCGCCTCAAGCGTTTCCACTCAGTCCGAATTTCTTTATACAAATGCAGCGTACGGCAGGCAATCGGGCAACGCAAGCTTACACCAATCAACTCATTCAACGTAATCCCTCGGCTTCTCCTTTACTTGTGGTTCCTACTGCGACTGCGGCGCCGGCAACTACGGCAGCGCAGACGCTAGCTCCAACGGCGGCAGCATCAGCATCAGGAATGTCTAAGGAAACCGCAGATATGACTGCGGGTGTCACATCAACATTCAGTGACAGCTTCGGGGCTCGATCGGATAATTTGAAAGATTCTTTTGATAAAACGGATAATGCAAGTGATGCTCAACAATCCGCTAGTATGGGGGCTGTCGCTTCAGCTGCAGATTTGATTGGAGGTCCCTTCCAAATCTTGAGTACAATCAGGGAAACGTTAGCCATTTCTTCAGCTGACCGTACGAAAGAGGATTACGCATCAGCAGGATTAGCTATAACTGAATCCGGCGGCAAAATGGTCAGCGGCTCGGCAGGTTTGGTTGATAAAGCAGCGAAGTCTACGGGTCACAAGGATGGCGTAGGAGGTTCCTCATCAGTCAGCGATTACTCCGGAACGGTTGCTGAGGCGATATCGGCTGTGAAGAGTACCATTATGACCGTTAAGGGTATATATGATATGTACAGTAAGTTCTCCGAGAAGGATACGGGCGAGAAGGCAAAGGGTGTTATTGATGTTATCAGCAATGCCATCCAAGGTGCGCAATCGGGTCTTAAAGTGGCTAAGGGCATCATGGAGATAATGGAGACAAGTACAGCAAGCTTAACCTCCGTCATACCGGGTGTCAGCATTGCGGTCAGCGGTGTGAAAATTGCCATAAAAACCGTCGATGTGATTAAAGCCGGCTTAAACCGTTCAGCAATGACTGCATTGAAACGTGATTTCAAAGGAAAAGCTGAGAATGCTGCATTCGTCAAAGCTAAAACGTGGTATCGCAACGCAGGTGTGGATAAAGCGAAGCTTGCTGCGCATAAATTAACCCTAGAAACGAAGGCAGCTCAAGGCGATGCGGCAGCTAGAAGTCAGCTCGAAGCAATTAAAAACTACGAACTGGCCAAAGAAATGAAGAACATCAATGTGAAGCGGACGACACGCGGCGGCTTGCAAATTGGCTTAGAGTTAACTAAAATTGCAGCAGACATTGCAACATTGACTGGGGTTGGAGCACAAGTCGGAACACCTCTCAAAATTGTCGCTTCTGGTGTGGGAGCTGCCATGCCAATTGTGCGCTCTTTGAAACAAGCAGGACGCGACCGTGCAGCTAAGGACGGAGCATGGGGCATTACCAAAGCGGTATTCGATGCGAATAAATCGACAGAGAAGAAGTTGGAACGTCGTAGCAGAGATGCGGATCTGATTCTTGATTTAATCAGGAGCTTGCCTGAGATCTACGATCCTGTACCAGCAGCAGCGCCTGCGCCTGCAACGGCAGCCCCAGCGACTGGGTCTGCACCAGCAGCGGCAACTCCTGCACCAGCACCAGCACCGGTAGCTAGGTCTTTCACCGGAGGTGGCCATACAGATTCAGAAGTGATTACTCGCTACAAACAAGTATGTAGTTTTATAGAGGCAGCGGGAGTTAATTGGCCAACGCTTAAAGGCTTAGAGAATGATCGGGATAAACTGAGAGAAGGTCTTATTACTGCGATGGGCCAAAGAGAATAGGAGAGTGGACATACATGCTACCAGATTTGGTACATGCGCGCCATTTGGCGCAACTGGGATTATTGAAGCAAATCCTAGATGAAGCGGATCTTGCCACGAATTTATTGGAAAAATCCGAAGTGATTCCACTTCACGTGTTAATGGCAGGATTTCAAGAGGATAAAAAAGGGCGTGAACGGTTCCTGCACTTTAGTTTTTTACCTCTGAACGATGATGATATTGTTTCCATCCAGCTGCTACAAATTTACAGTACGCTGCCGTTTCACCTACAAGAAGGAGCGCGAGATGGCGTGGCTGCCGTTCTGTTGGAGATCAATACGAGATTGCCAATCGGTCATTTTGGCATTAATGAACAAGACGAACTGCACTACCGATACGTATATAGCATATCAGCGTCCAGCACTTTTGAAAGCGAAGAAGTATTGGAGATTCTCAGCTTGTTCGTCTACATGTGCGATATGTTCGCTGAGCATGTTGAATTAGTAGCTAGCGGCGAAGCCTCTGCGGAGCAAGTTGTTCAATCTTTGAGATAGTTAAAGTAAACCCAAAAAACCGATTGCTTCCATCATAGGAGATCGGTTTTTTGGCTATATTCTGCGCTACTTGATTTTAGTCTGCAGCAGTTCAATAAGCTGCTTGCCGGGATCTCTCATTTCACCGCCAGCAGGACGATTTCCATTGCCATTCTTGCCGCCAGTTCGATCGGGGGCATTAGCGTTTGGTTGTGCAGAAGCATCTGGTTTATTTTCTGTATTTCCGTTATTCCGAGGTCCATTTGCACCGCCATTTCCACGATTGCTCATACGCGTTGCTGAATCTTCTATAAATTTCTTCTGGGCATCCGTTAGCTTTTCAAACAGCTTGGTCTTGTTTTCATCACTAAGTTCTGCTTTTGTGACGATTTCTTGTGCAACGGGCAGCATGGTTTGCGCCTGTTCCTTGGTAATGGAAAGTCCATCTGCTTTGTCTAGCTGAAGCAGGGTCTGAAACGTACTGAACATTTGTCTTTGCGCCGCATTCATGACAGGTCGGTCTTGAGAATTTTGCTTGCCGTCTGCCTGTGATTGTCCGTTTTGTTGTTGTTGCTGTGGTTGTGCTGAGCTTGCTGCAGCAGGTTGAGAGGATGACGGGTTCCCACAACCACTTAGTAATACGGGGATAAGAATGCATAAGCCCGCTATTTTCTTCATTTTCATCATGCTATGTATCACTCCTATCAATCATCTTCTTCACAATCGTACACGACAATTATGAAAAATCTGAGAAGAGAAACTGAATGATACATAAAAGTTAGCTTAAAATTTGCTGAGGGAAAAGATTAAGAAGATGAAGTAACACAAAGTTTACAACTAGGGAGGTACTGTTTATGAAGGAGCTTGTTGGGGAGTGCAAGGAATGTAAAAAGCCAATTTTCTGCAATGATGGATTTATTGACGGCGTAGTGTTAGACGATAACACGTTACTATGCTTTGAATGTTTCGATGGAGAGAGCGAAATCAACAGCTAGCAGAACAAAAGAAGAAGCTGCTCAGGCAGCAGCTTCTAAACTAAACTTGTTTCACACTTTTGACGGTTAAGCTGGGAATATTACTTTTCAAAGCGTACCGCCTATTCAGCAGATAACCGAAAAGGGAGGCCAGCGATTGCTGGAACAGCATTCCTAGTACAACGGGGACAGTCACCGGAGGCGGGAAGTAGGCAACTGCGAGTACCGCGCCAGCACTAATATTACGCATCCCACTGTTAAACGTAAGTGCTACGACGACGTCTTGTTCCCATCGCATGAGCTTGGCGACCAGCCACCCGATGATGTAACCAAGTGAGGCTATGAAGAGTACAAATCCGGCTAAACCTAGTAATCTAGCATTAAAATCACGTAAATAAGGGGCGATTACGGAGCTGTTGATAGCGACAACGATGCCCATGGTTATTTTCGAAAAAGGACCTAGACGCTCACTCCATTGTTCTTTAATTTTGCCGCGTGTCCATTGATTCAGCAGCATTCCAATGATAGAAGGTAGAACGATCATTAGGAATAGACCTTTCATCATCGCGAAGGAATCCATCTGTACTTTGGTACCAATTAACGCAGAAAGTGTGTAGGGAACGACAAAAGGTGAAAGAATGGTGTCCATGAGAATAATCGATAAGGTGAGCATGATATTTCCGCGATAAATAGCTACCCAGACGAAGCTAGTAATGCCAGTAGGTATGGCAGCTGCTAAGATGAGGCCAGTTATGGTCATGGGCTCATGGCTGTATACGACATGCCCGAGAACCAGCGCAATCAGCGGCATCGCGACATGTAGAATTAACAATGTGGTTATGAGTGGAAGAGGCTGAACGACGACTTTGACGAATTCTTTGAAGCTGGAGCTTATGCTGCCTGCGAAGGTCATAAAGGCAAACAACCATGGGGATAAATAGGTGAATCCGGATAAATGACTGCCTAGTAAAACACCGATGAGAACACTGACTGGTGTGATTAGCGGCAAGATTTTTTCTAATTGACGATTCAATTGGGAAAGCATTTAGGTGAACATCCTTCCTGCAAACTTCTTAGGCAGTTCTGTCTCCCTATTATAAGAGTTGGAAGGGATAGTGACTAGCCCCACATCGTTATGGATGCAAATTAGGTGAGCTTTATTATGCCTCTGGAGAAATGGTTAAAAGGGTGCTTTAGAATAATGAAAACGTTTGCAATGAATTTGGCTATTGGATATAATTGGCGTACAAGCAAGGTGTTTACACTGTGTAAATAGGTTGTATTTATGGGTAGCTTCTGTATCGAGGAGTGTTTGTATGAAAAGCAGATGGGAACAGGAATTAGAGGAACAAAGAAATAAACGGCGGCAGGAAATTATTTTTGCTGCTCAGGAGCTTTTTTTGGAAAAAGATTTGCCAGGTGTAACGATGAAAGACATCGGACATCAATTGGGGATCAGCCGAGTTACTCTTTACAAATATTATAACTCGATTGATGAGCTGGCGTTTGAGGTTCAGATGAAGGTTTTAGACGATTTATTTAGATTTGTCGATTCTCACAAAATCGGTGAACGAGCCGATGAAAAAATGCGGAACTTGTTATTAGCATGGCAGGATTTTACCCAGACTAGACCTAGCCATTTGCGCTTTATTGGACTGTTTGATCACTATTACCGGGAAAAGTATCCAACACTCGAATTGGAGGAAAAGTACAGAATATTTATCCAAAATGTCTTCCCATCGCCTGTTCAGCTTATTCAGGAAGGCATTCAAGATGGCTCGATCCGCCCTGATCTGGATCCCGCCAAATCTTCAGCCATGATTGCTAATACGATGATGAGCATGACGCAGCGAATGGCATCTAGGGGGAATATCCTTCGTGCCGAACAAGAGATCGATCCAGGCGAGATGATGCGGCAGCTAATTGACATGATCATGGCCTATCTGAAACCCGAAGTGTCTTCTATCTGATCATCAAGCTTTCATGAGAGGGGAAGTCTATTCCACCATGCAAATTCATACTTTGCCTCTGTTCAAGACACTGCGCTTTAAGTTGATATTTGGGTTATTCATTATTGTCATCCCCATCGTGTTTTTCATGATCTATAACAATTTGTATGCCATCAAAGTTGTTCGAAATCAAGTGGCTCAATCGAATAAAAATTTAATCAGCTTATATATGGGGCAGATCGACCGTAATTTGGATGAGGTTGACAAATATTTGTTCAACTTCGCTGCGCAAGACATGGGACTACTTGTGCTTGATGCGCAGCGAGATCAAAATGCCGATCGGTACTCTTTTACGAAAATTCAGTTAAATAATAAGTTGTTAAAAGATCTCCCTAATTATAAATCAATGGATATGTTCTTTGTTTACTCTGAGCCGAATCAAGATTTATTGACAGTTATGAGTGATCAAGTCTCTTACACCAGACAGGTGGCCGTTGAAAATAGCATTAAGACCATTTTTCAGGATCAACGCGATGGTTCAAATCAGACAAGCTTGAGAGAATGGTTCATGCTAAAACTCGGAGATCAATACTTTTTAACCCGTGTGATCAAATATGGGAATGTCTATATCGGGGCATGGGCGGATGCGAGTAAATTAATGGTGCCGTTGAACCTGGTCGATTTGGGAAACAACGGTAGGGCGCTGCTGGTTACGGACCTGTTCGAGGCCATGTCTAACCAAGCTTTTGTACAAGAAAATCACATTAATTTAATCGATGTTGGAACGGATTATAAACTCACTGGAAAAAATGAAAAATTCTTAGTCGTTGGTGAAAAATCCGCGAAAGGCCGTTTCAGCTTAATCGCTGTCATACCAGACAGCATCATTCTAGAGAATCTTCCACTCCTTCGCCGAATGGTATCGTTCATTTTGATGGGATCACTCATTCTGCTTCCATTCATTTTATTTCTTTTAAGGAAAATCATCTTGATTCCGATAAATCGGATCATGATGGCCATGAGGAGAATCGAAGATGGGAATTTGGACGTCCGCATCACATACAGCCCTTCTGTCATTGAATTCGACAAGATGAACCAATCCTTCAATCGCATGATATCGCAAATACAAGAATTGAAAATAAACGTTTTGGAAGAACAATTAAATCATCAGAAGGCCGAACTCAAGCATTTGCAGCTTCAAATTAATCCGCACTTCTTTTTAAATTCCTTAAACATTATTTATAATTTGGCGCAGGTGAAAGACTTTGCACTGATTCAGGAAATGGTTCTATGTCTCGTAGAATATTTCCGCTTTATGTTTCGGAGCAACATGGCATTCGTCGCTTTGAGGGATGAGGTCCAGCATACTCTTAATTACTTTCGTATCCAGGAGATGCGATTTCCCGAAAATTTGACTTATGATCTATCTGTCCCGGACAACCTGATGGACGTAGTGGTTCCTCCGCTTGTTATTCAGACCTTTGTGGAAAATGCGATCAAACACGCAGTTAGCATGGATAAACAGATTCATATTGGTATTACCATTGAAGCCACATCAAATAAGAAAATTAAAATACGAGTTGAGGATACAGGTAAAGGATTTCCCGAAGACGTTTTAACTCGGCTGCAGATGGAAATGGATATCGGTAACGGTGAAGGTCATCATATCGGGATATGGAATGTGCAGCGTCGATTGCGTCTGCTGTATCAAGATCAAGCCCAACTCACGTTTTCAAATGGCGCTGGCCATGGCGCAGTGATTGAAATTCTCATCCCATTTCATGAGAAGGAAAGAGGAGAAGTCTATGCATCAATTGCTGATCGTGGACGATGAAATTCATGCCGTACGAGGGATTAAAGCGGGTGTAGAGTGGGACCAACTTGGATTTTCAAGGGTTCATGAAGCTTTTAACATACGGCAGGCGAAGGAAATCTTTTTAACCCAAAAAATTGATATTCTGCTTTGCGACATTGAAATGCCGGAAGGTGATGGATTTCAACTGTTATCTTGGGTCAAAGAACACTCTCCAGATACCGAGTCCCTCTTCTTAACCTGTCATGCTGATTTCGAATTCGCGCAGAAAGCGATTCAATTGGGAAGTCTGGATTATATGCTCAAACCTGTCCGCTTTCCGGAATTGGAGAAAGCCGTTCGAAAAGCCATCGAACAGTTGGAAAAGAAAAGAGGATTAGTTCAATTTAATGAAACCTATAAGCATTACTATCAGTTATGGGAAGCGTACCAACCCATGGTTGTTGAGCGCTTTTGGCAGGATTTAATTCATAGGTCGATCCCTTCGAATAAGGTTCAAATCAAAGAAATTATGGCGAAGCAAAATATACCTTATAGCGACGCAGCCGTATTTGTGCCGATATGGATCAGTGTTCAGCGTTGGCATAAAAAACTGACTCTTCGTGAAGAAAAAATAATGGAATACGCCTTGCGCAACTCTTTGGAGGAATTGGCAGTAAGGAAAGAGTCCAACGGTCAAATTGTTCAGGTCAAAAGCGGAGGGTTGCTGATCATCCTCTCGGTTGACCCGGATAGCAGGATCGATAAAGAGAAGCTAATCAGTGAATTGCAGGGTTATATCGATGCCTGTAACCATTACTTTTTCTGTGATCTTTGTTGTTATATCGGTGCTCCCGTATTTATGGAGGGAATGCTGGAGATGTTCGAATCCTTAGTCACGATGGAATCCCACAATGTTACAAAAACGAATAAAATTTTCTTCTTGAGTGAACAACAATGCAGCTACGATACCTTTCCGCTGCCTAAAATGAACGGTTGGGCGGAAATGCTCAAGTGTGGATGCAAAGGGAAACTGCTGAAAGAGATCGATCATAGTTTGGATGCGATGAAGCAAATGGAAAGACTCAATGCCAAATTGCTGCGCGGATTTTATGAGGACTTTCTCCAAATGATTCATCACGTATTGCATTATAAAGGCCTGAGGGCGCATCAGGTTTTTTCGGAAGAACTCCTGTCTATGCAAGCATCGTCCGTTTCCCGTTCCATAGCTGATCTTAGACAATGGATAAACACGATGATCGAAGAAGCAGCGGGTCGAATTAACATAGTGGATGAAAGCCAAACCGTTGTGGAAAAAGCGAAACAATATATCGCTCAGCACATCAACGAAGATGTTTCGCGGGAGGATATCGCCAGCCATGTGAATATGAATCCAGACTACCTGACAAGAATCTTTAAGAAAGAAACCGGCTTGACGATTTCTGATTATGTTCTTCAGGAACGGGTAGAATTGGCTAAAGAGATGCTGGTGAAGACGGATCTTCCGATTGGAAGCATCGCCTCTTCGGTGGGCTACAATAATTTTTCCCATTTCTCAAAAATGTTCAAGAAAGCGACGGCCATTAATCCACAGGATTACCGCAAATTATATGAAACTTACCAGACATAAGTTTCCTTAAACATGAGATCGTTCCCTTCTCGGGTTCGGTCTTTTTTGCTCAAAAAGAAGTCGGAAATGCGATAACAGGAAGTCGGGAAACAGGTAGAGTGCGATGCAGCGGTTATATATGATGAGAGTATAAAGGATGAGGGAGGAACGATATGGAGACAACGACAACTAGGACAAATTCAGCGACTACGACAGCTGCTGGGATAACGGCAACGAAATCAATAACTGGCAAAAAACTGAGAAAATTATGGAGGTATGCTCCACTGTTCGTGATGGTCATACCCGAAATCATTTATCTGATCATCAACAACTATTTGCCGATGTTTGGCTTGATCATTGCGTTCAAAGACGTCAACTTCACGAAAGGAATTTGGGCCAGCGATTGGGTTGGATTTAAAAATTTCGAGTACCTGTTCAAAACCTCCGACGCCATGCTGATTACCCGAAATACGATTCTATATAATTCGGCTTTTATTATCATTAATTTGATCATCGCCGTCGGCGTAGCGATTTTGCTGAATGAAGTGAAGAAGAAATTATTTGCCCGGTTTTACCAAAGCGTCATTCTCATCCCCTATTTGATTTCGATGGTTATTGTCGGTTATTTGGTGCTTGCCATGCTAAGTGGAGAAACCGGTTACATTAATAAACAAGTCCTGCCTATGCTTGGAATGGATCCAATCTCATGGTATAGCGAAGCCAAATATTGGCCGTATATATTGACCTTTGTGAACATTTGGAAGCATGTTGGCTACTTATGTGTTATCTATTTAGCGGCGATTATCGGAATCGACCCTGAATATTACGAGGCGGCTAGGATTGATGGAGCGAGTAAATGGCAGCAGATCACGAACATTACAATCCCTTTAATTGCTCCGGTTATCGTTATTATGACGCTGCTGCAAATTGGTCGTATATTTTACTCGGAGTTCGGATTGTTCTACCAAGTACCGCTTGATACGGGCGCACTCTTTCCTACAACCAACGTTATCGATACGTATGTCTATCGGGCTTTACTAAGATTGGGCGACATCGGTATGTCTTCGGCAGCGGGCCTATATCAATCCGTTGTGGGATTCATTCTCGTACTCATCTCAAATTATGTGGTGAGCAAGCGAAACAGCGATAACGCTTTGTTTTAATAAGGAGGGAATCCCATTGAAAGTAAAAAGCCAACTGTACCAAGTGATCATTCATGTTTTCTTTATTGGCATTGTTTGTCTCTGTCTTCTTCCGTTTTTTCTGCTCGTGATTACTTCTTTTACTGATGAAATGACCATTGTATCAGAAGGGTATTCCTTCCTACCGAGTAAATTCAGCTTGGCAGCGTACGAATTCTTGTGGAACGATTCCTCCAACATATTTCGGGCTTACGGTATTACCATTCTGGTAACTTTAGTTGGTACTTTTGTGGGGCTATCGATTACTGCCCTATGTGCCTATCCATTATCTAGAAAGGATATGCTGATTCGCAAGCCGCTCTCATTTATCGTGTTTTTCACACTGCTGTTTAACGGAGGCCTGGTCCCCACCTACCTGGTATATACACAAGTGTTCGATATGAAAAACACATTACTGGCCTTAATCATTCCCGGTTTGCTATCCAACGGATTTTATGTGCTGATTATGCGAACCTTTTTTATGACTTCAATCCCAACCCCTGTTATTGAATCAGCATCTATTGATGGGGCGGGGGAATTTAAAATCTTTTTCCAGATCGTACTTCCTCTTTCTCTTCCAATCCTGGCTACAGTTGGTTTGATGCAAACGATTGGCTATTGGAACGATTGGTTCAATGGATTAATCTATGTCACCGACAGCAAGCTGTTCAGTTTGCAGAACTTGTTAAACCGAATTTTGTTAAACGCACAATTTTTGTCAAGCAACGCGAGCAGCAGCACAACGGAGCTTGCTGCAAGCAGTAACATTCCGATGGAATCGGTCCGTATGGCTATGGCGGTTATTGGGACTATTCCCTTGCTGATCGCATACCCTTTTTTTCAGAAATATTTCGTCAAAGGTCTCGTCATTGGAGCAGTCAAAGGCTAGGCTATACTCGGCATCGGCCGGTTAGCATAAATGGAATATAAAACAGGGAGGCTACGAAATGAGAGGGAATAGAAAGAGCGTCCAAACAGCGTTAACGGGAATGATAGCCGTTTCTCTTCTATTGACGGCTTGCAGCAGTGGCAGCGGTGGCTCTACGGCTACAAACGCACCAAGTGCGGCAGGGGAAACTGGAAAGGCGAAGTCGGATTTAAAGCCTTATGAACTAACAGTGGCCTACTATAAAATTGGTAATAACAAGGATCTCCAGGAGGTCCAGGATGCCGTTAATAAACTCACCAAAGAGAAAATTAATGCAACGGTTAAATTTGTGCCTATTGACCCAGCTGCGTATCAGCAACAAGTCAATCTGATGCTTGCGAGCAATGAAAATTTGGACTTGCTAGTCACTTTGACAGCACTCGGCTACGGTACGCAAGCGGCAAAAGGACAGCTTGTTCCTTTAGAGGATCTGCTTAAGAAATATGGACAGGATATTGCCAAGGTCGTCACACCGGAGATTCAAAAAGCGACGATGGCCAGCGGTAAACTTTATGGCATACCTAGCGTACGCGACTGGGCAGCCGACTACGGCATCCTGATGCGCAAAGATATTGTTGATAAATACAAGATTGATCTGAGCAAGATCAAGACCTTTGATGATTTGGATGCCGTATTCAAGGTCGTCAAAGATAACGAGCCGAATATGGCGGCTATTGTTCCGGAAGGCGGGGGTACGTCCTATATCGCGTCCATTGCACCTGGCTTTATGGACCCATTGAATGATGATAACGGAGTGCTGCCGGACCATGATAATAACCTGAAGGTAGTCAATTGGTTTGAATCGAAGCCATATTCTGATCTATTGAAAATGGTCAGAAGATGGTATTTGGACGGATATATCCCGAAAGATATCGCTACAAACAAAATCCGCCCTGAAGACCTTGTGAAGGCCGGCAAAGCTTTTTCCTTTACAGTGCATATGAAGCCTGGCTATGAAACGAAGGAAGCCATCTTGACGGGCACGCCGATGGTTGCAGCTCGCATTATCCCGCCTGTCACTTCTACGTCGTCGATTGCAAATGTCATGTTCAGTATCGCCAAAAACTCGAAGGATCCGGAGAGAGCCATGATGTTCCTCAACTTGCTTTACTCCGACAAAGAGTTGATCAACTTGATCGACTATGGCATTGAAGGAAAGCACTACATAAAAAAGGGTGACTTGATCGCCTTCCCGAATGGCGTAGATACGCAGAATGCCACCTATAGCCCGAATCATGGATGGGAGTGGGGCAATCAATTCCTTTCCTACATTTGGGAAACGGATCCTGTTAGCCTTTGGAAAGATCAGGCTGATTTCAACAAATCGTCCAAAAAGTCAAAAGCACTCGGCTTCAGCTTTTCTGTCGATCCAGTTAAAACGGAAGTGGCCGCTGTTCAAAGCGTGAAGGACCAGTTTAAATTAGGTTTGGAAACCGGTACGCTGGATCCGGATAAAAACTTGCCTGAATTTATAAGTAAAATGAAGGCTTCAGGCATGGACAAAATTATAGCTGAGAAGCAAAAGCAGCTTGATGAATGGGCGAAAACCAATAAGTAGTATTTTGCGAGGAGTAGCTGCATGTCCCCTACAGAGATACAGGAGAGAAACATACCGTTTGTACCGGTAATGACCGCGATTTTTTTCGGGTCCGTTCTGGCGACACTCGGAATGAGTTCGATAAGTGTAGCGTTTCCCGTGTTGATGGGTCAATTTCATACCGATTTGACGACTATGCAGTGGACGATGACGGGCTACTTACTGGCAACCGGAGTGGTAGCTCCCGTCACCGGCTATCTTGGGGAAAAGATCAGTACCAAGTACCTTTATGTCGCTGCGCTTATTGGTTATACGCTGATTTCAGGGCTTTGCGCTTTCGCATGGAATATTGAATCGTTAATTGCGTTTCGAATTGTACAGGGTATATTTGGTGGGATGATCTTGCCAGCTACGATGACGATCCTTTATCAGGTGATTCCCCGAGCAAAGCAGGCGTTTGCGCTCAGCATGTGGACCTTGTCAACGATGCTTTCGCCCGCGTTCGGACCTTTATTGGCAGGTTGGCTGATCGGAAAGTTTGAATGGAAATGGCTGTTCCTCATGGACATTCCGTTCGGCATTGCGGCAGTTGCAGTCGCTTGGCGGCTTATTCCCTATTACAAACTGAATACACCGAAAACGTTTGATTTGCCCGGCTTGGTTACCGTAATTTTGAGCAGCGGCTCCCTCCTGATCGCTTTCAGCGAAGCACATGCATGGGGATGGAGCTCGTGGAGAACGCTATCGCTGCTCGCTTTCGGCTTCCTGATGCTCGGGTGCTTCATTCGGAGAGAATTGACGGTCCCCGAGCCACTTTTGAATTTGAAGGTATTTGTCAATGTGAAATATACGGTTAGCCTTGCCGTACTGGCCATTATTACACTCAACTTGTATTCAGGCGCCTATTTGATACCGGTGTTCCTGCAGAACGTTCAGGGGGCATCCGCACTGGAGGTCGGTTTGATCTTACTTCCGGCCACACTTGCGATGGCAGGTGTGATGCCGCTCGTCGGCAAGTTGTATATAAGAATAGCCCCGCAATGGCTGATCGTTTCTGGAATTCTATTGATTGCGGTTGGAACGTTAGCCATAGGACGTCTGGATGTGAACGTATCGCAATGGTACATCACTCTGTGGCTGACCATACGCTACATCGGGCTTTCGTTAACGATCATGCCGCTTACCAATATCGGTATGGAGGCCATCCCGCGTGAACTGTCCGGTCACGCTTCATCGGTGAATAACTGGATCCGCCAAGTCTTCGGTTCCTTCTCAATCGCGTTGTTTACTTCACTTATTGCATCACGGTTGACCGTACATAACCAAGCACTTGGTCTAGATGAGGCTGCGGAAGCCCAGCGAAAGTTGCTGAAGGCGGAAGCCTTCACGATGAGCTCCAATGACGTGTATATCGTGGCGACGTTGATCGTATTAGTTGGACTTCCTCTCGTATGGACATTGTTTAGAGGCAAACCTCGGAATGAAAAGCTAGCAAAACCTAAGCTTCGGCACATGAAAAATTTAACACAAAAGGAGCAGTTAAAATGAGCATTTCAATTGGCGTGAATTTATTTTCAGTCTTTCAAGCACTAAACAACGACTACTTTGGCACTCTTGAAAAGGTAGCTGCTGCAGGCTATACCAATGTGGAATTAATCACCACCAATTTTATGACAGGCGTCCGATACAGTGATTCATTCCCTTTGCAAACCATCAAAAATAAGCTGGATGAACTAGGTCTTAAGCCCATAGCTGCCCATGAACGACTGGATCAAGATGCCCAGAATTGGGACCAGTTAATTCAAGAAAATGCTGAACTTGGATGTAAAGCGATTGTATTGCCGTCTGCCTGGATCAAAAATCGTGAAGATACACTGAAAACCGCAGAACAGTTGAATGCAATCGGGAAAAAATGCAAGGAAAACGGGTTGCTATTTTACTTTCATAATCACTTCCATGAATTCAAAAGATGGGGAGATACGACCTTATACGATATTTTAGTTGAAAATACGGACCCGTCCTATGTCAAATTTGAGTTGGATTTGGTCTGGGTTATGCGCGCAGGACTTGATCCCATGGCCGTTCTTGAGAAATTAGGCAGCCGATGCGATATCGTCCATCAGAAAGATTTAAATAAAGATATCGTCATTCTAAACGTATTTGACGCCCTCCAGCCAGGTGATGAAGATTTGGATATGATGCAGCTATATCGCGGGAAGGGATACATACAAGCAGGTGACTTTGTGGATCTTGGAACCGGCGTAATAGACTTCAAAGCCACCTACGACAAAATAAAAGAAATGGGCACTATCCAATATGCCTTTGTTGAAAATGAGGGTACAAGCGACGATAAATTTACAAGTATTGAGAATGATTTAAAAGTTTTGCAAAAGTATGTATAGAGCCGCTAAATGGCGAATTTGAGCATAGGGAGTGTTCGATCATGTCAACAGCAAAATTGAGAATCGGAATTATAGGCTGCGGCGGCATCGCCAACCAAAAGCATATGCCTTCTTTAGCGAAACTCACTCATTTAGGCGAAATGGTTGCTTTCTGTGACGTCGTTGAAGAACGAGCTGTGAAAGCTGCAAAGGAATTTGGAACGGAACAGGCCAAAGTTTATTTGGACTATAGGGAATTATTACAAGATGAGTCTATTGACGTTATTCATGTATTGACTCCCAATCTTCAGCATTCCTTCATAACAGTAGCTGCGCTGGAGGCTGGTAAGCATGTCATGTGCGAAAAGCCGATGGCCATCAATTCGATTGAAGCTAAAAAGATGTTAGAGGCAAGCAAGAAGACAGGAAAAAAATTGACCATTGGTTATCAGAATAGATTCAGAGACGATTCGCAAGTATTGTACAAAGCGTGCCGCCATGGGGAGTTCGGCGATATTTATATGGCCAAAGCACACGCCCTTCGCAGACGCGGAGTTCCAACCTGGGGCGTTTTTACAGACAAAGAGCAGCAGGGTGGCGGACCGTTGATCGACATTGGCACGCATGCGCTGGATTTATCTCTCTGGTTCATGGACAACTACAAGCCGAAATCGGTGACAGGATCGGTATTCCACAAATTAGGGGATAAGTTCGAAGGCAACATGTTCGGTCCATGGGATCCGAAAAGCTACGAGGTTGAAGATTCGGCTTTCGGATTTATCAAAATGGAGAATGGTGCAACGATATTCCTGGAATGCGCATGGGCGCTGAATATAACCGATACTAGAGAAGCCATGACTACCCTGTGCGGAACAGAGGGCGGAGCGGAAATGAAAGGCAGCCCTGCTATGGGCAAAGGTGAGCTGGTGTTTAACAGCGCCAAGTATGGAAAACTGGTCGAAACCAAGGCTACAACAGGCGGAGGCATTGCTTATTTCAACGCAGGTGCCGAAGATCCAGGCGTGAAAGAAGCCAGACAATGGCTGGAAAGTATTCTCCAAGACACGGAGCCTCTTGTTAAACCTGAGCAAGCATATGTTGTTACCCAGATTTTGGAGGCCATTTATGAATCGGCAAAAACGGGGAAAACAATTGAATTTTGATCAATGAAAATTTCTATTTCCAAGTGATGGATGACGTGCTATGATATTTAACAATTGCATACGAATGAATCCCTAGGGGCGCCGCAAGGCTGAGACAGAGCAATCTGAACCCTTTGAACCTGAACTGGGTCATACCAGCGGAGGAAAGTGGAACGATCATTGAGGCCATCTTTGTATGTTTATTAGGCGGCAACCTACAACCACTTTTCTTTGGAAAAGTGGTTTTTTTGTGCCTGAAATTGAGTTTTTGGGGTTGGAATAGATGAGCTAGCTGGTGGGTTAGCGATGTTTTTCATCGTTAGAGTCGCTGATTGCTGGTTGTGAGTGAGTTTTGAGCCATTTTAGGGATGTTTTTCATCGCTAAAGTTGGAATAGATGAGCTAGCTGGTGGGTTAGCGATGTTTTTCATCGTTAGAGTAGCTGATTGCTGGTTGTGAGTGGG
>NZ_JCAUAW010000019.1:0-147557 GCF_059692155.1 Paenibacillus sp. JT22N1
TGGAGGACCGATCGATATTCTATAAAGCGATGTAATTGTTTGCAAATAGAAGCAATCTTACGAAAATTGGTTTTTTTAACGGGAAGACTCCGGAATTAGGGGGCCTAGCCGTCTCGTACAACAATTTGAGCTCAAAACACCTATATCCGAGTGATTCCCACCAAAATGTTGTACGCGGTACAACAAAAAGCCAATTTGTCCAAAGAAGTCTTCGAATTGTTGCACAAAATACAACATTTCGGCGGGCTTAGGGATATTCATTAGTCTGATATGTGCAAGTTAAGCAAATTACGCTGTTTAAACACAGTTTTAACGTTGTTTAATTAACCTACAAGTTATACAATGAATAAAAACATTAGAATGAGGTCCCACTATGCAAATTGAGGTTTCGACCAAAAATATGTTCTTCCTAGAATGTTTCTCCTCGGAGACCAGAGTGAAAATCATTGAGCTGCTGGGTGAAGAGCCTTTGAATATCAAACAATTATCACATCGGCTGGAGATTTCATCCGCTATTGTGACTAAGCATATACAGAAGCTAGAACAAGCCGGAATTGTTACGTCCGAAAGTATGACAGGTGTTCGAGGGACACAGAAAGTATGTTATCTGCAGCTCGAGCAAGCGATGCTTCAGTTCAAAGCAAAGAAACCGTATGAACATCCGACGAATACGATTTCAATTCCGGTTGGCCAATACTCATCCTTCGAGGTAAGGCCTACGTGCGGTCTTGCTTCGCCTACACAAATTATTGGCGTCATTGATGACCCCAGATATTTCGCGGATCCCCAGCATGTGCATGCCGGCATCCTCTGGTTCGGGAGTGGTTATGTCGAATATAGAATCCCTAACTTTTTTCACAGCAATCAGAAGCTTCGCTCGATGGAAATTTCTTTTGAAATCTGTTCCGAGGCCCCGGGGTTTAACGAGAATTGGCCATCCGATATTTCTTTCTTTATCAACGAAACTCCCCTTGGTCAGTGGACGAGCCCTGGTGATTTTGGAAAGCAAAGAGGCGTGCTATCCCCGGTTTGGTGGGGAAATGGTTTCACTCAGCATGGTCTTTTGAAAATCATCACCGTCAATCCGCAAGGCTCCTTCTTGGACGGAACGAAGATTTCCGACATCACCATCCAAGACTTAGATATTTCTTTCGCAAAAGACATACATTTTCGAATTGCATCCTTAGAAGACTCCACAATCTGCGGCGGCATTACGTTGTTCGGCAAGCAATTTGGAAATTATGAGCAAGACATCGTGGTTACGATGCATGAGGACAAGTAGCGCCGACCGTGGCGCCGGGTGCTGCGCTGGGCCCATGTACGGGTCGAAACGGCAGTCAGTCGCGGCCCACTTTCACGGAGTTTTCTATTCACATTGACAATAACAACATGTCAAGCAGATCTCCGATTCATAAATCTAAATTTGAAACAATCTGGAAATCCCCACATTGACACTAAACTTGACAGTAAAAAGCACCTATACAATTCGAGCCAAATTACGGTGCTTTTTGAAGGAGAAAAAGAGGGACAAAGGGGCTCCGAAACAAAGCTAACTTTACATACGTTGTAGATAGCTCAAAGTATCACACATTTGCATAGGCTAGCTGCAGGCCATCAAGTGCAGGAATGAAATGATGGTGAGTATCCAATATCGCATTCAGTGTGTGAAGAGCATCTTGGTTCTGCTGACTAAGCTTGGCATTCTTCTTAAGTCTTACCAACAAAGACTGGTTGGCGATAACCTCAAGCAATTGTCTTTTCAGCTCCACTGCATTCTTCACTTCAATTGCCGCTCCAAGGCCTACAAGAAATGCCGCATTATCCTGCTCTTGACCAGGTATCGGCTTGTACAGCATCATCGGTAGCTCGAGTGCCAGCGCCTCGGAAACGGTAAGTCCTCCCGGCTTCGTCACGATCAGATCGGATAAAGCCATCAGCTCGTGGACATGATCCACGAATCCTGTGACCATCACGCGATGGCGTGTTTTCTCGCCGCCCAGCTCCTCCTCTAGCTGCTGCTTCAGCTTCTCGTTGCGCCCGCATACGAATACAAACTGCACTGGCACCGCCAAATCATCTGATTGCAGCACAGACTTGAACTGCTTGCCAATCAAGCCATGCCCGCCGCCCATTACCAGTACAGTAGGCATATCACGATGCAAACCATGCTTATCACGAAGTTCATTGCGATCATACGTTTGTGTGAAAGGCATTCGAATCGGAATCCCCGTCACTATGATACGCTGCTCCGGAATTCGGTAACGCAGAAGCGATTGCTTCACATGCTCGGCACCAACCAGATAACGATCCGTACCGGGATGAACCCAGTAACTGTGATCCGTATAATCGGTCATCACTGTCACAGTAGGCACCGTGGTTAGTCCGTTGCATTTTAAGTATGACATCGCCGCGGCCGCTCCTGGAAAGGTGCACACCACTTCCGTCGGTTCCTCTTCTTGCAGCAGTTCCAGCATCCTATCGGTGCTGAATGATTTCATCTTTTTAAACATATGGGACAATGTATTATCCTCTCGCGTCTTGCGGTACAAATACCCGTAAACCGAAGGCAGACTTTTCACCCACTGCATATAGCAGTATTTGCCCACCGAATGCAGGTAAGGATGCGTCCACTCCAAGAAATCAACCACCTTCACGTCCACATCCGGTTTATAAAACCGTGCAGCTTCCAGAATCGCTTGCGCTGCTTTATTATGCCCGTCCCCTAGGCTGCCTGTCAGGATTAATAGTTTGTCCCTACGTTTCATCTTCTAAGTCCCCCTTCGAACTTTCGCTGCTGCGTATTCACAGCCACCGATTCTTTCAGCAAACCAATTCTAAAACGTTCCACGACGTACACAACACCCTCAGAAACCAATACAGCACCCACGATATCCAGAAGAACATGCTGCTTTACGAGCAGCGTCGATACAATAATGAGCAATGACATGCTCGAAACGGTTATTTTATAAGGCCAAGATATAGCTGTTGATCTTAAATAGGCTTTCATCATTAAATACGAAGTTAACACGTGTGTACTTGGAAAACAGTTAAAAGGTTGATCTGAGCGATACACCCACTGTACCATCCGCAGCAGCCAATCGTTTCCGGTTAGCTCCGGCCGAGGAACAGTCGTCTGATATATAGCATATACCCCATAGCACAGGAGAAGACCCATTATGAACTGAAAAAGTGTTTTATAGTACATGCTGCGATCCTTATAAGCCAAATATAAGAACCCAACCAACAGAAACCCATACCAAGACAGATAAGGTATAACGAAGCTCTTCATAAACGGAATTTGCCGATCTAGATCAGTAACTAAGCTGTAAGCCACCCCGTCCGCCTGATTCAGATGAATGTAGATGAGACCCACTAGGGGGATCAATAGCAAGCCGCTGCAAGCCATTATATACGACCACCACGAAGTTTTTTTCACATCAATTCCTCGCTCTCCTTTACGTTATCTTCATTATAAAAGAGATCCAAAAAGTTCTTAACGCACTAAGGTACTGTCTTTCGTTAGCCAAAGGTCGCGAAAAAACCTAGACCAAAGTCTAAGTTCTATTTTGCAAAAAGGAAAAATACACAGAAAAGACCTGTGACTAAGGCACAAGTCTAAAAGGCTATGGGAAGTAAGTAAATGCTTATTTATTTCTGTTAGATCGCTTCTTATAACGTAGAATTCTATATAAGATAGCCCCGGTCAAGCCAACAAAGATGGCGATGACAATCCAACGATTAGACATATTGTCTCCTATGAAAGATTCCGTTGTAGCACTAGCCTCTTTCAATGGGATCTCTTTATCTTTCAAGTAGTCGAGCTCTTTGGAGGCATCGGCAAGCTTTTTGGAAGGTGAGCAAAGCGGGTTTCCCCATTCGTTCCCTTTCTTTTTTAGAAAAAGGAGATAGTGCACTCCTTTCTCACTTGGCCCGTTAAGTGATCCCCATGTGATGTCCTCATCCACATTGATTGTATGTTCCTCAATACCTTTAAAGCTTTTTACGACTGTTAATTGAATTTGATTACTCGCCTTTTTGCGAACAACACCCTCAACAAGACCAATAATGATACCATCATATTGTTCATAAGCCTGCTCCATCGATGGCATTTGCGCACAGGATAGCGCATAAGTATTTGCGGGAAATAGAAACACAAGAAGAACTATCCATATGATTAGTTTGTTCAAGCCAACACCGCCTTTTTTAAATAAGACGGATTCGACTGGTAATTGTTGCAAAATTATGTAAAAATCCGTTTCACGAACAGGCTAGGATCAGCATCAAAAAATGCGTAACAACCTTCAAGAAATCAGCTTTGTCTGCTTCGCCTTCTCCGCAACTTTCTGGGTATAGCCGCTGAGCGGCTTTTTCAGCGCCAGAGCAATGACGTAGCAAATCGCAATGAATAAACAGAGGAAGAACGCATCTCTAAGTACCACGGAGAGCAGCATACCCCCAACCGCCTCGCGCATGATACCTACCGCATAAGTGAACGGCACGAGCGGGTTAAGCTTTTGGAAAAAAGGCGATGCCGTGCTAACCGGGAACGTGCCGCCGGAGCTGGAAAACTGAAGTACAAGAAAGATAATCGCAATGCCTTTGCCTATGTTCCCGAATACGGAGACTAATGTATATGTGATGGTTATGAACACTTTGCTGATAAGAATCGCGAACAGAATGAACCAGAACTTATCCACAACATATGTGCCCAAGAGGTACATATCGCCGAGCGTGACGATGATTGCTTGGAGACACCCAACCGTCAGGAAGATGAGCATACGTCCAAAGTAGATATGGTGCGGCTTCAGCAGGCCGTCCGGGTTATCCACATCCACTCTCATCATCGAAACGAGCAGCATTGCGCCTACCCACAGGGATAGCGTTGTATAAAAGGGCGACATCGCCGACCCATAGTTCGGAATAGGAAAACGCCTATCCTCTTTAATCAAAACAGGATTCGCGAGGAAATCGCTTTGCTTCTGAATATCATTTTGCAGCAGTCTCAGAATTTCTTCGATACTACCCCCGCCTTCCACCTTACGGATTTGATCCGCAGCCTTGCGGACAGCCGCCTCAAATTCTGGCAGATCATTGCGCACAAGGTTGGCCGCTAGATGAACGGCACTCTCAACCTCCGGAAATTTCGTCTGGTACAGATCGGATAATTTACGGATTTCATCCTCAGCCGCTGGCAAATCATTGCGCACAAAGTCTGCTGCCTCATGCAGCTTTTGCTCAACCTTGGGAAGATCATTACGAACGAACGGCGCGGCTTCATTGATTGCGTTGGTGAACTCGGTCATTTTGGTTTGAAGGGTCGTTGACGCTTCATGTACCTTCGCTCGGATATTCGGCAGATCCTTTTGCAGCATATCAAGCTGAGCTTGCGCGAAATGAATGCCGCTCTGCGCATCCACTAAGATCTCTTTGATGTTCGGCAGTTGAGATTGTAGTGTCTGCAGTACAGTGGCTGAGTTTTGGGCGATAGACTTCAGTTGACCCAGCGCCTTGGTGATGTTCGGGACAATTTCCGAGTCATAGCGTGACAAGATGCTGCCTAATGCGCTGCTCGACTCTTTGGACAATGCATTCAAATTATCCACAAGGTCTTTCGCTGGTTTCTCCCCGCGCTGTATGGCCGATTGGAGCTTACTTAACGTTTGAAGTTGGTTATTGAACTTGGATTTGACACTGTTCAAACGGTCTATGGAGTCGGTAAGCGGACCATTCGGTAAGTAAGTGTTCAAACGCGTAAGCAGGTCGACTGTTCGGTCAATGACCGCCACGCCTGTAGTAAGGCGATCCGTGAGCAGCCCTATAGCAGCCAAAGCTTTCTGCGGGTCAAGATTAGCATCCTGGAGCAATCCAGTAAGCTGCGTTACCGCATCCGCTGTCTGCTGAAGCAATATCAAATTCTGCTTAACGACAGGGATAAGCGCTTGGAACGCCGCATCATTATTTTGTAAAAAGTTGGCCAATTGGCTTGCAAACGCACCACCTTGTGCAGCAATGGCCTCTACTTTAGGCAGAGCGTTTAACGCCGCGGTAACAATTTCATCCGCCTTGCGAGATTTATCAATCGCAGTGTTTAGAGCCTCTTCGACCTTGCCGAAGTTCTGATCTAGTTCTGCGATACGATCAGCGGCCAGCTGAATCTCCGGCAGTTTTTGCTGAATGACCAATACCTCTTGCGCAGCTGATTCAATCTTTGGCCAACGCTCTTCAATCTTTAGAATCGTATCACCAGCCCGATCCATTTCGGGAATCCGTTTCTCGAGCTCGACGATTTTCTGCCCCTTTTCCTTGATTTCGGGCAGCTTCTGCTCGATCTCAAGCGCCTTATCACCCATAGCCGTAATATCCGGCAAGCGCTTTTCCAACTCAAAGATCCGTGACTCCATATTCCGAATGGTCGGTAACTCTTTCTCCAAATCGATACCAAGCTCTTTCATTCGCGTCAATATAGACGTGCTCACCGTTTTAATAAAATTTTCGCTGATTTGCGCGGTCACACTAGAAGCGCCTTTGCTCGTAATTTTAGGCGCAACCGCATTGATTTTCTCATTTACCGTGTATAAAATCTCTGGCTTTTCCATCGATCCATCCACAATACTTGTTATTTTTCGCGAAAAATCGTCCGGTATGATCAAACTTGCGTAATAATCCCCTTTTTCAACACCGTCCAGAGCCTCCTGCTCGTTCACAAACGTCCAACCAAGAGAATGATTATTTTTCAAATTATCCACAACTTCATTACCAATGTTAATGGCTTTATCCTTGACAACTGCCCCCTGGTCTTTACTTGTTACCGCAATTTTAATACCAGACGTATTGGCATAGGGATCCCACATCGCCTCTAGATTAATCCAGGCATACACGGATGGTAAAATAGCTAGTGCAATCATAAGAAAAAGACCTGTGGGCACTTTCCACAAGTTCCTAAGATCCGTTAAATAAATGCTCAAAATTTTCTTCATAATACCTCCACAACTTTCAACGATATGGTTAATGTTACCTTGCACCTAAGTTACCATACACTTATTTACCATATTAGTGAAGACCATTCATAAGAATATCCAAAATCCCCCTAGGGAATCCATCGGAAGGAGTTCTCCTCAATGTTAGAAACCTTCATGGCTGTGGGTAAGTTGTCCTGTGGATATGTGTATAGATTGTCTGATTTATTATACACAGCCTGCTCTGTGGACATGTTGATACTGTGTGTAACTTTGTGGATAAGTCTAATATATTCAGCATGAGTCGAGAAAAGAGGGAGGCTATGTGAGTTATTCTTTAAGCTCGGAAAATGCCTTCTCGGCCTATTCTTTCTCATCGCAGTGCATTCAGCGGTACAAGCCCACAGCGCTGGTTGCAACTCAACACGCGGAGGTATTTACTTTTACACAAAGGCATGCTATTCTTATTTCGATAAATATAGAAACAGCAAGAAAGGAGCAAACTTCGATGGTTGATGTCAGTATGGAAGCCAAGCAAGCGGTGAAAGTTCATAAAGCGTTAGGCGAACCTACTCGCTACAAAATTTTTGAGATCCTGGTCAAAGAAAGTAATTTATGCCCCGCAGAACTTGAAAACCGTTTGGAATCAGTGGCCTTATCCACACTGTCTCATCATTTGAAACAATTAACAGACTGCGGACTGCTTGACTCCCAGAAAAAAGGAACGTTCGTATACTTCACCGTGAATTGGGAAAACGCTAAAAAATTCGTACCTTACTTGCTCGATTAATTTTTTCGCTTTATATTTCTACATATTTAGAAATATAAAAATACCCCCTCATATCTGCTGCAAATGTATTTTTTTGATCCATATTTCAATGGATTTAGAAATATAAAAATATAGAATGAAAGAGGTTATCAGAATGTCAAAAACATGGAAAATTCACATCTTAGCACTCCTTAGTTTTTTAGTCGGAACATCGGAGTTCATTATAGCGGGAATTCTGGATAAAATATCGAGCTCGATGGATATTTCATTAGTGGCTGCAGGCCAACTGATTACCGTTTTCTCTCTAGTCTACGCGATCGGCACTCCGATCATCATGGCCTTAACCTCAGGCTGGAACAGGCGTAAGCTGCTCTTCTATGCGCTTGGTTTGTTCGTCATCGCTAATGGGTTGGCCTTTGTCATGCCGGGGTTCGGACTGTTCGTCAGCGCTCGAGTCTTGATGGCTCTCGGAGCCGGGGTCGTCGTTGTTACTTCATTGAGTATCGCGGCTATGATCGCTCCTCAGGGAAAACAGGCCAGTGCGATCGCAACTGTCATTATGGGCTTCACTGCCTCTTTGATCGTCGGAGTCCCACTGGGTAGAATGATTGCCGCTTCATACGATTGGAAAATGGTGTTTGGAGGAATCGGTGCCCTGGGTCTACTCGCGATGGTCGTTATCGCCCTAACCATTCCTTCCTTACAGGGAGAAGCCGCTATACCGCTGCGCAAACAATTGGCAATGTTGAAAAATCCAAAAATGGCTATGGCCTTGTCAGTTAGTTTCTTTTGGCTAGGCGGTTATTCAATTGCCTATACGTACATTTCACCTTATCTTTTAACGATTACCGGTATGGGTGAGAAAACGCTGAGTACCGCCTTGTTTGCATTCGGTATAGCCAGCCTTATTGGCTCCAAACTCGGAGGCTACAGCACGGATCGATGGGGAGTTAAGCGAACACTGACTTCGGGTATGCTGTTACATGTAATCACCCTTATTTTGTTAACTTTGGCCGCACACTCACCCAGTGTCGTATTTCCATTGCTTATCTTGTGGTCTTTCGCCGCTTGGTCGTCAGGGCCTACACAGCAATATAATTTAGTTACACTAGCCCCAGAATCTTCAGGTATTATGCTCAGTCTGAACAGCTCGGTTATGCAGCTTGCGATGGCCGCCGGCGCTGGAGTCGGTGGCGTTGTAGTTGGACAAATATCTCTTGCGTCCGTTACTTGGATCGGAGCGATCGGTGTTGGGATTGCTATGGTCATTACAATCTTATCTTTCAGACGATCAAGTGCTGGAAGCAATGCTACTGCTGAATCTTCAGTTGAATCGTTGCAAAGAGCATAAGAAATATCTAGAGGCTGCATTGGAAAAAGACTAAAAAGGATAATCCGACTCTTATGGAGCTTTGGATTATCCTTTTTAGTCTGTCATGATAGTCATAAAGTTCCAATAAAACTGTCTGTAATCCAAATCTAGCGCGAGCCTAATAGCATTCGGTTCAACAGTGGCGTTTGGTCGAAAATCGGCAATGCTTTGTCCCCTCGCGATTCCCTCTTGGGCAACAAAATGAACCGGCCGACAGGCGAAAAATGACCATAATACCGGATTTTCATTCCGTGGAACAATGTCAAAAAAAACAGCTCTGTTTGCATTGTTTACAAGAGAGCCGTTCTTCGTTTTTCTGGAATTTACTCGAAATAGATACCCAACTTACCGAAAAATTGGCTCATACATATTCACAAAACAATGGTTTTTGTACATATATCCCCGTAACAAACAAACAAGCACGGTTATCGGGGTGGACATAATATAACGTTATAGATTGAAGTAAACAAGAGAGTTGAACTGATGCCTTGCCCTAAATGTCCTACTAGTCAGGTTGTAGATCCCACCAAAGTCGTTTATAGAGATTTTTATCATCCACAAATAGTTCAAATTATCTATCCGATTGAAATCATTAACTGCCATCATTGTGTTCCTGTTCCTGAGCATATCTACACGTGCACAGTTAAAGATAAATTTTGTCCCACTCTACTAACTGCTCCAGTTGCACACGTCAGAAGCGTCAAGAAAAAAGCGCTAAAGGCTAATATTACTTCTTCTGAATTTTGAATTTCTAAACCTATAGGTAAATAAATCTTATGATATAAGGGAGATGGAGGTTTTGGAAGAACAAGATATAAGGGTGCTTATGATGCTTGATGCTTTTGATATCGGAGGCACAGAAACTCATGTCCTATCCCTTACAAAAGCACTGTTAAATCGAGGTGTGACCGTATTTGTAGCAGGAAAACCGGGACCTCTGGAAAGCGAGTTTAGAAAACTTTCCTGCACGATCTACAACTTTGAAAATGGCAGAAAAAAATTCGAAGATTGGGTTCGAATAAATAAAATCAATATGATCCATGCCCATTTGGAGACCAGTGGCAACTATGCCGCGAAAATTTCCAAGAAATATGATATTCATTTAGTTTACACGATTCACGGAACATACTATGATCCTTCGGTACTGCGCAGGCTCATCAATAGATCGTCAAATAAACCTACCATGATTAGTGTTAGTACACCTGTTCAGAAATGGTTACAAAAGCATGGTATCAAATCGTCGCTTCACTCAAATGGAATTGATATGGAGGAATTTAGTGCGAAAAAATCAAACCTCAGAGAACAGTTAAACATTCCCACGGAAGCCAAAGTCCTACTGTACGCTAGCAGATTGGAATATGAGAAGTATGAGATTTGCAAGTATTTGTTGAGGACATGTGTTATAGAAGCATTAAAGGTATTTCCAGATATGCATGTTCTGATCGCTGGAGGTGGTATGAAAGCCAACAAAATCGATAAAAGCATTAACCAGTCCATAAAATCAAAACAGATCCAATATATTGGAAACCGAATCGATATGTCGGCCGTGTATTCGATAAGTGATTACGTTGTGGGGACAGGACGAGTTGCGTTGGAAGCCATTTCTTGTGAACGCCCTGTGATTGCTGTTGGTACCAAGGGAGTATTTGGTTTGGTTACACCAGACAATTTCAAAAAAGCTATTAAATATTATTTCTGTGACCATAAACGTCTTCTACCCTTGGATGAAAATAATATGACGAAGGCAGTTATACAAGGTTTACTCTTTAAAAACGAAAATCATTACTGGAGTAAAGAATTGAGACAGCGCATAAGCGAACAGATGGAAATATCCCGGGTAACTAATAAAATCTGCGAAATGTATAAGGAAAAGGTTGGGGATGCAGGCTTATGAACTACAATAAAATTATGATTGTTGCACATCCGGATGATGAGACGATATTTGGCGGGACACAGCTCATACAAGAAAATGGTTGGTTGGTTATTTGTGTAACAAACGGTGACAACAAGGTAAGAAGCAAGGAGTTTGAGAAGGTGATGAAGAGGGTGAATGCGGAATATGAAATGTGGAAGTATCCAGATAAATGGGACGGTGATTTTGATCGTCCGCGGTTAACGTCAGATTTAACAGAGGTACTCGCACGCAAGCCCGTTGAAAAAGTTGTCACCCATAACTTGGAAGGTGAATATGGGCATACTCAGCATCAAGTTATATCGAATCTTGTTCACTCTCTAGTAGACAAGAATTTCTATGTGTTCGATATCTCTGAAAAGAAATTAGATAAAACCTTAATAAGAAAAAAACGAAAACTGCTTAAATATTATAAAAGTCAGGATATTGATTGGTTAAAGAACTATATTCAATGTGAAAGCATAAAGCAAGTACGCTAATTGGATGTCATGCTTTGCGGGAGAGTTCCCTAATGAAAAAAACTATTAAGAAAAAAACTTGGCAAGTTTTTTTGTTTTCCCTATATAGGCGGGGCTCGATAATAGCGGCCGCTCCGGCAACGGTGACGATAATCAATATAGGAAATGACGATGGGACAAACAAATGCAGAACACTACTGTTCGCTGAAAATAAAGAAGACCGAATAAGCGAAGGCTTTATCCGGTCTTCTCAATTTCGATATGATTCATTGGCCGTGCCTCTCCGACTTGAACCAAAAACTCAGCAGCAGGCAGGCGCAACCCGCCTGTTATAAAGGCACCACTTTGCGCCATGTGCGCAAAGCTGTTACATCTTCCGCGCCTGCGGCCGCGTAAGCTTCACAAACGAAGCCCGGGACCTCCGTGCCGTCCCGGAGCTCAACCTTCCCGATCCCCAGCGGAGCTGGGATCGCAGCCGCAAAGCCGCCGAATGCCTCCAGCGGCATTTCCCAAACCTCCAGCAGGATGGCTGCGCCGCCCTGCTGCTGCTTCACAAGCCCCGGCTTCGCCGGCGTGGTTGGCAGTTTCACTAGGCTGTACTTCGCTGCGGTCTCATCCTCACGGATGAACCGTGCTCCACAGCCTAGCATTTGCTTCTCCAGCGGGTAGCCGCGCATGTGTAAGCCACAGACCGCGACTAGCGTCGTCGGCACCGCTGCCACGGCAACCTCATCCGCCGCCACGAACAGCTCGGCTGCGCCGCAGATCAAGCTCTCCTCTTCAGCGAGCGCGAAGAACGTGATGCCAAAAGGCGTCTGCGGAGCCGCATCACCCGCCGGCACAGCAACCCCGCACAAATCAAGCAAATTGCAATGATTCGTGTAGCGCCCCATATCCCGATTCGTACTAATCGGGTCAGCCAGCACTTGCTCGCGCATCCATGTCCCACCGCAGGTTGGCATGACAAGCACGGCATCCTTCAGCAGTTTACGAGCTTCCAGCTTGAACTGCTGCAACTTATGCATAGCGTGAAAAACGGATGCAGCATCGTACTCCGCAGCTGAGCCCGAGCGGAGAATCTTTTCCGTGACTGGGTACGCGATGCCCGGATTGGCTTCAATAAAGCTGCCCAAGGCCGCCCAACGTTCGGCCACCCATGGGCCCTCATACAGAATCGCCGCCGCTTCGGCGAACAACGTAACATCGATATATGCAACAGGAATGTTCAAATTAACACTTAATCCCGTTAATTTCTCAACAGCAGCGTCCCATGCAGCGCTGTACTCCGCAGCATAAGGTCCGTAGAAACCTAAAGGACCCTCCGGCAAGAAGAATTTAGCCGGAAGCTTAGCCGCTTCCCTTGTTACACTTCGTGACCAAGGGTCATCCGCGTGAAGCCCGCGCACTACGCCGTCTACGGCGAGCGCGTCATCTAAGCTGTGCGCGAAGACGGTTACACAGTCTAAACTCGCACAGGCAGGCACTACCCCTTTGGTTGGCCACGCGCCGAGACTCGGCTTATAGCCAACCAGTCGATTCAAAGCAGCTGGCACGCGGCCCGAGCCTGCTGTGTCCGTGCCAAGCGAGAACGCCGCTTGGCCTCGAGCTACCGAAACGGCTGAGCCAGAGCTCGAGCCGCCGCTGATCAGTTCCGGGCGAAGCGCGTTATGCGCGTCACCGTAAGGACTTCTCGCGCCGACAAGTCCCGTCGCGAATTGGTCCAAGTTCGTCTTGCCGACCGGAATCGCTCCTGCGGCAATCAATCTTTCCACGACGCCCGAGTGTTCCTTCGGCGTATACGCATACTCCGCGCAGCCAGCTGTCGTCGGCACACCTGCCAGATCAATGTTATCCTTGATCGCAAATGGAATTCCCCACAGCGGCGCATCAGCCATAGAAACCATTTTTAATCTTTCTAGGTAAGGCTGAATGACATCCATCGTCGGCGGTGTAATCCAAATATTCATCTCCGCATCATCCGAAGAGCGCTGCACAATAGCCGCTATTACATCATGCGGAGTTAATTCTTGTTTTTCATACTTATCCCGAAGCCAATTGATAGTTAATTCCTTTGCTACTCCGACACTTTCAGTCATCTACAGACACCTCTCTCCTTAAGCAGATTGTGCAATACCGAGAATCAACTGACCTGCATGAACTTGATCTCCAGGCTTCACTTGAATCATAGAAACAAATCCATCACAAGGCGCATGCTGCGGGAACTCCATTTTCATACTTTCCAGAATCGCCAGTTGATCGCCCTTCTTCACTTGTTCACCCTGAGAAACAAGAAGTTTCCACACGCTTCCCGGCATAATTCCGCGTACAGCAACAGTCCCTGCCGGCAGCTCATCCTCTGGTCCTTCATTGACAGTCTCCAGCTCGGATACATACTCAGCTAATCCCTTCGCCTTCCAGCTCTCCCGCTCTTCTTTAAAAGCAATTTGCTGCTGCTTACGGAAAGTTTCCGTACTCTCTTCGATGGAGCTTAGGAATTGCAAATATTCACCTAAATCAAAGGTCGTTTCTTGAATATCCGCTTCATATCGGCCTCTCGGGAAGTCTTCACGCAGTTGAAGCAATTCCTCAGCGCTGACCTCGTAAAATTGGATTTGATCAAAGAACCTTAACAACCAAGGTTTACCCGCCTTGAAGCTCTCCGTTGAGCGCAGGCGATTCCACATTTGAATAGTACGTCCTACGAATTGATAACCTCCAGGACCTTCCATCCCATACACACACATGTAAGCACCGCCGATACCAACAGCATTTTCCGGTGTCCAAGTTCGTGCAGGGTTATATTTCGTTGTGACAAGGCGATGACGCGGGTCGACAGGCGTGGCTACAGGAGCCCCCAAATATACGTCACCTAATCCAAGCACCAAATAATTAGCGTCATAAACAATCTTTTTAACATCATCAATTTTATCTAATCCATTAATGCGCTGAATGAATTCCAGATTGCTCGGACACCAAGGCGCATCTGGACGCACCCCTTGTTGATAACGCTGAATAGCCAACTGTGTCGCGGGGTCATCCCAAGAAAGCGGTAAACGAACAATACGCGAAGGTACGCGGAACTCTTCTAATGGAGGCAGCGCTGCGTCAATCTCAACAATTTTCTTACACGCTTCGCTTACCGTTATTTGTGAAGGGTCGATGTGAATTTGCAAGGAACGAATCCCTGGCGTTAAATCCAGCACCGGAATCGAGCCACATTCCACAATGGCTTGCATCAAAGCCTGCACTTGGAAACGCAGCAGCAAATCCAGCTCAAGTTCACCATACTCAACGAGTAAATTCTGATCGCCACAGCAGCGGATCGTGATTGGAAATCTGCGGTTAGCTGTTTCATGGAAAAGACGCGGATATTCCGGCGTAATCTCTTCATTAACAGCAGGGAGCTGTACAAGCACCAGCCGTCCGAAATCCCCCTCACCAATCGCACGCAAATTACTTTCCTGCAGATCGCGTAAAGCTTCTGCTTCCGGCAGCGTCAGCAAATGGAAGCGAATTGTATCACCCGGATGAAGCTGACCGAGCTTCCAAAACTCAGCAGACGCCGTCGTCACCGGACATACGAAACCACCAAGACTCGGGCCATCCGGTCCAAGAAGAATAGGCATATCCCCCGTCAAATCCAGCGTACCGACAGCATACGCATTATCGTGAATATTGGATGGATGAAGCCCCGCTTCCCCGCCATCTTCACGTGTCCACAGCGGAGCAGGTCCTTTCAAACGAACCCCCGTCCTTGAGGAGTTAAAATGAACTTCCCAACTCGTTTCCGTCAATTGATCCAAGTATTCCGCGTGCAAAAACTCACCTGTACAATGCGGTCCAGGGATCACACCGATCGTCCACTCACGCGTCATCACAGGACGATGCTCCAGAGCAAGCTCTGCCGACTCTTGAACTGGACTTCCGCCTTCATTCACACCCAGCACATCTCCCGTACGCAGCGCTCGACCGCCATGACCACCGAAGCCGCCCAGCGTGAACGTGGATGAGCTTCCGAGAATTTTCGGCATATCCAAGCCGCCGCCGATAAGAAGATAAGTACGCATACCTTCTTTCGCCTCACCGAAGCTCAGCACTTGACCGCGAGCCGCCAACACCGGCTTATACGTTACAATAGCCGTTCCATCCAGCTCCCCTTGCATATCTGCGCCAGTGACGCAGAACCACATGTCGCTGCGGAACTTATAAGAACCTCCGCGCAGCGTCATTTCTAATCCGCAGGCATTGTCATCGTTGCCAAGCAGCTTGTTACCGATACGGAACGATAGCCGATCCATCGGTCCGCAAGGCGGCACACCCACATCCCAGTGACGGATGCGGCCTGGGAAGTCCTGAACGGTGGTTTGGATCCCGCCGTCTACAACTTCCAGAGCCCGTTCCACAGGCTCGAACGTATTCAGCAATTGCGTGAAGACGTTCCCGTCTACGCAATCTTTCTCTTGCAGTAGAGACTGCAAATACTGCAGATTCGTTGTAATTCCATACATGCGCGTTTCCGCTAACGCTTCGATCAATTTACGAATGGCGTCCAAACGATCTACACCGTGGACAATAATTTTAGCCAGCATCGGATCGTATAGCGTCGTTACAGTCAACCCGTCCCTGACCCACGTCTCATTCCTCGCTTTCTCAGAGAAGACCGCCCGATCCAACTGCCCTGCACTCGGACGGAACTGCTGGAGGCAGTCCTCCGCGTAAATCCGCGCTTGAATACTGTGCCCTACCGGCTTACGGATAAGCGATTGAATATCCTTCAGTTCATTCGCCGCTTCAAGCACCATCCACTCGACAAGGTCAATACCCAGCACTTCTTCCGTCACACCGTGCTCAACCTGTAGTCTCGTGTTGACCTCGAGGAAGTAAAACTCACACGTTTCCGGGTCATAAAGATATTCCACGGTACCCGCACTGCGATAGCCCACTTCTGCAGCAAGACGCTTTGCGGAAGCGAACATTGCCTCACGAACTTCATCTGACAGATTCGGAGCCGGGCTTTCTTCAATAACCTTCTGGTTACGACGCTGAATGGAACAATCTCGCTCACCCAGCGTAACGACTTCACCGAAGTCATTTCCGAAAATTTGCACCTCAACGTGACGTGCTCTCGCGATATATTTTTCAAGAAACATGCCGCCGTTTTTGAAATTCGTCTCTGCCAAATGGCGAACGCCATCATAAGCAGCTCTTAATGTTGCCTCATCTGTGCAAACTCGCATCCCAATGCCGCCGCCACCTGCTGTGCTTTTGAGAATAACAGGGTAACCAATACGTGCAGCTTCAACTAATGCCTCATCCAGTTCTGTAATCAGCGGTGTTCCCGGCAGCATTGGTACGCCGACTTTTTCAGCGATTTCCCGTGCAGAATGCTTGAGTCCGAACATCTCCATTTGCTCAGGTGTAGGGCCGATAAACACAATGCCATTCTCACGGCAAGCACGAGCGAAGTCAGCATTTTCACTCAGAAAGCCGTAACCGGGATGAATCGCCTGCACACCGGTTTCCAGGGCTGTTTTCAAAATCAACTCTATATTCAGATAGCTTTCCTTCGCCGGTCCTTCACCGATCAGAACAGCTTCATCCGCCCCATCCACATGTAAACTATCTTGATCTGCCCCCGTATATACAGCAACGGACGCAACCCCGAGCTTGCGCAAAGTACGTTCAATGCGTACAGCGATAGCGCCACGATTAGCAATCAGCACTTTAGTAAACATCGTATCCACACCCTTCGAATTTCGTAGACCATCTATCTCCTATTAAGCAAAGGAACTTACTTCTCCCAAATAAGAACCTGAATCGGCGTCGGATTATAGGCATTACAAGGATTATTAAGCTGCGGGCAGTTGCTGATAAGCACCATAGAGCTGCCTAGCGAATGGACCTCTACATAGCAGCCTGGAGCGGAAACGCCATCATCGAACTTCAGCCCACCATCCGGTGTGACAGGTACATTCATAAAGAAGTTAATGTTCGGCGCCAAATCCCGCTTCGTATATGCTCCGCTTTCGTGCTGTGCAAGCTGCAGCATAAACGTATCCCGACAATTATGCATCGACAGCTTATCGTGCGAGTAGCGCACCGTGTTGCTTTGAGCCGAGCACGAACCACCGACCGTATCATGGCGCCCGCAGGTGTCGGCTACGATTTCAAGCAATGCCTTACCAGATTCCGCTCGAAGGACAGAGCCTGTGCTGAGATAAATGTTGCTTTGACCTGCAATCGTCGCGACCGCACTATAATGATCTTCAGGATTCTCTGCATCATAAAACAGCGTGTCTGCCGCCTGATTCCCTTCCAGGTCGACAATGCGGAGCACTTGCCCTGGCTTCAAAACGCGCATCCAACCGTCTCCCGCTTGAATAACTTCGCTATAGATGGCATCCCGGGCGAGGCGAGGGCTTTCCACTCGATTAAAAACAGCCATTTAAATTCCTCCTAACAGCGTGTGATATTCCCATGTATTTTCAAAAGCTCTGCGATTTTCCGGACGATAATTCAAGCAATAATCATCTTCACCCACAGGCGATGCGGATAGCACCTCTATTTTGACTGGCACAGATGGATAAGTTGATCTTGGGTCAAGCGGGTTCGGTGTGTTCGATAAGACTAGCAAGGAATCTAATTCCGTACGCAGCGTAACCGTGGCACCCGCAGGGCAATGAGCAGCACTAAAATGCATATCCCCATTGTCATCACAAAAAACTTTGGAAAATAAATTCACAACCGGCATCATATCGCGCATGCTGAGACCATTACGCACCAACTCTACTGCAAAGTTTTCTTGCCCGCTCCGCAGCCACTCATTCCGCTGCTCTTGGAAATTCGTCGTCCCGTACTTGGCATCTGTAGCCGTACGGCTTGTGTATCCGCTAAGCGGATCATGCCAACCGATACTGTCCTCCACAATACTCACTAACGCTCGGCCATTGTCGCTCATCAGCACGTTACCGCGTGTCAAATGTGCTGTATGCTGGGCTTTCAGCGTATCCGGCATATTGTAGCGCTCCGTAAGATCCTTCGCGTGGAACACTTGTATAGACACATTCGCGCCCGCCTCCAGCGCCGTAAAACGAATCAACTTCCCTCTACCAATCGCTCCTGACCACTTGCCGCCCGGCCCTATCGTCTTGCTCCAAATGTTATCCATGCTACCAATCTCCTTCGCCATGTCGTTAAACAAAAAGGGAGACATCACAAGACTCAAATGTCTTGGTGATATCTCCCAGGTTTTTATCCTTCCGTGGCGCTCTTCTACAAGAGCGGTTTACTCTCGGACCAGCCCGGTCATGACCGGCGGAACCCTAGTAAACAATCGTATTCGTTTGTGTTACTAAACATAACATCGTTAATGATATGTGTCAATAACTTCTAGATTAATTCCTTCTTTTATCTAAAATACTTCTCACGAGATTAACTATGTGTTATATTTACTTACACATAAGACAAATATCTAACACAACAAAGTGAAATGCGGTTTTTGCTAATAAGTAAGTAATGATTCATCACATACATGGTTTTCTAGGGTTCCGCGAGTGCAAGCAGCCTCGGTCTGGACCAAGAGAAAACGCACAGCTAACCCTGTGTTCACGGAGGGATAAAAGCCCGGGAGGATATCTGTTTCATAGATATCTCCTTGGCTTTTTTGCATATACGCTCCGTACGATCACCGACAAACAAGGATAAGGGAGTGTTAACATCATGAAATCAGAAGTCACACTACGCAAATCTTTAAACCTGTCCCAAGTCGTTTACATGGGGCTGGCATGGATGACGCCTATGATTTATTTCTCCATCTACGGCATTGCTTATGAGAATGCACATGGCATGCTGACGCAAGCTTACCTGCTTGCCTTCGTTGCTATCTTCTTCACCGCGTACAGCTATGGTGTTATGTCCAAATCTTTTCCCACATCAGGCTCCGCATACACCTATACGAAGAAAAGTATTCATCCCTACTTAGGTTTCCTAGTCGGCTGGGCACTGCTTCTTGACTACTTCTTCTCCCCCATCATTGCCTGCCTCACCTTCGGCATCTATCTTCATGCACAATTCCCGTCCATTCCGGCGTATGTCTGGATCATTGGGCTCAATATCGTTCTCGGCATCGTAAATATTATTGGCATTAAGTTTTCTGCAAATATCAGCAAGCTGTTCGTCTGGATTCAGATCCTTTTTATCACGGTCTTCTGCCTTTTCCTTTTCCGCAATATCACCGGAGACGTTCATCCGCTGCAGCCATTCCTGCAAACCGAAGTACCCTTCTCCACCATTCTTGCGGGAGCATCGATGATCTGCTTCTCATTTTTAGGCTTTGATACAGTCACGACCATGTCGGAAGAAACCAAAAACTCCGAGAAAACGATCCCTCGGGCCATCATGATTATCATCATCGCAGCAAGTATTCTTTACTTGGTTCCGTCTTTCCTGACACAGCTGGTTTATCCACAGCTAACCTTCATCAATATAGATTCGGCTGGGTTCGAGATCGTGAAACTCGTCGGCGGAGCAGCACTTAGCTCAGTGTTCATCACCGTGCTTATACTCGCTATTTTTACCCAAGGCTTATCATCGGTAACTAGCGTCTCTCGTCTCCTCTTCGTGATGGGGCGCGATTCCGTTCTCCCTAAACAGGTGTTCGGATCCCTTCATCCTAAGTTCAACACACCTGTCACCAACATCGTGATCGTAAGCGTCGTCTCTCTGCTCGCTCTTGTAATATCGCTAGATAATGCTGTGAAATTCGTGAATTTCGGGGCATTAACGGCCTTCTTCTTTGTAAACATCTCAGTTATTGTTCAAAAATACATCAAAGATAAGCAGCGCTCGCCGAAGCAAACGTTCCTCTATCTCATTCTCCCTTTAATCGGAGCCGGATTCATTGGCTATCTATTGTCTCTGCTCGACAAAGATGCCCTATGGATGGGAGGCGTATGGCTCCTCGCGGGCATTATGTATCATTTGATTCGAAAGCGCTCCGCACGTACGCTAACCGTGGCAAGTAGACCCATCATCACGGGCGGCGGCCGTCCTTCCGGGTCTTTGGAATAGAAGAAAGAAAAACCGTCAGGAAAGATCATCCTGACGGTCCTTTTTAGGTTTAACGCGCATCTGCTTATATTCATATCTTTGTTTCGATTCACAGCAAATGCTAAGGAAGCTTAACTTCAAACTCGCTTATATAGTAGGAAGCGGTTCTGGATATGTCAAATTCGAATTCAGCAGATTCAGCATATTTGCCGCTATTAACACTTATCTGCATGGGAAATGGTTCATGTCCTTCAGGCAGCCATCTGGCTGTCGCCTTGTATCGTCCGATTGGTACATTATCGATACCCGCGCCGCCTTTGACAGGGCCGCCGTGCTTAATCAGCTTTTGGCCTGTGCTTCCGTCAATCAATGGACCGACAGGCGTAAGTGTTATTTCAAGATCGCTCATATCGAACTCAGGCAGGCTTTCATCGAATGATGAAAAATTGGGATAAATATAAATTTGACCATCAAACTTCTTCCAAGTAAAATCTCGGACAGCTCCCGCGCTCCCCGCAAGCGGACGGTCGACGTCAGCTGCTAAATGGAAGGTGAAACTCTTGCCGTTAAACTCTTTGGTGAGGTCAGCGCCCATTCGCCATGTTGTTGTGATTTGCGGTAATTCAATCCGATAATGTCCTGATTCATCGGTGACTCCAAGGATATTGCTGTCGTAAAGCAAGGTATTATCCGCAAAGATCGAAACATCTGGTACTGGATGGCCTTTCGCGTCGCGTACGTAACCTTTAACGACATAAGGTTCAATCTCCTCTTTAGACGGAATGGGTGCTGGATCTGGTGTTGGTACTGGTGTTGGCACTGGTGTTGGTACTGGTGTTGGATCCGTAGTTGGATCGGGATAAGTCGCAACATCGGCATCTTCGATTTGGATCGTCGCAACATTGCCCTCTCGGGAGTAAGAGACTTGGAAACCGCTGTTCTCCGCCACGAAGCGCAATGGAACCAACGTGTTTCCATTAATGATTTTGGCAGGAACGTCCAAGCTGACGTTCTTTCCGTTTACTTTTGCGATAGTACTGTTAATCGTTAATTCTATAGATAAACCGTCTTTCGTTCCAAGCGCCTGTTGGATATTGCCATTCTCAACCCATTTCACCGTAAAACCGAGGGTTTCAAAGAGTTTGCGGAATGGAACTAGTGTTGAACCATCCTTTAGAATAGGCTGGGCACCATCAAAGTGAAGCTCTTGGCCCTTGAGAAATACGTGGATCGTCGGCCCTTCCGCAGGAGCAGGTGATGATGGAGGTACTGGATTTGGTGTAGGTGTTGTCGGTGTAGGCTGCGTCGGACTTGGAGTAGATGTTGGAGTTGGCGTTGTTGATGGCGGATTCTGGGAAGGTGTTGGAGCTGGTGTAGGCGATGTTGCTGTCCCTCCCGATTTCATCGGCTTGTTATATTTAATCGGTTTGGAAACAATCGTACCTTGCGGAGTCTCGATTTCCAGCACATAAGACTGCGTTTCCTTAATCGTTCCGTTGTTGCTAGCATATAAGTCGAATTTAAGCTCTCCATTGAACTCACCGACAGGTTCCTTTACATCTTTTCGAAAACCTGGGTTAATGATTTCACTTTCATGGGTGGTGCCGCTTGATGTTGTTACTGTTTTATCCTGGACAATGCCGAGCAGCCAGCCGGTGGTGGCGCGGTTTGTTCTCCACACTCCCTGAAAATTGTCCTTGCCGTAATCATCCGTAGAACGAAGTACAACCGCATTAATGACCGTTTTCTGCGCTAGGCTCAGCAACAGCTTGAAGTGGCCATCTTTATTACCCTCCGGCGTGAAGTCAGCTGAGCCGACAACGTCAGAAGCCGTATCCAACAGACTGAACTCCTTAATTTCAGCACCAGTAGGTGTTGTCTCACCAAAAGCAGACGCGATACCGGCAAATGCAAGCATTCCACCCAACACCGAGCTTATTAGCAATGATTGCATTTTATTTCGTGAATTAGACATAATACTTTTTCCTCCCTCAATGTCATACCAACATTTGATTTCGACTTCTAGTAATAAACATAATAAACCTGTATTCCTAAGTCATAGCAGCCTGCTTGGTATTATATTTTCCTGTACAAATTAGAAAACCCATTCCTACATATGATAGACCCCAGAAGAAGGCAAACCACTTGTCAAGCCATGGAAGTCCGAATGAAACCAGCATAATGACCATCAGGATAACCGTCCAACGCGGAAACACTTTTGCGCGGAAGGTCAGAATCGCAAGTATAATTGTCCCCAGCAGCATCCCCATGCCCGAAACTCCTCCCATCATACTCGCGAACGCTCCATCTTTGGCGTAAAAGCCGTATGCGAACAAACCATAAAAATTAGATGCTACCAACAAGTTCCCGATCATAAGGATTACAGCTGCAATAAATCCAAGTACCCCGGTTTCACGGGACTGCGCCATGTAAAGCGCAATGGAGCTGATGGCCATCAAAATACAGGCCGTGAATCCGCAAATAACCTCCGGCGTACTATCATCTCCCCAAATGAGCGACGACGGTGTCATCCCCATTCTGATGATTCCCGCCAATACGCAAAGAAACCCAAGCCACTTGACTACTCTCTCCAGTGTCATTTTTTCATCCTCCATTTAATTTCGATTTCTTGTAATAAACATAACAAACCTATATTCCTGTTT
The DNA here is from genome assembly GCF_059692155.1 of Paenibacillus sp. JT22N1. Classification (NCBI taxonomy): domain Bacteria; kingdom Bacillati; phylum Bacillota; class Bacilli; order Caryophanales; family Paenibacillaceae; genus Paenibacillus; species Paenibacillus sp. JT22N1. Next base: position 23,179 of record NZ_JCAUAW010000019.1, read on the forward strand.
TGAAGAGTAGCTGCTCCTAGCTGCTGCGGGAAGTTTACATGGGTAATTTCGGGAAATGATAATTTAACTGCTGTTCAGAAACTGAGGTATTTGGTACGATAGACATAAAAAACATCCTCCTTGGTTGATTTGTTGTGGTGACTTCATTTTTACCAAAGGAAAGGGTGTTTTTCTGTTTTTTTCGTGACAATCCCTCGTCAAATCAAGGGTTTACGTATATATTTATTTTGGGGACATCCATAATTTTCTTATTGGTTCCTCTAGGTAGAAAGGAAGGTAGCAAGATGTCAGTACCGAATCCGATAAAGCGAGATCGACCGTCCATAATGGAAAAAATACATCCTATATGGCTTTTGCAAGCTTTTTCCGTCACATTTAGTATCGCAACGTTCATTTTCTTTATTGGCGCTATTTCCAATTACTATGAAAATTTACGCAACAAATGTGTATTGCAATTATGCGGTCCCATGTCTCCCGCTCCGCCGACAACAATAGAGGCTCTAAACCGTTATCATTTTACGCCAGATACCTATGCGCTTGCCTTCGTCATTATCGATTGCGTTCTCCCTCTTCTCTTTTATATAGCCTCAGCGGTTATTATTTGGAAATGCAAGAAGGGGGTTATGGGTTCCATTGCCGTGCTTGCCCTCGTGGCATACGGAACAACCTTCCCCTCATTAGTCGACATAGCTTCTGAAGGAATCTCGTTATGGGAACGATGGAATGATGGCGTCAGGGCAATTGGATGGATTTCCCTTTTCCTGTTATTTCTGTTGTTTCCGATCGGTCGGTTTTCACCTTCCCGAACTTATTACGTTTTTATCCCCTTTTCCATAGTGCAAATCGTTAGTTTCGTATTCCCCGGTACCGTGCTTGATTTGGAAAATTGGTCGGGAATGGCTAAAATTATCTACTATTTATCAGCTATTGGTACGATGATCTATTCTCAGTTTTACCGCTACATGAAAATATCCTCGTCAGAAGAGCGGCAGCAGACGAAATGGGTGGTTTATGGCGTTTCGATTTCTTTTCTGGGATTTATCGGGGTAAGCGGTTTGATCGTTTACCAGGTTTTTGCCGACAATCCTATATCTTATATTTATTTGAATGCGTCACTCCATGTATTTGTTGCCCTCATCCCTTTAACACTGACATTTGCCATCCTACGACACCGGTTATGGGATATTGATCCGCTTGTCAACCGAACGATTGTGTACGGAGCCTTATATCTTTCTATCGTCCTTATCTACTCTTTCTCCGTCCTGTATTTTAGTCATGTGTTTCAGACCGAAGGGAACTTCATCATTTCGCTGGTGGCGACATCTATCGTTGCTTTTTTATTCATGCCTCTAAAAGAACGACTACAGCGTATCGTAAACAGAATAATGAAGGGAAAGCACGACGACCCGTTTGCCGTGCTTGCCGAACTAGGGGATCACTTAATCAAACCGATTGATCACGACTCATTGCTCGATATTATGGTCAAAACAATTCAGGATGCCCTTCGGCTCCCCTACGTCGGCATTTCTATCAGCATCAATGGACAAGAGAAACTTATGTCTGTAGCGGGGAAAACAGCTTTTGACGTGCAGGATATCCCCATCATTCACGGCGGAGAGGTGCTTGGCAAGCTGCTTCTTTCCAGCCGGTCTCCCGGAGAAGTCTTTACGTCGGAGGATCGTAAGTTGCTGGATGTCCTTTTGCGGCAAGCAGGACAGATTGTTCATAGCGTGAATATGGCCAGCGATATGAAGCTTCTAGCCAGAGACCTGCAAGACTCCCGCACACGTCTCATCTATGCCAGGGAAGAAGAACGGAGACAAATTCGCAGAAATCTTCATGACGACCTTGCACCCCGTTTGATGTCTTTAGCTTTTAATGTGGCAGCGGCCGAGCAATATATTGAAAAGAATCCCAATAAGGCCTTCGTCCTGCTTGGAGAATTAAGGATGACGATCCGTTCTACGGTTGATGATATTCGAACCATGGTTCACGACTTGCGTCCACCGACACTTGATGAGTTTGGCTTGATAGGCTCAATTAAGGCGCGTATTGAAGACACCATCAAAACATCGGAACAAGTATCCGCATCCCTGCATATCACCCCTTTGCGTGCAAAATTACATATTCCTCAAGAGCTTCCCGATTTGCCGGCAGCGGTGGAAGTGGCGGCCTATCGCATCGTAACAGAGTCGCTCGTAAACATCGTAAAACATGCGAAAGCTACAATTTGCGACGTATATTTGCAGATGAATTCGGCAAATGAATTGCAAATAGAAGTCTTAGATAATGGAATTGGTATTCCCGTCCACATCAAGCCGTCAGGTAATGGTGGAATCGGTTTAACATCCATCCGCGAGCGTGCGAAGGAGCTAGGCGGTCAATGTGTATTTGAACGATTGGAAACAGGCGGAACACGTGTAAAAGCACTGCTGCCATTCTCACATAGGGAGGATTAGGTATGAAGATCCTATTAGTGGACGACCATCCGTTATTTCGCAGCGGCGTAAGAAATTTAATTCAAACAACGGATGATTTACAGGTAATCGGGGAGGCGGCTACAGGAGAAGAAGCCGTTGATATGGCTGTATCCCTGCATCCGGATGTCATCGTTATGGATGTTCGGATGCCCGGTATCAACGGAATTGAAGCTACAAGAATTATCAGGGAAAAGCTCCCCGATATGAAAATTTTAATTGTAACCATGCTGAAGAACGACAAATCCGTCTTTACCGCTATGCAAATGGGAGCAAGAGGCTATGTCCTAAAGGACGCAGGAGAAATGGAGCTGCTGCAGTCAATTCGCATGGTTGAAAGAGGCGGAGCCGTATTTAGTTCGGACATCGCGGCACGCATGATGCATTATTTTATGATGCCGCAACAATCACAACTTGCCAACCCTGCTCTCTCCGAACTAACCGGTCGTGAAAGCGAAATATTGGAGCTTATATCCGACGGATGTACAAACTTGCAAATTGCCTCACGTCTTCAACTGAGTGTGAAAACTGTCGCCAATCATGTCACGAATATCTTAAACAAACTCCAAGTTGCAGATCGCCATGAAGCTAAAAAACTCTTGAGCACATCCCGGGATTTGTTTGGTACGGAAGAGGGTGAGTGAGTATTTAATCGAGTAACGAAAAACCATTATTTATTGAAGCGGGGATATCCCGACTGAAGCCCTATAAATACGACGAAGGATTTCACTGAAAATTTAGCCGTTACTTATGGTAGGGTTCCCCGCGATTTATCCGTATCACGCGATTAACCCGCTCCACCAGCACCAACCGCATCAGCTGCTGTTCCTCAGTAGGGCTCATGTTCTCCGGTGCCTTATCGTCCGGCACCTCTATCATCTGCACCTTGGCAGTGTTGGGTGTTGCTGAGTAAGATAAAGAATAACCGAATTTTCATTCGGTTATTGAATTTGTTGTCTATGTGACAGTCCTCACCCGGTTTAAATAGGCAAAAGTTGTACAACGTACAACAATTTCGACTGTTTCTTCGCAACAAGCTGCTGTTGTGGTATTTTTTGCAACATTTTCCCCGTATTTCACCCAATTGAGCTACATTCGGGAGAAAATGTTGCAGTTTCTGCAACAATTGCCGCAATAACGCCGAATATCTTGCTTAATGTTGTACAAAGTACAACTTCGCACGCCAGTATCGAACTTACTCAACCTTGATAGTCACTCTTGCCCAAAAGGACGGCGTAAACCGTTATTCTTCTCACGTTTATTGGTGGAATGATTTGCGGCAATCTTTGATTCATTTGCAAGAACGCTTCACTACCTTCGCCTATTCGAACTGACCCGCCTTACGGTCAGCAGGAAAAACAAGCCCCATCTGCTTTCTAGCCTCATCCATAATGGCAATGGCAATGCTGGAATTCGCATGTGAGTTCGTCGGTGACTCCAATGTTCCGCTTTTGATAAGCCGAATAAATTCTTCCGCTTCATAGCGCATCGTTCTTACACCTTGCTCCCGCGTCAAGTTTTCCACTGAACCATCTCGGTAACGGATTTCAACTTTTTCAGGTGTGTTGATTTTATCGATGACCATTGTCGCATGCTCACCCTGAATTTCTGTTGGCAGGTAGGAGCTCGAAATTTTGGAGTGCATGATAACCGCATCCATCTCTTTGTAGCTCAGCAGCAGGCTGCCCTCGCCATCCACACCCGACTCCAGCAGCACTCCACTAGCTTGTACATGTTCAGGAGCACCAAAAAGCACAGCCAACGGATAAATACAATAGACGCCCAGGTCCATAAGCGAGCCATTGGAAAAAATGGGATTGAACGCATTCAGTACTGTTCCCTGCTTATAAGCATCATATCTAGAGGAATATTGGCAATAGCTCGCAAAATAACGCCGAATTTTCCCTAACTTATGTAAATTATCTTGTATCGCCTTGAAATTAGGAAGCAGCGTGGATTTGAGAGCCTCCATGAACACCACTTTATTCGTTTGTGCAGCTTGAATCATCGCCGAGAGCTCAGCGGTATTGGATGCCGCAGGCTTTTCGCAGATAACATGCTTGCCATGATTCATACAGAGTATCGCGTATTCAGCGTGAAGCGAGTTTGGACTCGCAATATAAACTGCATCGAATTCCTTACTTTGCGCAAACGTTTCTAAGCTTGTATAGATATGAGAAACCTCAAATTTCTGAGCGAATTCCGCAGCTTTCTCCTCCGTACGCGAGTATACGGCAGTTAAGTCGAACTCCCCCGTCTCGCGGGCAGCATGAATGAATTCTTCCGTGATCCAGTTGGTTCCAATAACAGCAAAACGTATCATATCGTTCTCCTTTGTTCCACTCTATGTTTTTCATAACTATACCATGATTTCAGAGTTGTTGAAAAAGAGAACAGAAACTTCAAGCCAGAATTGTTACCTAACGACCCCCTTGACATGAAACCAAAAGGTTTCGTATAATCCTTTGTGTAACCATTTGGTTTCGTATTGTAATGCCTTTGGAAAACCAAATTTTTTGGACACAATACGAAAAGGACATACGGGAAGGAATGACTTACGATGCAGGACGAATTGCTGAAGAAGCTGCGGTACAAGCAAGGACGAGCTCTCGTTCTTCAGGCACCCGAAGGCTACAAGCTTGGGATTGAGGATAATGAGGAGCCGAATGGGACCTACGATTTCGTTCAGCTTTTTGTTAACAATGCCGCAGAGGTGGCTGAATGGGCACCTAAAGCGATTGCCTTTTTGAACGATGAAGCTGTGTTCTGGATAACCTATCCAAAGCAGAGTTCGAAGGTGAAAACCGACATTAACCGAGACATTCTATGGAAGTTGATGGATGAGAAAACAGACTATCGTCTTGTAAGCAATGTCGCGGTGGACGATAAATGGTCAGCCCTGCGATTGCGTCATAAGAGTAAAGTGAAAACGAAATCCTAAATAATTTAATCATTGGAGGCTTCTTATTTATGGAAAATCAGACTCAAGGCACATTGCCGGATATCAAGCAAACACTAGTTTTTAACGCACCGATTCAAAAGGTTTGGAATGCTGTAGCAACATCTGAAGGCATCGCGGCTTGGCTCATGCCAAATGATTTCAAGCCAGAGGTTGGCTATGAATTTCACTTGGAAGCAGGACCTTTTGGCAAATCCCCTTGTAAAGTAACCGAGCTTGACCCGCCGAACCGTTTGTCTTTCGAATGGGGCAAGGATTGGTCCCTGACTTTTGAACTAACCGATTTAGAAGGCAAAACGGAATTCACCCTCATCCACTCCGGCTGGGATGCAGATAAAGTTACGGAATTTGGTCAACCACACACAGCTGTTCGTGAGACAATGTCGATGGGCTGGGTTGGCCTGGCGAAGAAACTGGCTGCTCACGTCGAGGCTTAAGATGGCAGTCCCCTCGCAGAAGCATGACGTCTTTCAAGCGATCGCTGATCCGACCCGCCGTCAGGTGTTGAAGCTGCTCGGCGAGCAAGAGATGCCCGTTACGGTTATCTCCGGCCATTTTCCGATAAGCCGCACCGCGGTATCCAAGCATCTTCGCATTTTAGCTGATGCCGGGTTGGTGAAAGAACGCAAAGTCGGCCGCGAGACCCGATACAGGCTGGAGGCGGAACCGCTTATGGAGTTGAAGCGTTGGCTATCCTATTATGAACGCTATTGGGAAAACAAGTTAAATGTGCTTAAACGGTTCGTTGAATCGAACGATGAGGAAGGCGGAAATCCTTTATCCGCTTTGGAACTACTGGTTGATCCTAAGAAACATGATTAATAAGATAAAGTATACAGACCGCTCTCTCCAATAGGAGATGAGCGGTCTGTATACTTTAGGGGGCATTACAAATCGGAACTAACTGAGCCTTCTACGAAAAGCATTTTAGCTATAAATAAGCAAGTTCAGCTTGCTTATTCATTCTAATATTAGTGCATCTCGTCACATAAGACCTTAGGACATGCTTATTAGCTAATAAACGAGACTTCCAGGGTGGATTAGCCAACAATAAGCATGCCTAACTTGCTTATGCACTTATAACCGGGCTATTAAGAAAAATAAGCAACTTCAGTTACCTTATTCGCATAATGAACCACGCGCTTACTCGAAAAGGTCATCTAACCTACAACTTTTTTGCAGGTTAGATGACCTTTTCTTGCACAACCTACTCCTGAACAGGCAGCCACTCTTGTGACCATTTGGCAATCTCACCGAAAATCGGCGCCAATGCCAGTCCCTTGTCCGTAAGTGAATATTCGATACGAACGGGACTTTCTGGGAATACTACCCTCTTAACGATGCCTTCATGCTCAAGCTCCTTCAGTCGCTCCGACAATACCTTGCCGCTCAAATTCGGAAGTGCCTGATCGATATTTATGAACCGCTGCGGGCCTGATAGTAATTGAAAAACGATAAGCGATGTCCAGCGCTTGCTAAGGATTTCTACGGCTTTTTCGAAACGAGGACACAATAGGTTGCGTTCCATGTTTATCACCTCTATATGTCTATTTATTATAGAGTAAGTTGACACGGATATACAAGGTTACAAAAAGTAATTTAGTTACTTGACGAAACTAACATTTTGACGTAATATCAGTTACATAAAGTAACTAAGTGAATTTAAGTAATATAAAGAAAAGTAATTTATAAAGGAGTGTTTTTATCATGATTTCACCTATATTTGTAGGACATGGATCTCCCATGATGGCTATTCAAGATACAGCTTGCACACAATTCCTGCTCGACTATGGCAAGAAGATTACTCCGAAAGCTATTGTCATTTTTACGGCTCATTGGGAAACAGAGGTACTCACTATTTCGTCCACCAATGATGTATATGACACCATCTACGATTTCCGCGGCTTCCCGGATGAACTGTTTCAAATCAAATATCCTGCCAAAGGGGATGTGGGGCTTGCTCGAATGATCGCTGACCGTTTCACGGCGAAAGGCATTCCTGTGAATTTGGATTCCCAGCGCGGGCTTGACCACGGCTCTTGGGTTCCGCTATTACGGATGTTTCCAACACCAGAATGCCCAGTCATTCAAGTGTCCGTCAATCCGTACTTGCCGCCTGCGGAGCAGTATCGTATTGGCGAAGCACTGCGCGGCCTCGATCAGGAGGATATCCTGATTATCGGAAGCGGTGCTACTGTGCATAACTTGCGAGCTCTTAATTGGGATGCCAAAGAGCCAGACGCTTGGGCTGTTGATTTCGACGATTGGCTCATCTCGAACATGCAAACGCAGAACCTGGAGGCGCTGTTCGACTACGCTGCTTTAGCCCCGAATGCTCGTATGGCTGTGCCAAGACCAGAGCATTTCATTCCGCTCTTTATTACAATGGGCAGCGGCGACCCAGAACGTCCCGTTCAAGTAATTCATCGCAGCTATGAAGTCGGCTCGCTCAGCTATCTTTCGGTCTCTTTTTAATATGAAATGGACGACTCGCATATTTCAAAGTGTGCTGACAGTCGCGTTTCTAATGTTTGGCTTTATGAAATTATCCACAAATCCCATGCAGGTGGAAGCTTTTACAGTAACCTATGGGTATGGTTTAAACGCCATGTATGTCGTTGGAGTTATTGAATTATTAGCTGGAATCGGGCTAGTTATCGGCTTCTGGAAGCCGCGCATCTCTTTTTACTCCGCTGGCATTATTGTAATTATAATGGCTGGCGCTATGCTAACTCATGTCCGATCAAGTCAAGGTATGAGCACCGCGGCATTACCGCTTATCTTTCTCATCCTGGCATTAATTGTTGTACTAAGGCGTTCCAAACGCGCATAAACAAACGGGTATCCCAGCCAGACGGCAGGTGATACCCGTTATTTGCGACTTACGACGGAATAGGCTTCGACATGTGTTCCCGATACTCCGTTGGCGTTAAGCCTGTATACTTTTTGAAGGTACGCAGGAAGCTTCTCGTATTTGCATATCCGACTGCTCCCGAAACGTCATTAACTTTAATAGACTTATCTTTCAAAAGCTCCATTGCCGCTTTAATGCGAATTTCGATCATGTAATCAATAAAATTGCTTTCCGTGTGATCCTTAAACAGTCTGCTGATGTAAGGCGGAGTGAGATGAAACATTTCGGCCAACCGGTCTAATGACAGATCATACTCCTGATAATGCTCTCGGATATAGTCCAGCATTCGCTCGATCGTCTCATTTTTCCCACGTTGATTGCGCTTTTCCTCAATTTGTGAAGCCAAGCCCTCGAGAGTATCTCCGACTAGCCGTTCCGCATCCTTCCAGTTCTCACACTTTCCAATACGGTCATAAAAGCTGCTTAGGGGACCCATCGAAATTTCCGGCTCAATCCCAATGGCTTTGACGGTTTGCAAAGATTTCATCACAAGGTCGTAGCACAGCTGCCTGATCAGCTCCGGAGGAAGATTGCTGCCAACCGCTTCACGGAATGTATCCGATAAGTACGTAAGCATCTTGACGCGATCTGTTTGCCTCATGGCTTCCATCACCGGATCGATCATCCGGCTGAGCTTGTAATAATCCTGTCGGTCCGGCGGCTGCAAGTCATCTACCGATATAACCGAATGCTTGCCGAAGATCATTTTATAATGAAGTGCCTTCTGCGATTCATCAAACGAGATCGGTATCTCCTTCATCTCCATGCGGCATTTGCCGACTCCGATCGTTACCGTTAAGCCAAACTGCCTCTTCATGATATCAAGGATGAGTTCAAGTATGACTAATGTTCTCAAATGATTTTGCTCTGCATCACCTTCTGCGAAGCTGAGAAGAACAGCCGCCCGGCCGCCACCCAAATCAATGGCCAAGCCCGCATGCTCAGTTCGGATCAGCTCCTCCGCGACATTGCAGAACATATACGTGTACAACGTTTCGTCCCGCGGAGCAAGCTGTTCACCTTCCTTGCCAATCTCAGCCGTACACACGATAAAGCGCTCCGCATACATGTGAATCCCCAAAAATTCCAAATGATGATACATCGCATGGAAATCGGAACGGTTGCCGTTCAATACATCCATCATGATCTTCCACTTGAGCATCGGCTTCGAATCCCTGACATGCTGCTCCAATTGCTCGCGGTCCGTAACCATCTCATCGAATATATGCTCCAGGTTTCTGAGTCCTATACTCTCTGCCCCCTGCCCTCTCCGCTTGTTCACGCCGGACAGCTTACCTGCCAATCGATCCAGCGGCTTGAAGGTCCAGCGATTTACATAAAATAATGCAGCCAATGCTAAAAAGAACATCACGACGGCAAATGTGAGCAGCAGGTTGCGTGTAACCTTGATCGGCTCAAATACGGTGGACTCCGGCATTATGCTGACAAATTTCCAGCCTGTGTATCCGCTCGTCCGGTAAAAGACAGACTCCTGAATCCCGTCCAGCTTCACGTTGAAGGATCCGCTGTCTGGATCCCTTAATATCGTCTGTATATACGGCAGCGACTTCATATTGCGGTAAAGCTGGTTCTTATCGTCATGAGTGACGACATTCCCTTCCGCATCCAGAATGAAAAATTGACCAGCGTGCCCATCCTCGTAGATCGCTTTAATCATCTGAGACAACTGAGCCTCTTTGATGCTAATTGCCATTAGACCTTTCCTGAAGCCAGGACTGCTGAGGCTAGGAAAGCTGCGGACCAAGGTAATCACATCTTGGGTCTCATGGCCATCCCATACCTTCTGAGTCGATAGCCACTTAAAATATTCAGGCATATCCAGGTACTGGGCCAACCAATTGAACTCTGACGATGCTTGCTTTAAATAGGTTTCCTCTGTCATTAAGTCTCCACTGATATGAGAATACGCAAAGACAGAGGAGTAATTGGGATTATTTGAAATAAATTCCCTCAACCTGTTCGTCAAAGTATAGTAAATGCTATATCTGTGACCGTCATCACTGTAGCTGTTATTCATAAAATAAACAAATTCCAGCCCTTCCGCCATGGAGAGCAGATCCTTCTCCGTCTGGCGAAAGGCAGCCTCGATCTTGGAATCAACCTGTTTCAACAGTGCAAGATTAGCATCCTGCAAGTCCTTCTGCAGCCTGCCCACAGTGCCTGTATAGGACAACCAGAAGGTCAGGGCGATGATGAAAAGGAATACGATACCATAAATCATCATGGCTTTTCCGGATATGCTGGTTCTCATGATGGACCTCCGCTTCGGCGCATTGTTTTGTTATCTATTGTACCATTAACACGGCTGTCCGGGAGGGAAAATCTGGTCTTCCTATCAGTTGATGGAATTTACAGTAACGCCGGCAAGGGAGTAGATAAACACTGGTGCTCCAGTCAGAGGCACGCTTACAACTCCTGATACTGCAGCCATATATTTGTAACTCCCATCAATTCCAACAATCGTTACACCTGGATCAGATGTCGCAATTTGGGCCGTTCGGGAAGTGCTGCTTGTCGTTTTCCAGCTCGCATCCCATAAAGATGTGATGTACTTGTTCTTATTCTCGTCCCAGAATTGATACCCATAATAAGGATTAGCCACATTCGATACTGCGCCTAGATATTTCGAGTCCTTAAGCACCCTAATCAAAGTATAGTAGCCGTAATAGCTCTCTTTCGGTTTACCGTTCCAGTCGATCAGTCCTAGGTTATGCTCCAAATTGTTAGTCTCCGTGCCGTCATCGGCAAAATCATACCAATGCATCGTTCGGATTCCGTTTGCGATGGCGTGCATGTAAGCTCTGGCCAAGTAATTTCTTTGGGTGGATCGATCCACCGTTTTTAAGTAGCTTCCGCCTGTATAGGTGCTCCAGCCTAGCTCGGTAACTACGATTGGCTTTTCTCCATCACCATGGCTAGCCATGACGGTTTTCAGTTCCTGGAACGATTGGAGCAGCTTTTCAGGTGCGCCTTGTTCCAGCCCTGGAACAGCAGGATACTCATATTTGACGTAAGGATGGACATCCATGACATCGAAATACGTTTTCACCAAGGCGCCATTCTGTCCATCGGAATTATACAAGGCATCCAGCCAATTCAATCCCTCATCCGCTTTTAATCGATCAAGGCCGGCGAGAGCAGGCTCTACAAGCAAGCTCTTGCTGCTGACCGCTTTCAAGCTGTCATGATTTGCCTTTAGAGCGGCCGCTGCAGCAGCCGGATCTCTTTTGGCAAGATCAGGTTCATTATAAGTTGAGAACGTATAGGCGCCTCCATTATTATCGGACTGAACAAAGCCCGGTCCATGATAAAAGTAGTGGAAATTTAGTCCGCTTTTGCCGTACAGCGTTTTCATTGCGCTGCTGTGGTCCCACCATCTGTTCTTGTTAATTCCCCCAAGATCCCTTAGCAGTCGTAATTTGTTCATCAAGAACACATCTTCCGTCTCGCCATGGTGCACATAGTTTCCTCCACCGTAAGGAGCATCGTTGATGGCAAAAATATCTCCGACCTTCTCCCCGCCAAGAACAGATGGCGTCGTAATTTTCAACGTCTCAACATCTTTCCTCTCTCCACCGGTTGAATGGAAGGGAGTTACGGCTACATAATAGGTAGTCTCCGGCTTCAGGGCGAAATACGATAAGTATTTGCCGACCTGCTCAAGGGACTTGGCCTCAGCCACGAATTTCGGCGTCAAACCTGTCGTACTCGCAAAAGGTGAGGTCTCGATATAAACGCCGTATTTGGTTACATTATTGACAACGCTGTTATAGCTGGACCAGTCCAGATATAGCGTGCTGTAATTTTTGAGCTCCGCAGTAAACTCAACTTGATCCGGCGTCGACTTCTTCGGAAGCGCAGGGTCGTACAGCTTCCAGCCCCAGATCGCCACTTCTCCGACCGTTAAGATCTCCGAGTTATTCGCATTATGCATAATAATTTTGACGTATTTCGCAGGCTTGCCTGGAACACCGTAGCCCGGCGTATTCACGATCGCGTTCGCTGTGCGGCTGCTCTCATTAGGCGTATAACCGAGAGACGTATAGTTCACACCGTCGGTACTGACGAGAACCTCATACCCGTCCATGAACTTATTGCCGCCCGATGCCAATGTCCATACATCGATTTTCCCGATTTGATACACATCGTTCAAGTTGAAGACAACCGCGCCGAACTTCCCTTTCGAACCCCAGATCGAGTTGGTCGTAGAAGCCGCATCGGATTCTTTACTGGAACCGTCAATTAAATCCGGTGCTCCCCCTACAGTGTCATTCTTGGAGCTATCGTTATCGTATTTGATTAAATCTCCATCTGTAATGAACGGGTAATCGGTCAACCACTCGTAGGATGCGCCAGTCGCAATCTTGGGAAGGGACGTATTATAATAATAGCCGGAAGACCTTAAATAGTTATTGCTCAAAATAGCCATCGGCTCCAGAGCATCGCCATATACGGCCACTTCACCTAGCCTCATGACTTGCTTTGCCGGATCCTTGTGCATAATGACTTTGATATATTGCGCATAAACGGCAGGCTTGACGGCAAGCGTAACAGGGGCAAAACCTGAGCCGGATGTATTCGCATTGTCCGCAGCCCCAACCCTGTTGTAAGTCACTCCGTCGAAGCTGGCATACACCTCAAAATTTCTCATATGACTATTATTGTCCGTGTCCGCCCATACCTTCACCGATGATACCTTATAGACGGATTTCAAGTCGTATATAAGCGTTCCATATGCGGCAGAGCCTTCCGCGCTCCCCGTTGTGCTGCTCGTGTTATCGTCTGGACCGTTACTGCCATCCGTCATATCCGGCCCACCGGTGTCATCCGAAGCGATCAGAGCCGGATCCGTCGCATGGATCCCTTCTGTCAACCAGGTATAGGACGCTCCGGTAGTCATATCCGCTGTCCCCTCAGGGAAAAGTGTCCCTCCGATCACATTTCCGCTTAGTACCTTCTCGCCGTTTGCCGCCTGAACAGTATGACTTTCCAAAGGAAAAGCAACGGAAACCAAGCCGAGCAGAAAGGCAAATGCAACTACAAGAGTACAGCTCTTTTTCATAAATCTCATGGCAAAGCTCCTCTCTGGAATGTGGCGTACAGGATCGGAACAGCTTCGTCGGCTGCTGCTCCAGAAGGCATGTCATCACCTTTTGAACGTGCCTCGACGGTCACTATACTACTCGCCGTATAACTGCCATCGTCGGTCGTCACGGTAATCGTTGCCACACCTGCTGATACTCCAGTAATGGTTGCATGCTGCTTGTTGACCTCTTGCGTAACACTAACAACCGCCGGATTGCTCGATGTGAAGCGGACCTGCTTGTTGCTTGAATTGCTTGGTTGGACCTTTGCGTTCAGGGATATCGCTTGACCCTCTTTCAAAGTTACGGTCGAGCGGTTCATTGTAACCCCTGTTACTTGCACATCGCCGTCTGTTACAGGTGCCTTGATTGTCACCGTACTTATTGCCGTATAGCCACCATCGTCTGTCGTCACAGTAATCGTTGCCGTACCCGCTGACACACCAGTGACGGTTGCTTGCAGACCATAGACCCCTTGCACAACGCTTGCCACCGCTGGATCACTCGATGTAAAGCGCACTTGTTTGTTGGTTGAGTTGCCAGGAAGGAGCGTCGCATTCAGGACGGTCGTTTCTCCCAGATTCAATGATGCCGTCATTTGGTCCAGCGTAACCCCTGTTACCCGCACTTCGGGCGCAGCGATTTCGGTGAAAATCACATCTTCAAACAACTGCGTATTTTTGCTGGAACCAATCCCGCTCATGTATTCAAGCCAACCGCGTCGGGTAGTTCCGTCATTCTCATTAATCAGCATGGAAAACCCGAAGATGTCTTTGTCCTGTGGCGATTGGCCTTCAGGCAGCAGCTCCGACCACGGAATCGCAAGCTCGTAGGTGGTGGCAATGTCGCTGCGATTAACCACTGCTTGCACAGTCGTCATCTCCCCTGTCGATTTACCATTAGCTGACAACCATCTCCAGACCATCGGGCCTTGTTCTCCTAGCGCGATACCGAACTCGTTGTTTTCCGCGCTGCCGATGCCGTTAACTCTTCCTGTATCAATGGAGAACTGTATGCTATCCCCCTGCCACATGTCGCCGCCAGTTCCTTTTTGAACATGGATATTATCTTGAACTTCCATACCAAAGTAGAGATGGCTGCGGTCCCACTTCAGATAGCCTTTGCCGCTTAAATCCTGCTCACCGCCCCAATTGGCGATGTTCTTATTTTGATCCGATCGGTTGATGACGATAGGCATGCCATTATGCCAGCTTGCCTCTAACAGTTTGCCATCTATGATCGGCGCCGTCTGGTCGTTCACAGCTGCAATAAAATTAAACGGTCTCTCCACGATCTTCGTAAATCCGCTATCCAACTCAACCATGAGTTTTAACTTGGCTCTCGCCTTTTCCGGAAGCTCGGTGATCGGAATCGTTATTTTCTTAATTTCCCCGGGTAAGAGCCCCTCGAAAGCAATCGGGCCGCTTTGTCCTAAGACCAAATATACAGCCTCGGTAACGCTTATAGTGCCGCTAAGCTCTTTGTCCTCAGTCGCATTCTCCACATAAATTGCCGTATTCCATTGATCCCATTGCCCGGGTACAGCAATCTCAGGCGCCATGCGGACTTTGATCGTCTCCAGTACATTAGCCTTTAATTTCATGGACGCAACAAGCGATGTGCCCGAGATGACTTGGAGCGTAAGCTCCTGGACTTTCTCTTCCGCGTTAAGCGGAACGGGAATAGCAATCGGAATGGCCGTCGTTCCCGCTGTAAAGTTTACGTCACCTTCCAGCTTCCATTCATCGGATGGACCAATTAGCTCCAACCTTCCGTCCAGCTCCGCACCCATCCCGAATCGGTTGATCGCAGCGTGGATAACCTCTCCACGTCTAACATCCACCGAGGGAGTCTTTAACACAAAGGAATCATCAATGGATGAAATCTCCACGCCCGTGCTGGAGTAAATAAACACAGGTGCGCCATTAATCGTTAAGCTTGCGCTTCCATCGTTGACCGGCAAATAGGTGTAGCTTCCGTCAATACCCACAACGGTAACCCCGGCGTCCTTCGTTTTGAAGGTTGCTGTTTTGGTAGATTCATCCGCCGCCCAAAGTGACGTAATATATTGGTTCTTTCCTTCATGCCAGTATTCATACCCATAATATGGGTGTTCGACATTAGGCTGGGCTCTTACGTATTTGGCGTCTTTCAGTACCTTAGACATCGTATAGTAAGCATAATAGCTTGGCTTCGGAATGCCGTTCCAGTCGATGAGTCCCAAATTATGCTCTAGATTAGTCGCATCGAGTCCGTCATCCTGGAAATCATACCAATGCATTCTCTTTATCCCGCCAGCAATCGCATGCATATAAGCTCTAGCCAAATAGTTGCGCTGTGTGATCAGATTCACCGGACGAAGATAACTGCTTCCAGTATAGGTGCTCCATCCTAGCTCCGTGAAGATAATCGGCTTCTCCTGATCGCCATATTTGGCTTTCAGCGCCTGGATGTCTTCAATTTTCTTAATCAGCATTTCCGGCGCGCCTGGAATGAGTCCGGGCAAGCTACCTTCATGGTTTTTCACATAGGGGTGTACATCAAGTACGTCAAAATAGGTTTTCACTAAAGCCCCATTTTGCCCGTCTGATTTATATAAGTTCTCAAGCCAAGTCATACTTGCTGGTTCAGTTCCGCCAAGAGCAGGCTCGACCAGTAAATTTCGGCTATCTACCGCCTTCAGGCTCTCGTGGTTTTGCTTAAATTGCATGGCGAGTGCAGAAGGATTTGTGCCCTTTAAGTCAGGCTCATTAACCGTGGAGAAGGACCAAGTTCCTTGTTTGTTTTCCATCGGAACATCTTGTGGCCCGTGGTAGAACGTATGGAACCCAACCCCGTATTTATTAGAGAACGTTTTGACCCAAGAATCATGAATCCACCAACGGTTGAAGTTAATCCCTTCGATGCCTCTCGTCAGAATAAGCCTGCGGATGATGTTCTCATCCTCTTTGCTCCCGTGCTGCACATAATTGCCTCCGCCATAAGGCGTATCGTTAATAGCGAAAATGTCCCCGACCTTCTCCCCACCGAGAACGCTAGGTGTCGTGATTTTGACCGTTTTAACATCCTTGCGTTCGCCCGAGGCGGTACTCGTCGGAGTTACTGCGATGTAATAAGTCGTCTCTGGCTCCAAAGAAGAAACAAGCAGAAACTTCCCCTTCTGTTCAACCGATCCGTTATCGGCCGTCACATGAGCGGGTAGCCCGTTTGTTGTCGTAAAGTCGCTCTTCCGAATGTAGATGCTGTATTTATTGACCTTATTGACTACGGAATTATACGCAGACCAATCCAGATATAGCGTGTTGTAATTTTTCACATAGGTCGTGAATTCGACCTGATCCGGGTTGTCTTTCTTGGCAAGCGTCACATCATACAGCTTCCAGCCCCAGATTGCGATCTCTCCGGCAATCAGTCGGTCGGAGTCGTTGGCATTATGCATGACGATTCTTACATATTTCGCATGCTTGCCGGGGATGCCGTAGGAAGGCGTGTTAACCATGCCATTTGTATATCGGCTGTTAGGATTGGCAGTGTATCCGCTTGAGAAATAGTTGACGTTATCGACGCTTAGCAAAACCTCATAGCCGTCCATGAAATTACCGCTCTCCGCTTTGGACCACACATCGATATTCCCGATCTGATACATATCATTTAATGTAAAAGTTACCGTTCCGTATTTCCCTTGGGAGCCTGCGGCCATACTGGCTATCGTATCTGCCGTTTCCTCCGTGCTCGAACCGTCAATTAGATCAGGCAAGCCGCTGACGCTCCCATCATTCTTAGCGCCGGCTTCATTGTCGCTCGTCATTAAACCAGCTTGCGTCACAAAGGGCTGTTCGGTGCTCCATTTATAGGTTGCCTTTGTATCCACCTTTGGCATCCCTGTGGCATAGTAACCACCAGCTTTTAACTGGTTATTGCTTAGAATCGCCGGCGCTTCCGCAGCGTCGCCCCATATCGCCACTTCTCCTATGCTCATCATGAGCTTAGCCGGATTTTTGTGCAGGATGACCTTTACATATCTAGCATATGGAGCAGGTTTGATACTGCTGGTCACTGGAACTATGCCTGCGTCATCCCCGTATGTACTTTCGGTATCTGCAACGCGGTTGTAATTCACACCGTCGATGCTTGCATAAATCTCAACCTGCTTTAAACCGCTTGTTCCAGAGAATTCGGACCAAACCTGCAAGGCGGATACCCGGTATACGGCTTGCAGGTCATAGACCAACGTTCCGTGAGCTGCTCCTGATTGACTGTAGGTTGATGTGACAACGCTTACAGAACCGTCTGTCATTTGGGCCGCATCGCCAGAATCTGCAGCCAAAAGTCCGGGATTCGTCGCATAAAGCCCTTCCTGCTGCCAATTATATACGGCTCCAGTATCAATGACCGGTATATTTTCCGGAAACAATTGGCCTATTGTATTACCACTTAGCAGCTTTGATACATCCGACTCGGCCGCATGCGCGATAGGTGCATCAGTCGATGCCATACCTATGCTTTGAATAAACAATAACATTGCTAAGATGATGGGACCTATTTTTTTTAACATTACAGAACTCCCTTCTCCTAATGAATAGCCTGACTTAGATAATCGCTTGATTGCCTACAATGACGTCACACTTCCTCTCACCTCCACCTAAATCTTGGGTTCCATTGTATGATGAGACTAACCTTATCAAATGCAGTTGAAATCACAATAGACAGTTTTTGTCGGACGTCGCATTTCTTTCGATCCAACGCTGTATGAGCGCAATTCAACTCTCCCAATAAAACCTTCTTAAAAGATGTAACTTGATCCGCCCATATGTCACTTCCATGAATGGAAAAAAGCATACCGAGACAAGAGAACTCTCTTGCCCAGCATGCCAGTTGATATACGAATTTAAATGGAATGGTACAAGTTCCGATAACCACTTGGTGTCAACTCCGTCAAACGCTTGAACGTATGACAAAAGTGGGAAATATCCTGAAACCCTACAGAAGCTGCAACCTCTGTAATGGGCAGATCGCTCCCCTGTAAGTATTCCTTCGCTTTGTTGATGCGATAGGCAATTAGAAACTCATTGACAGAAACCCCTGTATCCTGTTTGAAAATTTTACAAAGATACGATCGCGAAAGGTGAAACTGTCCGCACAAATCCTCTATACGCAAAGATTCCTGGTAGTGCTCCATCATATAGCTCAATATGTTTTCGACAACTCTCTTTCGTTCTCCCGAACTCGGCTGAACAATGCCTATATCCGTCTGATAACGGCCTAACTGAGTAAACATATGCAGCAGGAGTCCTTTCACAGCAAGGGGATATCCCAGCTGCTGTTCCCTGATTTCCCGCTCCAGTTGACTAAGCGTTTCCTGCAAGCCCAGCAATTGGCGGGCATTTAATTGGAGATGGAGGGAGTCGCTGCCCGGTCCTGGAAGCCACTGCTCGATCCATGCAGCTATCTGCATATCTCGCTCGTATAGACCCTCCAGATAGCTTTTCTCCACGGCAAGAACATAGCGATGAAAAGGAACCTCCATATCCGGGCGCGATCTATGCATGGCCATGGGCCTTACAACCGTGAAGCTTCCCGGTCCTAATTCATAAATCCGTTCACCAGCAATGTATTTGCCACTGCCTTGTATACATAAATAAAATTCGAATCCGCTATGCGAATGGAAGTTGCGCTGGTACAAGCTCGTCGTTCGATACAAACAATGAACGGGAAAGGCAGAGAGTGTCAGATTCGTCCACTCGTCTATTGCCGCCGCTCCAATGGCATCAGGTTGCTCCACCCGTTCTAAGTTTTCCGATTTCACCCCACTCACAGCTCTTCACTTCCTTCGGTTCTATTTCGTAGACAATACCCCAAGTCAATAAGAGCATACGCCAAGCCTCACGGTCATCCTGCATAGTATAGTGAACGTAGACACTACACTTTCATGGAGGAATACGACAATGCCAACTGCACTAACATCTGCTCATCTCGAACAAACCGCGAGCCAAATTTATGGTTACATGCTATCTGATCATTCGGGAAATTGGGGTTTGGATATTCATCACTGGGACTGGGTGCCCGGTGTCGGCGTTATATCGATACTAGCTTATTATGAAAGCACGCAAAAACCGGAGATCCTGAATCATCTGACCTCATGGGCACGCCAAAACCTGCATAAATCGGAGCATCTGAAGGTTATTAACTCCATGGCTCCCTTCGCCATATTTCCTGCTCTTTACAGTCACACGAAGGACCCCGTCTTTCTGGAAACTGCCGAGCGCATCGGGAAATGGATGCTAACTGAAGCTCCCCGTACAAGGGAAGGCGCGTTTGAGCATACCGTTACCGAAAATGCCAGCTTCCCTGAGCAGGTATGGGCTGACACGATCTTCATGGCTGATCTGTTCCTAGCGCGTCTTGCCCGCCTTACCGGCGAAACCGCCTATGCCCAAGAAGCTGTCAACCAGCTTGACCTCCACTTGCGACTGCTTCAGGACGACAGATCAGGTGTGCTGTTCCACGGTTGGAACTGCATCGCTCAGGATCATATGTCCGCCGCGCGCTGGACGAGAGCTAACGCATGGATCGCAGTCGCAACGCCGATGATACTGCAAGAAATCGATGGCCTCGCCCAGGTGCCCGAAGAAACTTTAGAGCGCTACCGCACTATGATGCAAGGGCTCATCCGATATCAACAAGCAGATGGTCTATGGGCCACCGTCATGGATCAACCTGATTACTATCCGGAGACTTCAGGCAGCGCCGGTATCGCTTGTGGCATTCTACTAGCCGTGAAACGCGGTTTGTTGGACCCATCCAGCAAAGAGGCAGCCTATCGTGCTGCTGAATCTATTCTATCAAAAGTTCTGCCTAGCGGGGAAGTAACCGGTGTGTCGGGCGGAACGCCTGTTATGCCAACAATTGAAGCTTATAACACAATTCCATGTTATCCAACGCTTTATGGACAGGGGCTAGTGCTAATGCTGCTCTCAGAAATGCTTGAAAAAAAGAAGGAGACCGCCATTTAATTGGCGAGCTCCTTTTTTTTCTACTTACCTAGTTCGGATGCTTGTCATTCGGCTTCAAGGAGATCGACAGCTGTTGCTGCGAACCGTCCGCACGATTGTCATCTCGCCTTGCTGTCACTTGCTCCGCTTCTTCATCAATGTCAATCAGAGGCAATTCCTTCACCGAGTCACCTATAGCTAACGAGAATAAAAACGCAGCTTTGTCCATTGCTTGGAAGTCTATTGTTTGCCGCTCGTCTGCGTAAATAACCAGATCTAATCCATAGATGTCTCCCTGTTTGCTCCATTCCCAGTTCCAACCGGCGGTAGCGGAGGGAACGTTTTTGTCGCCGTAGGCCAGTTGGTTCACTCCTTCACCCTCAAAGGCAGCATATAAGCTTTCGAAACGAAGAGGCAGTCCATTGATCTGCACTTGTGCTACAGCGCCTTCCTGCTCAATGCTCATACGCTCCAAGCAACCGCCAAATTCCATGCGAATCCGGAAATCAGTCGCCTCTATACAGCCTTGAATACGATCCAAATTCGGATGTGTATCCCCGCCGTTCGTCAGGAAATTTACGCCTAACAGCAGTTGGTTGCGGCTCGCCGCAACACTGAGAACTGCCGAGCAATAATCGTACCCATCATGTAAGCAGCGCATTTGCAGATAGGTTGGCTGACCGCTATTATCGAAATAAGCGACCATCCCTCTTGTTTGATTCCACATGATCTCTTTCCTAAACACTCCGATCGCATATTGCGGCGTGATGTAAGTCTCCGCCCATTTCACGAATCCGGTCTCCTCATTGCGATAATAAGGCTGCCTAAGATCACGCACCTCATCTCGGGCAAATTGCTCAATATATGGTTTCGGACATTGGATTCCACTGCCAAACCATTCCGCATCATAATCCAAATCGTCAGAGGCAAAGAAAACCAGCTTATTATCTGTTGCCACTTGCAGGAAGGATTTGGCCTTATTCGTCAGTAACGTACTGTAGCTGCGGCTGTGCGGACCAGCCCATTGCTGGGAGACCGGATGATAATGCTCCACCACCATTCGCCAGACCATGTCTAACAATTCGGCGGTTATGTCCTTCGCACGAGAATTGAGTGAATACTCGCGAATTTTGGACAGCTCCACAATGGCAATGACAGAATAGGTAGGACTGTTGAATTCTTGGAAGGTCCCTAGATTGGCTGTATATTGCAGCAGCTTCTCTAGCCTTTCCAGCCCATAATCAGCATAATCCTTCCGATCATACACCTCACCGGCAATCAAGGTCACAAATGCCCCCATAATCGCAATATTCGTATAGTGCGGTCCTACATTCCGTTTGATAATCGCGTCACATGCAAAGCTTACCGATTCTCGGATCTGATCTTTCAGCGCTTTAGTCATCTTATGACCGTGACGCAGTACTGCAAGAAGCAGCTCCTTGCCGCAAAAGTCCGCCCAGTTCCAATCAGGAGGAGCCATCTGTGTAAGCGGCTCTTCATAAAACCAAGGCCATATCCCATAAGTATCACTTAGCGGATTGCGATCCTGCAAGGATAACAATCGGCCAATGATATCATAGGCCCTCTGTTCATATTCCTTCATTTCCGTATTTAGCAAGCCAACCGCATAGAGCAGCGATTGATAAGTCGGATGAGTGGTTGGGTGATCCTTCGCCGTAAGCGTGGTATGATACCCCGGGCTATGAAAAGGACGACGAAGCATACAAACCTGAGAATCATACTCACTTTCTTTGGCTTTGATTGCTTTTATCAAAAGTGCTTTGTGATCAAGAATAGTCTCATTTATGCTCATGCTGAACAATCCTTCCAATTGGGTTTATAGAACGACGGGAAGGTCAGCCTACGCAAGCAAGCCGCCTTCCCGCAAATTCAGTTATATATATTGGGCGTGCACTGATTATTTCAAGAACTCTTTATTCTTCTCATACCACTCTTGTGCAAGCTTCTCCACATTGTCTCCGCCAAGGCGCTTCCACTCTTTACGCGACTCTTCCATAGCAGCCTCTGGGGTTGATGCACTGCCTCCAGTTACGGCTTTCACCTCGATTTGCGTAGCAATCGGATGGAACGTGGCGATCAGTTGGCTTACTTCCGGAATATCCGGGCTAAAGGCTATGTCTCTGCGATATTTGTTTTTGAGTGCCACATCCAGCGCCTGTGTCTTCAATTTGGCATATTCCTGGGAGAGCGGATCCTGAGCAGCCATGATCGGGAACCAGTCGGATTTTAGGCTATAATCAGTTACAATCGCATACTCAGCAGCGTAGCCAACTTCCTTACGGGATTTGTCAGCATCAATGACTTGCGGGATCTTGCCGTCTATTAGCTTGTAATGGGCATTTTCCTCGCCGTATTTCATCGCCATATCCCCTTTATCCATCATCCAATCGAGGAATTTAACAGCGGATTCGATTTTATCCTCTTTCATTTTACTGTTAAAGGCTACCAAAATATTCGCCGGAAGCTCTTGATACAGACCATTTTTCCCATACTTACTGGCCACTGGCTCTAAAGGAACCATTTTGGCATCAGGTACATTTTTCTTAAGATCCATATATTCGTTTTGCATATTCCATGAACCAAAATAAATACCTGCTTTGCCAGTCGTCCACATTTGTCGAGCGCGTTGGAAGTTGCTATCCGTGATATACTCCTTATCTAGCAAGCCTTGATCGAATAGTGTTTTCTGATAGGCAACAGAATCCTTGTAACGATCCAACGTTCTGCCAAACTTAAGCTTGCCCTCTTCCAAATACCATTGATTCTCATTCACGAAAAAGAGAGCTCTAATGATTTGCACACCGTTGCCATTAAACACAATAGGCACTGTATCTGCTTTACCATTACCGTCCGGATCTGCTTCCTTAAATTTCTTGGCTACCTCGATCAATTCTTCCGTTGTCGTTGGCGCCTTCAAGCCCAGCTTATCCAACCAATCCTGACGAATCCACATCCCATGGTTGGCAATTCCATCTATGCTTCGACTGCTAGTGACCGCATACATTTTGCCGTTAATCGTTGACGCTGATTTGAGCTCAGGATGTTCCTGCAGATACTTTTTCATAGTCGTGCTATATTTCTCGATGAAACCGTCTACCGGTTGTATAGCACCTTGGTTGGCCAATTGCGCAATATAGTTGCGGTCATACTCCCAAATGAGATCAGGTGCGCTCCCGGAAGCCACCAGGGTACTCAGCTTTTGTTGAGCCTGCGCACGAGGTACTGGCACCCAGGTTACCTTAGCCGGCGAATTTTCATTCATAAACTTTGTCCAACGGTTGCTCTCGTAGCTGCCTTCCTCAGCGGCTACTGTTCCACGATCAAAAGCGGAAATGCTGATCTCTTTCTTCGGACCGGCCGCTGTTGCTGTAGCAGCTGCACTTCCTTGAGGCTTTGCTGAACTGCCACCCTCTGTAGTCGTATTAGTACTGCAAGCGGCTAGTACTGCTAAAGACATACTTGCTGCAAGAACTGGTTTCCACGCATGTTTAGTCATTTTCAATGGTTCCATCCCCCTAAATATTGTGTGGTATATATCAAGGACTATTTGCCCCGAGATATCAGCCTTTAACCGATCCAATCAAGACGCCTTTGACAAAATGCTTCTGCAAGAACGGGTACACGATCAGAATGGGCGTGACTGCAATGACAATCGCCGCTGCTTTAATCCCTTCGGGAGTGAGCGTCATCTCCGCAACACCCTCGCTACCGGATGCATGATCCAGTAGATTCTGATCCACCTGCAGGATCATTTGATAGAGCTTAAGCGTTAAGGTTTGCTTGGTTGTTTTAGTAACGTACAGCAATACATTGAAGTAAGAATTCCACCAACCTACGGCATAAAAGAGTGAAATGGCAGCTATGATTGGTTTACATAACGGTAAAATGATTTGAAGCAGAATTCGCCAATCTCCTGCACCGTCAATAGACGCTGATTCCTCCACTTCCTCCGGTAAGCCTTCCATGAACGTTTTCATCACAAACATGTTGTACGTACTGATTAGTGAGGGAAGCCACAACGCCCAATAGGTATCCATAAGTCCTAAGGATTTAACTAGTATAAAATTCGGGATTACGCCCGAAACGAACAGCATGGTGAAGGTGATGAAAATGAGCAGCCCATTACGCCCCATCAGTCTTCGTCTGGAAAGCGGATATGCAGCCAGTAAAGTAAGTGTCATATTGAGCGCTGTGCCGACTATGGTTACTAGCACCGTATTCCACATCGCTACAAAGAGCTGTCCATCCTGAAAAAGACGCTTATAGGCCTCCGCGTTGAATTCGACCGGCCACAATGTCACCTCACCCGCTGTAATTGCCCTGCTGCTGCTGAAGGACGATACGACTTCATACCAGAACGGGTATAAGGCAATTAACGAAAGAAAGCCGAGTATCGCATAATTAGCTGAAGTACCAAGACGGGATAAAAGGGATTGCTTTTTATATAAACTTTGCATCGCTTACCATAACCCCCGTTCTCCGAACGCTCGAGTCAATCTGTTTACGCCTACGACCAGTATCAGGCCAACTGCGGATTGGAACAACCCTAAGGCCGTCGTATAGCTGTAATTCATGTTCTGCAAACCGACACGGTACACGTATGTACTAATTACATCCGCAACATCCAGGACGGACATGTTCTGCAGCACCAGTGTCTGCTCAAGCCCCACATCCATCATGTGCCCCATGCGGAGAACGAGCAGGATAGCGATTGTACTACGAATGCCAGGCAATGTAATATGCCAAATCTGACGCAGCTTGGATGCGCCGTCCATCTTGGCCGCCTCATACAGCTGCGGATCAATCGAGGCCATTGCAGCCAGATAAAGAATCGTGCCCCAGCCCGCTTCCCGCCATATGCCGGATAAGGTGTAAGCGACAGGCCACCAGCCGGAACTAGCCATGAAATAAATAGGCTCGATGCCAAACACCTTCGTCAGCACCAAATTGACAACACCCGTGCTTGGTGAAAGCATTGCAATAAAGATGCCTCCAAGGACAACCCATGAGATGAAATGGGGTAAGTAGAGCAGATTCTGAACGGTCCGTTTGTACCATTCCTTGCGTACCTCATTAAGCAGAAGCGCGAGTAGTATGGGCACCGGAAATCCAAAAACAAGGCTGTACACATTGAGCAGCAATGTATTTCTTAGTACTCTCCAGAAATCGATGCTTTGGAACAAGCTTATGAAGTGCTTAGCCCCTACCCACTTGCTGCCGAAGATGCCGTCGGCGAATCGGTAGTCCTTGAAGGCAATAATCTCGCCGATCATCGGAGCATATTTAAATAATAGATAAAATCCAATCACAGGCAGAAGCATCAGATACAAATGTCGATCCCGTATCAAGCGGCCTCGGAATGTGGACGGAATCGGCTTGGTTGGAATTGGCTTCCGCTGGCTTAACTTCTTATGTAAGCCGGTCACTCTTTCCTCCATGTTGTGTTCACCCTTTCCAAATGTGAGCCTGCTGTTGTGCCGGCGATATCATCGTATCCTGCCACTGCTTACTTGCAAATAGACACGTTTTGCTCTGCTGTCTTTTCTTAACAATTACCCTGTCACCTTACTTAAACTAGGTTCATTTTCCTAAGGTGACAGCAACTAAGGAATACGGTAACGAGGGCGGTTTACCTCGGTTTCCGTGCCTTGGCGGTGGAAGCGAGCTTATTTGAGTGCAGTGATGGGAGGTAGTGGCCCCATAAACCCGCTCTCCAAACCCAAACAAAAAAGAGACCCACAGCAACGGGCTGCGGGTCTTCAAGTATATATATTTAAAAGGGGGTCGAATTTCAGTATAGGCTCCGAACCTTAAAGCCAGATGAAAACCAGATTTCATTTTGGTTACAAATGATTCCTATTTGTTTACAGACATGCTGCTCTATTTTTCCTTAATCGGAATATAAATGTCCATTTGGATGAGCTCATTTTTGGATGGGTTACAGCGTTCATCATACAATTCGAACTCCGCGCCACCTGCATGCTCATAGCCAGAATGAGGAAACCATTCTTCAAAAATGGACTTCCACGTGCTCTGAATGGATGCAACGAATTGATCTTGAGTGACCTTCGGTGTCGTAAACACTACATACCTTGCCTCCGGAAATTCACGGCTCACCAGATCGGCTGGCACACCTTCAAAACCAGTGGCCTCCATTCCGATTATATAACTTAAATCCCCAGTCTCCATGTTAAAATCCGTACAAATCCCCAGCTCAACTTGTGAATCTGCATATACACGATTGGGTATGCGATTCCCCTTGCCCTCTTGTAGATACGAGCCCCAGAATGCAGGGATTTCACGATGGTTTCTTCCCTCTTTGCAGGACGTTTTCAGTTCATAGCCAATCAGTTTAAAAGCAGGCTTCGTCTTCAGTTGATATCCCATTCGAATTCCTCCTAAGTAGGGGTTGAATTTTCTTTGAAGCACATTCACTTTCGCATAAATCGGTGTCAGTATGCCTTGTTTACGGTAAGCAAGCGGCGTACGTTCAAAAACTTTTTTAAATGCTCGGGTGAAATTCTCGTGGGACTGGAACCCATTGTCGAGGGCAATATCGATTAACTTCTTCTCCGAATGTGCGATCTGATAGGCCGCGCTCGCTAATCTTCTTTTCCGAACATACTCCATCACAGCTTCTCCCACCATGGTTTGAAAGACTCTATGAAAATGGAAGTCAGAGAAACAAGCGACTTGAGCTAAACAAGCTACCGATAAAGGCTCAGAAAGGTGATCTTCAATATAATCCAAAGTCTTCTGAATCTGCACAAAGTAATCGGTGCCCATCTGTTGCCCCCTCCAGCAATCTAATCACAGTGTAAGCTATTTAACATAACGGTTCTTGATCTTTCTTGCTAAAGAGCTCTCCCGATGCTATCCCATCGATTATCTCCAACTTCCTTTGGAAGCAACCGAATAGGTCTTGTACTGATTCCTGCCCTTGATTTCCAAGCAATTGATTTGTAAGCCGTAAGCACAGCCGCCATCAATGCCGATTTTATCACGATCGAACCAAACATCTGCTTTTCCGTGAATATCCTTAGCCGGCGTATGCCCAAAAACGACTGTTTTTTTAACGACAGTTCGCTGCTGGACAAAAGGAGCTCGAATCCACAAAAAGTCCCTTTCTGGTTGGGTTTTCCAATCCGAAAATGTAGGGTTAAGCCCAGCATGAACATAAATGTGAGTCTCGTCCTCGTGATAATACGGAAGATTATTTAAAAATGAAATATGATCGCTGAACTTTGCTCGGATTCGTTCTTTCGATTGCTTCAAATCAAGCTCTTCGGACCCGCAGAAGCTTTTAAATGTTTGGATGCCTCCATGTTCAAAAAACTTCATTTCCGTCAATGAATCGACGTCCCCCAGAACATCCACAAAACGTTGGTCATGATTTCCTTTGAGCGCAATCGCTCCCTTTTCTCGCACCAAATGCATAACCAATTCCACGGTTTCCCGACTTTGCGGCCCTCGATCCACGTAATCACCAAGCAGCACGAGCTGGTCTTCTTCGGCATTAAAATTTACTTTATCGAGTAATTGCTTGAATTCATCCACACAGCCATGTATATCGCTTACGGCTAACGTTCTTTTCATATCCTGTACCCCCTGATGGCGCGCTCCGGCAAATCCGTCTATTTGTGTTCATCTATTTGTTCTAGAAAATGTTGAATTGTATATCGAAATCCCATAAATCAGCTCCCTAGCAAACTCTGAATCTATGTGTATTTCTATTATTCAGGTTTTATTTTACCATAGTTTGGTTTATTCGGGATTCCTTAATTATCATTCATCTAATGTAAGAAACATGAAAAGGACGTCCTGATGGACGTCCTCCTTCAACTTCCTGTTACTATTGATGTTCGATAATCCTTTTAACGATGCGGCCAGATCGGAAGGTAAACATGGTAAACAGCAAGAAAACTCATCGTCATCCCTACCATCATCAAAAAACTGTATACAACCAGATCTTTACGATACTTTTTGTCCCTAATCAATCCGAGCACATCTCGAGAAGCAAGAAGTACAAAAAGAACTACAATCAGGATGACTTTCATTATTTTTCGGACTCCTTCTCTTTCAGAATCAAAGGTTTATTCGTTAATCCTGTACGGTTTATTGTCACATCAGCCGTAATCTTGACTTTCAGCTTTGGAAATTCCTGCTCCCATTGTTCTTTGAATTCGTTCTTCCACTCTTTTGGATATTTCCGTTCTACAGCAATTCCAAATCCGAAAATATCTGATTTGAATTTATTTTGTGCCATATCGAGTACCATTTGGATTCTTTGTATGAGATCCGCTTCCAATGCATTTTCCACTAAATGAATCACTTTAGGATCACCTACATCCAATTTGGAGTTATTCTCATAAAGTTCGTTCTCAGCTCTTACTTTCACTTCCATGTTTAATTCTCCATCCTTAAAAATTGGAGTAATTTGGGTCTCAGCGTGTAATATTAATACACTTATTTTCCCATTTTCCTTCGGAATGTTTACGGTGACAACACCCGTTTTCATTTCCTTGCGAAGCCAAAGAACTCCTCTTGTCTCCACGTCATTCATCCAACCGATTAATTTATCCTTTTTGAATATCGCTGATCCTTTGAGCGAGAGGTTGGTTTCTAGATTTGACGGGGATGGCCCCTTGGAATCCTCTTCTTTCGTTAAGTTCGAAGATACGAGTTCCATTTCGGCAGCAACCGGTTCAACACCCTCTGTCACTAGCATATGGGCAAAATCCTTCAAGTTTATCCTTAATCCAATATGTTGTTTGACTTCCTCTCTCATGATTTCAGCCGGTATTTTTTCGAGTTTGGGGACAAACTTAAGAATCTTTACAGCTTCTCCTTTGGTGAATAATATGTAACTGCGCATTCGCGCTTCCCGTTGTCTAATAAAAAAATCGAGTACCGGTGAAACACCATCTCGAGCCAATTGTTCGCCAATAACAATAATACCGCTATGAGAAAAGAAAATTCGGCGCGGCAGCTTCTCTTGGAGTCTCCGATAGGCATCCAAAATCGTTTCCCCCTTTTCTGAAACGACCCATACAGCTTTGGTTCCGATGTCTTTCTCCCCGCCAAAGCCCCCTTGGCCTGCGGCACCTAACATTCGCGGAATAGCTACCTGCAGCGCTAAACGGATTTTGCCATCCTCCATCTTATCGATTCCTGCCGCGGTTACAAATGCAAGGTCATTAACCTCAATCCGGCTCCAGCAGCCCGAGAGAATCGGCATCATCAGAAGGATCAAACCCAATAAAATTCGTCCTCTCATCCAACATTACCCTTCCGTAGAAAATCCTACTCCTTGCGGTTCGGCTGACCGGAACGCATGGACCTTTTCATTCGCTGCGGGTTTCTTTTTGCGCCCTCTTCCGGACGATTCGTCATACTCCACCAAGGCGCCCGTACAAGCACATCTTTAAAGTCACCAAAATGTAAAGGAGCCAGAGGTGACAAATAGGGCATGCCGAATGAACGAAGGCGGCACATATGGCTCATGATAAACAACACGCCTAATAGTATGCCATATAATCCTAGTGATCCCGCTAAAAACATCATGGGAAAACGCAGCATTCTGATCGCAACAGCCTGGCTAAAGCTGGGAATGATAAAAGAAGCGATACCCGTGATGGATACGACAATAACCATGGGGGCGGACACAATGCCCGCCTGAACGGCGGCCTGACCAATCACCAAAGCTCCGACAATACTCACCGACTGTCCTACCGGCCTAGGCAAGCGCACACCAGCTTCGCGCAATCCCTCAAAGGCTATTTCCATTAGCAATGCTTCGATAATAGCCGGAAAGGGGACCGTTTCACGGGAGGAAGCCACACTGTATAGCAGGGTTGATGGAACCAATTCCTGATGAAATGTTAATAAAGCTATATACAGAGATGGCAAAAACAAGGCAATCACCAAAAACAAAAAGCGTATCCAACGGATCGCCGTCGAAATCATAAAACGCCCATAATAATCTTCACTCGCCTGCAGCATTTCATAAAAGGTAACCGGAACATACAAGGCGAAAGGCGTATTATCGATGATAATCGCCACTTTCCCTTCCAATAAATTACCAACGACTTTATCCGGTCTTTCCGTACTCTGCACCTGAGGGAAAATGGAACTCGGAGTGTCTTCAATTAATTCCTCGATATATCCGCTTTCGAGAATCGCATCGATGTCAATCCTGCCGATTCTTTCACGAACTTCCGCCACCAGAGATTCATCCGCAATATGATCCAAGTAAGTAATGACGAGCTCTGTTCTTGATAACCGTCCTACTTTCATCGCTTCCATTTTGAGCTGGGGGGTTTTCAATCTCCTGCGAATGAGACTAGTATTGGTCCTCAGGTTTTCCGTAAATCCGTCCCTAGGACCGCGGATCACCGCTTCTGTCGCTGGTTCTTCAACCGCACGGGACTCCCACTCTCTTGCACTGACGAATATGGCCCGTTCTGCACCGTCAAGAATCAAGGCGGTATCCCCGGACAGCACATGATCTATCACATCTTGAAAATTGGCCCCACTGCTTATCTGAGCAGCCGAAATCACTTGATTCCGAAGCAAATTTTCCATTTCCTCATAACAAAATATAGGTCGTGTCAAATTATTTTTCCCGTATTCCAATAGAGGTTTTATGACATCGTCATCAATCAATTTCATATTGACAAGGCCGTCCAAAAAAAGAAGCGTCCCTTGATGCGTCTCACCCACTTGAAAATCCCTAAACACAATATCAGAAGAACGATCAAAGATCGTTTTCAATTGTCCTACATTGTGTAAAAGATTCGTGCTAAGCGGATCACTTTTCAATGGTTCCGTGAGGATTGTGGATAATGGTTCGAGAAAGTTCGCGGGCTTTCGTTTAGAAGCCATTAAACTTTTTAACCAACCTAAGGACCCTTTTCCCATGCTAAATCTCCCTCACTATTAAGCCTTTATTTTTTCACCACCATTACGAAAAGATAACCGATCAACATAACAACCATAATGACCATGTAGAAAGCTCCCATTGCGGCCAACAGCATTTCCAAAACAGTGAAAGTGTACAAATGTGGATGGACTAATAATTTCGACGAAATTTCCTGTAAATAGACATACAAACACCATCCAATAAAAGCGATGAGCACGGAGGAAAAAAATAAATTACGAATATTCTTCATCATTTCTCCTCTAACAAGTGAGTTGTTCTTTTTGCAATTCCCAACTATTATCCTTCGACAAATGAAGGTAAATAATACCTAATTCCTAATACTTTCGTTTAAAAAGAAAGCGAACGCTAATAATGATATCTAATTCAAAGAAATAGGATGACTTGGTAAAAGGTGAGGGCGATATGAATCAAGAGAAAATAGGTTTCAAACAACTCTTTCTTATGATGTTAGCTTTCGAAATAGGAAGTTCTGTCATTTTTGCGTTAGGAGCGGAAGCTAAACAAGATGCTTGGCTCGCCGTATTAATAGGCATGATGTTGGGGCTTATTTTAATATCTGTCTTCACCAAATTATCTGGGTATTACCCAAATGATTCATTGATCCAAATCATTCAAAAAATTTCAGGTAGGTACATTGGATATCCACTCAGTATCACTTATATTATTTATTTCATATCTCAAGCTGCGAGGATCAGTCGGGATTTCTCCGATCTTATGCTTTCTACAATTTTAGTTGGAACCCCGGGAATTTTTATTCTTGCAAGTTTTGTAGCCGTCATTATTTATACGCTTCGCGGTGGTATTGAAGTGTTTGGACGGATGGCAGAAATGGTGGTTCCCGGTGTTCTGTTAATATCCATTAGCACATGGATTATCGTTTATGCTTCAGGAGTTGTAGACCTGAAACAGCTTACACCTGTACTTGGTACAGGAATAAAAAACGTATGGAAGGAGTCATTCCCAACCCTTACCAGCCTTCCTTTTGGGGAATTAGTCGTATTCACGATGATTTGGCCAACGTTAAAAGATAATGCGAAGCTTAAAAAGGTGGGGATGGCTGCAGTTTTGACAGTAGGAGTTTTATTATCCCTTAATATAGTAGGCATGATCTCCGTTCTTGGACCTCAGTTGTACGGTATGTTAAATTATCCTCTTTTGTCGACGATACGAATGGCCTCGGTGGCGGATTTTCTAGAGCGGATCGATGCAGTAGTCATTCTGCTAATGGTAGCAGGGGGATTTTTCAAAGTTGGTGTTTACATCTATGGCGCCGCAGTTGGAACAGCCCATTTATTTAATTTGAAGAGTTACCATTACGTTCTTATTCCGATTGCAGCGATTATTGCCCCTCTTGGTCATGTCATGACAAAAACATATGCCGAGCACCTAGCTATAGGTTTTAAATTTAACATGACCTATGTTCAACTTCCCTTACAATTTGTAATACCCAGTTTGCTACTGGTAGCAGCTTACTTTCACCAAAAGTCAATATCGTACAAAGATCCTAAATTGCGACAAAGCCAATAACGATTTACAAAGTTTATTAAAAATAAGGCTGAACACGAATATGTGTCCAGCCTTTTTAGCACAAAACTCAATTAAGTTCTTCGGATTCTCACTTCATGAGTGACTCCATTTCTAAACACGCCATCACGAATGTGCCAACGCCATGCAGGTCGTTCTCACTAGTCGGACGAGTCACATAGTTCTCATAATCGCCTGCTGACGTCCCGATACAGATGAGTGGCAAAATAACCCGCTCCTGCTCGTCGAACTTTAGCGTTCGGATCAGTCCTTCATATCCCTTCACTGCTGCGTTTACACACTCTTGGCCGACAACCCCGTGCTTAATCGCTTTGGCAATCGTATAAACGAACAGATTCGTACAGGATGTCTCCAGCCAGTTATCGGGCTGATCACCCTTGTCAACGATTTGATACCAAAGTCCGCTCTCCGGATCCTGATAACGAATCAAGGCATGAACGAAATCACGCAGCGAGTTAACTAACTCTTCACGCCCTGGTTCGTCCGCTGTGAGCTCATCAAGGAATTGTGTAACCGCTAGGCCATACCAGCCGAGCGAGCGACCCCAAAATTCCGGTGAACAGCCGGTTTCGGCATTCGCCCATGGCATCTTCCGGCTTTCATCCCAGGCATGGTACAGCAGACCTGTCTCTTCATCTTTCATATATTTGCGCATCAGCTTTTCTTGATGCATCACCGTGGAGCGCAATGCATCATCTCCGTAAGCATTCGCATATTTCAATGAGAAGACACCTGCCATATACAAACCGTCCAACCACATGTTGTAGGCATATTTATCTTTATGCCAGTAACCGCCCTCCGAAGTAAGATTCAGCGTGTTCAGCAAGTTTCTCAGCTTATCCGCGGCGATTCGGTATTTGCTGTGTCCTGTCCGTTGTTCCAATCGGAACAACAAAAGCCCCGCTTGAACCGCATCCAGCTCATCCCGCGCGAAATATAGATTGCCATGTTCGTCGATCAAACCATCGACATACGCCTGAATGTAGGCGTCATAGCGATCATCTTGTTCAGCTTCCCACAGCATTTCCATGCCGCATAAGAAAACACCTTGGTGGTAATGCCAGCGCTCAGCAGGCGGCAGCTCCATAGGCGTGTACGTGCTCATAATTGAATCGCAGGCAGCTCTTGCCCATTCGATGGGTGATTTAACAAAATGATGAGTCATAATAATTCCCTCTCTATTCCTATGTGGATTTGTGGATCAACGGACGGATTCCAACTTGCATAAGCATGACGAATACGATGATCCAAGGCAGCCATACATGATCAATCTGTCCAGCCGTTAGCATGAAAAGAAGTACACCTGCCGCACGACCGACATTGATGACGGACTCTCGAATGACAATGGACTCGATCCGGAAGTTCTCTTTGAGCGGCATACCACCTATCAACTGATAGTAATGTGCGGTATAGGAATTAGCCTGCAGCGGTTTAAACAGTGACGAGACACACATGAACACGATGACCGTCCATAGGGAGATGTCCCACAGCAAGAAGACAGAGGAACAAACGAATCCCCATGCAGATATGGACAAATAGGCATTTGTCGACGTTTCCCTGCCCCTGATGGATAAGATATAGCTAGAAACAATCGATAAGCATAGAAAAAATGCATTCAAATACCCCACCCATGACTCTTTGGGCAGCACTTGAAAGAGCAATATGGCCGGCACATACATCATGATTCCTTGAGGAAGCCCGATGATAAACCACCCCATTAGCGATCTCGTAAAGTCAGGCCGTTTCTTCAAAATTAACTGCGTATATTTGAGATAATATGCCGTGTGATGCGTCGGCTTCTTCTTGATTTGCAAACTGAGTACGGACGCTAGCACAAACATAAAGAAAGACAGACCGAAGATGATGATATACCCATTTAAAGCAGAAAAGCTTGCAATCATCAGGCCCGCCAAAGCCGGACCCGCTAAGTTTGCGACATGTGTAACCATGGAATTCCACCCTAAATATTTATGGCGGTTCTCATTATCCGTCACATCCGAAATCAAGGTGAAATTACCAAGCCAGTAGAGGGCTGTGGAAACTCCCTTTAAACACGCAAACCAGATGTAATAATCAACCATTCGCTCCTGTGCAATCAGGATAAGCAGATAAAATAAGGCCGTTAAATAAATGCCATAACGGTACACATATAAACGATCCTTAATCTTGGCGATTTTCCCCATGTACACGGTCGCAATCGGGGCAGCTACCAGCATGATGAGTTGGAAGGCTCCATTGATCCACAGATCATTCGTGAGCCTCCACAAGTAAAGACTGATGAATATGCCGGCAAGCGAATTTCCGAACTGATAAATACCGTGATTGAGCAGCGTACTCTTTGCTTCTATTGATAATCGCTTCTCATCTGTTTGCTTTTCCCCTAGGAACATCCTGCCCACCTATGGAACGCCTCTTGGCTCCCAAGCTTCGGTGCTTCCCTACCCGCCAATTGATAACAAACCGAGCGGATTAACAAAGCTTGTGTCCCTGCGTTCATGTCGCCTTCTATCTCTCCGCCACCGATGTGAACGGCCTTCGGCATGCCAGGATAATACTCTCCTTGCTTGATCTGCGCTACATTGGGTGCTGATGGAGAATGAGCAAGTTCGCGGGAAAAGCCGCCATCCGAGCGAAGCAGCCGTTTCATATTCGCAAGTGTAATTCGAATGATTTCGCGCAGTTCTTCTGTCGGGATAGGCAGCTTCATGTAGGATAATAAGTGAATCGGATTGCGGATATAGCACATATCCACCGCTTCTTCATGCCGTAAGGCATAGAGGATGCTTTGATAAATACGGTCCTCCCTCGGCAGCGGTACATCAAAGCGATCATAGAAGATGTGCAGCTTGAAGGTACCCGATATCCTGACATAGTAGGAGCCCTCTCCCCATAGTCCCGACCTAGGATCCTGCTTGTCCCCAAAGAAATCAAATGCCGTCTGAGCGAACGCATCCCTGCGGCTAGCAGGTTCGACCTGCTCCACGTAGACACTAGAGGTAGACAGACGATCACAGCCTCGCCAGCTGTTACTTAGCTCCACGGATTGCAACCATGCTAGATAGGATTCGGGCGAGCTCATATATGCAGGTGCTTGCTGCGCCTCGTAAGGCAGTGGATAGAGCATTAGCCCTCCGAGCTTTCTAAGCGCGTTCCGGCTGTAGCTGATTGCCCGAGCCACCATTACTTCATCCTCACGCATGAAAGGATTCGCATCATAGAAATAACCCGAAGCAGCATCCTGCTTCTTCTGAAAGAAGCGAATCAAGCCCATCTTCATCTCCTCTGATAGGCTGCTGAGTAAACCGTTACGCTCCAGAATGTTCAACGCCTGTGCTGTCGATTCTATATCAGGCCCACCCGTCGATATCTTCCTTGAACTCGCAGCATAATAAAACCCGCCGCTTTCCGGATCATGCTGCCCGCCAAGCCATGTTAAAAAGCCATCAAACAAACCATCCATATCCGCGAGAAGCTGACCAATTTCATCGATGTGTGTCTGTTTCTGCATGTTGAAATCCCTTCCTATCCCTTAATGGAGCCGATCATAGCCCCTTTAGCAAAGTGCTTTTGCAAGAACGGATACACGCACAAGATCGGTAAAGTCGCAACGACGATAACAGCCATCTTAATCGATTGTGCAGGAGGCGGTGTGACACTATCCAAATCAGCACTGACATCCATCCCGCTGGCAAGCACGACAATTTGTCTGAGGAGGACCTGAATCGGCCACTTCGCACTCTCATTCAAGTAAAGAATCGCGCTGAGGTAAGTGTTCCAATACGTCACGGCGTAGAATAAGGAGATCGTAGCGATTGCCGGCATCGACAATGGCAGAACAATTCGGAACAAAATGCCAAAGTCACTGCAGCCATCGATCTTGGCAGACTCTTCGAGTCCCTCTGGGATGTTTTGAAAGAAATTCTTCAAAATAATTAAATTAAATGCACTAATCGCAGAGGGAAGAATCAACGACGCATAGCTGTCGATCATACCCAGTTCCTTCACAACCAGGAAGGTCGGAACCAATCCTCCGTGAAACAACATCGTAAACACAACAAGAAACATAATGACTTTTCTTCCATCCACGTCTTTGCGGGATAAACCATAGGCCATCAGGGCTGTGATAAACATACTTATGATCGTTCCCGCAAGCGTGGTACCAATCGAAACGCCCATGGCTTTAAAAATCGTATTCGTAGAGAAAATGAATCGATAGGCCTCTAAACTCCAATCCGTCGGAATAATGACAAACTTCTTGGCGGCCATTTCCGCACTGGTCGTAAATGAACCCGCTACAACGTGCACAAAGGGGATAAGCGTAACGAGACCAATGATCGTTAGTAACAAATAATTGATGATGCCAAACATTCTACCGCCTAGCGTAGTATCTTCTACCATGGTGTAAACCTCCTCAGAGTTTTGCGTTAGCAAAACTTACTTCGTAAGCATTAATAAACGCCCTCTTCGCCCATCTTCTTGGCAATTCGGTTAACTAACATAACCAGCACAAGTCCAATAAACGATTTGAACAATCCGATAGCAGCACTGTAACTGAATTGCCCTTGTTTTAACCCTGCTGTATATACATAAGTATCAATGATCTCAGCAACATTTCGGTTCATGGAGTTAAGTAGCAAGTAGACATGTTCAAAACCGAGTTCGAGAACCGCACCAATTTTCAAAATTAATAAAACAATAATGACACTTCGAATAGCGGGCAATGTAATATGCCACATTTGTCTAATCCGTCCTGCACCGTCCATACGCGCAGCCTCATACAACCCAGGATCAATAGAAGCAATCGCCGCCAGATAAATAATCGTCCCCCAACCCGCTTCTCTCCAAATGACCTGAAGAATATAGATCGGTCTAAACCATTCCGGGGCTAACAAGAAATTGATCTTTTCAAATCCAAAAAACTCAATAATATCGTTGATAATTCCGCCGTCCATCGTTAGCATGACGAAACTGATCGAGACAATAATAACCCAGGACATAAAGTGTGGTAGATAGACGATCGTTTGGAATACTTTTTTGAAAAGATCCCCTTTGACTTCATTCAGCATGAGCGCCAAAAGAATCGGAATCGGGAAATAAAACAAGAGATTCATGACAAATAAGATTAATGTATTACTTAAAATAATCAAGAAATCCGGCTCTGTAAACAATCGCCGAAAATGCTCTAAACCAACCCATTCACTCCCGCTAATCCCTTTAAACGGTTTATAATTCTGAAATGAGATGATCAATCCGTACATGGGAATATATTTGAAAACGAGAAAGTATAAGACTCCCGGCAGCAGCATGACATAGATCCATTTGTTTTTCCAGAGTCGTCTACCCAGCTCACTGCTTTGTTTCCTAGCCACCATACGTTGTGCTATATTCACTTCCTGCATACGACTTCTTCCTTTCCGGGCGATTCATATAAAAGGCGAGAGGACTGCTGCAAGAACAGCAGCCCCCCTTACCTTCAACTTGCATGATTCGTGACTATCTCATTATTTTTTATAAACAGCGTTGTATTCCTCGATAATTTTGCTGCCTCCACGACTCTTCCAATCTTCAATAGCCTTATCAAAACCAGCCTTATCAATCGTGCCGTAGATATATTTGTTCGTTGCATCTTTAATCACATCTTGAAGTTGAACACCTTTTTCCTGGTTCGTTTTCGAATCCAGAGCAGCTACCGGATCCTGTACAGCGAACTGCAGGTTGGCAATCTTGAGTTCATCTGCCTTACCTTGAGCAGGAATCGTAGGAATACCCAAGTATCTGCCGGACGTATCTTCATCACCAATGGCCGCGTCCGTGAAAGGCTTGACTTCGCGTGTCCATTTCTCTTCATCCAGCTTCTTAGCCTTGTTGTCGATTACGCTGTAGTTAGCATCTTTAATGCCCCAGTTTGCAACGTTGGCAACTTCAGGCGTCATCATTTTGTCAAAGAATGCCAAGACCTTCTTTAGCTCAGCTTCTGTTTTCGTAGCGGATTTTGGGAACAGAACGACGTTCGCATAGCCAGGAAGAGCCCATGCTGCGAATTTACCGCTTGGCCCAGCGACCATACTGTGCACATCTACTACTGCTGTAGGTACGTTTTTGATCAAATCTTTATTGAGAGACGAAACATCCGTCATGGCACCGATGTACATACCCGCTGTACCATTGGTGAACAGCTTCTGTTGATCCGTTTTACTTGTAGCCGCGAAGTCCTTGTTGATGAGTCCACCATCACGCAGTTTCTTGTAGTAATCCATTGTCGCTACATATTCTGGGAACATAAACTCAGGCTGCAGCTTGCCATCTTTAATGCCCCAATTGTTCGGTACGCCGAACCAAGTGGCAACGGTTTTGAATGATCCGTAAATGAGATCGTTACGATCCGTTAAGCCGATAGTATCCTTTTTGCCGTTGCCGTCAGGATCATTTTCAGTGAACGCCTTCATCATGGCAACCAAATCTTCCGTTGTTGCAGGTGGCTTCAGTCCCAACTTATCCGCCCAATCTTTCCGATAGATGAGACCTTGACGGGCAATGTCTACACCGCGATAAAGTGTATAAAGCTTGCCATCCACTTTCGTATTATCATTGGTCGTGGATTTCAATTTACTCAGGTTCGGGAAGTCCTTCAGTAGAGGACCAATTTCCCAGAATTGTCCGTCACGAATGGCTGATTTCATTTGAATAAATGTCGCCTGGTTTTTCAGGTAAGTGACTTGCGGCAGTGCGCCTGTAGCAAACGTTGTATTCAGCTTCTCCTCATACGTATCTGCCGGGAAAAATTGATACGTTAGCTTCGTATTTGTTAATTTTTCGAGTTCTTTAATAATCGTATCTGGCGGCGTTTGCGCTGTATTCAGCGGTGCCATAATCGTGATCGCCGTCGGTTTGTTGTCTGCTGTTGCTTTAGGCGACTCTACCACACCAGTCGTAGCTGCAGGAGTTGACTTCCCCCCATCTGAGCAAGCTGCCAGCGCAAAGCTGGAAACAAGCAGAACGCTAAGTGGAATCGAGACTAATTTTCTCTTCATATTGGTTAGACCTCCGCGAAATTGTTGTGTGCTACAAGCTCCACACTACACGTCCGCAGGGAGGTGCCGAAATAATCATTTACTCATTTAGGCCACGCTTGGCATAGGATGTGAGATGATGATTATCGGGTGGGGAGATGATTATCTGGGGGGCCTGAGGAACGAGTTTAGTGACGTTAGGCACTCTTCCTGCTACTGTAGCGATGTTTTTCATCGCTACACTTACTCGTACGCGCTCATAAGCAACTTTAACGATGAAAATCATCGTCTCAGCTCGCACTTTAACCAGTTAGGCACCTCTCCTGCTACTGTAGCGATGTTTTTCATCGCTACACTCACTAGTGCGTGCTCACACGCGGCTTTAACGATGAAAAACATCGTCCCAGCATGCACTTTAACCAGTTAGGAACACTTCCTGCTACTGTAGCGATGTTTTTCATCGCTACACGTACTCGTACGCACCCAGAAGCAACTTTAACGATGAAAATCATCGTTTCAACCTTGACCGCGCCTCCCCCGTAGCTGCTCAACTCCTCCACCAACTCACCAAAACGCAAAAAAACCGCCGCGCACCAGCGCCAGCGGTTTTCCCATCTTTCCCCAACCTCAACCTCGCTTCCCATAAGCCTCGTTGTACTCTCTTATCATCTGGCTGCCGCCATTCCGCTTCCAGCGCTCAATCTCTTGCTGGAATGCTGCCTTGTCCAGTTTCCCCAAGATGTAATTGTACGTAGCGTCAGATACAATTTTGTACAATTCAACGCCTCGCTCGTCGTAGGTCTTCGACTCCAGACCAACGGTCGGGTCTTTGACGACGTTTTTCTCGTTGTCCAAGCTCAGTCGGTCCGCGAGCTGCGACAAGGACTCGCTCTCCGAAACGCGCATGACCTTCGGATTGTTCAGATCGGCAATCATAAGTGCGTACAGCGCATTCACTTCATTCACACGGATTTTGGACGTCTCTTCCGTCAACAGAACTTGATCCCCTTTTGCAGTGTAATGACGCCCCTCTAACCCATATTTCATCAAGTTGGCGACTTCTTTATCCATCGAACGATCAAAAAATTGCAGCACCTGCTTCAATTCCGCTTCGGTACGAATCGCTTTTTTCGAGAACAGGTAGAGTGCACTATAATTGGGAATCGACCAAATTTTAAAACCCATTGGGCCTTCGATATGGTTCACGAGCGTGAGCTTCGCCTTCGGGTTAATGAGCTGAGCTTCATCCGAAAGACGCTGCACATCCTGCATGCTGCCAATATAGACGCCCGCAATGCCGCGAATTAGTTTATCGCGTTGAACTTCCTTACTGGTGACTGCGAAATCGGCATTAATCAGCTTTTCGTCATACAGCTTCTTCATATAGTTCATCGTGTCCACGTAGGACTGGGTTTCGAACTCAGGCACTAGTTGCCCAGCG
This sequence comes from Paenibacillus sp. JT22N1, assembly GCF_059692155.1. NCBI lineage: Bacteria > Bacillati > Bacillota > Bacilli > Caryophanales > Paenibacillaceae > Paenibacillus > Paenibacillus sp. JT22N1. Next base: position 64,585 of record NZ_JCAUAW010000019.1, read on the forward strand.
TCATCAGTCCCCCAGTTATTCGGAGTACCGAAATAAGAGCTGATCGTTTTGAACGCGCCGAAAACCAAATCATTCCGGTCGGTCAGACCGATGGTATCTACCTTCCCATTCAGATCGGGATCACCGAACGTGAAAGCTTTCAACACCTGATACAGCTCATCCAGATTCGTCGGCTTAGCCAGCTTCAGATTGTTCAGCCAATCCTCACGAATAATAATACCCTGGCGAGAGGAGGGTCGCTCGGTATACAGACCATAGATTTTGCCATCGACAGCTGCCTGTCCCAAAATTTCCTTGTTCAGCTGTTTCAGATTCGGGTACGCAGCCAAGTAAGGTCCGATATCCCAGAATGCGCCGGAACGGATCGAATTTTTCATCAGCATGTAGTCCGTATATTTCACATAGGTTGCTTTTTTCAATGAGTTTGTGGTGAGCGCGGTGTTCATTTTATCGGTATATATTCCGTCCGGAACCCAGTTCAGATCAAGCTTCGTTTGTGTGCGATTCTCGATTTCCTGAACAAGTTCAGGGATGGGCGGATGCGGAAAGTGAAGCGGTGCCATGATCGATATAACGGGACGATTACCGTTCACATCATCTGTCTTTTGAGAGCTGCTTTTCTGACAAGCACTGATCAAAGCAACTATCAAGAGTCCTATCAAAAGGAGACCAAAAAGTTTAAAACCCTTGCCATATAAACTTGTTCTCATGAGAGCTTCCCCCTTATAGCAGCAGTGTTTTGTAGTCAGAATCAGAGAAAATGATTATCCGTCACTCAGATGATTATTGCTCTTAACGCCTGTCTTGACTACAATACATAGATAGTCTGAATGATCATCCTCAAGATAGATAGGTGTTGGATGCGATGCGCTCTTTAAGTTTTCTTAGCAAAATGACCATATTCGGGTTCCTTCTCAGCACTCTGCCGGTTATCTTCATCGGCGCTTTCGCCTTCGTCACCTCGTCGAGCGAAATTCAAAAGAATGTCAACGAAGGTAAAATGCAGTTGATCACCCAAATCAACTCCAATGTAGAGCAGAAATTAACGACTGTCAACCATACACTTAATCAGGTCATCAACTCTACCGTGCTCAAAAAGGCGATGGATATGCCCCTAACTGTAAACGATTTCATGATGTATGACGACCTGCGCAGCGAAATTCGATATATGCAATCTTTTGATACCAAGCTGGAAGATGTCATCTTGATCAATGCCAGGGAAAACTGGATGATTAAGAATTCGGGCTTGTACCGCTATGACAGCTACCCTTATTACGATAAGCTTATGACCCTGATGAACACGCAGGAGAACAGCAGTTGGACGCTAAGTCCATCCAAGTGGTTTTTCACAGAAGAAAATGCGCGAAGCGTTACCTGTGAGTACAGTATTTCTCTAGTTAAAAAGCTGCCTACCACCGGTTTGGAGAAATATGGCTTGGCTCTGGCTAACATTCCTGCCTGCAGTCTGCAGGATTTGATTCAAAGCGATCCCGAACATCTGGATGATATCCTGATTATCGATGAGCAGAATCGGATTCTCATGCACCCGGATGCAAGCCTCATCGGCAAATCCATCACCGAAGCTGGGCTTACAGATTTGAAACAGTTAGAGGCGCCAATGGGCCAGTTCTCAACGGATATTAACGAGAAGCCTTATTCCGTCAGCTTCCTGCGTTCAAACCTCAACAACTGGACCTATTTATCCTTAACCTCCATCGATAGTTTGACAAAGGAATCAAGTAAAATCGGAACCTATACGATCTATGTATGCGTCCTGATGCTGCTCCTTTCCATGGTCTTAGCTTGGCTAGGTTCGCGCAAAATGTATTCGCCGATCCAGCTTCTTTTGAACCAAATCGGAGGGCTTGTGACCGTGAATCAGAAGCGGAAGGCCAACGAGTTCCAGATGATCAGCGAGCACGTCCATACCTTGTTCCAATCGAAGTCCCAACTGGAAAGAGAAGTCCACCAGCATATCGGTCAGGTACGGACGTTTTTCTTAATCAAGGCTTTTCAAGGGCATATCAAACAGAGCGAGCTGCTGGAGAAGCTGGGACAGTTCGGCTATAACAAGCACATTGAAGAGTGGAAAACGATGTCTGTGATCACGATGCAGATCGATTCTATCGACAATATCCGTTACGAAAAACGGGATATGGAGCTGCTGCTCTTCGCTGTGCACAATATGATCGAGGAGCTGATTCCTTCGCAGCAGCGTCTCGCTCCCATCATTATTGACCAAACCGTGGTCACCTTGATTGGTAGTGCCGATAGCGAAGAAGCTGCCTTTCGCAATACGGTATATGCATTAACCGAGCAGATGCAGCAGCATATCTATAGCTTTCTGAATCTCCACGTAAGCATTGGGATGAGTCTCCCGATTCACGCTTTCTCGCAGATGTCGATTGCCTATCGGGAAGGTCTGGAGGCTTTGAAGCATCGTATCAAGCTGGGTGAGGGCATCATCATTCAATATGAAAATATAAACTCAGGGAAACATTACTTGAATTTAAACTATCCGAAGCCGATCGAAAATGAATTGATCGATGCGATCAAGCTTGCCGAGAAGGATAAGTCCAAGGAGCTGCTGAAGCAGCTGCTGCAAGCGGTATTCGCAGCTCCGCTGACACCGCAGGAATATCAAATTCCACTGGCACGGCTGCTCAACAACCTGCTTATGGTGATGCAGGAATCCGGAATCAGCTTGAATCAGATTCATCCGAGCAAAGGGTCTCTCTTCGAAGAGCTCCTGGATTTGCATATGACAGCCGAAATCGAGGACTGGTTCTGGACAGAGGTCATTCACCCGCTGATTCGCATTTATCGCGACCGGCAGGATGCCCAGTACCACAACATTTCCGAGAAGATTATTGATCTCGTGCAGCACTATTACGATACCGACCTGACGCTTGAGGAGTGCGCCTCTCGGCTGCATTATAACGCGAATTATTTGAGCAGTATTTTCCGCAAAGAAACGAACTGCTCCTTCAGTGACTACTTGTCGACCTACCGGTTCAACATGGCCAAGAAATGGCTGTCCGAAACCGATATGCCGATCAAAGATATTTCTTCCAAACTTCGCTATAACAATTCGCAAAACTTCATCCGTTCGTTCCGCAAGCAAGAAGGATTGACCCCCGGCCAATATCGGGACAAAAAGAAAGAAGGCTCGGCACCTAATCCATAGGTTCCTTGCCTTCTTTCTCCTAATCCTAGCAACCAAAAGCTAGGTTGTTGGTTTGACAGCTGCTTTGAGTGCAGCACGATTATCCCATAGAAACGATACCACGCTGTTACGTTCCTCAAAGAACGATTCTTTCTCATCTACATAGTCTTGGCCAACTCCATGAACGCTGAAACGATCATCCGAGTAGTTCATCAAAGTCCATTGTCCTCCGCGTTTGTTGTCAGCAAATACTAGGTATAGTTTCTCTCCTGAAGCGTCCCATTTGGCAAACGATGAAAAATTGTCCAAAATCTCACCAATGTCGTTTTTCTTTTTGATTTGCATGATCGTATCCTCTCTTTCATTTATTGTTAGGCAAGTTTACTCAAAAGCACTGTTTCTGTTGTTTCCGTTTCTGTTTCCTGAAGCTTGGTTTTCCACGCCATTTTATGTTGTGAAACGGTTAAAAATATGTGCTTATAGCCTTCTGATATCGTCAAAACTGGTTTACCGTATACAAGTGACTGAGACAAATGGTAGGTTGATTGTTCCACATCTTTCATAGTGTCACTCTGTTTCCGCAGAGTAATAAGCAACTGCATACGACCAAACACCCTAAATTGGTTACAGCACTCTGTATGATCTACATCATACCAATCCATTTTTTCAACTTCTTGAACCGTAAAAACGTGGGAGTCCCCTAGTTCATTTTCTAGCGTAATTTCATTAAGCTGGACGTTGGTTTGGTCTAATTCGTATGCAACCTGTTCTAAGGCCTGCTTTTTCGTTTGGGCTTGAATGAGGTATGAAATGTTAGCATGGAAGGTTGCCTCTGCGATATAGTCTTCTTGTTCCATTTCCCCTTTGAATCTCCTTTAAATTCGTGATGTGTTGTGTCTATGGACAAGAAAATACTATAAGAAAATGGGTAAAAAGGTTGTCATTCCATAGGGGTGGATTTTAGGAACCTTTGTCGAATGGTTTTTTTTAGGTATAAAATGAAAAAGGACACGCCTAGAAGGTGGCCGTGAACACTTGCGCCAGCAAGCTTCTTCATCACGTCTATGCCATCCTCACTCAAGGCGAGCCCATCTTATTTAACCTTTACCTTCTATGTTACTAAATCAAATCCCAGCTGCCGCATACACTTTATCAAAGCCGGCCTTGGAACGTTGAACTAAGCTCTCGGGGGATTCTGTCGGCGGCGTTGCCGTCAATATTTCCTGAGAGATAGCCCCCTTATAACCAATACGCTGCAGCCCTTGCAGGAAGCCTGCCAAGTCGATTACGCCTTCACCTGGATACAAGCGTCCGTTATCCAGCACTTCTTCCACGGGAACGTCTGGTGCGTCGTTGATGTGGACATGCACGATCTGTTCGGCGCGAAGCTTCTCAATATCGGCCACCGTTAGTCCGTTCGTGTACCAATGGTACGCGTCGAACAATAAGCCTACATTGCTCTCACCAATGGCGTCGATCCAATCCAGCGTTTCATCCAGTGTCCAGATGAACGGATGCTTCCAGTGGGTACGCAGATGATGCGGACCAACGAACTCTAGTCCAAGACGGATGCCGTAGGCGCCTAAGATTTGAGCACAAGTACGCAATCTGCGTGTAGCTAACGCCATGAAATGCGCAGCGCCCAAATCTGTTGAAGGTAACACGTACGTGCAGCAGCTCGTACATCCAAGCGCAGCAGCAGCGGCTGCTGCTTGTGTCAGCTTCGGCAAGTCTGCACGGAAAGTCTCTTCCGACCCTCGCCATTCAACCGGCAAACCGATGGAACCAATGACGAGGCCATGTTTATGAAGCAGCTCACGTGCCCCATCTACACTGTAGCTCTCTACTAAACCAAGCGCGTCGATATCGACGGCCCCGAAGCCATATTTTGCAGCTAACTCTATGAATTGTTCGTTGCTTTCAAGCTTGCCAAGTCCAGCCCCTGTTAATCCTCTAAGCATGTTCATCCCTCCAAGTATGATATTATTCGTTCCAGTTCAGCTTCACTTCATTCCCAGTTCGTGAAGATTCGTAAATGGCATCGAGAATTAAATTATTCGTATAGCCGGAGAGCGCCGAAGTAATCGGTTGTTTGCCTTCGCGAATGCAATCTAGGAAATGAAGGCTGAGGCGCAGACGTTCACCCTCATCATCATCCGGTCTCTTCAGATCGGTCTCGATCGCTTTGTTAAACTTCTCCGTTAACAGCTTACCGTTAGCTCCGCGATAGCTCGCTCCGCCTTCTGTTCCCATCAGGTGAACGAACGGTGTATTGTCCGTATCCATATGCACGGCCCAGCTTACTTCCAGCGTCAGCGTGCTGCCATCTTCCATGCGAATCAAAGCAGTTGCCAAATCTTCTACGTCGTACGTACCGTTCCAGTTCGGTGTACCCCATGTTCCGATTCCTTTGCGGCGAGGCCCGAATTCAGCATACGTAGCGCCTGATACTGACACTGGCTTCGGATTCCCCATCAAGTAGAGGGCAAGATCCAGCATATGAACGCCAATATCAATCAGCGGGCCCCCGCCTGACTCCTCCATTTTCGTAAACCAGGTGCCCCAACCAGGAATACCCTTGCGGCGGAACCAACCTGTTTTCGCTGTATAAATTTTACCGAGCTCACCGGCATCGACTTGCTCCTTGATTTGAAGGGGCACAGATTCCCAGCGCATTTGGTGACCGATCATGACGACTTTATCTGATGCTTGACTGGCCTTGTAAATTTGTTTGGCTGCTTCCGCATTGATACCCATTGGCTTCTCAATCAGCACATGTTTGCCTGCTTCAATCGCTTGTACAGCAAGCGAAGCATGGTGCATATTGGGCACGCCGATAATAACAGCGTCTACATTCGCACTTTGTATAAGTTCTTCAGGGGTAGCTGGCACGTAAGCAATACCGTGTTCCTGCGCACGTGCTTCCGCGAGTGGCAGATAGGCATCCGTAATCGCCGTAATTTCACATAAATTGCCTAGCTTTGAAAATTCACGAATGTGAACCCCGCCAATATTTCCCGCTCCAATAATACCTACTCTAATTTTGTTAACGCTTCCCACTGTTCGTTCCTCCTCATATGCACATCCTGTTCGATCTCCTTTTATGGTAAAATAAGTGCAGCAAGAAGTCGTACCGTTATTTCGGAAAACGTCCCATTTTTTCGAAGGAGATCAGCCTCATTATGACGTACTTTCCCGATTATCTAAAAACGTATCCCAATATGGAATCGTCTTTCCCTCTTCACTTCAGCAGGAATACGCTCGACCGTGGCTTTCGGGCACATCGTCATGATTACCTAGAGTTCTCTTATGTCGTCAATGGCCGGGGAGCAGAAACCATAAATGATGTGAAGCATCCGATGACACCAGGCACTTTTACGTTCGTACTGCCCTATCAGGTGCATGAAATTTTCACAGATCCGGGTGAGCATCTTGTCCTATTCAACTGCTCGTTCAGTATGGACCTGCTTATGGAGCCAGGAAACGATCAAGGCTTGTCCGGCCTGTTTAATGATACGAATACCCTGCCAGGCTATGTCCAACTGAGTGGGCTAGATCAACAGCAAATGAGTGCTCTCATTGAAGATATGTACAAAGAGTACAACGCGAACGAACGCTACAGGCAGACGCTGCTGAAAGCGAGACTGAAGGAAATCCTTGTTCGATTCGATCGTTATCGCTGGAAACAAGCGGGGCAGGCTGAAGTTACGGCCATCTCGCCGCTTTCAGGGGTGAAAACGAGTCCTTCCGTGTGGCCAATCATTCACTACATCCACCGCAACTATCAAGAGGATTTGGCCTTGTCTGACCTCGCGTCACGGTTCACGATGAGTGTATCCCGCATTAGCGAGGTCATTAAACAAACAACCGGCCAAACGTTCGTTCATTTCCTCCACGATCTGCGCCTGCGCCATGCGTGCAGCCTGCTAGTATCCACCGACATGAGCGTGACGGAGATTGCCTTGGAGGTCGGGTACGGCTCTTATAAGACATTTTCTCGCATTTTTCGGGAAAGCAAAGGCATCGTGCCGAAGGACTATCGCAAAGCCGAGTATGGTCGTCGAGTGACCCAAGGATAGACGACTGCCAGCGAAAGACTGCTGAGAAGTCGGAAACGGCCTTCTCAGCACTCAACCCCAGACCTCACACGCCGTAATAGGTAGCTGAGAGGTCTTTTTGTCATGCATGCCCGTGTTCATTACTTCGCCTTTTGTTTCGCACATTATGAATCTACTTTGCATTTTATATAGAGAATCTAATATAGAAACGAGGTGATCGGAATGGCTCGTGCAAAAGCTGTTTTACAACCCGATTTAATATTGATCAGTTGGACAAGAAACCCTCTAAATCCCGGTTCAGCACGCAGGATTATTGCTGCTCGTGTTATTGGCAGTGCTCAACCCTGTAGATTTACATTGGTACCCAATGGGTTGCTTATGAATGCCTTAAACTGCTTATTAGACCATGACATTGGTTTTAAAATCGTGTTCCAGAAAAAAACTTCAAGTTTTAGCGGATATTTGGTGTTACAACGCAATCGATAATTTATTATAAAGACAGAAAAAGATCCACAACAATGGGTTGTGGATCTTTTTACTATTCATGATTAAATGGATAGAAATATCTTTATACTGCCATCCTGAGAATAAAATTCAAAATCCGTTTTATATGCTCTTCTAATATCACTTTTCCAGATATCCACCCAAGCATGAAAGACGCCTTGTGGATCCGTATTATCTACTTCTACTACATGGTAGTTTCCTGCTAGAATAATGACACTACTTTCATCCGTAAATTGCTCTTCAGAACCAATATGCAAATCATAATCACCTGTAAAATCACTCGAATAATTATTATAAACTGCATATATATCACCTTTTACATTTAAACGAAGAAACTCTTCCCACAGACTAAGTATTTTATCTGTATTTTGATTATTTGTTCTTATTCTTTTGCCATAAATATGTTTTTCAGTAACTGCTGCATGCATGTATAGATCCTCCTACTAGTTTTAATATAGAAAATATAACATTCATACCATGACAACAGTCTGTCAGCTTTTATAAATAAATATGAAATAATGTTAGAATCAAGTTACCAACAAATATTAAGAAGAAGGAGCTACATAACTTGGATTTACTGTTTAAGGAGGTCAGCAATAATCACGAGATATCTGTATATGACACGCCAGAGCTGTATGGTGAGAAAGGAAACTTCCGAGTATTGGAGTTTTCCAATAAGGCTATACAAGGTGCGATGGATTTGAATCATCCCGAACGAATTCTATTTGAATATCCGCGGGCGATTATCCATTTAATGGACTTTAATGCCCCGTCATTCGAGGATGTATTTGTCATTGGGCATGGAATCGGAACGATAGCAGGGCATTATTCGGAGAAACGGTTTAAAGTAGCGGAGCTCGATGATAAGGTCGTGGAGTTAAGCAAGAGGTTTTTTGGATACCGCAAGGATAATGTGATTGTTGGTGATGGACGCCAGATTCTCGGGAGTGAAGAACCGCTAACCTACGATTATATTATTTTGGACGCCTTCACGGAGAAGGGTACTCCTCCGCATTTAACGTCCAGGGAGTTTTTCAAGATAACGTGGGAAAAACTTGATTCGCAAGGGTCTATCATCATGAATCTAATGGGGAAAGGTGAGAATGATCAGCTCCTAAATGCCATTCATACGACGCTAAGAGAGGAATATGCTTATATCAAATCGTTTGCTCTACCATCTGAGGGTGCCGCAGACATACTAAATATCATTATCATGGGCAGAAACAAGCCAATCGGATTTCAAGCACGCCACATGGCGGGTTTCACAGAGATTGAACTTGGACAAGGATATATCATTAGGGATAGCAGCCCATAGTGAGAAAACCTCTATCGAGGAAATTCAAAGTTGAGCGACCGCGTTTAAATGTATGTTTTATCGCCAATAAGAAAGCGGTTTTCGGGAACCGAAAACTTATACTTTCTTATGTGGGCAAAAAAAACGTTATCGTTCAAGTGAACGGATAACGCTTTTTTGTGTTAGGCGAAGAATTGTTTTAGCGGTTCCCAGTAGTTGATATGCCAACCCTTAGACAAATGTTCACTTTGGTCTTCAGGAAATCCTGTATGGCTCAAGGTTAAGCGAGTTCCCTCCCCTTGTTCCTCCAGCTCGAACTTCACCAGGGAGTATACGCCCTCTTCCCAATGCTTGATACGCCATGCTTGAATAATTCGCTTATTTGGCCTTAGCTCTATATTCTTCCCTACGACCATCCCTCCGAAGCAGGAGAAGGTACCGCTAGATTCGGTCGACGTCTCTGTCGGAGAGCCTCCCATCACCTCACTAAACAGTGTTGCATCGGTCAATGCCTCGTAGATGCGATTCGGACTCACGGGGAATACCACCTCTTGTTGGATCGTCGATGCACCGCCAATTTGCTTGTCATTTCCCTTCAGCTGTTCTACAAGCTGCTCCACGGACATGCCTATTAACATTTCGGCATGTTCATGAATCGTATGGTGCCACATCTTTGCTTCTGCTTCGTACCTGTTTGTCTCTTCTACTGTGAATCCACACTTGCAAGATAATGTCGTCATTGTCTTCTATCTCCCTGATCTTGAAGTTGTAGAATATGTAAGCGATTTGAAAGTGAAGGTATGTCAATGCCTCATCCTAATGAGGAGATGAAACAGGGCAATGTTATTTTCCCCAATGTTAGGTAACCTATGAAGGAATATGTAACCATCAACAACAAATATTGTGACGTCCAGCTGTTCTAAATTGGGATGGTCTTTTTTGGTGTTGTTCGTTACCTATCGTTTATAATAAAATAAGATTAAAGTTTAAAAGAAAAGGTGTCATTCATGAGCATATTAAACGTAGAAAGACTAAGTCACGGCTTTGGAGACCGCGCCATCTTCAACGATGTATCCTTCCGCCTACTCAAAGGCGAGCACATCGGACTCATCGGCGCTAACGGTGAAGGGAAGTCCACCTTCATGAACATCATTACAGGTAAGCTCCAGCCGGATGACGGCAAGGTCGAATGGTCCAAGCGTATGCGCGTTGGTTACCTGGATCAACATGCTGTACTTAATAAGGGCCTTTCGATCCGCGACATCTTAAAGGGAGCATTTCAATATCTGTTCGACATGGAACAGGAAATGAACGATATGTACGCCAAGATGGGCGACGTAACGCCAGAAGAGCTTGAGCAAATGCTTGAAGATGTTGGAACGATTCAGGATACACTGACGAATCAAGATTTCTACATGATCGATGCCAAGATCGAAGAAACCGCCCGTGGACTAGGCCTTACGGATATTGGACTGGACAAGGACGTCAACGATTTAAGCGGTGGGCAGCGGACGAAGGTATTGCTTGCGAAGCTTCTGCTCGAAAAGCCGGACATTCTGCTCCTCGATGAGCCGACGAACTATCTGGATGAACAGCATATCGAATGGTTAAAACGCTACCTGCAAGAATATGAGAATGCCTTCATTCTCATCTCACATGACATTCCGTTCCTTAACAGCGTTATCAACCTGATTTACCACATGGAAAATCAAGCCTTAAACCGCTATGTTGGCGATTACGAGCATTTCCAACAGGTTCACGAAATGAGAAAGTCGCAGCTTGAATCCGCGTATAAGCGTCAACAGCAGGAAATTTCTGAATTGAAGGACTTCGTTGCCCGTAATAAAGCAAGTGTCGCAACGCGGAATATGGCGATGTCCCGGCAAAAGAAGCTGGACAAGATGGAAGTCATCGAGCTGGGTAGAGAAAAACCGAAGCCGCAGTTCAATTTCAAGGAGGGGAGAACGGCTGGTAAGCTGATTTTTGAAGCGACCGATCTCGTCATCGGTTACGAAGATCCCTTATCCCGACCGCTCAACCTTCGTATGGAACGAGGTCAGAAGATCGCGCTTGTAGGGGCGAACGGAATCGGTAAAACGACTTTGCTGCGCAGTATTTTAGGTGAAATCAAGTCACTATCCGGGTCTGTACAAAAGGGAGATAACCTCCAAATCGGTTACTTCCAACAGGAGATCAAGGATTCCAATAACAACACCTGTATTGAGGAAGTGTGGAATGAGTTTCCCTCATTCTCACAATTCGAAGTACGCGCGGCGTTAGCCAAATGCGGGCTCACAACCAAGCATATCGAGAGTAAAGTTGTGGTACTCAGCGGTGGTGAGAAAGCTAAGGTTAGGCTTTGCAAGCTGATCAACCGCGAGACGAACTTACTCGTACTCGATGAGCCAACGAACCACTTGGATGTCGATGCGAAGGATGAACTTAAGCGTGCTCTTCAGGCGTACAAAGGCAGCATCCTGCTGATTTCCCATGAACCGGACTTTTATCGCGATGTCGTAACGGAAACATGGAACTGTGAATCTTGGACGACGAAAGTGTTTTAAATTGTACCTAAAAAGCTTACCTGATCGCTTGCGATTAGGTAAGCTTTTTATATTCATGTATGCGTCGCATGATGATATTTCAAACTGCATCTTCCCTCGCATCAACTAGCTAAGTCTCGAATAAAATGCGTCCTGTCTGCGATAAGTCATAACCTTGGATAGGACGCAGCTCATTATGGAAGGATTCGGATTGTAAGACTTGCTTAACTCTCTCAATCCATTCCAGATTTTCCGGTTTCTTTAACATGACAAGGTCATATCGTTCTTGAATAAGCGGAATGAACTCAACGCCGCCAACCATATAAGCTGCTTTTTCAATTCCTACTCCGAAATCCGCTTCACCCGTGGCTACTTTACCAGCCACGCCCATGTGATTCGATTCCTCCTGCTCATAACCGCTTAGCTGCTGATGTCGAATTCCATGAAGTCGGAGCTGCTCATCGAGAAGAACACGTGCGCCGGAACCTTTCTCACGATTGACCAGTTGAAGTCCAGGTTTCTTAAGATCAGCCCATCCGTAGATCTGTTTAGGATTTCCTAGTTTAACGTATAAGCCAGCCGATCGTGAAACGAGATTCATAACAAGATAGGAAGAACCCGTCAGCAATTTTCGGATATAGGGAATGTTATATTCACCTGTGTCACCATCCAGCAAATGAGTGCTGACAATATCAGATTCACCTTTATACATCGAAATTAAGCTATCCAGACTTCCCACGTAAGAACGAAGCGGTCTGTAATTGGATACATGTCTCTCGATATGTTTGGCTAAAATGTCCAAGCTAACGTCTTGTCCAGTTATGACAAGAGATTGTTTCGAAGATGAGGCAGCATGAGCATGAGATTGCTGCTGTGGAAGAGGTTCGGCCAAATCCTTTTTGAGGATAGCAGCCGTACCTCCTTTCGTACGTGTTTTATATGCCTCGAGATCCGATGCGTCTACACGCATTTGTTTTCCGACACGATAGGAAGGCAGATCACCTTTTTTAATTAGATCATAGACGGTTAGTTTGGAAATTTTCAAAAGCTTAGATATTTCTTCCGTTGTATAGGAAATGTCAGCTGTCATTGTAAACCTCCAAAAGCATGTTTTTCAAAAAGTAGCGTAGATTTACTCCTACATCTGCTGATACATTATCATCTATCATAAGCTGATAAATGGGGTATTTCAATCCCGTTGTTTACTAATTAAATATGGTTTTATATAATGATCAATAATTATACTATTTTATTTATAATCAAATAGATATAAACTTACATTTGGAGGGGACGTAATGTTAAAAATAAGAATGTTTAGTTATGTTTTATTATGTTTTGTTATAACTGCCATGATCATCACAGGTTGTGCGAGCAAAAAGGAGCAACCTGCTGTAAGTTCAACATCAACTCAAACCGCTCAAGCAGCAGCAACACCTACCTCAACACCAGTACCCACTGAGAAAGTCGAATTAACGATTTCTGCAGCCGCAAGCTTAACCGATGCATTCAAAGAGATTCAAACGAATTACGAGAACAAAAACAAACAAATTAAACTCAATTTTAACTTCGGAGCTTCAGGGGCTCTGCAACAGCAAATCGAACAAGGAGCTCCAGTAGATTTATTCTTTTCGGCAGCGACTAAAAATATGAAAACACTAGTCGACAAGCAGTTGATAGAGCCAACACAGCAAAAAAGCTTGCTAATTAATGAATTAGTTCTCGTTGTTCCAACTGATGGTAAAGTGACTGTACAAAAAATAGAAGATTTAACAAGTGAAACGATCAAGCACTTAGCAGTCGGAGAACCGCAGACAGTCCCTGCTGGCAGCTATGCCAAAGAGGCATTGACTAACGCAAAGCTTTGGGACACACTTCAAGCCAAAATCGTACAGGGCAAGGATGTACGCCAAGTACTTACCTACGTAGAGTCCGGGAATGCCGAAGCCGGTTTTGTTTATAAGACCGATGCGTTGACTTCAAAAAATGTGAAAGCAGCTTTTAGTATTGATTCAAAAACGTACACGCCAATTGAATATCCTGCCGGTATTGTAAAAGCAACCAAACATAGCAAAGAGACCGCTGACTTTTACACCTATCTTCAAAGTAAAGAAGCACAAGATGTATTTGTAAAATACGGATTCTCTATTCCAAAATGATGATGAAACAGATTAACTGGACAGAATTTGCTTATCCTATCATCCTTTCGTTAAAGGTTGCCGTCGTATCAAGCCTTTTCGTTCTGTTAATTGGTGGATTAGCAGCTTGGGGAATGTCGCGGCGGAACTTTCGCGGAAAGACATTGTTAGAAACGACCTTTCTTCTGCCTTTGGTGCTGCCTCCGACAGTCGTAGGCTTTATCTTGCTGGTCCTGCTGGGTAAAAAGAGTTGGATTGGGTACCTCATGGAAAGCTTCTTCAATCAGTCGATCATATTTACATGGGGGGCTGCCGTTATCGCTTCGATCGTGGTGGCTTTTCCATTAGTCTATCAAACGATGAAAACCGGACTTTCCTCGGTCAACAAAGATCTGGAGGACGCGGGTAGATCAACGGGAGCAAACGAGTGGCAAGTACTACGATATATTACCTTACCTTTGGCATGGCGCTCTGTTACGGCAGCTTACATTCTTGGCTTTGCTCGAGGGCTGGGGGAATTTGGTGCAACGCTAATGATAGCAGGCAACATCCCTCACAAAACCCAAACTTTGCCTACCGCCATATACATTGCTGTTGAATCTGGTGATCAAACCCTCGCTTGGTGCTGGGCAGGAGCTATAATCATTATCTCATTCGGACTGATGTTTTTCGCTAACCACAAACCCAAGAGTTAGAGAAGTTGGATGCATGAAAACCCTTCTACTTTTTATGTCCGGAAAACATATAGGAGTTTCATTTAATATTTTCCGGACCGTTTATTTCATGAGGCTAATCTACTAAATATACCTTCTCACCAACATGAATGGGTCCCGTCTTTATGACAGAAGCATAAACTCCGAAGTTTAAATTCATCTCCTCGTTAATTTTCTTCAACAAAGAAACATCGCGTTCGAGTGTATCTGGATCGATTGTAGTCATTGAGCAACGCTCACAATAACTATCAATTTGTAATTCAGAACTGCCTATCCGTATTCGCTTACCTATCCAATTACCTTCATTACTTGAATTTTCATCTAATGTCACAACTAGGTTTGCTCTAAAGCGCCTTTTATCCAATCTCTTTCCCCATATCTCTTCAAGCTTGCGTAAAGTAGTGTCCGTAATGATTAAGATACTCCCTGAATCGACAGCCATCAGATCAGCGTTCTGCGGTTTATAGCACCTCATAGTCATCTTTCTTTTAGAATACCTTTGGATTTCATCCAACAATTCTTCATTCCAGTTAAAGATTCGTCCATCTGGCAATGTTACTACTAACTCAGGCAGCTCATCTTCATGATCCTCCCCAATGATTTTCGCCTTATAAGTAAGCATGTTAGGGATCTCTCTAGCCGTGATAAAGCTATCCCAACCTTCTTTTGTTTCATCAATAAAAGCAAAGCAGCGGTCGCCATCTAAACCACTTTTCACAATATGGCTAGTCTGCAAAGTCTCTCCCGCAAATGACTTTACAGGAAATCGCTTTATTTCACTAATTTCACCTACGCTATGTAATGTCAAAATAGATCCTCCTAGTCTTTATACTTTTATTTGCAAATGACCTATTGCCTTCAATAGTTACATTATGTATCATCCGTATATAAGCATATCAATTTCACTTCATTTCTGCAGTTGAAAGCGAGGGCGCCTATGGATGTCGTTCGTCAATTTTTTATCAGTAAAACACTTATTTGGTTACTTATCTTTTGTTGTACTGATGCTTTATTCACAGATATTGGCCTGCATCTGGCATTTATCGAGGAATTAAATCCACTTATCCGAAGTATTTACGAGTGGCATGTTAGTGGATATTATTTTGTTAAACTAATACTTCCTTTGATCCTAATGGCCATCTACCCCCATATTCGAAAAAGGGTCTGGGTCCAGCCCTGTTTGACCCTCACCGTATTGATCTACGGAGCCGTCAATGTATACCATTTCATCTGGTTGTCTTATGGGTTGACTTACGTTGCGAAAGGCTAATCAATCAGCTATATAGCCGTCGCATGGATTCATTTTTTGCTTGATGTATGTAATAGCTTCAATTGGCCCCTGTATTTTGGCGTCTTCCCCAAGTTGCCAGACAAGTTCCGCATAGAAATGTACGTCCTCAGCCGCAATTGGAACAGCTGCAGCCCCGCTACCGTCTTCGTTGCGTTGTATAGTAGAAGTAAACCGAGTATTGGACTCTAGCATCCACACGCCTTTTTTGGTCAATTCCAGTAGGAGCACTTTCTGTTCCAGATGGTCTTTTTCAGGCTTATTCAGCAAGGTTTTTTGTTCGATGTCTTCACGGCAAGGGATCGATTCGTTCAGAGAAGCGGAGAGGAACCGATCCGCCCTGAACTGCCTAATTTCTTCACGCAAAAAACAATAGGCAGGACAATACCAATAACCAGAACTCGCATACAGGCCGATGGGCTGAATGTTCCGTTTCAACACGCCGCTACTAGAACTGTAATCTATCGTTACCACACTACGAATCATAATCGCCTGTAGAAGGGTTTGAAGAATTTCCGGAGACATTAGCCGATACGGGCTGTAGATCGCAACCCTATTCTTTAAACGATCTATCTGCTCCCTTACATCAGCAGGCGAGTAATGATAAAACTTATGCAGCGCAGAGCCCGCCCCATCGCCAAAAGGTAAGGAGCTGAAGTAGTTCAAGGACTGGCAGGCGAAAAACATAGCAACCGCCTCGCCTTCGGAGAAGCTAATCGGAGGAAGCAATCTCTCCTGCAGCAGCTTATAGCCGCCCCCTCTCCCCTGGATGGAATAGATGGGAACACCGAGTTCACTCAGTTCCTGTAAATCCCGCGTAATCGTTCGAGTAGATAGCCCTAATTCATCAGCCAGCTCTTTAACGGTAAAGGACTTTCTGGCGTTAACCATCATAATCAGTTGGATTAGTCGTTGTGACTTTTGCAACCGCATCCCCCTCTCTCGAGATATTTTATTCATTTTATCATATAAATAAGACATTTATTGTCTTATTTATATGATATCCTCGTCTTATAAACCAATCATGAGCATTAAAGATGAATAAACAAGAGCTTACACAAAAGAAGACGGGTTTCGTATTTATTCATGGAGCAGGCTTGGAAAGTGGCGTCTGGGGCAAAGTTATTGAGGGACTTGATCATCCCTGTTTACAGATCGATTTTCCTTATCGGAAAGGTCCTTTTGAATCGAGGAAGGAGCTTACTCTAGGGGATTATGTAACCCATTTGAAAAGACAGGTAGATGCCTGGGAGACTCCGAAGTTTGTTATTGTTGCCCATTCACTTGGGGGAGTTCTCGCGCTTAGACTTGCATCAGAACTGTCCGATCGTTTGATTGGCTTTGTCGCAGTTGGAGCGGCAATTCCGAAGAATGGGGGGTCATTTTTATCCGTTCTGCCATTCCCCAAGAGGATCCTGATGTCTACCATTTTGCGGAAAATGGGTACGAAACCACCCGAGTCTGCGATCCGAGCTGGATTATGCAATGATCTTACACCGGAGCAGACAGCGGATATTGTAAAAGGATTCGTTCCAGAGTCCGTTCGTGTTTATACAGACCCTATCGATGTGCCCGTTCCGGCCGTACCGAAGCTTTATGTGAAGCTAACTAAGGATAAAGAATTCAGTTTGTCCTTACAAAATAAAATGATCTCAAATCTTTCTCCACAATCGGTGCAAAGTCTGGATACCGGGCATTTACCAATGCTTAGCGATCCGGATGGATTGAAGCTTATATTACAAAACTATGGCCGTACCCATTTGGCTCCTTGCCAAGTATGAATGTAATACCACAACTCCCCGTTTGGAGACTTCCACTCGCGTGAAGCGGTGACGGTTTGTGGCGTGAAAGTGAGCTCCTGCGTAGTCAATGAAGCGTCCATATACGGTGTGTCCAGTGCAATGGATGCTGCCGTCAGTTCAAGACTAACATCACTCAGCTTCACCCCGAGCTTCGCATCGTTATCGAAGTCACCGGTCAACCGGGAAGAGATTTCCTTAGCTAGGTTGATCCATTTACCAGAACCGTCTATTACGACAAAGTACCAACCATCTATTTTTCCCATCGCATGAACAGTTTGCGGCAATTGAGGCCCAGGTAACTCGCCGCTATACGGGAATGGTAATTTGTAATAGTGAAATGGGACCGGAATGTCCAGCTTAAGGTCGACCTTCTCTACACCCTCAAACCCAAGTCCATGGGAATCATCTACGTGTATCCATCTTAGTCCTTTCGATGTATCGACCTTATACCAGACGCTTGGAGGAACCATTCGCGCTTGCTGCATATACTTCTCAATAGGCTTTACGATCTGAGGGGTCAGCTTCGGCTCGTCAGTCAACGGTTTCTCAAAAGGCAGCATATAAACCTCAGTCTCTTGTTCAATCGATATCATTCCTTTGACCGGAGAGCCTTTGTATTTTTCTGCATAATGATATGGGCGAATCCACTTATCTCCAAGCCACGAAGTTTTGATTAAATACCACTTATCGTTGGAGTAGCATGGCGTGTAAGGGTCGCACACAGAGATAGTGGCAACTGACTGAACCGTTTGCGGAGAGAGTTTGTACGCGTTCATCTTCATCGGTGACGCTGAGTCATACAGATCTGTTTCCTGTTCAAGTAACGTCAGTGTTTGCTCCTGAAGCTCCATTTGTCCGTATTTGTACGCACCTTCCTTCAAGTTAATCCATGCTTCACCAAGCCATGTCATAACCGGTACTTTATCCATACCAGTGATGCCCAGCAGCATGTTACTCTCAATCGGAGCTAGGTGGACAGACTGGAAGGCGCTAAGCGAGCCGATGGCCTCATCTGATCTTGTTTCCTTGCTTGCATATAAAGTAAACTCGTCCAACAAGGTTACATAAGGCATAGCACTTGGTGCTGCGAGCTCCTGCTCAGCCTTAGAGAGTTGCGGTCCGGATAGTACAACTATGGCTGCTGCCAGCAGCGAGGTTAACCATTTGCTCAAATTAATCATCTCCTTTCGATAATTAGACGTGAGTTTTGAATGAAAGTTACAATTTTTCCCTCGAATTGTCCAACGCGCGACAAAGCGACCCACCGATTGTCCGATAAGGCGCTCAAAGATATTACCGATATTCCACAAGCTATTTACCCGTGGCGATTGCAACGATATTTTGAACAATATGATAGATGATTAGCGCGGCAAAAACGAGCACAGAAATCGTAGCGTAAATTCTTCGGGGATTCTGGTACCACTTTGGAAATTGCTCAAGTCGTTTAGGTGATTGAAAGCCTTGAACGATATCGCCATGCTTAATTGCTTCGTTAAAAGGCGCCCTCTCTTCTGTGGCAATCTCATTGGTTGATTTCTCAGTTTGATGCAATGTATTGTCATTAAAAGGGTTGTAGGAAGCGTCTTTCATGTTAGACCTCCTTCGCGTTAATATCCTTATTATACCATTTTTGCGTAAAATAAGATAAGAAAAACCTAGCGGAAGATCACCGCTAGGTCCTTTGTTGTGTTATGCGATAAACTTGAGCGTGGGGATCATGTTTATTTCTGCTTCACATACATATTAATACGGCAAGATAGACTGGCACACAAGCATTTGCAGTACAACAGCCATATATATGAGCATCTCTCTTGAAAGGATGATGCGAGTGGCTACCTTCTATGAAGCTTTTAAGTTGAAAAACCGAATTTGGCGTATGATGCTTCAACGACCTGAAGTTACAGGAATTGGAATAGGTTTCGCCAATCCAAACAAGCCATCTAAAGGAGCAGCAATCATCTTGTGCACCGCCAAAAATTTAACAAGCGCTACGACAAGCTCTTTGCATTCCTCATTGAAAAAAATAACAAATATGTCCTCAGTACCCTTTCGAATCATCGAAACAGGAAAAGCTTTTCAAAATGGTTCAGCTCCTACTCAAGCGGGACCAGGTCCCAGAGATAAGTGGCGTCCCGTTCCCGGAGGCGTCAGTATCGGGAGTACCACCCCAACACGTATTACGGGTACAGGCGGACTCATTGTAATAAAGAATGTAGCCGGGGTTCCAAGTGTGTTTATCTTAAGCAACTCTCATGTTCTAGCAAATGCCAATATAGAAGTATTTTATAACACCATTCAGCCTGGAACCAGGGATAGAGGTTCAGAACATGATCGAATCGGCAGAACTTTTCAATTTGTGACGCTTGAGACCAGCCCACGTGTTAATGAATTGGATGCCGCTATAGCAATTGCCGATTCGACTGACCTTTTAAATCCAAGGTATCTTGCGGACTTAAGCGGTAATTTGCTCGTAGTTCCCGGACATCTGGAGTCCTACCGGGTTGGGGATACATTTAAAAGAATGAGCAGAACGAGCGGGTTTTCCAAGGGAGAAGTGGCAGCTATAAATCAAGAAGTTAAAGTACAAGGCCGTATTGGCCCAGATCCTGTAACTCTTATTTACCGCAACGTCACACTAATAAGGCATACGCAGGGCAGTAGTCAGGCTTTTGATTCCGGTTCTGTATGGTTAAATGACGATCAAACACTTTTTAACAACTATGCTGCTGCTCTCCATTTTGGCGGTACCGGCGATGGAAAATTTTCTTTCTCCTTTCCTATTGACATAGTAATGAGAAGATTCAGGATAAAAGTTGCTATACCAGCTGCTGGAGGCGGCGTTAAGGCTGGGGCAGTTAGAGGCAATGCTCCGAAAAATAATTTTTCTTATGTTCGTCCTTTAACTAATGCACAAATAGCTCGAATTCCTGTCGTAAGAGCTAAGATCAGATAGAAGAATTAAGAAAAACCTAGCGGAAGATCACCGCATTGAATTCTCAACATGGCTCTCCTATTTTTCATTTATTAATTCAATCTGCCGGGCTCTTTATTAACTTCAAAGTTAGTCGTATCACTATAGCTCTCACCCATCGCCTGATAGTTGGACGGAACTTCCTCATCTGTCTGGTCCACATTATTCGAGATAGCGTTATCCGCGTTCTCTTCCGGATTCGAGGTTATGGCCCAACTAACTGGACGTCCAAGCTTCTTATGCAATTCATTTTGATCCAAAGAAATCCCTCCGTTATCACTAAATGCACTTCGCGTTATTGTTACTCAAAGGAAGTCATTTCATTCAATACCTTAGTTATATGGAAACCTCGAAATCTTTAACATGAACAGCAGTACCCTTAACCGCTATGCCATACTGATCATTGTTTCGTGTAACTGTTACGCGAATTCTGCCATCCCGGCCCATTTCATGGCCCTGCTCAATCAAAAGATTTAATGGTAAGTCAGCTTCCTTGTTCATATATTTGGCATAATAAGCCCCCATTACACCAGAAGCGGTGCCAGTAACCGGGTCCTCAATCGTACCGGAATAGGGAGATGAAAAATGACGAGCATGCATGTGCGCATTAACATCGTATGTTTCTAAGCAGAAAGGATGTACCGACGCCTTCGGCAATTCTTTTAATACCTCTGGAAAGTATTTATTATTCGGTTTCATTGTTCTGAACGCACTAAGGTTTTTTATCGGGACCAACAACGTCCATATGCCCGTACTTCCATACACTGTTGGTAAATTGGTTTCTATATCTTCTTGTTGAATCCCCATAACAGATGCCAAATCTTTCAGTGAACCATTGAAGTCTTGGAATTGCGGAGAAGCTTGCTGCATCGTTATGTATATCCCTTTATTCAGGTGTGAGTCAAGTATAATAGATAGCACGCCTGCTTTTGTTTCAATCGTCCAATCGGTTTTATCTACAAGCAACCCTTTTGTTTTCAATGCATAAATGGTTGCCATTGTAGCGTGACCACAGAGGTTCATTTCATGACCAGGTGTAAAAAATCGGATCTTGAGATCAGCTTTTTCGGACTTAAGCGGGAAAGCCGTTTCGTTAAAACCAACTTGTTCTGCTATTTTTTGCATATCATCGTCAGAAAGCGTTTCGCCTTCCAATACGACACCCGCAGGGTTACCCATGTTAGGAATATGACTGAATGCATCGTAATGATAAACCTTTATTGTTTTCATATCGTACACCTGCCTTTTCACTATAACTCTTCATATCCCTATTATATGATTTTTAGCGCCTTTTCGGCGCTTAATGGCCGGCTTCGCTTGGCGGTGGTAGTGCTGGTTCGTCGTCTAACGACTCCTGTAATTTGCTTGCAGGGCATCTTGCTTCACGCCAATTATCCGCTCAATCTCGATCTGAATACGTTTAATCCCCTCATGACAGACATCCAAATTTATTTCGTTTTCCATCTCTTTTTCCAAAGCCAGAACCGCCGTTAACAACGACTCCGCGTAGAAATTGGCCGCAATACCTTTAAGCGTATGAACCATTCTGCGTGCACTCACATTCTCCTGATTGATGATCAATGGGAAAAATTGCTCAGAGAAATTGCGGTAATCCTGCTTAAATTTCTCCATCATATATTGAAAAATATGTATTTTATGATCGATATTTCTCATGATTTGCGTAGTGTCTACACCCTCGATTTCAAATAACCAATTCAGATTTAGCCACTTCTCAAGCATATCGGAAAGCTGCTTTTCATCTACTGGTTTAATCAGGATGTCATTCAGCCCAAGTTTAAGAATTTCCGGCCGTTCCTGCATCATGACATCTGCCGTAAGTGCAACGATCGGGATCTTATTCATCAGCTTGAGCTTCCTCAGCCGAAGTGTTGCCTCATAGCCATCCATCTCAGGCATATGAATATCCATTAGAATAAGCTTCCATTCCTGCTGATCAACAAGTTCCAGGACTTCATAGCCATTCTGCGCAATAACCGCTTGGTAACCTAATTGTTCAAGAAGGCCAATAATCACCAATTGATTAATTTCATTATCCTCAGCAACTAAAATACTACCTCTGGACATAGACGACGAGTTATTTACGTCAATGGAATTGTTTGCAGAGCCTTGAAATGCCTCCATTTTACGTTGATTCAAAGCTTGCAAACTTTTCTGCATTGTCAGCCTACTGACGGGCTTAACAATAACTGCATCCGCTTTCAGCTCCGATGGCAAATCGGACATTTCCTCTCTGCCTTCAAGTGTTGTAAACGCAATAACTCTCGTCTGTGAGCGATCTATCGAATCTAAGACACGGCGCCAAGCGGCGGGATGCTGCATTTGGTCCATTTGCATATCCAAGAATAGATAGTCATTAGCAGACTTGTTCGTGCTATCATATTCCAATGAAGCAAACAAATCGGATGAAGATGTAACCGTATCTACATGGAACTGAAAGGAACCTAGTAGCTCAGATATATGCTGCGCAACAACTGGATGATCTTCAGCTAAGAGCGCACGGTTATTCCCCTGCAGTAGCCCAGCGTGCTTGTGCAGCCGATTTGACTCTGTCCCTGCATTCCCTTTTATACCAAACAACAGGCTAAAATAAAAGCGGCTGCCTTCCCCATGAACCGTATCTACCTGCAAAACGCCCCCCATAGACTGCACCAAATGCTGACAAATGACAAGTCCTAATCCCGTACCACCATACCTGCGGCTTATGGATGTATCCGCTTGCGAGAATGGTAAGAATAGCTGCGATAGCTGCTCCTTCGAAATACCAATGCCAGAGTCTTCCATTATAAAAGAAACAACGACGCCTTCATCCACATATTTCTCGAGCCGAACTTTCAATCGGATATAGCCTTGCTTGGTAAATTTAATCGCATTATTAGATAAATTAATGAGTACTTGTTCTAGACGAAAGGAATCCCCGCTAACGATATCCGGTAAATCTGCTGGAGTATCCAGCATGATCTCAATTCGCTTTTTGCCTATAGATACGCTGACCATATCGGCAACCTTTTGGAGCGATAGTTCTAGTGAGAAATCCACCTTCTCTAAGGTCATTTTGCCTGCCTCGATTTTCGAAAAATCAAGAATGTCGTTAATCGTTGCAAGCAGGACATTCGAGGAACAATCAATTTTGTCCAAATAATCCTTCTGAATCGTCGTCAATTCTGTTCGTTGTAAAAGTAAAGAAAGTCCAATAATACCGTTCAGGGGCGTGCGTATTTCATGACTCATCCTAGCTAGAAACTTACCCTTCGCCCTGTTGGACTCATCCGCTTCTTCCCGCTTCTTCAAGTCGGTTATATCATGTACCGTGCCCGTGACGCCGGTGATTTCTGTTTTGTCCTCATTGAATAAAGGGGACAAAGTGACATTATACGCATGCTGATTGCCATCCGGAAGCAGGAAATTAATCGCAAATTGCTGCGTTTTCCCCTCCTCAATCGTTAGTTCGAATATCCGCAGCCACTTCTCGGGTTCATCCATCTGGACCAGATCCGTTAATTGCTGTCCCCTTACTTGCTCAGGCTCTAGCTGAAAGGTCTGATGCATTTTGTAGTTCGTAGAGGAGATGCTTCCGTCCAGTCGAAATCTAAAAATAAAGTCCTCCGAATTCTCCACCAACGTCCGATATTGCTCATCTCTGACTCTCGCTTTGATTTGCGCGGCACGGTGCTCGGTCACGTCCACGGCAGATCCAATCACTTCATTGACGGAACCAAACTTATAAATGGGTTGTAAGTTAACCAGGATCGTAGAGCCGCTGCTATCGAATTCATACGAGACTCGTTCACCCTGCCAAGCTTTATCATAATGCTGTTTTACGAATTGTTTAAACTCTTTACTTAATACATGGATTTCGTCCAATTCTTTGCCGATGAATTGACTAGGTCTCAGACCAAGATGATAGACCAGCTGTCCTTCAAATAGGATGTAAACGTATCGATCCCGGTGTTTATGGAGTTTAAACGTAAACCCTGCCTGAAAGCGCAGCATATCGATTAGTTCCTGCTCCACTTGATAGATCTGCTGTTTATACTCACGAGCCCGGACTAAATATCGCAGAAAACAAGCAACAAAAAACAAACAAAGCAGCTGAATGATAATATATCTGTAAAAGACATCAAGCGGTGTTCGATAAACAAACCATATCATCGTATAATAGGACGGGTAGAAAATGACTCCTCCAAATAACCATTTAAGCCAATATGAACGCGTTCTTGCAAATATTATACTAGTCCCTGTGACAGCTATCATTCCAAATATCAGCTGCGGTATTTCTATGTTACCTTCAAAGATGTAACGCCCTATCCATAAGCATACGAATGTAATACTTAAGGAGATGAATCCTCCTAGATAAATAGAAAGCAGTAAGGCTACTCCGCGAAAGTTAATAATAACGTGATCATCAACGTGGACACTGAAGTGTAAGAGGACAACGACTAACATTCCATGTGAAAGCCCAATGAAAACCTTATAGAGCCAAGTTGGCTTTTGATTCGGTTTCATCGTTATGGAAAGCTGTTCCACGAATAATACAAAAATCGTTATAATAGCAAAATTGGTAATCAAAGCGTGAAACAGAATAATCACCAGCCTATATCGACTTAGAATGTAGGATAATCACGCTACCCTGTTTGTTTGTTTCTAGATGCAGCATTTCCTCGATACGCTTTGCCATGACCGGCTGGCTGAAATAATAGCCTTGGACCAGCCTGCAGCCGCACTCCCGAAGTACTTGAAGCTCCTCCTCTGTCTCTACACCTTCCGCTACTACGATAAGATTCAAATTTCTAGCCATCGTAACCATCGTGTTTACGATTACTGCATTCACTTGGCTTTGTATCAATCCCTTAATAAAGGATTGGTCAATTTTCAATTTATCAATGGGAAAATCTCTGAGATATCCGAGTGAGCTGTACCCGGTTCCAAAGTCATCCATCGCAACGCGAACACCCAGCTTCTTCAGCTGACGAAGTGCGTCTGCGGCCAACTCAACTTCCATACTCATGCTTTCGGTAATTTCGAGCTCCAAGTACTTGGGCTGTAAGCCTGTTTTCTCCAAAATAGTCTGAATCATCCGGCTAAGTCGGCTATCATTGAACTGTCGTCTGGACAGATTAACTGCAACGAACACTTTGGAAAGGCCAGCCTCCTGCCACCGCTTGTTCTGCATGCAGGCTTCCTTCAGCACCCATTCCCCAATTTCATGAATAAGACCGCATTCTTCCGCTATAGGGATAAAATCAGAAGGAGGTACATGACCCAAAGTAGCGTTGTTCCAACGAATAAGGCTCTCAAGTCCTACAATTCGATTCGTATATACATCAACGACTGGTTGATAAACAAGATGAAATTCCTGATTGTCGATCGCTCGTCGCAGGTGAAACTCGATGTCCATGCGCCTTTGGAACTGATCTTGTCTATGTGACAGGGGGGCAGAAAGAATTGTTTCTGCAATTCCTGTTGAATAGAAATGAGAGTCATAGACGCCTTGGACTCCGTTTTGAATGGCCATTTTGCATCGTTCAAGAAAATAAAAGGTCATAATCTTATTTTTCAATTCCTGGGATAACATTTCTTTATGAAAATAATCTGCCGCACCTAACCGCATCGCTTGAATGGTCTTCATAGAACCTTCGGGTGTATGCGTACTAAGTACTACGACAGGAATAGGACTATGATTCATAATAAGATGAAGTGCAAGTAGTCCATCTGAGTTAACCATATCTAAATCAATGATGACCAAATCCGGTTTATTAGCCATGATGCAGTTAAGTACGGTACTTCCATGCTTCGCCATACCTGTCATTACGAACTGTGTATCCTTCTCGATTAAGGACCCTACTTCTGATCTTAATTCACTTGAATCACTTACAATTAGAACGCCATACCCGTCCAAAAGACCCATTTCCCCACCACCCTTACAAACAATAAATACGCATTATATCTCTATTATACTTTCCACTTATTAGGTTACTTACATAAATGGTACGAATTCCACCTTCTAATTTCGCTAATAATTTACTAACAATTTCTCTTAAAATGTCAATGATAGCGGTTTACTCTTAAATTTCGACACCGTATAATAGAATTAATGAGTAAAGTGTTAGCACATGCATTCCCTCTGTTCATTTCACGAATTTTGAATTGGAAAATTTAGCTTAGTTTGGGGGAGTTTCTAATGGACAGAGTTCTACTAATTGAGGACGATGATATTATCGGAGAAATGATCTGTATGTATCTGAAAGAGGAAGACTTCCTAGTACTACGGTCCCACAATGGTCAGGAAGGCCTTGCCGCATTGCGTGAGTTCGAACCGGATCTCATTCTTCTCGACCTCAATCTTCCTGACTTTGAAGGAACTGAGCTATGTACCTCCCTTCGGAACATAACTCCTGTGCCCATTATTATTATTTCATCCGACTCTAGAGTGAGCGAAAAGATTGAAGCATTCACCGTAGGTGCTGACGATTACTTATGCAAACCATTCAGCATGCATGAGATGAAAGCCAGAATACAAGCCCTATTACGTCGTTTCAAATTGGGACACCCTCCCGAGACTCCAAAAATTCAGGAAGAACATGAAGTTACCGTACTAGCCATGGATTTAAACATTAATTTGGAAAAAAGAACGCTCTACGTCCGAGGCGAGTCCATCGAAATGACGTTTTCCGAATTCGAGCTTATCCGGCTGCTGTACGAGCACCCCGAACGCGTATACCGCAGAGAAGATCTCATAAATGCATTACGTGGTTTCGATTCCTACATAAACGACCGTGCCATTGACGTTCATATTACGAATTTGCGTAGGAAAATTGAAGTCAATCCCAAAGAACCGAAATACATAAAAACCGTGTGGGGCGTAGGCTATAAATTTGTCATGTGAAGATTGGGCTGTTCCAAAGGCCAATTAGACCTTGAGGGCAGCCGTATATCCATTTGTCGCATAAGGGAAAGCTAGCTACTCAGAGAAATAAGAGTCTTTGGGAGCTTCTATTTGCGCAGAAAGTGGCTGATGGAGCGGAATAAGAGCCTTCAGAGGTTCTTATTTGTCGTTGATAGGGTGAAAAGCTAGCTGCTCAGAGAAATAAGAGTCTTTGGGAGCTTCTATTTGCGCAGAAAGTGATAAATGGAGCGGATCTTTATTGATGAACATAGAGATGCATTCATCCGGCAACCTCAATTGAGTATATTTGACGATAAATTCCGATTTAGGACACCTTCGTTTTGAGCTTAACTTGCTTCGCGTTAACCTTCATAAATAAATTCTTCCAAAAGTTCAACTTAAGCTGCAAATTCTTGCATCTATCCCCCTACTCCCTCTGACTCCATGCTTACTGTGTCGTAAAACAAGGCAATTTGTTGAAACTAGATCTTTATACAAACTTTTACTAATTTTTAGCAAAAATTGGTTGACATAGAAATCATTGATCCTTTAGTATTGGTGTTCTGAAGCCACGCTTGGGGATAACCAAACTACGAAAACAAATGGGTGAGATCTTATGCACAGTAATAAATTAATTTTGGATTTGGGAAGTCATAGTGCCAAAGTGTTCAGGAAATCAAACGATCAAATTGAGCAAGTGGATGTTCTTACATGGGAACTTCTGGAGAGCGGGGTGGACCTGCCGTCTATTGAAGGTACTTTAAAGTCTTTGCTTTCTACGCAGGGCTCCTTTATCGAAGGCCTTGGTCAAGGAGATATTGAAGCTATTGGTACAGAAGCGATGCGAAGATCACCTCAATTGTCCGAACATATGCAGGAAGTTTGTAGGAATTTGAGGATTGCTTACAGAACCATTAGCCAGAAAGAAGAGGCTGACTTGCTGAAGAAAGCTATAGCCGAATCGGATATCCCCAGTGACCTTGATGTGATCAATGCCGGGGGAGGCAGCATCCAAATTATCACGAGTGAAAGCGAAGCTCCTTATCTGATTCCATTCGGCATCTCGGATCTTAATCAACAATTCAACTTGCTTGGGCCACCAGAACAAAGACAGATGGCCACATGTATCAAATGGCTCTCCTGCCGATTACCGGCTTCCTTAGAGCAGTTTGCCTATACAGGCGGTGAGAAAACGTATTTGCGTCATTTCCAGATCGAGCTTGAGGATGATCTGTATTGCCATAGAAATGATTTCACCCAACTAACCAGACAATTGGCAGCGCAGGACCTCCAGACCTTAGAAGCCAACTCTCCCTTCGATCCCAAATGGATGCGTGGGGCCATTGCCTCTAATTGTGTCGTTCTTGCTGGTTTGATCAAATCAGGCGCTTCTAAATTCATGCCATCGGATCTCAATATCGCTCATGGATTTATCAGACAATTATAAATATTACCACTTTTGCAGCAGTCATATATAATCATTAGAGAACATTATACGCAAATAGATAAGGTGGGTCTACTCACATGACGAAGATAATGAATGCCGTTATGATCAAGGAATATGGAGGGATTTCAGGTATTGAATTTGGCGAGACTGCCATCCCGGAAATAAACAGTGGTGAGGTGCTGATTAAAGTACATGCTGCCTCCATTAATCCCGCCGACTTATTATTTCTGCACGGTCATTATGGCATACAACGAGAACTGCCTTCGGTTGGCGGCATGGAAGGATGCGGAACAGTCATCGCGACAGGCAGCAGCCTTGTCGCACGCATGTTAAAAGGGAAACGTGTTGCCTTCGTATCCGAAGTATACGGCTCCTGGGCGCCCTATACCAAAGCAAGTGCTATGACCTGCATGGTGCTGCCAGATCATGTATCCGATGAGCAGGGCGCTGTCTTCTTCGTCAACCCGGCGAGTGCTATGGCCATGGTGAAGATAGCCAAGCAGCATAAATCCAAAGCAATCGTCCAAACAGCCGGTGCTAGCGCACTTGGCAGAATTCTAGTGAAGCTCGGCAAAGAGCATGGTATTCCTGTAATTAGTGTTGTTCGCAAGGAAGAACAAGAACTGTTGCTGAGAGAATTAGGCGGACAGCATATCGTCAATAGCAGCTCAGCTACCTTCTCTGAGGACTTAAAGCGCAAGTCCCATGAGCTTGGAGCTACTGTGTGCTTTGATGCCGTAGGAGGCGACTTGACCGGCCTCGTGCTATCGGCGCTCCCTGATGGCGGTACCATTTTCCAATACGGCCTTCTGGGAGGAAAAACAACAACGATCAACGCCGATGATCTTGTTTTTCGGCGGAAACGTATCGCCGGATTCTGGGCATCCGATTGGGTGAAAACACAATCGATCTTTGAACTTCTCGCCCTGCAGGGCTCGATGAAGAAATCAATCGGATCACAAATCCAAACCGAGATCAGCCAAAACTTCCCGATGAGTCAAACCGTAGATGCTATCCAGCAGTATATGGCGAATATGACTTCGGGCAAAGTACTTCTGCTGCCTGTCTAGATATTGGCATATAAATAAGCGCATGCGCCATTTGGGCGGCATGCGCTTGTTTGTATGTTGGAGACCGTCGATTTATTCATCCAATCTTGTTCTACATGAAAGTGTCTTAAATCGGAATCCATCGTCTTATAGGCTAACTTGAGGCTGCTGGATGAATGCATCTCTATTCACGGTTGAATGATGTTGTAGAAAGTGCAACAATTGCTGCTTAAATCCCGCCTCTGTCGTCCAATAATGATTCAAACCCATTTACAAACCAATGGTCGGTATATATAATGCATACATAGAGATATAAATAGTCGACGTATTAGGTTATAAACGTACATGGAGGGATTACTTTGAAGCAAGAGGAACGCAGGCAGCAAACAACGAAGCTGCTGCTGGATTCAACCAAAGAGCTGATACGGGAAAAAGGGTGTCATTCGATCACTATGAAAGACATCATGGATATATCAGGATTGTCAAAGGGGGCTATCTTCCATTACGTGAAGAGTAAAGACGAAATCTTTGCTTGGGTACTGCAAGAACGGCTAGAAGAGACCAACGAACGCTTTATGAACGAAGTGGAACAAGGTCGCTCAACATTCGAAAATCCAATGCAGAAGATCACAGAAAGTTTATCAGCTTTGGAAGATAGTCAGGATGTAACAAACAAAGTGCTGATGTATTTGCTCGGAAAAGAGGATCATCCTCTTGTAGCGGATGTGCTCAAGCAGTATTATGAGCGATCTGTGCATGTATCCAAACAGTGGATACTGACTGGCCAAGAACATGGGGTCATTCCGGAATCAGTGGATACGGATAAGACAGCGGAGATGTTCGTATTGCTCTCACTCGGTTTACGTTTGCGCTCCTCGATTCCACTGGCCGGGACTTCTTTTAATACCCAAGATTATTCGTTGTTTATGAGAGATATGTTACAAAGCAATTCAAGCCAATAGACTTTAACGGAGGGATATCCATGATACCTTTTTATGTGCTTGTTGTTTCGTTTACGCTATTTAGGGTTCTAGGTCTGTTCGGCTGGTCCTATTTCGACGGTTGGCAAACTCCGCTTCAAATAGCGGTGGCCATCATGCTGCTGGTTACCGCTTCCGCCCACTGGGGTAAAAGCCGACAAGACCTGATCCGGATGGTTCCGCCCGCATTCCCGAGGCCGGATTTGCTGGTTACTGTCACTGGCTGGTTGGAAATTGCCGGAGCCGTCGGTATTCTCCTCCCCGCTACTTCCCGCGTGGCTTCCATCTGCTTGGCGTTGCTGTTTATAGCCATGTTCCCAGCGAATGTGAAGGCAGCCCGAGAACGATTAACAATCGGCGGAAGGCCTACACCTAAGCTGCTTGCTCGAACGCTGCTGCAGCTCGTGTTTCTCGCGGCGGTTCTCTTGGCGGGCAGCGCTAGCTAACCTTTAATTTAGACACCAATTTGCTAACCGTAGTGCCCTGAACCAAAAGAGAAAAGACCACATTGCTGAAGGTCATGGCTAACAATAAATCACGGCCTTCAAAGGACGGAGCCATACTGAGGATCAATGCAATGGATAAGGAACCCTTCAGTCCGCCCCAAGCAATAATAGGCTTCCACGTACTAGGGATCGAACGATCCCTGAGCAGACTAATGTAGACCGCTATAAATCTTGCAGCCACAACAATCAGAATGCTCCCGCCAATCTCCAGCCATTTATCCGTAAAATTAATATTTGAAATTTCTAGCCCTACCATCAGGAAAATTAACGCATTGGCGATAAAAGCAATTACTTCCCAGAAGGAGTCCATCTTATCAAGTGTAAGGTCGGACATCCCAATCGTCTTTCCATATGTCCCCAATAATAGACCCGCAAATACGACAGAGATCACCCCAGATAGATGAAACATCTCTGCCATTTCAAAAACACCATAGAATAGAACAATGGAAAGCCCTATTTCAACCAAATAATTATCGATTTTCGAAGTAATTCTTGAGGCAATGAATCCTCCTACTACACCAATAATGATACCGCCAAGGACAACTTTCACAAACTCAATAGCACCTTCTATGATCCCTGACGTACTGAGAACCGTTGTAACTGCTGCAATTTTGAATAAAACAACGGCTACACCATCATTAGCCAAGCTTTCGCCTTCAACAATCGTGGACAGCTTTTCATTTAATCCCATGGATTTAAAAATACTTAGCACCGACACAGGGTCTGTCGCGGCCATTAGTGCACCGAACACCAAGGATTTTTGTAAAGAAAGACCTAACAAAACATTACAAAGTCCTGCGATTAGCACAAAAGTAATGAATGTTCCTAGCAATGAGAGTAAGAGAATCGGTCGTTTATTCGATTTTAATTCTTGAATATGCAGCTTAAGGGCCGCATCCCCTATTAAAGCTGACAGAAAGATCAGAATGATCGCTGTTTGAAAGACGTGATCCGAAGCGACATACGTTTTGATTTCATCCAGAGCAGGAATCGGCATGACTCCTAACAATAGCCCTGCAATAACCAGCAAAGTTGGATACGGCTGTTTGATCTTGTGCGCTAAATAGGCGACTGCGACGGCAATAGCGAGTAGTACAAGCCAGTAATGGATCATTTGAGCCCTCCCCTAAGATATCTTCTCATCCATCGTCAGTATCCGTTAATAAAGCAAAAAGCGGATTCGACTTCAAACCGAAGGAATCCGCTTTTTAGTGCTAAATTTCCGTGAGTATCGTGAGAATAACGGGTCTCCTGCCCGTCTTTTCATAAAAGAGTCTTCCTAAAACTTCTTTTACGTTCGTTTTAAGCACATTCCATTGATTCACATTTTCTTTCTGGAGCCTGTTTATCGTTTCTGTTGCTAGAATATTAGCTTGATCCATCAGGTCTTCCGACTCTCGAACATAGACAAACCCGCGGGAGATAATATCCGGTCCGGACAAAATTTTACCGTCACTTTTACTAAGCAGGAGGACCACGATCAAGATACCATCCTCGGCCAGTTGTTTACGGTCACGCAGGACAATGTTGCCAACATCCCCTAATCCATCGACAAGGGTATTCCCCGCGTACTCTTTGCGGCTCTGAGTTGCGACCTCGTTCTTGATATCCACAACATCGCCATTATTTAAAATGTAGATGTTAGCCGGGTCCACGCCGACGCCTTCAGCCAAAATTCGGTGCTGATGAAGCATTCTAAACTCGCCATGAATCGGAATAAAGTACTTCGGCTTCATCAGCGTGAGCATTAACTTCAGTTCTTCTTGGCTCCCGTGTCCGGATACGTGCATACCTGTAGATGAGCTCGAACCATAAATGACTTCAGCTCCTAGACTAAATAAATGATCGACAGTCCGCGATACATTGCGTTCATTTCCCGGAATCGGGGATGAGGATAGAATTACGGTGTCTCCACGCATAATTTCAACCTGACGATAATTGGAACGGGATAATCGCGACAATGCAGCCATCGGTTCTCCTTGACTACCGGTACATAAGATCGCTATTTGATCTGGAACCATACGATTGACTTCTCCCGCTTCTACCAGCATCCCTTCAGGAACTGTTAGATAGCCAAGCTCGGAAGCAATTCTTACAACATTAACCATACTGCGGCCAAGTAAGGCTAATTTTCGATTCGTTGCCTGAGCAGCATCAATGACTTGCTGAAGTCTATGAACATTAGAGGCAAAGGTGGCTATGAACACTTTTTGCTTCGCTTTATGAAAAGCGTCTTCTATATGCTTGCCAACAAGACTTTCCGAAGGTGTGTAGCCAGGGCGCTCAGCATTCGTGCTTTCCGATAAAAGAAGTAGAATCCCATTCTTCCCAATCTCCGCCATCTTATGAATATCGGGGTATTGATTATTGACTGGGGTTAAATCAAATTTGAAATCTCCCGTATGTACGACCGTTCCTTCAGGTGTATGAAAGACAACCCCCAAGCAATCAGGGATACTATGATTTGTTTTGAAAAAGGTAGACGTGATTTGCCCTAGCTCGATGCTCGAATCGGAGTCAATTTCAATAAACTTCGTATCTGCAAGCAGTCCAGCCTCTCTCAGCTTACTTTCAATTAGTCCTAGTGTTAGCCGAGTTGCATAAATCGGCATGTTCAATTGTCTTCGTATATACGGAATGCCCCCGATATGATCTTCATGCCCATGCGTAATAATCAGTGCGCGGACTTTGTCACTATTTTCGAGTAAGTAGGTAATATCCGGAACAATCAAATCTATGCCGAGTAAGCTTTCGTCCGGAAACTTGGAGCCACAGTCAATGACAATGATGTCATCTCCATATTGCACCACATACATATTTTTACCGATTTCATTAATTCCACCTAAAGAGAAAACAGACAACTGATTTTCCGTCTTGCGCACCTGAGAGCCCCCCATTTTTACATATACGCTTTAATTTTTCCAGATTAGGAATAACCTATACTCCTATTTTTTCTTGATATCCATTTTCTGAATTCGAAGTTCCGTGTTAAAAGCACAAAGAGGATCCGCACGGGATCCTCTTTGTTAAAGATTTTTATTAAGCCAGAGTAGCTGCGGCATTCGTTCGCTTTCTGGCATAGCCGCGATAAATAAAGGCGAAGACGATGGTCAATATGGCGATTCCTACCATGCCCCAGATGAGATTGTCGAACGCGCGCTCGGTTGGCAATGACTTCTGCCAGACGAGTGCACTCCCCGAAATGGCTACGGCGAAAGCCCCACTGAAAAATTGCAGCAGTTGGAATAAGCCCATACCTGAACCGATCCGTTCCTTCGTCAACTGCCGTGATAGCTCATTTGAGACCGCACTGGAGATAGAAGTGATGCTGATGCTCGTCAGTATATAAACAGCGGCAAGCCCATAAAAGGAATGGACGGCAGTCAGCGCGAGCAACACGGTCGAAACCAGCAGCAGCCAAGGCGTATAGCGGAGGAGCGCGCCGTTGCCGTATCGGTCGATGAGTCGGCCAACCCGATTGGATACCAGCATGGCAAGTAGCGCACCCGGAAAGAGCACAAGACCCGATACGGCCGGAGTTAAACCGAAGACTCTGGCCAGCATTTGCGGGGCAAGGAACAAGAAGGAGAAGCTGATCATGTAGGCGCTAATGCCGATTGCACCAAGCGCCAGATATACTCTGTCGCCGAATAAGGCTGGCAGGACGAATGGATTCGACGCTTTGCGGATGCGCACCGCGAACAATGCCAGGGCAATCACGCCCACAACGAGTGCAGCTATGCTCTTGGATGTGAGGAAGAGCAGCAACCCCGTCGTACCCATCCCGATCAGGACGGCACCAATGAAATCGAACGAACCGCGCGCCGCCTTTTCCCGGGGCAGTATTAGCAGGAAAACTGGGATCAGCAGCAGTGTTAGACCGGTGATCACAAATAGGAAATGCCACCCCAGATACTGAACGATCGATCCGCCGACGACAGGACCCAGCCCGAGGCCAAGTGAGGCTGCTGACAAAATGAACGACATGGCCATGCCCCTGCGGGACACCGGAATGTAACGAGTGACAAGCACGATCGCGAGCGAAGGAATGGCTCCAGCGCCTGCCGCCTGAATAAGCCTCGTGAAAAGCAATAGCCCAAATCCATCGCTGAACATGCCAATCACGGATGCGCCGCCTAATGAGAGCAGTGCCGCCGTGAAGAGCCTTCGTATCGGCACGAAATCGGACAATCGGCTGAAAGTAATCGATGATATGGCAAATACGATAGAGTAGCCCGTCACGATCCATGACGCGGTCGAGGGATTGAGAGAGAATTGTACAGCAATTTTGGGCAATGCCAAATTGAACATCATCGTGTTCATAACGACTAGAATAATGGTTATGCAGAGTAACCAAGAGACCGTCCGTTCTCGCATAATACCGGGTACTTCTGGTTTGGATGGTTGCTCTACTTTCGGTAAATCGGTTGACATACGAATGGTCCTCCCCACTCAAGATGGTCTATCTCAAGGTTACTTAACTGTAGGCCGAAGTTAATTATCTATAATCAATTTCGTTACAGTTTAGCATGGCGGCATTCGCGTGTCAATTAACTTTCATAGATAAGCTATAACAAAAATCACTGCCCCAAACGACAAAAACAGCTACCATATATCTATGATAGCTAAGAATAGTCATATTAGGGGAAGTGCTTATCTATGAAAAAAGAACACATTATTCACTTTAAAGTTATCCACAAGGATAGCATACAGCTTTTAAGAGGGCTTATCTTCTTAGAAGAAAATCAAAAACCTACCATATATGATATTCAACAATGTTTAATAGACTGCGGTCACGATGTTCGAATTGAAAATAAAGATCAGGCTATTTTCAGAGCATATAAACCTGGGGAGCAGTATTGGATTCAGATTTTAAGAGAACAAGAAAGCAATACAAGAGATTTAAATGTCGAGAATTTAGCTAAAAACTTTATGAAAAACGAGCCTACAGCCTAGTCCAGCCATCAAAGCCACTGTGAGAAAAAGGCGTGTCCCGCAGCGTGAAATCCCGGGGGCAGCGCATGCCCCATGAACGGGTGAACCTCGATCGTTTTGTTAACTGATGCGATCCGATTATATGCGGCAAAGATCGTCTCGGGTAAGCAGGTCGTGTCCTTCAGTCCGACCGTCACATGCACGGGCAGCGTAATTCGATGCGCCAGATTCATGATGTCGAAATAACTAAGCGTCCGCAGCACCTCATCAAGGCGGTCCGGGAAGCGAGTTACGAATTCCGCAGCTTCGATAAGCGAACTGACGGATTGCAGTATCCCCAGATCCATGTGGCACATATTCGGTACATGTGCGACTACTGCCCGTAGGTTAGGCTCCAAAGCGGATACAAGCAGCGCCAGTCCGCCTCCTTGGCTGCCGCCAAAAACAAACACCCTCTCGGGGTCTATCTCCGGCATTGCCATTGCACACCGTATTGCACGCAAGCCATCGATAGCTACTGCCCGATAATAGGAACTCTCAGGATCAAGAATCCCCTGTGTCACCCATCCTTTGATCATGCCGAATTCTTGCGGCAGCCCATTGCCGGTCTCCCCTCCTTGCCCCCGAATGTCGATGGCGAGTACAGCATATCCCATAAGCAGCCAAGCAGCGTGATCCTCCGGTTGACCTTTGGAACCTGAGTAACCGTGAAAGGTTACGATACATGGAAGTGGTTGACGCAGCTGAACGGAAGGCAGCATATACCAAGCGTGAACCTTCGTATTTGCTGCACCCTCCAATACAACTTTGTAAACTTCGGCCTGTAAGAAAGGGGAGACGACCGGCTCAATCGTATATCTCACGGATTCTGCTTCTTCCTGGGAGACACGATCCCAAAAATCTTCAAGATCGGTTGGTGCCGTTAACTCCGGCACATACTGTTTCAACGAATGAATCCGTGTTTCTATTGCGTTCATCGCTACACTCCTCGATTAAAATTGTCCATTTAATTATACAATTTTTCTACGAGACAACTCTACCACGGCGTCAACCTACGGTACTGTTCCAACGTAACTCTGCCAAGTAAATCTTCGCCTTTCACGAACCGGTGCAGCTCATCGACGATGAAATCACAGAGCTCGCGCTTCAAAATACCATGAAACCCTCCAATGTGTGGCAAGCATAATACGTTCGGCATTGCCCGCAACTTATGATCGGCTGGCATGGGCTCAATATCGTAAACATCAAGGGCTGCATGTATCCTGCCTTTGCTTAGTTCTTCCAAGAGAGCCTGCTCTTTCACAATAGGCCCGCGAGCCGTATTAATGAAGAGCGCTCCGTCACGCAGCAGACTTAGCTGCTCCGCGCCGATCATCCCCTGCGTGCGAGGTGTCCACGTATTGTGCAACGAGACGATGTCGCTGCGCTCGAACAGTTCATTTAGACCACAGAGCTCGACGCCTTGCGCGGCTGCTTCCTCCTGCGTACAGTAGCTAGAATGCAGCAAGATTCTCGTGTTAAAAGGCTGCAGCATCCGGATCACCTGCTTGGAGATTTCCCCGTAGCCTACCAGACCGATCACTCTTCGTGTCACGCCGAGGATCGTTTCGCGGTTGTTATTGCTCCACTGCCCCTCTTTAAGACGAGTGCTGTATCCCGCTAAGTCCCACGCCCCGGCAAACATCAGTGAACATGCACACTCCGCAGTCGAGAGCGCGAGTACTTTATTAGCCGATGTTACGGCAATCGAAGTATCGAACACATCCTCTTTGACGATTGATGCTACACTCCCTGCTCCATGGCCGATAAACTTCAATCTCTCCGCGCGCTCGAGCACTTCCGGGGTAAAACGAGGCGAACCCCATGAGGTGATGCAGGCATCATATGAACCAATTCGTTCCGACAGATCCTCACTTGTAAATCTCTCATTCAAGGGAATAAAATCAACCTCGGAAAAGCTGGAAAGCTTATTCAAAGTGGGCTCCTGCCAAAATAACTCACGTAATCCAGCGTCAGCGATCGTAACTAATGTTTTCATAGGCTTAACCCTCATTTCATTAGGCTTTGAAATAATTCACGCATAAACGCAACATATGCAGGAAAAATTGTTGCTGGCTCCATACCGTGAATTTGCAGCTCCCTGCGCCATTTGGTCTCCCACTCCAGGGAGTAATAGCCGGTATAGCCCGCTTGTTCAAGCTGGTCTACAATTGAAGCAATCGGCACCTGCCCCTCGCCAACCTTGGTGTACTTCCAGCTCGACTCCAGCGAATCGTCAAAAGGAACGCCGTCTTTGACATGTACATGAACGCACTGCGAGCCGAGTAACGCAATTGTCTCTGCCGGCGTCTCTCCTTCTTCCAACGGATGGATAATATCGTAAATAACCGTGCAATTCGGTCTGTCCACATCATCCAGCAGCTTGCGAAGCGAGCGGCCGGTGGCGAATTCATTATGCGTCTCGATCCATACCTGCACACCGTAAGAGGCCGCATAATCGCAAGCTTGCTTAATCTGGGTTACGATTTCAGGATATGGAATAGCAGGAACTGGGTTGTCTCTGCGGTTATTGAAGTAGCCAAGGAAAATCCGCACTCCGCCAGCCTTCAAATCACGAGCGAGCGAAACGACTTTTTTGAAATTATCGAATTGCTCTGCATCCCCTCTCTCGCCTGTGAAACATACACTTGAACCAATATTGGTGATTCGAATGCCCGCTTCCTCGAATTTCCGAATCGCCACTTTCCGCTCATCCTGAGCCATTTCGGTGGTTATGCCCCATGTGG
This sequence comes from Paenibacillus sp. JT22N1, assembly GCF_059692155.1. NCBI lineage: Bacteria > Bacillati > Bacillota > Bacilli > Caryophanales > Paenibacillaceae > Paenibacillus > Paenibacillus sp. JT22N1. The sequence goes on from NZ_JCAUAW010000019.1 coordinate 103,666, forward strand.
CCCCTTCCCTCAGCTCCATTCCGCTAAAACCGCATTCCTTGGCAAACATAATCATTTCGGCCAAAGACCAGCCATCGCAGGGGAGCGTGCTAAATGCCAGTTGCTTCATACTGCTTTCCCCCATTTCCTCCTAAATCTAGTTGGTAACTTAATTTCCTTCTATTATTGCAAGGAAATAAAGAAATCGCTTTCCCTTTTCCACGTTTCTTTTGCACAATTCCCCGAATCTGTGTACCATTATCTTTAGCTAATGAGTTACGTACGAATTTAGTGGAGGTCTTGTATGTCTGATTATCCGATCTATGCCTACAAAGGGTTACTCGACGAGCAGTTTCCTTTTAAAATCGAAGTGCGAACACCGCTTAATATGAATCGATATCAGCATGCTCACGAGCACCTACAGCTGTGCTACATGATGTCCGGCAGTTGTCTTCATTGGGCGGCGGGCCAACAATATGTGTTGACCAAAGGTGATCTCTTCTCGATCCCGCCCTTTCAAGAGCATCGTTTGGAACCCCGTGATTCCATGGATTTTGTTATGATACAGGTTGATTTCATGCCCCATGCGATTAATGAAAGCTTTCAGGACCTGGCACATATGCAGACCTTCGTTGATTTTGCCTATATCAGACCCCTGATTTCCGAATCCGATCTGCTGCCCAAAATGGCGTTCCCTCCTCCTACACAGTCCGTGGTCGAGAACCTGCTGAACGTCATTCTCACGGAATGGGAAGAACAAGAAGAAGGCTATCGGTTAGCGATTAAGGCCGAGCTGTTGAAGCTCCTAGTCATTACCGGCAGGCAGTATAAACACTATTCACAAACGCAAAGTCAACATGAGCGCAACAGGGTGGCACATCACCGAGAAGCCTTCTATGAAGCTATCGGATACATGGAAACGCATTACAATGAGGATCTTCATTTGGAAGAGGTTTCCGCAAAAGCATTGATGGCTCCATCTTATTTCAGCAATATGCTGAAGCTTGTGCGAGGTAAATCTTATATCGAACTCTTATCAGCTATTCGTATTCAGGCATCCATGGAGCTACTAGGGGGAACGGACCTCAATGTGACCGAGATTGCTACCCGTGTAGGCTATAATCATATAAGTCATTTCAATAGAACGTTCAAGAAGCACGCAGGCGTAACGCCAGGAGACTATCGTAGGCATCAAACTTAGATGAGGTGAGCAGAAGAGAATGATCCAAGAGACGGATAGAATAAGAAAGAACCCCCTTTCATGGAGGCTGTTTTTTGGCATAAAGCTTGCTTTTGATTTGGCTTTAACCAGTGTTTTCTATTTCAAGAATTCAATTACGATTTTTTGGGGTCTAAGTTTTGTTGTCTTTTCATTAGCGGTTTTTCTTTTTGTTCATTTATTTTATCTAAAGATGCAAAAAAAACACAATTGGCTATTTCACATCCTCATCTTAGATTTCTTGGTATCCGCTTCCTACGGTTATATATATATAGACGGAAATTTCCCGAATCATCTATTTATTGGAATTACAGCCTTAGCGATTTTAATGTTTTTAAAGAACACCCGAATGCTAATCATTACATGCTTACTGCTGCTGGTCGTGTATATTATTACGATGGGAAGCATTGATTGGTATTTATTTAAACGAATCGATGAAATTGGCTACTTTATTACCTGTTCGTTCATTATTTTCGCAGGTATTGTGAGCGCTCTAATCAATTTTTATCAACGCGCACGTCGGGATACGATGCAGTTGTATGCGCAATTGATGCAATCCCATGAGCGACTTCAGGACTATGCTCTCAAAACGGAGGAGTGGGCAGCGACTAGGGAAAGAGTGCGAATTGCACGAGAAATTCATGATACGGTAGGTCATAAATTGACGGCATTATTGGTTCAAATGCAAGCGGCTCGCAAGCTAAGCAGGTTGGATCCTTTACGCAGTGAACAAACTTATCTAGCCTGTGAAGATCTAATTAGATCTTCTTTGCAAGAGGTGAGGCTTTCGGTAAGAGCTATTCGCGATGAGCCTGTTACGTCCACCTCCTTAAATGATAGCCTTGAGAAGCTAACGGAGGAGTTTACCAAATTTGCCGAGGTTCAAACCGCTTTTGAAGTAAATGGGATACCTGTCCCACTGCCAGGTGATCTCCAATTAACTGCTTATCGAATTGTACAGGAGTCACTGACGAATGCTCATAAACACGGTCATGCGAAAAATGCGAAAATTTTGTTAGCCTATTCGGAGACCGGTTTCTCTTTGTGCATACGTAATGACGGAGAGGTTCCTGCCCAACTGAAACCGGGGTTTGGTTTAATCAATTTGCAAGAAAGAGTCAGGGAATGGAACGGAGAGGTGCATTTTAGCATGGACCCGCAAGACGGTTTTGCTGTCGAAGTGCAATTCCCTTATTCGTTAACGGAAATGGAGCGTGTAAGTAAGTGAGAATCCTCATAGTAGACGATCAGAGGCTCATGAGAGAGGGACTTGCAACCATCATCGGGTTGGAATCAGGCATGGAAGTCGTTGGAACAGCGGTGGATGGGAGAGATGCCTATACCAAGGCGCTCGAATGGCGACCGGATGTTGTGTTGATGGATATCCGAATGCCTGGCATGGATGGCGTGGAAGGAACGGAATTAATTCTTCGGGCTTTACCAGAGACAAAGGTGCTGATTCTGACCACCTTCGATGACGCGGAGTTAATTTTAAGAGTTTTGGAAAAAGGCGTTCACGGCTATTTGTTGAAGGATATGCCCTCTGAGGCAATCGTAAGTGCGATTCAAACTGTATACAATGGCGGGACTGTACTTCAACCAGATATAACGGCAACGCTTCTTAACGAGTTGAAAAAAATGTCGGAATGGAACCCGGATAATGCTCATCCTTTACATATCAATGAGCCTGCCCAGCTCAGTCAACTGACCGAACGGGAGAAAGAGGTACTAGCTTTATTAGGCCAAGGATTAAATAATAAAGAAATTGCAGGCTTGCTTATTATCACGGAAGGTACAGTGAAAAATCACGTATCGAATGTCATAACTAAGCTAGGATTGCGCGACCGAACACAAGCAGCCGTATTCTCAGTTCGTCATCAAATATAATGAAATGGGCATGACTTTTGGCATAGAGTATGAGATTAATCATGCTTTAGCGATCAAACGTTCTGCCTTTTTCTTTGTGAAGACATGTCTTTCCATAGATTTGCCTACGTTTTGATCTTGCTAAAATCAAAGTGTAAGAAGTCAGGGCAGGATGGCCGTGATTTCGGACAAAACTAAAAAATATGATACGAGGAGTTATTAAAATGAAGAAAATAAAAATCACCTACTAGGCAGGGACGTACAATTCACTTTTTCGGAACTATCAAGGTGATTGTCGTCCCTTTTTCTAATTCAGAATGAATAGCGATTTCACCGCCTATGCTCTTGGCTCTTTCCTCCATACTGAACAGCCCAACACCTTTGGAGCCGCCACTGCGAACAAAACCTTTTCCCCGATCTTCGATGCGCACTTCAACAAATGAGTCTTTATCATGAACGAACACGCTAGCTTCTGATACATCGGCATATTTGGCTACGTTGGTAAGAGCCTCCTGTATGACGCGGTATATGGTCGTTTCATCCAAAGCTCCCAATCGCTTACGCAAATTGCTTTCAAGTAAGACTCGTATGCCGTAATGCCCCGTATAATTTTCTATATAAGTTCGAATGGCCGGCACTACACCTAAATCATCCAGAACAGAAGGACGGATTTCCCACGCCAAATTGCGTACTTCCTCAATGATTCCGGAAACAACCTGCCGAAGCCCGGCTATTTCGGACTGTTCACTTTCCCCGATCACTCTATCCATCTGAATCAACAGTGAGAACAGACTCTGTCCGATGCCATCATGCAGCTCACGCGAAAATTTCCTTCGTTCTTCCTCCTGAATTTGCATGACCTGCGACATCATAAGCTGCAGCTCTTCTTCGACACGCTTTAATTGCGTCACTTCGTTACGAATCGCAAGATACTGGTAGGGTTGCCCTTGCTCATTCACGAATGGCACAATCGTCGTATCTACCCAGTAGAATCCGCCACTTTTCGCTTTATTTTTGATCTCTCCGCGCCACACCTTGCCAGAGGTGATCGTTTGCCACAAGAGGGTCATGAATTCCTTCCGATGATAACCTGAGTTAATAATTCGGTGGTCTTGACCGAGAAGTTCAGCACGTGAATATTGGGAGATTTCGCAAAATTTATCGTTCACGTATTGAATTCTCCCTTTATGATCCGTGACGGCAACAATGGACGATTCATCTAGGGCAAACTTGATATTGGACAGTTGTTTGAGAGACTGTTTCAGGTCTGTTTGATACAAAGAGTCCGTAATATAATCATCCATGCGGGCTATAAGCTCAGTTACATTTTCACCAATCACTTCTGGATACTCCCTGTTTACATCCTTACTCAAAATTCAACAATCCTTTCTTCACCGCAAATTTGACCAACTCGGGTCTCGTTTTGAGCCCTAGCTTCTCCATCACATTGCTTTTATGCGATTCTACCGTTTTTACGCTAATAATCAATTGTTCAGCTATCTCTTTATTGGAAAATCCTTTGGCAATCAGAGACAGAACTTCCTTCTCACGTTCCGAAAGGGATTCGTAAGGACCTATATTTTCTCCATGCTTCAAGCGTTCTATATATTCACTCATCAGCCGTTTAGTAGCCGTAGGATACAGATAGGCGTTTCCTGATGCTACGGAGCGAATGGCTGATAACAGCTCCTCATGCGGAGCGCTTTTCAATATATACCCTGAGGCGCCGGCGTGAATAGCCCTAAACAGGTACTCGTCATCGTCATGCATGGTCAGAACCAGCACCGCCAAATCCGGCATCAGACGCTTCAATTCTGTTGTCGCTGTAAGTCCATCCATGCCATGGGGCATGTTTAAATCCATTAATACGACATCCGGCTTAAGCAATTGGGCTGCTTGAATACCTTCTTTTCCGTCGGCAGCCTCTCCGATAACTTCCATGCTGTTCTTTCCATTCAACAGGCTCATTAATCCGGACCTGACTACGGCATGATCATCAACCACCAGAATTTTAAGCATACCCATCCTCCAATAAATCGGCTAGAACTACCTATCATCACTCATATTATATTAATAATAACAAATAAAATGAATTCCGGTAATGGAACTCATTTTACTATTTCCCCTGTATTCCCCTTCAGATACCAAGCCAGTGTAGGGAGACCTTCCTGAACGACAAGGAGCTCGGCCTGAGCATATCTGGGCTGTGTTCTTTTTCCGATGAACAGCAAGCCTTTTATCAAGAGTTTATCGGAATCCGTCAAAATTGGAAATACAGCTGCTGACTGCAGCTGCTCGGCAAGTAGGACAGGACAAGTACGTCGCACTTGATCAGAGTCAGGATGCGAGTCATCAAGCTTCACCCATCGGCCGAGACGCAGGACGGAACCTGCTAATCCTTGACCCGATTTAATCACCATTTGCTGATAGCGTTCATTCCTGCTGCCTGAAGCATATTTCCAACGTATCCGCTGGGCATTGTCATTCAATGGCGCCAGCGCGATAAAATCACTTGACGTTAGGCTTCGCAAACGCTCCAACTCTTCTATGATGGTTGCATCCCCATGAGCCATATAGGCCACCTCCATTTCCTCTATGCACCAGAGCCGATTTATTTTAATTAACATTGTAGACGTTTTCACTCATCTTGTATGTCAGGGAAAACCCTGATTTCACTATCAGGAGATTGCGCGAAATCACATGCAAATTACCTCAGAAGTCATCAGGAAAGTTAGGGATGAACTTGTGATTTATCTCACACCAAATAGGGAGTTTCCCCTCCAAAGATCAGCAGAACTCCCGATAAACAAAACCGTCTGAACCCGTTAAGATAGAGATAACAAAGAAACGTTGAGGAGCTGGTACAGATGGCGGTTAACGGTATTCTAGCCTTTTTTTCCGAAGAGAATTTCCATAAATTACAAAGCATAATGTATGTGAAGCATGCAAAAAAAGGTGATTATCTGTTTTGGGAAGGTGATGTCGCGGATAAATTGTACTACGTAATGAAAGGCGGAGTGCGCATCACCAAGCTGTCGGAAACGGGTAAAAGCTTTATCCTATCTCTGCATCAGACTGGTGATTTGTTCGGTCAGATCGATCCCTTTCAGAACTCTGTACAAAGCTATAGTGCAGAAGTAACAGAAGATTGTGAGATTGGGGTCATTCAACGAAAAGACCTCGAAGTATTACTTTGGCAGCATGGGGACTTGGCCATCGAGTTTATGAAATGGATGGGGCTTATGCACCGCATGACCGAAACGAAGTTCCGCGATTTAATGATGTACGGAAAACCTGGCGCACTCTGTTCGTTACTTATCAGACTCAGTAATTCGTATGGCGTTCCAAACGGTGAGCATACGCTGATCAATTACAAGATCAATCATACTGAAATGGCCGATATGATTGGAGCTACTCGGGAAAGCGTCAATCGGATGTTGAGTGATATGAAAAAGGAAGATGCTCTTGAGATTCAAAATGGCCAAATTGTGATTAAGGATTTAACCTATCTCCGCGATGTATGCCACTGCGAAAACTGCCCCAAAGAGATTTGCCGCATGTAGCATCCCGATAGATAGGGTCCAATTACTAGGAAAAGAATGATTCAAGGTCCGTTAGTACTTTCTCCGTTAAAGGAATTACGAGCTGTTCTTCCATCGTAAAGTGATCGTTTAAGATTAAGCAGGCCTGTATGAGATGCGCCGCAGCCTCAATCAGCTGTTTTTTGATGACAATTGGCGTTAAATCGATGATGGTGTCATTGAAGGTTTGGATAAATGAAATCGCCAGCTGGTGATCCTTTTCCAATACCCAAAAGGAGGGCGTTATCGATGGAGCCGATTGTCGGTGAAAATAATCAAGCAGAAATGGAAACAACTCCTGGCCCTCCCACTCCGCGTGGCGCTCCAGTGCCTCCACAAAATCAGCAGTTTGCTGCCTTAGTTGCTGCAAGACCTGAACTCCCTCAGCAGGATTATCCAGCAAGCTCACTTCCTTAGCGCTATGTTCGAGAGCCTTCAGCTGCTGTCTTAATTGGTTATGCTCTTCCTTCAGACGATCCGTGGCAAAATCAAGTTCATCTGGGTTGGAAGAGGCTATTCCCAACATGCAGGTTATTGAAAGTCGTGCCATTTTCATCCCTCCAACATACGTCGTTTGCTTCTATTTCTAGTATAAATTCTTTGCTGATTATCGCTGTGAGAAACATCACATCTACGTTTTCAAGATTCTGCTATATTTTTGGAAAGTGCTTATTGGAAGAAATCATCACAGAAAAAGGCAGAATGGGGACTGACGAAGATGAAAAAATTTAAATTGAGTATAGTCAAGAAAATGGTACTTGGCATCACGTTAGTATCCACCGTAACCTATGGGACAAGTGCCTTTTTTATTTTCACCCTGCAAGGTTTATTTAAAGATTACATGCCGGATTGGCTGTTCATCTGGATCACCCTTTCTTTGGGTATTTTCTGGACAGGCTTTCTAGGATGGATTGCGGCAAAATGGTTCATTAAACCCCTACTGCAGCTTACAGACGCAGCTAACGAAGCCTCAGCAGGAAATTTGCAAATTATGATTACTCCAAGTAAATCGGATGATGAATTAAGAGCACTCAGCCTTTCTTTCTCGATGATGATCGGAAATTTAAGAGAAATCATTGATGGAATTTCAGTCAACTTCCAAGGAACCGATATGCATGTGGATGAATTGAGATCAGCTATTGGACATGCTGCAGCTCATGTGGAACTGATAACAACGACGATTGAAGACATATCCCATGGAGCTGAACAGCAATCGAAATCCTCGGAAGCCATGTTCATGTCCGTCGAACAAATCATGAGAACCACCGATGACATCAATAAAGAAGCCCATGATGCTCGGCATTTAACGACGCAAATGATTATTACCATTAAGGATAGTGCAAGAGTGATTCAGTCTTTAGTTAATGGGATGCAAAGCCTTGCGACTTCTAATCAAGAATCCATACATACCGTTCGACGTCTGGAAAGCAATGCGAAGCAAATCAGCGATATTTCGAGCGTTGTGGGTGAATTCGCCAATCAAACCCATTTATTAGCATTGAATGCTTCCATTGAGGCTGCGAGAGCGGGCGAACACGGTAAAGGCTTTGCGGTGGTGGCGGGTGAAGTGAAGAAACTCGCCGAGCAAAGTTCGCAAGCCGTTCATGACATTAATCAGCTTATTGATCAAATTCAGTCCGAGGTCAAGAATGTCGTCTCCAAAATTACAGAGCAATTCGAAATGGTTAATAAAGAAGCCGCGAATGGGGAGACAACCGCTTCAGCGCTTCAAAGTATTGTTGGTGAAGCTAATCAGGTCGATCAGCTCGTGGATCATATTGCATCCATGGTCTCAAGCCAATCGGATCAAGTCCAACTCACCTTAAATGAAGCTCGAGATGTCACTGATATTGCCTCCAAAATATCGTTGGGCGCGAAGGGCGTATTCGCTTCAACACAGGAACAGACGGCTGTGATGGAGCAAATCGCTGCCTCCTCCGATGTATTGAGAGATCAATCCGCCAGTTTAAAGAAACAAATTGAAATCTTTAAAGTGAGATAAATCGGCCTCTGTCCTTGGATGAAAATAGCCTTCCTACATGCACTGCCCAAGCATGTAGGAAGGCTTTTATCTTACTCTGGTTCAATCTTGGTCGGCTATGAAAAAAGATTCGATCCCTTCGGGAGACAGCGGTCGGCTTAACCAATATCCTTGTATAGAATCACAATGGAGATCCTTGAGAAAAGCCAACTGATCTTCCGTTTCCACGCCCTCGGCAATCACTCGGAGCCCCAAACCGTGGGCCATATCAATCACGGCCTTGGCAATCGAGGCGTTCCCTCGATCCATTTCAATGCCCTGAACGAAGCATTTATCAATTTTCAAAATATCAATGGGATACTTTTTCAAATAGCTTAAAGCCGAATGTCCCTTGCCAAAATCATCAATGGCTAACTCCAACCCGATCTCTTTAAAATCATGCAGAACCGTCAGTACCGACTCAATTTGGTGTATGCTGATGCTTTCCGTAATTTCGAAGCATAGATAACTCGGATCTAGCTCCGTTTCCTCCAATATCTGCTTGACCGTTTCAATCAAATTCTTATTCTTGAACTGTCGGGGCGACAGATTGATAGCACATTTCAATGGAGGATAGCCTGCCGATTGCCAGGCCTTGTTCTGCTCACAAACATTTCGCAGCACCCATTCTCCTATTTCGACAATTTGACCATTTTCCTCTACGATCTGGATAAATTCGTTCGGTGACACCATTCCCATCTCGGGGTGCTGCCAGCGAAGCAAGGCTTCTATGCCGTTGATCCGGCCCGTTCGAATGTCCATTTGCGGCTGGTATACAATTCTTAATTGATCTTTTTCCAATGCCTTTCGTAACCCGTTTTCCAGTTTCATTTTCCGGTAGAAGGTTGCGTTCATATTTGAAGTGTACAACTGATAATTGTTGGACTGTTCCTTGGCTCGATACATGGCCGAATCGGCTTGTTTGATTAAGGTTTCGCTATCTTCACCATTCAAGGGATACATGCTGATTCCAATGCTTGCCGTTATAAACAGCTCCTGTTCGGCTATCAAGAAAGGAAGGGCTAGCTCCTCCAGTATTTTCTGCGCTACAAGCAATGCATCTTTGGTTTCATCAATGTGGGGTAGAATAACCGTAAATTCATCCCCGCCCAATCGTGATACCGTATCGCTGGTTCGAACGCAGCTTTCCAGCCGTTTGCTTGCATTCTGCAGCAGTTGATCTCCAACTGCATGTCCCAATGTATCGTTAATCAGCTTAAAATGGTCGAGATCAATAAACATCAGGGAAGCAGAGTGGCGTTGACGATTGGCCTGCACAATCGCATGACTCAGTCGGTCATGAAATAGAAATCGATTCGGGAGCCCGGTCAATACATCATAATGAGCCAAATATTTTAAATTCTCTTCCGCTAGCTTACGCTCTGTAATATCCGTGAAAACCCCGACATAATTGGAGATTCTACCATTTTCATTTCTAACGGTATTAATCGTCAGCCATTCCGGGTAGATTTCCCCATTCTTTCGCTTATTCCAGACTTCGCCCTGCCAGCTGCCAGCTTCATGAATCGATGCCCACATTTGAATATAAAATTCGGCATCCTGCACCCCGGAATGTAACATGCGCGGAGTTCGACCTAAAGCCTCAGCATCCGTATAGCCAGTTGTTTCGGAAAACGCCGGATTGACCGATAAAATCGTTCCTTTTGTATCCGTAATCATAATCCCTTCACTCGCGGTTTCGAATACCCTGGCATGCAGCTGCAATTTTTTCTCAGACTTCTTGCGCTCCGTTATGTCCATGAAAATGCCTACATAATTGGATATTTTACCTTGCTTATCCCTCACAGCACTGATCGTCAGCCATTCGAGATACAGCTCCCCATTCTTCTTTCGGTTCCATATCTCACCCTTCCAACCACCCGTTTCATGAATCGTTGCCCACATATGAATATAGAACTCAGGTTTCTGTTTGCCGGAATACAAAATACGTGGCGTTTGACCCACCACTTCCTCCTCCGTATAGCCGGTTGTGGTTGTAAACGCTGGATTAACCGATAGGATAACGCCTCCAGAATCTGTAATCATGATGGATTCCATAACCTTTTTAAATACACGTGCATAAAGCCGCAGCTTATCTTTCATGTACGATTATCACCTCTAGGTCAGCGACTTCTTTCACGTGAATATGACAAAATTAGGGTTGGATCTCAAAAACGTTCGTTAAGCGAGTCAGTTCGAACAGAACTTTGACATCCCCCTGTAGACCCTGAATGACCACCCCGCCGCCATTTAGCTGGGCTCTCTTCTGAAGCGCAACCAGTACGCCAAGTCCGGAACTATCGATATAGTCCACTTTCCAGCCTCACTTCATTGTAAAAAAGCACCAGCTTTTATTCACATAAAGTCCGGTGCATCTTTCCTTTTACCAAGTGATAAACCCTTTGGAACCGACGCCTGGATGCATTATCATATCCATTAACGGTACCGTATAAGCAATCAATATCAACGCCACCGATAAGCTGATCCACACACTCCAACGATCCAAGTAGGCCGGAGTCGCTTCTGCTTGCTCCATCGCTTCGCCGATTGGATACTCTGTCACACCCTTTGGCGCCCGAAGCAGGGCGAAGACATTGTACACCATCAACAACACGCCAATGAATAGTACCGTGCCGCCAATAGCCATGAATACATAATAGGGCATCCAACTTGCTGCATCCGCATTTCCCTCATAAGTCGTGAATGCCGTTCTCCGCGGTGCACCGAATAGTCCGACGAGATGCATCGCACCTGACATAAAGAACATGCCCACACACCAAATGATCGTTTGAATAATCCCAAGCTTGTTCATGCGCTTAGTCAGCACACGGCCCGTTACGGCCGGAAGCAGCCAGTACGTAATTCCGAAGAACGTGAGCGCTACACTCGTCGCAACCGTCAAGTGAAAATGCCCCGTAACCCATAACGTATTGTGAACCACTGCGTTCATTTGATTACTGGCATTGATTAATCCACCTGCGCCAGCTGGAATAAAGATCAACATACCCAGGAATGGAGCGAAGAATCGTACATCTTTCCATGGCATGACTTTTATCCAACCGAACAGCCCTTTGGCACCCTTGGCACGACCATTTATCTCAAAAGTTGCAAATAACGAGAATGCGGTCATCAGTGATGGAACGACCACCATGAAGGTCAAGACAACCTGCAAGTACTTCCAGAATGAGCTAATGCCAGGCTCCATCAATTGATGATGAAAGCCAACCGGAATCGAAAATAGCAGAAGCAGGATAAATGACAATCTGGCGAGCGCGTCGCTGTAGATTTTGCCTCCGATAATTTTCGGAATAATCACATACCAGCACATATACGCAGGCATCAACCAGAAATACACGAGCGGATGGCCGAAGTACCAGAACAGGGTACGGCTGAGCATCACATTAATCGTTTCCACCCATCCGAAAGACCATGGAATGAGCTGAATCAGCACCTCGGCAGCAACCCCGATGGTAGCAATTTGCCACATAAGGAACGTGATGACTGCCATAAAAGCAAACAAAGGAGAGATCTTGCCTTGATGCGTCTTTTTCCAATACTTCAATTGATAGAAGATGCCCCACCCGCTAATCCAACTTCCTACCACCAACAGGGCTAATCCAATGTAAAAGTAAGGAGAAGCTTTCATGGGCGCGTAGAACGTATACAGCACGCTCGCTTTTCCTGTCAAAACCATCGCTACCCCGAGCGCTGTTCCCACCGTCATTAAAGCAAATCCAAGCCATCCCATTCGGTTAACGATCGGAAGCAGCTTTCCGCCTAACGTGTATGAAATGCCAGAGTATAGAAAGCCTATAATAAAATAGGTCGTAAACACGATCGCCATCAAAACGCCATGCGCAGTCAGAAGTTCATAATAACCGATGCCGTATGGCAGCTTAACCGTCCCGCTCTTTACTAACGTTTGCAGCAGTCCCGCAATCCCTCCGATGAGTAGTGCAATGAAAGCCACGATGATGTGTGCAACGACCAGCTTCCCGTCTTTGAGATCGAACTTATTTTCAAACCATTCCAATTGCCCTTTCTTCATGCAGACTTCCACCCTTCTGTGCTTCTTCCCGTCATTTCACGATAATCGTAGTTTTCATATATTCATGCGCTCCACCGCAATATTCGTTGCACAAGATAAGGTACTCGCCAGGTTTAGTAAACGTATGCGTAACTTGGCTGATTTCGCCTGGAACAATCATCATATTTACGTTCGTTCCTGGAATTTCGAAGCCGTGAACGACATCCTGGCTCGTTACTACAAACTTAATCGTTGCACCAACAGGAACTTCCATCTTGTCTGGGGCATATCCGAATGTAAAAGCGGTCATCACTGCTTCGTATTCTTTTTCTCCGGTCTTATACAATCCTAGTTTGTCAAAAGGAGCTGTCTCTGTTACTTTCGCAGGATCAATCCGATGATGATGCTCACTTGGCGGTTTTACCCCCATGGCAAACGCGGAAACACCCAATACGCCAAGGAACACGATCAGCATGCTGATGCCAATTGCTAGCCAAATTTTCTCAAGTTTATGAATATGCATGGCTTAAACCACCCTTTTCTAATCGTGAAATGAACTACTGTCTGTACAGAAATAATAGAAATACAGCTACCCAGGTTATGGCCAGAAAAGCTCCAAGCAGCATGACCGAGGCAAATGTGCCTTTCAATACTGGTTCTTGATCTGCCTTGTTTATTCTCATTTGTTCGGGCTGCTCATTGCTTAATTTTCTAATACTCATATCAGACCCACCTCCAACTTAAAATCTAGCTATCCTCATTCTAGGAGCATTCTCCCGGGGCCACTATGATTTATGTCACATTCCGTATCTAAGAAAGGATACAATTCCTTACATCCCCGTCTTCACGGCGTGTTGGAAAGCTAGATAATCGTCCATGGTCTTGATACTCGCGATGAATTTCAAATCGACGCCATTCATCTGCAAATAGTCATCCCCTAACTCACTCCAGAAAATATGTTCCAGTAAAGCAGAAAACCGAGTTTCACCTTTATTGAGCAGTGGAAGAATCTTTGTCTTGCATTCTCGATCATAAATCCCATGCAGGGGAACTAATTTACCTGATACAAAAGGAATTACAGCCTCAATACCTTCCCGCTTTCTGTTCCACAAAAGTTCGGCAGCTTTGTACGAAATAAAAGGCATATCACATCCAACAACCCATACAGATGAATGCTTAGCTAGCGACAATCCCGCATGCATGCCCCCAAGCGGTCCATTGCCGGTGTGAAAATCCGTAATGATCCGTACCGAACGGTCCAAGATAGGAAGATACGACTTAGGATCGTTGGTTACAACAATGATTTCATCACACAATATCTTCATCCGATCCACTTGGCGAACAATGAGTGGCTGTCCACCAAAAGGAAGTAATGCTTTCAGTTCCCCATTCATTCGACGGTTCGCTCCACCAGCCAAAATGACGCCCGTAAGCATCACCATCACACTCCCTCTATCCCGTTTTGTAGTGAGAAAAAAACACCTACTCTTCTTCAGCGGACTGAGTCAAAGAGTAGGTTCTTTTCGCATATATGAACATCCTTTGTAAATTACCCGCTCCAATGTTCTCATTTATTTATATTTTGGCTTCAAATGAAGTCTATCGACTAGTTTATCAAACCATTTGTGAAGATACGGAAGGATCAGATGGTCAACGCCGAACTTGCCTGCGTTAGCGCCTGCGGCGATGATAAAGAATCCAAGAAGTACTAACCATGGATTGCTGCTAACCGTTCCAGCGAACATATACATAAAGTTCATTAATAATCCAAAGAATATGGCTGTAGTCGTCAGTGCGCCAAGAATCAGACCCAAACCAACTAACAATTCCCCCCAAGGAACTATCGTATTGAAGATGCCCACATTGGGGAGGGCAAAGCTTTTCAAGAAAGCAACGTAATTCGCGTAAACCATATCCGTAGTTCCCGATTCAAGGACTGGTTTCGCAATTGCGCCTTTCAGATAACCCGTTGCGTCAAATGGCTTTGCTCCGGCGATTTTATGCCATCCCGCTGTCATCCACTCCCAACCAACATACAAACGAATAATCGTCAACATCATGGCCGCGTAACGATTTCCCCTTAACCACTTCATCATTTGAACCATCTCCTTTTTTTCTTTTCTGGCTTCATTATATTTCAAAAAAACATTCCGGTATGTGAAATAGATCACACCTCACGGACATTGACAAAAGCAATAAGATTCTACATCTTAATAGATACGGAGATAATATTTTAAAGGACTTATAGGGGCTTGCTGAGGGGAGTAGCGATTTATGGCACGCAAACGTTATAGCAATGCGGATCCAGCCGCGAAGGTGAAAACATGGAAGGAAATTCGCCGATGGCAGCAAGAACGAAAGGGGAAAGTTAAAGATCTCAGCTTACGCATAGGCCAAGCAGAACATAAGCAGCAAGAGCTGCTTATGAATAACCACAGCGAAACAACGATCACTTGGATAGGACATTCGACTTTCCTGTTGCAGATGGCGGGCTTGACGATCGTTACGGACCCGGTTTGGGCGAACCGGATGGGCTTTGCACGCAGACTAGAGGCGCCAGGACTTACACTTGATGAAATACCTCCGGTTGATATCGTCTTGCTCTCTCATTCGCATTATGATCACCTGCACGTCGGATCATTGCGCAAGCTGAAAGGCTCGCCTGTCGCACTAGTGCCTGAAGGACTTGGCTTGAAGATGAGGCGGCTAGGAATGAGTACGGTCCACGAGCTGCCCTGGTGGGGGAAGACGACGGTCGGGCCGCTGGAGTTTCATTTCGTTCCAGCGCAGCATTGGACTCGGCGAACGCTGACGGATACGAACAAGTCGCTTTGGGGAGGCTGGGTGATCAATCGATCAGCAGAGTTATTAGTGGATGGCGAGGAAAACAACGATGCGATTTATTTTGCCGGCGACAGCGGATATTTCCAGGGCTTCCGCGACATCGGAGCGAGATTTCCAGGTATTCGCTATGCGCTTATGCCAATCGGCGCTTACGAGCCGGAGTGGTTTATGGGGATGCAGCACGTTACACCGGAGGAGGCGATTCAGGCGTTCCTCGATGTTGGAGCCGCGACGTTCATCCCGATGCATTATGGCGCTTTCCGGCTAGCCGATGATACGCCGCAGGAAGCACTTGACCGGTTGTTGGCCGATTGGCAGCGAAGGGAGCTCGACTCAAGTCGTCTTCAGCTATTGAAACACGGGGAAACACTGGTGGACCAAGGATAAACGACTCCGTCGTCCTTCTGGGACGAGCACGTTTGTCAAGGTAGATGCGCAGCAAAAGTATAAAACTTATACTTTCTTATCTACTGACATAGCAATAAAGCTGCCTTGGACTAAGCCAATGGCAGCTTTTGCTTTCTGATCCTTCATTCAATAGCACCGGTATGTCTCAATGTGAAATTTACGCTAACGTTGATTTTTGCTTCTCTGAACATGGGGTGCCACTTTGCTTTGGTTAGCTTTGAGTCTCTTATTTTACTCCGATAAACCTCACCGAACCCGACAGTATCAGATTCATTCGATTGCAAACTCGCGATGAATGTTTCTATTTCCTCCTTCAGTTTTTTTCCAATTTCTTTCTCTAATGCGGATACAGCCCCGGGCTTATCTAAGGAATAAGGAGCCGAAATTTCTTGAAGATCCCCGTGTATCGACACCGACACTATAAATTCTGGTACTTTCGTGTCAAGAAGCTTAATTTTACTGCTGCTTTTCGCAGTGGCGAACACAATTTTAACTTCTTTATCTGGATGCTTCATGTACTTCGCTAAAGGTTCGGTGTCTGCTACGAGTTCGAAGTTTCCCTCCTTCTTCGTATTGAGTAGTACTTTAAGCAGAAATCCTTGCCGCGGCGAAGCTTCATGAACCATACGGTCATCATGAAACAAAGCTAGTCCTTTGATATAAACTTCATTGCCCTTTCGTTTCAGTAATGGAATCACTGGATCTTTGCCTTCACTGTAATAATCACGAAGAAAATCTTGGAGTGTTGGAGAAGGAAGTTCTTCTCTCTCCGAATTTTGTCTTAAGTTTTCATAGAGATACATGCCAATATTCGATATTTCCCGATAGCGATGCGTTAAAATGTGTGAAGCTTCTCCATCACTTACGCAAAGGTAGATCATATCTCCGAGCGCTGGGTCACGGGACAAGGTATCAACTAGATCGATGATCCCTTTGGAGGCAAGCTTTTTGCCGTACATGACGACCCGCACTTGTCCTCCAACCAAATATTTGCTAAGCTCTCGATTCGAAGAAATGCGCGAACCTTTACTGGTATATGCCGTACTGGCTACGACCTGCGTCTTTTCTCTGGCGCTCGGATCGATTTTTTGCAAGACCGATGTTGTAAGTATGCGTTCTTTCTCAAGAGAGTCGTATCCGATAATAATGCCAAGCGCCAAATTCTCTAATATGAATGGTTTGACACATCCCGAGAACAAAACGACTGTGCCGAGCAATAGAGATAGACATAGCGGTCTTCTCACGCATTTCACTCCCCGAGAGTAATCCTAGCGTTGAACGGTTCTTTTTTTATATGCATGTACAGATTTCACCAACAGAAAAAGAAGGGGTGGATAAAGAAAGATCACATAGGTAGACACGGAGTTCAAGATAGAGTTCATCTTATATATTTGTCCATGTTTTTGGAACAAAAAGGAGCATGCGAAAAGGATGACACAGAATACGGCTAACGTCCGCTTTTGATTTAGCTGAAAAACACGCTTCATTCCACGTAGGATGACCCATGTAAATAACATTAAATTGCATACTAGGATAAGCATCCAGATCGGAATCGCAATGTATTCGAATCGTTCCAGAAACGGAAATCGGATGATTTTCAAAAAACTAAAAGTGGCCCAAATCGTTTTTGGCATCTGATTTTGACTATAATAAACGATAGAAATGACCATGATGAACAAATAAAACAGGTTGCTAAGAAGAACACCTACTTGAGCGTAACGATTAGCGTTTTGTTGATCTCGAATGAACGGATACAGAAAGTAAATAACCTCAAACCCAGCAAGCGTCAGCGGCATTTTACTCGCTCCTTGTAACAACTGGGAAGGCGTGGCTTCCATGACCGGAAGCAAAAAACTCCACTGGGCATGCTTGATCGCCGCATAAAAAAGTAGCGTGGTCATGATCCAACAAACAAAACCAAACATGCACATTCCAATAATCACTCGAATTCCGCCAGTCAGACCATATGCAATTAGCGTAATGAAAAGCAGCATTAGGAGCCATGTTGGGAAATCGGGAAATATCCAGGACTGAACAGTTTCAATATACGTGCGGGAGATCGTCAAGACGTAGAATGCGAAATAGGTCATAAACAAGAGGCTAAGAATCCGCCCTACCCATTTTCCGAATAGTGCATAATGAATACCGAACAAGTCCGCAGAATCATAATGCGCTAGCGTGCGAATCATCAACCAAACGGAAAGATGTGCGGCTAAACCGGACACAATGACCGAAATCCAAGCATCATGACCCGCTGATTTAAAAATGACTCGCTGGAATCCGAGCACGCCCACACCCAATTGGGCTTTACTGATTACAAAAATAAGTAGGAACGCTTGAAACATTAAACCTTTCCTCGGTTTATCCGAAATCTCCATTTTTGTCATCACCCGTCTACTCGTCGATGTCTTTCTTCTGCTTCGCTTTATTCTTATTGAACCTTTGCTTATTCGGCGTGCGTGTAAAGGTAGAACGAGCGGAGAGAAGTGGAAAAGGCAGTCGAATGACCGTATCTACCATGTCCCTCCATCGCGGAGGAAAGATCGGATGCATATACGGATGTCCAAGACTCGTTTGACGTAAGAGATGTATGAGTAATAAACAAATCGTGAAAACAATACCGATCCCACCCCAAATTCCAGCAGCTATAATCATCGGAAAGCGGACAAATCGGATACTAATGCCCATTAAGTATATGGGTGTTGTAAACGAAGACAGAGCAGCCAAGGCGACAATCATAATTAAGATGTTGCTCGTAAATCCGGCCTGAACCGCCGCTTGTCCGATAACAATACCTCCCACGATACCCATCGTTTGCCCAACCTTGGTTGGTAGTCTAGCCCCGGCTTCACGTAGAAGTTCAATCGTAATTTCTAGAAATAACGATTCAAATAAAGGCGGAAACGGCACTTTGGAACGCGACTGGGATAGCGGAACAAGCAGACTAGGAGGAATGATCTCATAATGAAACGTTAATGCTGCAACATACGCAGGGGTCAAAAGGATCGAGATGAAGATGGCCAAGAACCTCAATCCTCTAATGAACATCGCTATATTCCAATGCAGGTAATGATCTTCCGGTGATTTGAAAAAATCAAGGAATGTGCTTGGTCCTACAATTGCAAAATTGCTGCCATTGACAAGCAGAACAACTTTACCCTCCAATAAGCTAAAACTGACACGATCGGGTCGTTCGGTTACGATCATTTGAGGAAAAATAGACATAGAATTGTCTTCAATAAGCTGGACCAGAAGGGTGCTCCCGATGACACCGTCTACTTCCAGTTCCGAAATCCGCTGACGCAGCGTATTGACGGTCTGCTCTTCAGCGACATCTTTCAAGTATAGCAATTGCACCTGAGTTCTCGTTATTTCACCAATTTCAAATGATTCATTACACAGGTTTTCATGAGCAATAATTGCGCGAACGATACCCAGATTCGTTTCCAACGATTCGGTGAACCCGATCTGAGGCCCGATCACATTCGTTTCGATTTCAGCTATGGACGGAGATCGTCTTGGTTGCATAGATGTATTGACCAGTATGGCGTCTGTTTGTCCAACTTTATATACCACTGTCCAACCGCGCAGCAGCAAGATAATGACTTGCTCCATTTCACAAGTAAGGTCGGTCTGGCCAATAGGGATTAATTCAGCAAGTCCCTCCATCGAGAATGGTTCTAGCCGGGTTTGCTGTAGGGAACTGAGCAGTTGATGGTTAACGAGATTAGAGTCAACTAAATTACCGAAATAAATGAGATTAAGGTCATCGTTAGCATGTTTGACGATAAGATCCGAACAATTATGGAGCAGGCTTTTCAATGATTCTTCGAAAAGATCAACGGAATTCGGTAATTCCATACATATCACCTTTAACCATAGTATCCATATTTTCTCCATAGTTATGCATGGGAAACAACGCAAACAGCTAGAGGAAAAAGACATAGACCCTTAAATGGCTAATGGCTTCGCCTTTTAAAAAGGCGAAGCCATAGCTGTTCTAATTTATTCACATAAACTTTCTCTTTTCAACCTTTTATACCGCTAAAGGTAATTCCGCTAATAAACGTTTTCTGGAGAAAAAAGAACAGGATAATAACGGGTAATGTCATCAAGGTGGATACGGCCATTAATAGGCCCCATTCAGAACCTTTTTGACTTTGGAATTGCTGCAATCCGAGTGAGACCGTATAGGTAGGTTCATTGGTTAAATAGAGCAAGGGACCAATGAAATCTGTCCAACTTCCCATAAATTGAAACAGTGCCACAGCTAAAACGGCGGACTTGGCTAACGGGAACATGATTTGTAGATAAATGCGGAACTCACTAGCGCCGTCTATGCGTGCTGCTTCGCGCAGGGCATCGGGCAGCCCAAGAAAAAACTGCCTTAATAAGAAGATGTAAAACGGTACTCCAAAAAATTGGGGAACAATGAGCGGAAGAGCTGTTCCAACCCAACCTAATTTAGTAAACAAAAGAAAAAGGGGAATCATGGTGACTTGACCGGGAATCATCATAACAGCAAGGGTAACGAAGAACAACACGCCGCGACCGCGCCACTCCAACTTGGCAAAACTATATGCGACCAACGGACAGGATATGATCACACCAAGCGTACTAACTATAGTAATAATCGCCGTATTTTTTAAATATGTCCAGAAAGGGATGTACTCTACCGCACGGGAATAGTTACTCCACTGAAATGGATGTGGGATCCACTCTGGGGGAAATGTAAAGATTTGTGTGAGCGGTTTCAAGGACGTTGAGACCAGCCAAATAAACGGGATAATGAAAAAGAATGAAGCAATAATTAGGCATAAATGAGCTAACGTTCGGTTAATTTTTTTAATAGTTAGAGGATTCATTCCTTTATTGCCTCCTTTATTTCCCTTGATAGTGAACCCAACGTTTCGACGATATGAAAATCAACGCAGTTAAGGCCATAACAATAACAAATAAGATCCATGCCATGGCCGAAGCATAGCCCATTTTGAAATATCTAAATCCGTTCTCGTATAAATACATGACATAAAATGTCATGGAATTTGCCGGAGTTCCTTGCCCTTTGGTCATTGTGTACGGGAGAGTGAACTGTTGAAATGCACCGATTGTTCCCATCACCAGATTGTAGAAAATAACAGGAGTTAGCAAAGGCAGCGTTACTGTTTTCGCTTTCTGAAACCAATTAGCGCCATCGATTTCCGCTGCTTCGTAGTACTCGTCTGGGATGTCCCCTAAGCCAGCAAGGTAGATAACGACAGCATGACCGATACCCCATAACGACATAAGGATGAGAGAAGGTTTAGACCATGACTCACCACCCAACCAAGGGGGCCCATCGATACCTAGGCTTGCTAACATGCCATTCACCAAACCAAAGTTTGGATGCAATAACCACATCCACAGAACGGCCAAAGCCACCTGTGGCACAAGGGTGGGTAAGAAGAAGATCGTTCGGTATACAGCCATACCCTTGACCTTCATATTTAGCATCATGGCCAGCGCCACACCGAAAAATATACTTAACGGAACAAAAAAAACGGCAAAATAGATCGTGTTGTATATGGACTTCCAAAACAAAGGATCATTAAAAAGATCCTTATAATTATTCAGACCGATAAATTCACCAGGCTGCAGGATGCTGTAAGTAGTGAAGCTGAAGTAGATGGATGCGAACATTGGAATTGCATAAAAGCAAATGAGACCTAAAGCCCAAGGTGAAGCAAAGAGCCACCCAATCAAGTTTGTCGTACGAAATGATCTCTTTTTTCTTGCTGCTGTATGTTTTAAGACATGAATAGACTCAGCTGGTTTTGCCATGTGCATCCTCCTTCCGAATATCATACATGAATAGACAAGGAGAGAGAGGCTCTCCCTGCCTATAGAGTATTTTATTTATTATATTTTTCTAGAGCCTTGTTTACAGTTTCTGTCACTTTATCGAGATTCTCTTTAGGGCTGCCGTTACCGCGAGTGGCCTTTTCCGTTGCGGAAGCTAGTTCATTCCAAAGCAGCTGTCCTTCAGGAATGACCGGACGGTTGTGTGATTTCGGAAGAATATTGACGAATTCTTTCATAATTGGATCGTCCTTGTACCCGAACTTGGCGTTAACCGAATCAATAACCGACATGCCAGACTGGGCGTTAAGCAAATATTGCCCCTCTTCTTTACCCAAGAATTCAAGGAACTTCCAAGCGGGTTCAATGTTCTTGGAGCCTTTAGGGATAATAAGGGACATGCCGCCCGACCACGTACTAAAGTTTGATCCCGTAGGTGTCGGTATCGGTGTAACACCGTAATTCATGTTTGGCTTAAATTTTTTGATACCGGCTACCGTCCAGTTTCCACTTATCTTCATACTGATTTGACCGGAAATGAATGGATCCATTTCATCCGTACCGGCTGCGCTTGTGAATCCTGCAATGTCCTCGACATTGTATTTTTTACCGAAATCGGTCATCCACTGAAGCGCATCTACGACCTTAGGATCATTCGCAGTGATTTTGCCTGTTGATTTATCTTGGAAGTCTCCCCCAAATGACCATCCCCAGCTGTATAGCCAGCCTTGTGAATACCATGGAATAAAACCGATTCGTTTGAAACGTTTACCATCCTTGATGGTCAACTTTTCAGAAGCCGCTTCGAGCTCGGCAAGCGTTTTGGGAGGATTGTTGGGGTCGAGCCCAACTTCTTTGAAATGATCTTTATTGTAAAATAGCAAACGTGAGTCCGTGCCTAACGGAATGGCATATAACTTGCCTTTATAACTGGACTCGTCCCATGCAAATGGATAATATGAGTTCTTACTTATTCCAGCTCCAGCAGCCATCGTAGATAGGTCAGTCAATGAGCCTTGCGCTGCCCATGAGCCGACCTTAAAACGGTCGAAATAGGCAATATCTGGAGGGTTGCCACCTGCGACCGCAGTAAGCAGCTTCTGATCGGCGCCCTCATTGGATTCTGTATACACCAATTTGATTTTGATCGTGGGATTTTTTTCTTCAAATGCTTTCACGACTTTATTCATATTGTCCAAATCGATTGAGGTTAGACCGTGCCACATAGTGACAGTTACATTACCTTGTCCGCTTTTATCGTTCGAGGCTGCTGCAGTTGATGGAGTGGTTGAATTGCTGCCTCCCGTAGTTGGCGTAGTTGATGAACATGCGGTTGCAAGAACTGAAATAGTGAGAACAGATACCAGTGTTGGAAATGCGAGTTTTTTGGATTTTCTCATACATAAATCCCCCTTAAGGTAAGTTTTGTTATTCAACTTCACTTCCTGTAAACCTAGCTCACCTCCGATACAACTCGATGTTCATGAGATCAAAAGTCAATTGATATCACGCGCAATTATGTATGCGTTTACATTATTGCTGAATTTATGATTTTGAATCCTTGGGAGGGAGCCAGTCCACCTCATTTCCATTAAATAGTATGTTTATGTATACTAAGTATATTAATATCGCCGCACATAACATGTCAACTTCAATTTCACGACATGCTTGTCTAAAATTTGACCTATTCCAGACTTTTTTGAAGAGATATCGTCCGCATAGGGCAAGCCAAACAAAACAAAAAAACATGGCTTTACCATGTTTTTTCGATTGCTATTCAATCACCGTTACCGGCTATTTGATGACGATCCGATGTTCGATAATTCTCTGTTCGGGGACCACTTCACCGATTAACTGCGAGACGAGCAAGTCCACCGCTTTTTCGCCCATCCGCCTCTCGTCTTGTTGAATGTGAGTGAATATCGGTTTTCCTAGGTAATCGTTGAGTGAATCGAAGCAAACGATCTCGTATTCGTCCAGTGATTTCCCCAACGAATCGATGACCTGAGCCAGCATGGTTGCGACCAGAAACTCCGAGGCGACAAATGCCTTTACATCAGGGTATTGTTCCAAAAAGCGCTGAATCGTCTCTTTGTCACTATCGATTGCGGTTCCGTCCAGGTTCATGGGGAGGGTCCCCTTTAAATTCGTCAAACAATAGTCCTGATTTAGCTTTAATCCCTCTTGAGTAAAAGCCAAGGTATACCCCAGCAGCCTTTCCTCCAAAGTTGATGTGTTTTCCTCCGGTGGAGACAAGAAGGCGATTTTATCGTGGCCTCTCCCAATCAGATGAATCGTAAGATCCTGGGCGGCTTTCTTATTGTCCGTGTAAACGGAGCAAACCGGAATTCCTTTTAGGTATCTATCGACGAATACAACGGGAAACTTGTCCAATACGAGGCGAAGCAGTTCAGCATTATAATGTTGTCCATGGATGGGAGTCACGATTAAACCCTTGATGCCTAGACGAACAAACAGCTGGATTGCACGTTCTTCTTCCTCCCTGCTCCCACGAGTTCGCTTGATGATCAGATCATATTTGTGCTCAGCGCTCTGCTTTTCCATCGATCGAAGCAGCTGCAGGCCGAATTCGTCGGAGAAATTCGGAATAATGAACCCGATCAACGGTCTTTCTTTCTCATCGGATTCCAGACTCGTGATTTCCTCCGAATGACGTTTATGCTCCAATCCCCCTCTGATACCATCCGCAACAAACGAACCTTTTCCCTGAATTCGTTTGATGACCCCCGCCTCGACCAACTTCTCCAACGCTTTTTTGGAAGTAATGCGGCTGACGCCAAACCGTTCGGCCAATTCTTTTTCAGAAGATACGCGATCTCCTGCCTTCAATTGTCCCTCTTTAATCTCATGAAGGATATGCTTATAAAGCTGTTCATACAAATGTCCTTCCATCCAATTCACCCTAACACCATGTAGTTAATATACTAAGTATATCATTTCATATGTGATTTTCAATCCAAACATTTGAAAAGAGCCTCATGCTTCCCTTCACTATAGCACTTTTCAATATAAAGAAGCCCGATGAGTGTGTTCTTCATCGGGACTTTCTTCAGATGTCATCTTCTCTACTTTTGGTTTTTTCAAAAGGGGACAACCCTTAAAGGGCTCCCTGTGGATAATTAACCGTTGGATTCACACAAGTTGGAAGTGCTTGTCTACCAAGACCTGCCAATAAATTATCCACAGCTAAATGTGCCATGCGATTTCTCGTTTCGTAAGTTGCACTACCTACATGCGGGGTTATTAAGATATTTGGAAGGCTGAGTAGTGGATGGTCTCCCGCAAGGGGTTCTGGGTCGGTCACATCTAAAGCTGCGTATGCAATTTGTTTACTTTTCAATGCTTCGTAAAGGGCCTCGGTATTCACGATAGGCCCGCGTGCCGCATTAATAAAATAAGCCGATGGCTTCATCTGCGCAAACTCCTCAGCTCCAAACATTCCCCGGCTTTGATTCGATAAAGGAACGAGGGTAATGATAAAATCGGACTCTTGCAGCAAGTCCCTAAAGTCGACATATCTCGCTTCGAGTAACTGATCATCCGTACGCCTTGTGCGGTTATAGTAAATAATGTTCAGCCCGCACGCCTTAGCTCTCCTAGCTACAGCGCAGCCGATATCCCCCATGCCTACGATACCAAGAGTTTTCCCATATAAATCTACACCGAAAGGAATGTTGTTAGTACTTGCCCATTTTCCAGATTTGACAAAATCCCAACATTCATGAATTCGGCGAGCTGCGCTCAGCAATAAAGCAAAGGTTAAATCTGCCGTTGTTTCGACAAGCACTCCAGGTGTATTTCCAAAGGGGATTCCCCTCCTCGTGCAGGCATCGATATCTATATTGTCATACCCTACCGATGATTGTGCTACGACTCTTAATTGAGGAGCATTAACCAACAAATCTTCATTTACCTGTACATCACCTGTGCTAAATAAACCCTCTGCATCCTTTAACCATTCGAGTAATAATGTCCGTGGGATCGGTTCAGCTTCTTTCCAAACCTTTACCTCACAATGCTGTTCAATTCTTTCCATGGCAGCAGGCCATGTTTCTTTGGTTAATACCACTTTAAATTTCGCCATAAAGGTTTTTCCCCTTCCAATTATGCAAATATAACAACCCCTCCACGGATCAGGAGTTATCGGTATACTACATTTCGTTATTTTTCCACAGCTTTCACTACTTGAATTAATCTGAATAATTGCTTGGTTGTACTTCTTAGATGATATTTCGTTTCAATAGGATCCATAGCTTGTTCAAGAGACATCGGAGCGCTGATAATGGAATGAAAAGAAGTAACGCCTAGATCGTTCAGTACCGAGGCCTCTTGGGTAACTCCACCAGCTAACGCAATAACCGGAATGCCTTGGGCATTCGCAAGCGCAGCAACTCCCAATGGAGCTTTGCCCATCGACGTTTGTCCATCAAGTTTCCCTTCTCCTGTTATCACGAAATCAGCCCCCGCCATGCTCTCCTTTAATCCGATCTTGTCCAGCACCAGCCCAACACCCGATCGCATCTCCGCCTTTAAAAAAGCAGCAAATGCCGCTCCAAGTCCACCAGCCGCACCCGCTCCAGGGATGTCTTGAAGATTAACACCAAGTTCCCTCTGGACGACACCGGCAAACAGATATAAGCAATGATCCAGCTCCTCCACCATTGCGGGATCTGCTCCTTTTTGAGGGGCAAACACATAAGCCGCTCCGTTAGGTCCGTACAACGGATTATTGACGTCGCAGGCAATCTTAAACTCACATTGTCTTAATTCTGGACGGACTTGGGCCGAATCAATAAGATGAATCTTGCCTAGGGCATTCTCGCCTGGACCAACATCATTGCCCTCTTGGTCCTTGAAAAGGTAGCCTAAAGCCCGAAGCATTCCCACACCCGCATCGTTCGTCGCACTTCCGCCGAGTCCAATGATAAATTCACGGCAGCCTTGCCCTATCGCATGTGCAATGAGCTCGCCGACTCCATGGGTTGTTGTAAGCATCGGATTCCTACTTGCCTCAGGCACTAGCGGCAATCCACAGGCAGCCGCAACCTCAATCACAGCTGTTTTTCCGTTACCTGTTATTCCATAGGATGCCTGAACCGGCTCCATAAGGGGGCCTGTAACCTTAACAGATTGAAGCTGTCCTCCTGTTGCATATACAAGCGCTTCTACCGTTCCTTCACCGCCATCAGCTATCGGGAAACTTACAATATCCGCATTAGGATAAACCTCTTTAATGCCTAAAGCGATCTCTCTGCTTCCTTCCATCGATGAAACGCTGCCCTTAAAAGAATCGATAGCTATGACCACCTTCATTGACTAGGCTCCCCCTTGCTTCGTTCACATTACTATTAGTTTACACAAACTTTGGCAGCCAGTCACCAAGAGCTTCGATCAGATCACACATCATATTTAATCTTTCCCCATAATTGCATCATGAGCCTCTTAAATACAAAGAACCCCGAAATTATGAAAAACATAATTTCGGGGTTCAGATGCGTGATGCAATCTTGAAGTTCCAAAGCATGAATCCACTCATGAAGGTGGAATCCGCCTCCACGCATTTTGGTAATGTTGATAACGTTTGTATCAGGCTCGAAATGTGCAGCAGCACTTCCCGATCCCCTTCCACCAAAAGACACGCCAATCGCCGTTCAGTACGACTAAGCTCAAAGAATCACATGCTTCACTTTCATCAGTTCCCCAACTTTTTGAAACAAAGGGGTGTTATGACCGAGCGACATCGCGCAGTGATGTGTAGGCGTTTCCGCGAACCAGCGTGACATATAGACATCCGGGTGTTCGCGGAATTTGACCGGCGTCTGGGTATTGCCGATTTTCATGATCGGTCCATTCGTAGACTCCCCTTCGGAGCTGATAAGCTTCAGCTTGCCGTCGCCGGTTTGAGTGACATTCAGTGTCGTGATCGGACCCGTTTTTACCTTCGCTTCCACGGATACGCCAGTGCCCTGCTTGCCATGATACAATCCCATTCCGCGTAAGATCGGCTTTCCTTCGGAGATCGCGATATGGAATGGGCCGTCGTGGCCGAGTAAAATCGTCTTGTCGATATAATCAACAACGACAATTTCGGAAAAACTGCCCCCGGTGCCGAGAATATCGCAAATTTTCATCGCGACGGCTGTTTTCAGATCTCCCTCTCCCGAACATGGAATACCGCGGGCGGTGAGCAACGAGTGTCCCACGATGAAGCCGCCTTGAAGTTTCTCATCAGCTCCACCTGGGGCTCCATGGTAATAGTAGGACAAGGCGTCCAGGTCGTACTCTCTGACCAGCTTTTCTTGGGCGGCCGCCACTTTGCATGACCACTCGAGCTGCTCCTCAGTCGGTTTTTTGGCGATTGGATCTGATGGCGAATCCCCACTGATTTGGAACATCATGTGTACCTCTTCAAGCTTAGCCTTGATTTCCTGCGGAGTAACCCCCTGAAGCATGCGATCAAGATCGCACATCTCCAGTACTTCCACATGTAACACACGCCGCTCGCATACCGCAAAAAGTGGCAGCGCTCCAAATAGGGCGACTGCCATTAAGTTTTTAATTGCCGATATCAGGTGTCGGTATAGCTTTGGAGTGGTCCTTGCCGTAGGAGGCGTAGTCGGTGCAGGAGTTGGATCTGGTGCATAGCAAATTGCAGTTTCACAATTTCAAGTTTTGTATATTTTGGCACAATACCCTAGCGAATGACGTACACAAATTGTACGTAATGTGATCCACGAGGCGCGCACTAGACCACCTCAGTTGGCCGCCTCAGCAGCTGTCTTGAGGGCGGCGAGCCAATCGGTGAGCGACGACGTGAGTGCCGCTCGCATGGCGTCGGGGTCTGCCGCCACTGGCGGGCCGTCCCAGGACTCGGTGGTGTGCACGACGACTCCGTTGGGGGTCGTTTTGAATGTCCACACGTGGACGCCATCGATGCCGAGTGCTGGGCCGCCCCAGACAATGCGTTGCATTGGGTCTACCTCGCGGATGGTGGAGACGACGCTCAGCCCGTGGGTCTCCCAGTTGAAGGAGCTGCCGACTGCGATCGGACCAGACAGCTGCGCCCGGGAGACGTTTTTCTGCCAAGCGGGCCACTGGTCGATGCCGGTCTGTAGCTGCCATACGGTCTCTAGCGGAGCGTCGATGACGATGGAAAGGTCGACTATGACCTGGGCGTTGCGGTCGACATCCACGTTGGTCTGATTGAATTTATCCCTATAAATGACCCCGACAATCAGAATGGATATTAGTAAAAGAATGCTCAACATAAATGCGGTTAACTTATACGATCCTTTCAACTACTTTCATCTCCTTATTAATTAAGTTCATTGCTTTTTCCAAAGGAATGACTTCATTTAATCTTTATTATCGATCAACTAACAAGCAATTCGAGATTGCCACGTGTTAGCAGATTGTGTTCTCTTCCACTCTCTTTACGACTGATGATTCTTCTCCTTTATGCTCGCTACTGTTGCGGCAATACCCGCTTCATATGACGTAGCCACACAGCTTCCGACGTACTCAAGTCGAAATTTCTGATCGATGCGGCCGCCTCTATCGTATCGATTCAGAATCTCCTTCGCTCTTGGCCCATGCCATTGAAGCAGTCGCAACATCAAACCACTTATTTATTCTTTCGATGCGTGGGATAGCATGTACAACCGAATAGCTTTCCATGACCGCGTTCAGAATCGCGTGATTGAAGCTGCTTTTTCTTGGATGTGTATAAATGATTAAATGGTTCATATTCTGTCTCCCCAAATTTGTTAGTGATTGATCACTTATTTTTAGTTGTAAAAAGAGAGCCATTTCTTCTCTGCAACGTGCGAACCGTAGCCGTGATTCCCGTTTCGAAGGCGGTTGCCCTCGCCGGTCCGATCAACCGCTCGTATTTGTCACCGCTCAAGACAAGCGGCTCTTCGGTCAAATAGAGCATCTCCACTACTTCCTTCATTACAGGCACAGCCATACCGAGCAAAGACAGCCCGACTCTTCCGAGTGGAATGACCGATTTGGCGCTTCCGCTTGCCTGCTGGGCTATTTGCACGATCTCCCTACCCGAGATCAAGCCTGCGCCAGGTATATGCCAGTTCTGCCCATAAGCATCGTCTCTGCCGGCGAGCTCCGTGATCATGAACGCCGCGTCCGGTAAGTAGACGAACTCGCGGGGGACACGCATATTGCCTATGAAAAATGCCATCTTGCCAGCCGCGATCGCTTCGAGTGTAGAGCCCAGATAAGAAGCCTCATTGGCCGTGGGGCCGTAATAATCCGGCAAGCGGACGATCATGACCTTAGCCCGACTCCAAAGCCCATCGAACAGCATCTTTTCGTAAGCGAGCCTGATCTTGCCCTTCTTTGTATGCGGCTGCTTCGGATGTTCCTCGGTCGCCCGAGCCATCTGTCTTCTGCCATAGGGATAGATGCCATCGATCGCGACTATTTTAATGCTCAGCCGGTCAGCGTCCTCCATAACCGATTTGCCAAGAGGAATCAGCTTGCTTACCATCTCGTGATATGGCACATTCGCGCAATGGAACAAGACGTCCGCACCTTCCGAAGCGGAGACGATGTCATCCGGACGAAAAGCATCACCCACGGCAATCGTCAGATTCTCTGGATGGCCCAACCTAGCCCTAAGATCCTCCAGCTTCTGACGAGATCTCCCGAAGGCCACCGTCTGAATTCCTCGCTTAACCAGTTCTTCCGCAACTGAAGCACCCGTGCCTCCCGTTGCTCCTACTACAATCGCTTTTTCCAAAGGAATCACCTCTTGTTTGTAATTGATCAATCACTAACTTGAAAACAATATAACATGCAGTTATTGATTGGTCAATCACTATTTTTAAAAACCGTCATCCTCCTCATATTTCCTTCAATTCGGGCATTTCCAGTACGACCGAAATGTGCTGTGCCGTCGTTGCACGGAAGTACCCAATCTCCGCAAACACCTGGATCGCTGCAGATATGATGTCCAATTTGCGATTAACCATGGTCATTTCGATTTTTGTCATCAGATAGCCTCCTCCTCAAATAGTTAGTGATCAATCAATCATAATTTCAGTATATAAAAAAATAGCATCGTAGCAATGCGCAGTATTCTCGATTACTCATATTAGAAAATTCTACTTGACTCAGATTATTAAGTTTTCTTAATTTTCGAATATTTGTAGCTATGGTTCTCATAGATTTACATCCATTTTTATAATAAATGTCCCGATCAATATGCTCGATCGGGACTAAAGTTGAATCAGAACAATACTTTATTAATATTTCTAAATAAAAACAACACTTTATTGTTTAGAACAATAAAGTGTTGTAATGAATCAAGAAGTGCTTAAATAACCTAAACCTACTCCACCGTCACACTTTTCGCCAAATTACGAGGCTTATCAACATCATTACCACGCGCCAACGAAGCGTAATACGAAAGCAGCTGAAGCGGTATTACCGCCAACGCAGGTGATAGAACATCCAGCGTCTTAGGAATAACGAAGGTGCTATCTACAGACTTCTGCAGCTCCAGCTCACCTTCTACAGCAATCCCAAGTACATTAGCACCGCGCGCTTTCACTTCTTTAATATTGCTTACCGTCTTCTCAAGCAGTTCATGCTGAGTAGCCAACGCAATCACAGGAACACCATCTTCAATTAGCGCTAGTGTACCGTGCTTTAATTCACCTGCTGCATAAGCTTCTGAATGAATGTAAGAAATCTCTTTCAGCTTCAAAGATCCTTCCATGGCTACCGCATAATCCAAGCCTCTTCCGATGAAGAAGAGATTGTCATGCTTAGCCAACTCCTCAGCGACTGCTTTAATTGCTTCCGCTTGCCCCAAAATTTCTTCCACTTGAGCCGGCAGCTCTTTCAATGCCATAACCGCTTCTTTAATCTCATCCGATGTTTGTGTCCCTAGCGTTTGAGCCAGGTGAAGGCCGAGCAGATAGAAAGCAATTAACTGCGATGTATATCCCTTCGTAGATGCTACTGCAATCTCCAGGCCCGCCCAAGTTGTAATCACATCATCTGCTTCACGTGCTACTGAGCTTCCTACCACATTCGTAATGGCTAGTACATGCGCACCACAACGTTTAGCTTCACGAAGCGCAGCAAGCGTATCAGCCGTCTCACCAGACTGGCTAACTACGATGACAAGCGTATCCTTCGTGATAATCGGTGAACGATAACGATATTCAGAGGCAACATCCGTTTCCACCGGAATGCGCGCCAACTTCTCAATAACATACTTACCAACCATACCTGCATGATAGGCTGTACCACAGGCAACAATATGAACACGATTAATGTTGCGAATCGCTTCAGCTGTAATCGTAAGCTCGTTCAGCGTCACGCCAAGACCATCAGGGGAAATACGGCTGCCCATGGTATCGCGGTACGCTTTGGGTTGATCATAGATCTCTTTCAACATAAAGTGATCAAATCCGGCTTTTTCAGCCGTTACGATGTCCCAATCGACATGAAACATTTCCCTGGAAATAAAATTCCCCTCTAAAGTCATTAATTCGACAGCATCACGCGTCAAAAGCGCCATTTCGCCATCATTCAAAATAAACACATTACGTGTATATTCAAGAATAGCAGGGATATCCGAACCAATGAAGTTCTCGCCTTCACCAATGCCGATAATCAAAGGACTAGCCTGACGCACAGCTACAAGGCGATCCGGTTCATATTCTGTAAGTACGCCTAGTGCGAATGCACCTGTCATATGCTTTACCGCTTTTTGGACAGCTTTAAGGATATCTCCTTCGTACAAATCAGCGATTAAGTGGGAAATAACTTCTGTGTCCGTCTCAGATACAAAGTTATGACCTTTCGCAGTCAACTCTTCTTTGAGACTAATATAGTTTTCGATAATGCCGTTGTGCACAACCGAAAATTTCATCGAATTATCCGTATGAGGATGAGAATTCACATCCGAAGGCTTACCGTGTGTCGCCCAACGCGTATGTCCGATCCCAACGCTTCCGTTCAGTGGAGTCTCATCCAGCTTGGATTCAAGATTCGCGATGCGGCCCTTTGCCTTCTTAATTTGTAAACCATCAGTTGTGTACACAGCTACACCTGCAGAGTCATAGCCTCTATATTCGAGCTTTTTGAGCCCTTCCAATAAAATTTCCTGAGAATTACGCTTTCCAATATAACCAACAATTCCGCACATAGTAGTACCTCCATAGTTTTATAAGCCTCTTCTAAAAGGGCTATTTTTCAAAGATCCTGGTTTAAAAATCAATCAACTAGACAAGAAAAAGAAAAACGGCAAATCAAATAAACCATATATAAGTACGATCATTACGTTCATAATTAATTGATAAATGGATGTTGGATACTTGTCAGCCTGGTCGCCCAAACGTTTTTGCTCTCCAACTTAACGGCACTCCTCATGCCGGAAGGTCCCCGCCGAATGTTTCGAACACCTTCACCTCGTCAACTCACCTGCGTAGTAGTAGCAATCTCACTACATTTCCGTCCCGCTTGCGAGTTCTGGCGCTATTTGTTGCTTAATTAACCTCTATCCTGCCTTTCCTTCTTGAGTCAAATACATCATATTCATTTTAGCGCGAACGCGCAACTTATTTTTTTCTTGGAAAATCCCCCAATTAGCAATAAGCATGAAAGGGGGATCCACATATCCCTGCCTTTTATACTAATTGCTCTTGAATAACCTTAGCAATATCATGAACATAAGCTTCAACTTGTTCTTTGTCAGGACCTTCAGCCATAACACGAATCAACGATTCCGTTCCCGAAGGTCGTACCAGCACGCGACCGTTATCTCCGAGTTCTTCCTCCACTTTTCGAATGGCCTCCTCAATCACTGCGTTGTCCTTGAGCTTGCTTTTATCCGCAACGCGAATATTAACCAACAGCTGCGGGAACTTACGCATAATTCCTTTTAACTCACTAAGCTTACGCCCTGATTGGACAATGGTGTTCACCAGCTGTAAGGCCGTCAGAATCCCATCTCCGGTCGAGATGTAATCGAGGAAGATTACATGTCCCGACTGCTCTCCACCTAAGTTATAACCGCCTTTACGCATCTCTTCCATCACGTAGCGATCGCCTACAGCGGTTTGCAGAGCTTTAAGACCCGCTTTTTCAATCCCTTTGAAAAAGCCAATGTTCGCCATCACCGTCGTCACAATCGTGCCGTGGTTCAGCTTCCCTGTGCGATTCAGCGCATCGCCCAGAATGCTAAGGATGAAGTCGCCGTCGACTTCTTCACCGGTCTCATCGATCGCGATCAGACGATCCGCGTCGCCGTCAAAAGCAAGACCAATGGCTGCGCCATGTTTCACCACTTCTGCGCGAAGCTTCTCAGGATGCGTGGAGCCGCAATGATCGTTGATATTGCGACCGTTCGGCTCAGCGCCGATGGTGATAACCTCCGCTCCTAGCTCGCGGAACACGGTAGGGGCCAGCTCGAAGGCTGAGCCATTCGCGCAGTCCAGAACGACCTTGTATCCGGCGAAAGACTCGGATACCGTCTCCTTCAAGAACGCCAGATAGGCGAACTTCGCATCTGGCTCATCCGAAACCGTGCCAATCTCGCCGCCAACGGGGCGAGGCAATTCATCCACAGCCGCGTCAAGCAGCTGCTCAATCTCAAGCTCCGTCTCGTCTAACAACTTGAAGCCGTCGCCCCCAAAAAACTTAATCCCGTTATCCTCAACCGGATTATGCGAAGCCGAAATCATAACGCCCGCATCGGCTCCGAGCTTCTTCGTTAAATAAGCTACCGCTGGTGTGCTAACGACACCAATGCGAATAACCTCAACACCAATTGATAGCAATCCTGCTACGAGTGAAGCTTCCAGCATTGGACCCGAGATCCGTGTATCTCTCCCGATAACAACCTTCGGATGCTTAGCCTGTCTCGTTAATACATATCCGCCACAGCGGCCTACTTTATAAGCTAATTCTGGCGTGAGTTCGCCATTCGCGACACCTCGCACACCATCTGTTCCGAAATATTTCCCCATATCTCTATTCTCCTCTTTTTTACACCATTATGGATTTGCTGTTTTAGCTGCTTTCTCGCTGATTTCTACTGTCGCCTTCACTTCTTGTGGCAATCCGAGCTTCACATAGGTAGGCAAGTTTAACGTTACCTTCAGCTCATGCTTACCTGGCGGCAAATTACTAACATCCAGGATCGCCTGTACATCCTGCACTTTCATCTGATCAATGAGTGCAGGAGCGCCCTCTACCGTAATGTTTAGATTAGCCGTCTCCGGCAGTGTGACTTTCGTATTATAATTTTCGTTTTGACCAATAATCGTAATCGGTACATTTTCCAAAGCCTTCGTAATGGAAGGAACAATTTCCACGTGAACCGTAACTTTAGCAGGATCCAGTTGAGTTACTTTATTCCTTAAGGGAATGTCCAGTGCAAACTCCTTTGTTTCCTTCAAATCTTGAACACTTAGCTGCGGCCCCTGATAAAACTCTAGTCGATCTACAACATCTTGAGTACCGTAGACAGTTACCTTGTCTGGATTTTGAGTAACCATTGCTATCGCGAAACCTTTCGGCGGCTCTCCACTAATCTTCATCTGCAGCGGTATGGTTTGGAACGGGCTCGTGATTGGCACTTCGACATCGACCACCGAAGGATTGATATTCAAAGTTACTTCTTTGCCATCTTTATCAAAAGCTTGAAGTCTCACTTGCTTCGTAACAGCAGCCTGAGCCTTATCTACCGAGACCTCGCCGCGAACATTCTCGATCTGCTCGAGCTTACTGGTTTGCGCGGTAATATATACTTTGGCTGGCTTTACAATCGGCTGTCCGGCTTTGAGGCCCGCTGCCGGTGTTCCTTTGACATTAATGACGACTGGCACTTCTTTCATTTGCAGCTCTTCGATAATCACATGCACCGTTCTAGGAACAATCTGAACTTCCACATCTGAAGGAAAACCAACCGGTTTAAGCGTAACTTGATGATCTCCCTTGCCCACTTGCGTCAAGTCGAGCTCAATTTGATAGGAATTACTGGTCGTCACTTTCTTAACCGATGATTCCTTCCCTTTCACAATAACCTGTACGTTGGCAGGAGCCATGGACGAAATGTGGTAATGAGTTTCATCATATTTTGTCGTAATAGCTACATTATTTATGGTTTCCTCCCGCTCGCGGAGAGGCGAATTTCCAGATAGATTGGTTTCTTCCATGTGAACAACAACCCATAGCAGAATACCTATAACAAGTGCGACAATCCGCACCACATTCGTATTGCGTAACCATTTATCCATTCGAACGACCCCTCCATTTCAAGAAAGGGTTTTTCTCTTTTGTTTTCGCCTTCGGCTTCAGTTCTTCGAACAATTTGGCAATCAAAGACTCTTCTTTAATGTCCCGTACGATATGACCATTCATTGTGAGCGAAATTTGCCCGGTCTCTTCCGAAACAATGATACACATCCCATCTGATACCTCACTCATCCCAATAGCCGCACGATGACGTGTACCAAGCTCTTTACTGATAAAGGGATTCTCAGACAAGGGCAAATAACAACCAGCAGCCATTAATTGGCCTTGTCGAATAATTACAGCGCCATCGTGAAGCGGCGTATTCGGTATGAAAATATTAATCAACAGCTCCGCGCTGATCTTACTCTCTATCGCAATACCGGACTCGACATAATCGGTCAGACCGGTCTCTTTCTCGAAAACAATCAAGGCCCCTATCTTTCTTTTGGCCAAATAATTCGCAGCACGTATCACTTCACTAATCCGCTTATTAACATCTTGATCCTCTTCCGTAGAAGATCGGCTGAATAGCTTCCCCCGGCCCAACTGCTCCAATGCCCGCCTTAGCTCCGGTTGAAAAATAATAATGACCCCAAGAACCCCGAACGTAAAGGTCTGGTTCATCATCCATTGCAGCGTACTGAGCTGAAACCAAATACTAAATACCCATGTAATGACGACAACAAGGATGCCCTTCATAAGTTGAATAGCCCTTGTCCCTCGCACCAACAGGATCAGCTTATAAATCACATAGCTAACGATCAGAATATCAACGATATCCTTAGCCGAGATGCTCGTGAGTAAGTCCATTTATTTTTCTCCCCCAGCGACTGAACACAGTGATCTCTCTATAATAGAATCATAACATAAACCCAGATATACTTCTATTTTTCTCTCTACACAAGACGTTATTAAATCGAGTTTGGTTCATTTTATTAGTATATGAAGAAAAAAACGTCCTCCTCAGGCAAAGAGCCATTTGGAAGACGTTTCAAGCTAATGTGAGAGCATTCCCACGAACTCGCCTAATTTATACCAGACCCAGCCCAATGCTTCATCGACTTGCGTGACGTGCCCAGAGATATGCGCGGTCGATGCCAAATTGAGAGAACCGTCAATAACGATTAAGTTTCCCGTTACATCGCCTTCTACCTTTAGTTTACCCCGCTTAACGACGAGATCACCATTCACAGTATGCCCCTGCGGTACGGTAACTGTATCACCCTCGATCACAACGTCCTGAAGGTTACTTCCCTGCACCATCAAATTCGTATTATCATTCCACATGGACATGAAACTTCCGAACATGACAGTAGCGAAAACAACAGCTACCGATACAGCAGGATGCTTGCGAATGAAGTCCATCCAGGAATTGCGCTTCTTCACTGGAGGCAGTCCGCTCATGATTTGTGCAGTTAACGTATCAGATACTCTAACGGGAGGCAGCATTCTAACCATCGCGTCCGTTTTCTCCAATTGTCTGAAAAGAGCATGACATGCTTGGCAAGATATCAAATGCTCCTTCAATCGCTGAGAATCGGATTCCTGCAAATCACCGTCGAGATATTCATGTATGAGCGGGAGGGCTTCTTTACAATTCATGATTCAGCCACCCCTTTCTTAGACTTTTGCATGTTGTGGTATACCATACGTTTGAATTTCAAATATGTTTCACATATGAACAGGATTTGTGCTACCAACTTGATCCTCCTGCTCTAACCTTTTACGCAAGTACTCCCGCCCACGATGTACACGTGTTTTGATCGTTGTAACTGGCATATCAAGTACGTCGCTTATCTCCTGCAAAGACATATCGTGCAGATATCGCAGAATCACAACGGATTTATATTTTTCAGGTAACGTTTCAATAGCCCGGCGTATCTGTTCCTGTGTTTCGGACACAATCACCTGCTTCTCAGGTGTGTCCTC
Source organism: Paenibacillus sp. JT22N1 (assembly GCF_059692155.1). Taxonomy (NCBI): domain Bacteria; kingdom Bacillati; phylum Bacillota; class Bacilli; order Caryophanales; family Paenibacillaceae; genus Paenibacillus; species Paenibacillus sp. JT22N1. Next base: position 141,672 of record NZ_JCAUAW010000019.1, read on the forward strand.
ATGACTTGGGAGCATGGCATAATAATCATTGCCCTCTCCATCTGGCATCTCCGCATCTAGCGAGTAGGTGTTCTTTCTTCGACGCAGCTTATCGATACACAGATTCGTCCCTATACGGAAAATCCAAGTCGAAAACTTCTGATTCTCATCGTATCGGTGCAGATTGGTATACACCCGCAAGAACGTCTCCTGCACAGCATCCTCGGCTTCTTGCTTATTATTCAGCATACGGTAAGCCAAATGAAAGATCTTGTCCTTATAGAGCTCCACAAGCTCTGCAAAAGCATTCCGATCCCCATTCCTGGCCAGCTTAGCCAGACGTGCTTCTACAAAGTTCAATTCGATTTCCTCCGGCTTCTCGACAATTCAAATCCTAATATAGGGACCTTTAATCGTAGATTAAAGTCTCTCTGCTATATATACGCAGAAATTATGATTTGTTTTCAGAAATAATTATGCCTCCTATGATCAGTCCCATCCCTAACCATTGTAACCCATTTACCGGTTCTCCTATAAGTAAGTAGGCAGCGATAACGGCCACTGGTAGCTCCACCGATCCAAGCATTGCGGAAAGCGTACTACCGATTCGCGGAATTCCGATATTAAACGACACCGTAGGAACAACCTGCCCCAAGAAGCCCAACAAAAGCCCCCATAAAAGCAGCGTACTTCCATTCTCATGCACAAAGACCGTCGGAGGATACAGGATATACATCACAGGCATCGCCGCGGTAAGCATAATAGCCGAATTCATAAGGGGAGGCAGTGTACTAACTACTTGTCCAGTGAAAAAAAGGAATATGCTGTACGTCAGAGCCGACAACAATCCATACGAAATTCCCAGTAAACTAAATTGTTCCCAGTTCGTCTCGAACACATTTACGGCGAGTAAAGTACCCACCAAAATTAAGACAATCGCTATGCTTTCTGCCTTTCTTGGAAGCCTTCGTTTCACGATACAATCCATTGCAATTGTCATCCATGTGAACTGAAACAGAAGAATAATCGATAAAGATGCATTCAACTCTTTTAAAGCAATATTGTAAAAGACCGTCGTTAAAGCCAATCCAAAAATACCTATCAAACCAAGCTTAATCCAAGGACCTTTAAAGGGATTGACCCATGATTTTTTGTGAAAAAGAATCAACAACCATACAAACAGGGTTCCCATCGTCATTTGTGCCGGCGTAATTTGCCCATCAGTAAATCCTTGATCATATGCCATCTTGATAAAAGAGGAAAGCAAGCCGTAGCTTGACGCCCCGATAATGACAAGGACCATTGCTAACCATCGCCCCATGTTGAAGCACAACTCCTGTCTATGGGCAGTTCTTATAAGGACAGGAAAAGTCGAGCTGCCTACGTTACACGTGGCCCCCGACTTTATCATCCTGTATCTTACTTCTACGTTCTAAGTTTTTATCAGCCCGTATTTCTAAGCCCAGCGGCTATTCCGTTAATCGTAAGCAGCACTTCACGAAGCAGGATAGCATCATCCTCGTTGTTCTCACGTAGTGCACGAAGCTCAGTAAGCAGCTCTACCTGCATATAGCTCAGCGGATCTACATAGGGATTACGCAGACGGATGGACTCCTGAATAACAGGAACATTATCCAAAATCTCTTGCTGACCCGTAATTTGTAAAATGATAGACGAAGTCAGTTCATATTCTTCCCTAATGAGATTGAAGATACGCTCTGCAATTGCAGATTCTTTGACCAGGTTGCCGTATTCCTTAGCAATTTGAAGGTCTGCCTTGGCAAGAGCCATTTGCAAATTATCAATCATCGTCTGGAAGAACGACCAATTCTCATACATTTCTTTTAAAGTTTCTAAGTTCGCCGCATTTCCTTGATAAAAGCTTTGGAGACCCGAACCCGCCGCATACCAAGCCGGAAGCAAATATCTCGTTTGGGTCCAAGAGAACACCCAAGGAATCGCGCGTAAATCTTCGAATTTATCGCTGTTTTTCCGCTTGGATGGACGTGAACCGATATTCAGCTCGCCAATCTCTGGAAGCGGTGTGGATTCTTTGAAGAACGTTAAGAAGTCTTCGTCTCGGAAAATGAGATCCTGATACTTCGTCTGTGCTTGTTCCGAAATACCACGCATAATGTTCTCCCACTTGTCTTCCAGTGGGTTTCTTTGCGGAGAACGGGATAATTTGGATGCCGTAATTAACGCAAAAGTCGCTTGCTCCAAGCTGCGGTAAGCAATACCTTGCAAGGAATAACGGGAAGATAATACTTCGCCTTGCTCCGTAATCTTAATGCCGCCACCAAGCGTTTCAACCGGCTGAGCCAGAATGCTGCGGTTAAGCGGCATACCTCCGCGACCAAGTGCTCCGCCACGGCCATGGAAAAACTTCAGCTTCACGCCATATTCTTTAGCGGCTTCCGTAATATCCTGGAGCGCCATACGAAGCTCCCAGTTCGCTGTAATTACACCGCCGTCTTTATTACTGTCTGAGTAGCCCAGCATAATCTCATGGAGCTGTGTTACAGGGTCAAGGCTAGCTTTATAAGCAGGGATCGCTAATAACGTGCTCATAATGCCAGGAGCCGCATGCAGGTCATCGATTGTCTCAAAAAGAGGTACAGACTGAAGCGTACTCGTCACGCTGCCATCGCTCTCTTTGCGATATAATCCAGCTTCTTTCGCAAAAACAACAACCTCCAAGAGATCACTTGCTCCTTGCGTCATACTGATGAGATAGCTGCTAATACAGTTGCGACCGAATTCCTTCTGTGCTTTGCCCACAGTACGATAAACATCTATACACTCCTGTGTACTTTCCGAGTAATCTAAATACGTAGATGTAATTGGTCTTGGATCATTCAGTACATCCGTTAAGAGACTGATTTTCTCCTCTTCTGATAGCTTACTGTAATCACTCGTGATGCCCATTTTCGCTAAAACCTCAGTCATCGCATTTTCATGCTCTTTACTGTGCTGTCTGATATCCAGAGCAGCCAAGTGGAAGCCGAATAGCTCAACCTGACGAATAAGCTTTTTAATATATTTGTCAGCTACATAGTCAGCAAAATGCATCCTCAAGCTAGCCTCGATGATTTTCAAATCACTAATAAACTCTTCCGGACTGTTGTATTTCTGGTTTGTAGCTACATTCGGATTGCCAGTGTTATGAACCTTCTCAATCATATAAGTCGTCTTGATGCGATATGGCTCTTTCTCATTACGCCAAACGTCCTGTATATTCCCCATAGCTTCACGGTCGCATTGAATAGATTCAATTAGATCGTCGCTAACGTTCACGATGCTTTTACTGAAGCTCATATTCTCAAGTGTTTCTTTGAGAACTTCTTCATACTTCTGCAAAGCCAGTTGACGATGCAACCCTAATGTTTCCCAAGTCACATTCGCTCTGACCGATGGGTTACCGTCACGATCTCCACCAATCCATGAACCGAATTTCAAGAAGGACGGCACATGCCATGAGTCTTGTGGGTAATATTTATTTAAACAGCGCTCAAGCTCATGATAGATCTCTGGAAGTACGTCAAATAAAGTTTCGTCAAAAAAATACATACCATTACGAACTTCATCAATAACCGTTGGTTTCCGATCACGAAGCTCGTCCGTTTGCCAAAGATTAAGAACCTCTCCAAGCAGCTTCTCACGCAATTGCTCACGCTCACGATAAGTCAGCATAGGATTATCGAGTTTCATCATATCTTCCGAGATACGCAGATTAATATCAAGCACAGCTCTACGCATAGCCTCTGTCGGGTGTGCTGTCATAACTAGTTCCAAAGAGATAGCTTTCAGAATTTCTTGAACCTCTGCATATGGAATATGATTATTCTTTAACTCTTGCACAATGCTCTCTATGGAACCTGGCTGCACGGATTCACCGGAGGAACGCTCGTAATCTCTTTTACGACGGATCCGATGGTTCTGCTCAGCAATATTAACAAGTTGGAAGTAAATAGCGAATGCACGAATCACTTGATGACGAATCTCCGGATCCAAGGAGGAGATCGTTTTCTTGAATTCATCATATATCTCGATTACATAGTGTGCTCTTAAAGACTTACTCATCTCACGAATTCTCTCGACAACATCAAGCAGATCATTACCGCCTTGATGAACCAGAACTTCACCTAGTATGTGGCCCAAGAAGCGTACGTCCCTGCGCAGCAGGTTATTCGTTGCTTGCTTCTGTAGGACAATATCATTCTCTAACATAACTCTCCACCTCATCTATTCACTATGTTGCATTAATGCTTCTCTCTACAAAAGCTAGATGCTACAAAAACTCATTTCAGAATATTTTACCACAATACGCCCTCTGCACATAGTATTAAAATAAAAAAAAGCCACGCCTGAGCGTGGTAATTTATGTATTGCTTCATTTTCAGCCTACACAAATTCACGAACGCTCGAATCTAAATAGGTTCAATTCCTTTCCCGCTCAAATGAAAAAAGACCACCCGAAGGTGATCTTTTTCTGTAAAGCGGGCGGCGGGAATACTCCAAATACTTATTTGATATGCTTCCTACGGAAGCGGCTAGTGGTATATTTGGACGCGCGTCCTACTTGGGTATATTCTATGATGTCTTCACGGACGGTCGAACCCATACGGATTCTCTTCCTTTCCCGCTCAAATGAAAAAAGACCACCCGAAGGTGATCTTTTTCTGTAAAGCGGGCGGCGGGAATCGAACCCGCGCGATCAGCTTGGAAGGCTGAAGTTCTACCATTAAACTACGCCCGCGTGTCTATCGGGACGACACGATTTGAACATGCGACCCCCTGCTCCCAAAGCAGGTGCTCTACCAAGCTGAGCTACGTCCCGATAAGGTATAACATATGAAAAATGGCGCGCCCTGAGAGATTCGAACTCCCGACCTTTTGATTCGTAGTCAAATACTCTATCCAGCTGAGCTAAGGGCGCTTAATAAAATGGAGCGGAAGACGGGGATCGAACCCGCGACCCTCGCCTTGGCAAGGCGATGCTCTACCGCTGAGCCACTTCCGCATGGGTACCTCAGGAGTATGAATACTTCTGAGGATTTAATGCGCGTAGAGGGACTTGAACCCCCACGGTCACCCGCTAGATCCTAAGTCTAGTGCGTCTGCCAATTCCGCCATACGCGCATGCTGTAAATAAGGCAAAGTGAGAGACTTTGATCTACGATCAAAGATCCATATATATGGTGAGTCATGTAGGATTCGAACCTACGACACCCTGATTAAAAGTCAGGTGCTCTACCAACTGAGCTAATGACTCATATGAAGAACTGGGGATCAAGGATTTGAACCTTGGCATGACGGAGTCAAAGTCCGTTGCCTTACCGCTTGGCTAATCCCCATCGAAAACATGCCGTCGAGAGGACTTGAACCCCCAACCTACTGATTACAAGTCAGTTGCTCTACCAGTTGAGCTACAACGGCATATAAAGTTAATGGTGGAGGCTGACGGGATCGAACCGCCGACCCTCTGCTTGTAAGGCAGATGCTCTCCCAGCTGAGCTAAGCCTCCCTGGGATGGAACTAGAAAATTGATGGTGACCCGTAGGGGACTCGAACCCCTGTTACCTCCGTGAAAGGGAGGTGTCTTAACCACTTGACCAACGGGCCTTACTAATAAATTACTGGAGCTTCCAACCGGAATCGAACCGGTGACCTCATCCTTACCATGGATGCACTCTACCGACTGAGCTATGGAAGCATTGGCTCCCCGAACAGGACTCGAACCTGTGACAACTCGATTAACAGTCGAGTGCTCTACCAACTGAGCTATCAGGGAAAACTGCTTGGCAACGTTCTACTCTCCCAGAACCCTGCGGTTCAAGTACCATCGACGCTGGAGGGCTTAACGGTCGTGTTCGAGATGGGAACGCGTGGGTCCCCTCCGCCATC
>NZ_JCAUAW010000020.1:0-136533 GCF_059692155.1 Paenibacillus sp. JT22N1
CTGGAGGACCGATCGATATTCTATAAAGCGATGTAATTGTTTGCAAATAGAAGCAATCTTACGAAAATTGGTTTTTTTAACGGGAAGACTCCGGAATTAGGGGGCCTAGCCAAAACAATCTACCCAAGTGACGTAATGCTGAAACATTCGCATACTTATCCGTGTGAAGTTGTACTTTGTACAACTTTAGGCAAGCTAATCCACGTTTTCCAACCGAATGTTGCAAAAAATACAATACTTTTAGTCTAAAGTAGCTCTACAGCCTATAAAAGAGCTAAATTGTTGTATAGCATACAACATCCTGAGCTATTCAAGAAGAAATCAAGGAAATTGTTGTACGCAGTACAACTTACTTCTCTAATTCTCCAATTTTTCAAAAAACCAGAAACAAAACGTTAGAAAAACATAGTTACTTACAAGTAATTATGCGTATCCATAATCTCACTTAGACTAGCAAAAATCTCTAGCTAACTATCCTAACTAAGGTAAGCTTCATTGCTTACCCCTAACCCCCAAAATATAAATACTTATAAGTTGACAAAAAAACTCCCCGATCAAATTGACCAGGGAGTTCCAAATTACAGCTGCGCAAAGCCCGCAGCCGCCAAAAACCGTCCAAAAGCCGCTTGCCCGGCTTCATCACGCTTGAACACGCCTGCGTCCAGCAGCACGTCCATGAACTTGCTGCCGACTTCCGACTGCAGCACCGCATTGGCTCCGTCCTGCGGCAGCGCAGCGCCATGCTTCGCGAGCAGCGCTTCGATCCATTCCGCATGCTTATGCAGCGGATGGTTGGCTTCTTCGCGGATCTCGCGGCCGAATGCGGCTTCGCCGGTGAGGAGCTTGGCGATATCCGCCAGCTCCTCTTGCAGGCGGCCTGGCAGCACCGCCAGCCCCATAACCTCAATCAAGCCGATGTTCTCCTTCTTGATGTGGTGCAAGTGCTGGTGCGGATGGAAAATCCCATCCGGATGCTCTTCGCTGGTGCGGTTGTTTCGCAGCACCAGGTCAAGTTCGTACTCGCCCCGTGCATTGTTGCGGGCGATCGGGGTGATCGTATTATGCGGGACCCACTGTCCGTCCTTCTCGCTGAAGGCGAGGACGTCTGCTTCCGCATCACTGTAGGCGCGCCAGTCTTCGAGCAGCTTGCTCGCAAGCATATAAAGCTGCTGCTTGTTGTGCCCGCTCAGGCGAAGTACTGACATCGGCCACTTGACGATGGCGGCCTTCACACTGGCAAACTCAGCATGTGAGAATGCTTTCTCACTTGGTGCTTTTTCCATCGGGAATTTATGGCGTCCGCCTTGGAAATGGTCGTGGTTCAGAATAGAACCACCTACGATCGGCAGATCCGCGTTCGATCCGATGAAATAATGTGGGAACTGATCGATGAAGTCCAGCAAACGGTAGAACGTGTGCGCCGTCGTTTTCATCGGGATGTGTTTCTCATGGAAAATGATGCTGTGCTCGTTGTAATACACATACGGCGAATATTGGAAGTACCATTTCTCGCCATCTAATTCCAACGGAATGACACGTAGATTTTGCCTCGCCGGGTGATTCACACGGCCTGCGTACCCTAAGTTGTCCGCGCATAGCAGACATAAAGGATAGCTGCTTTGCGGCAGCGTTTTGAGCAGGGCAATTTCCTTCGGATCTTTCTCCGGTTTGGAAAGGTTGATCGTGATTTCAAGATCGCCATACGTTGTTTCGGCCAACCAATAGGCATTTTTCTGAATGCGATCCATTCGAATGTAATTGGAATCGATGGATTGCTTGTAGAAGTAATCCGTCGCCGCCTCAACGCTCGTTGTTTTAGCTGTGTTCCAGAATTGATGCACAACCTCGGATGGACGAGGCATCAAAAGCCCCATAATCCGCGCGTCCAGCAAATCACGGTACGTTGTCGTATTCTCTTCCAAGAGGCCTGCCTTGAAAGCTGCATCGAGCAGTTCTTCAAGCAGTACAACCGGACTGCTTAATCTCTCTGTCGGAACTTCTCCTAGATAAGGTTCAGCAAGTCCGAATAAATCAAGTAAAGCATTGCGAGAAGTATATATATCAAGTTGCTCAATCAGCCCATTTTGCATAGCGAACTGAAGGAGCCTTTCTATGGTCAACGCTGCATGCTGCGATGCTTTAACTGTCCGTTCCATGTGCCACGTTCCTTTCTACAAAACAAGCCTCTGTTCAGCTCCGTTCTGCACTTTCTTCCCTGCTCTACTCTACTCTTCGTACCCATTCGGATGATTTTGGTGCCAGTTCCACGCGCTCTCGATAATGGATTCCAAGGAATCGCGTGTTGGTTTCCAACCTAGCTCAGCTCTTGCGCGCTCCGAGGAGGCGATTAACGTTGCTGGATCACCGGCTCTACGCGGTTCGATGACGGCAGGAATTGCATGACCGGTTACTTTACGGGCGATTTCGATGACTTCTTTGACCGAGAAACCTGTGCCATTGCCTAGGTTGTAAATATTGCTTTCGGCTCCGCCACGCAGCTTCTCAACCGCAAGAACATGGGCGCTTGCCAAATCGCTAACATGAATGTAGTCGCGTACACACGAACCATCTTCTGTTGCATAGTCTTCTCCGAAGATGGAAATATGCGGCCTTTGACCAAGAGCCACTTGAAGAATGATAGGAATCAGATGCGTCTCTGGGCTATGATCCTCCCCGATTTTGCCACCGGCGTGAGCCCCAGCTGCGTTAAAATAGCGAAGTGATACATATTTAATACCATGCGCTATGTCGAACCATTTCATCATTTTTTCCATAGCCAGCTTCGTCTCGCCATACGTATTTGTCGGCAAAGTACGGTCGCTTTCTAGGATTGGAATATTTTCAGGCTCACCATACGTGGCAGCCGTAGAGGAGAAGACGATTTTCTTCACGCCGTATTGCGTCATTTTCTCAAGTAAGCAAAGCGTTCCGTAAACGTTATTGTGATAGTATTTCGCAGGATTGGTCATGCTTTCGCCAACTAACGAATTCGCTGCAAAATGGATGATAGCATCAATACTGTTCTCTGTGAAAACCGTATCCAGAAATTCGCCGTCGCGCAAATCACCTACGTACAGCTTGCCCCCAAGCACTGCGTTTCTGTGCCCTTGCTGCAAATTATCAACGATTACGACTTCTTCACCTTTGGCAACCAGCTCCGCCACCGCATGAGATCCGATATAGCCTGCTCCGCCCGTTACTAAAATGGCCATTTATAACGCCTCCCCGACTTGTTCGACACCATTGCCGATATCACAAACGTAGAAGCTTGGTGTCAGGCCTGTTTTTTCCGTATATTCTTTACCCACTTGATCGATAAAAGTCTGTACACTGTCCTCGTGAACTAAGGAAACCGTGCATCCACCGAAACCTGCGCCTGTCATACGTGCCCCAAACACACCCGGAACCTTCAGTGCTGCGGCAACCATCGTATCCAACTCTACCCCTGTTACTTCATAAAGATCACGAAGCGAGTCATGGGACCCGATCATCAGCTTTCCGAAGGATTCAAGGTCGTTCGCTTCCAGCACCTCAATGGATTTCAGAACACGGTCAATTTCTTCAATAACATGCTGCGCTCTGCGACGAACGGTTTCGTCTGGAATTAGATGTTTGAATTCGTTAAATTGCGCAAGGTTCAGTTGACCGAGCAAAGTAATAGAAGGAAACTGTTTTTGCAAATAGGTCACAGCCTGCTCGCATTGGCTTCTTCTCTCATTGTAAGCGGAGTCTACCAGACCTCTGCGTTTGTTCGTATTTCCGATAACCAGCTTATAGCTGCCGCTTTGAAAAGGAACATGGCGATACTCAAGCGTGTCGCACATGAGCAGGATCGCGTGATCTTTTTTGCCATTGGCTACAGCGAATTGGTCCATAATGCCACAGTTGACGCCAACGAATTCGTTCTCTGTTTTTTGAGCGAGCAGTGCGATTTTCACGGTATCGATTGGATATTTTTCAAGTGTTAATAAGCTAAAAGCTGTAACGACTTCAATAGAAGCCGAGGACGAAAGTCCGGCACCATTCGGGATTTCACCGTGGAACAAAAGATCGTAACCCTGCGTGACAGGGAAACCTGCTTTCGCTAAGTGAACGAAGATCCCTTTCGGATAATTGATCCAGTCGTCCTCTTCTTGATAGGACAAGTCATCTATGGAAATTTGTTTGCGAAGTGCCAGGTTTGTCGATGCAAATCCAATTACACGATCTTGTCTTGGACGAATGATCAAAGTTGTTCCGAACGTTAACGCTGCCGGGAAAACATAACCGCCATTGTAATCCGTGTGCTCACCGATCAAATTGACCCGACCTGGAGCATGAAAAGCCGAAATTGCCGTTGTAGAATTCCCGTAAATTTCAATAAACGTGTTTTTTAGAGCTTGCAAGTCTGCCATTCTGGCACCGCCTTTAGTGGTTTTAGAAGTGATTTCGCTCGTCATCTGAGGATGATGGAGTCGTTTATGTTTGGTATCTTTGTAACTTCAGTATACGAGAAGAACGCGTGATTGGCTATGGAGGCATGTTATTTCCACATGGAAAAATGTGATCTCAAGCTCACTACTTTTTTATTGGATTTATGATAAAGTGATGGTATATAAAGATGCTTCGATCGGAGATGATGAGTAGGCATGCCAAAGTCAGAGAGCTATTACGTTGTTTCGAATCCACTGCCTTCCCAGGAGAGTGAAATAACCGTGCTGTTTGCGGGTGAGAGTCAGACGAAACCTGAGCATCGGTTAGGCCCCAAAGTATACGACTACTATCTGATCCATTATGTGATATCGGGTAAAGGGGTATTCTCTTCGCAAGGCGAAGAGTACGAGCTTGGCGCCGGAGACAGCTTCGTCATCGAACCTGAACAGCTCATAAGCTATGTCTCCGATGAGATAGATCCGTGGCATTATTGCTGGATCGCTTTTACAGGTACGCAGGCCGCGGCGTTAGTCACCTCAACAGGAGTGAATCCCTTGCAGCCCATAATCCATATGAAACGCAACCGCCACATCCCTGTTCTTTTTCGCCATATTCAGCAAGCTTTAAGATCCAAAAAAGCGAACGCACAGCTGAAATCCATCGGATATCTACACTTGTTGCTCGGTGAATACTGTGAAACATTATCAGCTTCCACATTAGCCGGCGTGGTCACGGAAGCCGAGAGTGACCGCATCGTGCAGCAAGCGATTCACTACCTGTCCACCCAATACGCCGAGCCTATCACCATTGAGCTGATGGCCGAGAGTTTGGGCTACAACCGCGCGTATTTATCGCGCATGTTCAAGCGCCATACCAAGGTAACACCCGTTACGTTTCTTCTGAAACTGCGCGTGGATAAAGCTCGTCTGCTGCTTCGAGAACGGCTGGAGCTCACCATCGAACAGATCGCATCATCCGTCGGTTTCTACGATCCGCTGTACTTCTCTAAGCAATTCCGACGTTGGTACGGTGTCTCGCCAAGCGAGTATCGGAATCAAATTAAATCGCTTTGATTTTAATCTACCATAAGGTATCGCTGAATCAAAGTTCGTGTAGATAACTTCACCATACAGAAGGGGCTGTCCTAAAAGTCATATTTGTAATATTCAGCTCCCACTTCGTGAATTTCAAAGCCTGAATGCTAATTCCATTGGAAAATTCCAATAGAAGTATAATTTCATGCTGAATACCGAGCTCAAGCCAACGTTTCGCCACCCTCGCAAGCATCAGATAAAACCCTTCACGCAGTTCCTGAAGCATGCTCAGACTTGGGTACCAACAGACAATATCTGTACTCCTCAATCCCCTCACAAGGCAGGAATCCTGAATGAGAGAGCAACATTTCGAATGCCACCCTGTGATAAAACTAAACATGAAAACATTTAAGGAGATGAGGATATGAGCATGCTGAAAGGTAAAATCGCTTTAGTAACGGGTGCAAGTCGGGGTATTGGACGAGGGATTGCTTTGCGTCTAGCGCAGGATGGCGCCATTGTAGCCGTACATTATGGAAAGAATTACGATGCTGCAGAGGAAGTGGTTCGCGAGATTCAGCATAAAGGCGGATCCGCCTTTACACTCGGTGCGGACTTGAATGCCGTATACGGCGTTCGCGATTTATATGTGGGCTTGGACGAAGCCCTCGAGAAGCACACCGGCGGTAATCAGTTTGATATTCTTGTTAATAACGCCGGAATTGGGCAAGGTGGAACCATTGAAGAGACGACGGAACAATCTTTTGACGAAGTCATGAGTATCCATGTCAAAGCACCGCTTTTCCTTATCCAACAAGCATTGTCACGTCTGAGAGACGAGGGCCGCATCATCAATATATCTTCGGCTGTTACCCGTTTGGCTTTCCCTAATTTTCTGGGCTACAGCATCTCGAAAGGTGCACTCAACACACTCACCTTCGTCTTAGCTCAGCATCTTGGGAATCGCAGCATTACAGTGAACGCCATCCTGCCGGGAATCATCGATACCGATATGAATGCCGGAACATTGCAGGATCCGGGTGGGCAGAAGTTCGCTGCCGGTCTCTCTCCTTTTAACAGATGGGGGCAACCTGAAGATGTTGCAGATATCGCAGCCTTTCTTGCCTCTTCGGACAGCCGCTGGATAACAGGGCAATTGATTGATGCAAGCGGCGGATCACATATGTAAAATTAAACAATTAAAAAGCTTGGCTGATACGCCAAGCTTTTAACAGTATCGGCTTCATACAATTACTTCGCATTCGAATCCGCTTGTGAAACACCTACTATCATTCCACTAGGATCCGTAAAATAGGCGAGATATCCCATCCCTGGCATACTCATTTTCGGAACCACAATCGTTCCACCGTTAGAGGCAATCGATGCTAAGTAATCATCTATGGAGGTAACCTCAATAGAGTTTACAGTTCTAGCCGCTCCATCCGGAGATCTCATTAAACCGCCATCAATGCCTTGTTCATCATTTCTTCCCGTTTTAATAAACCAATAATCTTGAGGTCCCGGAAATTTTGTAAACTCCCAATTGAATGCTTCTGTATAAAATTGAATCACACTTTCTGGATTCGGTACTTGCATTTCAAAACGTAGCACCTTGCTCATCATAATCCCTCCAATGACTAGTACACAGCATCACATTATCACAATAAATTTAGCGTTTCAATTCATTCAAAACAAAGCACCTCACCGATAGTCGGATGAGGTGCTTTGCTCAGTATTTATTTCAACTTGAAGCGGTTGATTTGGTCCTGTAAATCGACCGCCAACACGCTAAGCGATTCGGGAGGAACTGATCTCTTCCATCGATTGCAGCTGCCCACTTGCCGACTTGGCAATAGCCTGCAGTTCATCCATAGCCTGCTTTACGATATTCACTGTCTCCTGAGAAGAAGCGGCCACCTGTTCGGTTCCGGCTGATATTTCCTCGGATGCAGCCGATACTTCTTGGATTTGGTCGTTTACATGCTGGATCGAGGCGAGAATCGATTGGAATACTTGCCCCGCCGTTTGGACGAGAGCCGAGCCTTTTTCAACCTCTGACAGTCCGCCCCGCATCGAGCTTGATGCTTCTTTGGTAGCGTTAATCGTTTCACCGATAATGGAGGAAATGTTCACGGTCGCGCTGCTTGTTTGCTCTGCTAACTTCTTAACCTCGCTAGCGACGACGGCGAAGCCTCTGCCATGTTCGCCTGCCCTGGCTGCTTCAATGGATGCGTTCAAGGCCAGCAGGTTGGTTTGTGAAGCAATTTCGGAAATAAAGCTTACAATTTGGCGAATTTGCTCGGATTTCTCCTCTAAGCCGTGCACGAGTTCGGCAGTATGTTCTACGGCATGACTGACCTGTCGCATTTGGGTAATTGCTTGTTGAATTTCCCCGTTTCCACGGTCCACTACTTGAACGACACTTTGTGCTGTTTCCGAGACATTCGTGGAGGATTCGGCAATTTTTTGCACGCCCGATGACATTTCATTCATAGCTGTCGAAATTTGCTCAGATGCCTGGTAGTTCGCTTCTGAACACCGCACGACCTGCCCCACCGCTACAGTGATATGTTCGGAAGCTTTCGTCGATTCACTCGCAATTGCAGTGAGCTGCTCGGAAGATGCTGCGGTATGTGACACGGCTTCTGATATTTTGCAAATCATACCGGAGAAAGAATCGAGCATCGCATTAATGTTCTTGCGCATCGAAGCGATCTCATCTTCACCATAGGTGTTCAATCTACCAGATAGATCACCTTGCCCTACTCGCTGCATGAGGGATGAAATCGTCGTGATTGGGCGGATCATCATCCGTGAGACTATCATAGCTAGTACAATGACAAGCAGCGCAGAAACAGCTAGCATGATGGCTGAATTTTTCTTTAGCAGACTCACCTTTTGGAATACTTCCGAATGCTCGGCGGTCAAAATAAGCTTCCAACCCGTGGCATCAATGGTTTGATGAGCAGCTGACTTTAGTAGGCCATCTGGCTCTTTGTATAGGATATACCCACTCTTATCCTTGAATACCGTATTTTTGTAAAGATCCATCTTCTCTGCTGTGGATGATTCCGCTAGTTTTTGCCCCGTTTTCTTCGGGTGAACGAGATATGTACCGCTTGGTGAGAGTAGGTAGCCATAACCCGTTTCACCGAATTTGATGCGATTGATGATGGACAGCATTTGTTCAGGAAAGAGGAAAGATTGCACAATGCCGCGGAAATCGCCTTTGCCGTCCACGAGCGGAACATCGATGATGATAATGTTTTTGCCGCTGCTTTCCTCCTTTATAATTTCGGACACCGATACTTTCTTATCAACGGTAGCTTTCTTAAAATTATCAAATTTGCTTGCGTCCAACTTATCGCCAGCTGTGTCAATGGACATGCCCTGCGGGTCAATATAGGCAAAACGATACACTTCCGGATCGCTTTCCGCCATAACTTTCAGCACGGGTAAGATCGTGTTGGCTTTACCATTAATAAAATCTGGATGAGCTTTAGCAACAGATTGAATAGACGCAATTTTGCTATTCAGCCAGGCATTGATCTCGCTCGTACTAAGCTCCGCAAGATGCATTTGCTGATCTTTGGTGTCAGACTCAACAACAGAAGAGGATTGAGAGGTAAGAATAAGCATAGAGATCAAAAGAGGGATCAGTGAGACAGCCAGCAGCAGCAGCGTCATTTTCACCTTCAGCGACTTGGCTCCTAACAAGATTCGTAAAACAGACATTTGTGGCATTCTTCCTTCCGTGGTCATATATTATAGGTTATGAAAAATATGGAGTGGAATGGGATTTCGTCATGCTTCGACATATTCCCTGTATTTTCCGACACGTATTGATTGGTAATTGTTTACAATAATACACACAAAAAAAAACATGCACCGCCGCGGGAATACTCCCGTAGCAGTGCATGTTTTATTTTTATCGCTTACCTGGATCGTAAGGTTCACCTAGAGCCGATGGTGCTTTAGCCCTACCTACTGCGCCTGCGAGTACTAAGATGGTCAGTACATAAGGCAGCATGTAGAGGAATTCCTGCGGTATATTTTTCGAGAATTCGAACAAACGCATGAAGTTGTTGAGCGCCTGCGCCATTCCGAAGAAGACTGCTGCGCCCAATGCGCCAACTGGATGCCATTTGCCGAAAATCATCGCGGCCATAGCAATAAATCCTTGACCTGAGATCGTGTTATGTGAGAAGGCACTTGTTGTCGTGAGCGTAATGGTCGCCCCGCCAAGTCCACCTAACAAACCACTAATCAACACTGCAATGTAACGAATACGCTTCACTTTAATCCCTACTGTATCCGCGGCACTCGGGTGCTCCCCAACAGAACGAAGACGCAAACCGAATGGTGTCTTGAACAGCACATAGTAAGTAACCGCGACTAGAATTAAAGCAATGTAAGTTGTCGGATAGGCATTGAAGAGAGCATAGCCGATATACGGGATTTTGGATAAAATCGGAATTTCCCATTTGGAAAACACATCATTTAACGTTTCTGTTTGACCAGCACCATTGAACAGTACTTTGACCAAATACAACGTTACGCCTGCTGCCAAGAAGTTAATCACAACACCGCTGATGACTTGATTAGCTTTGAATGTAATCGTTGCTACCGCATGAATCAGAGCGAAAATGAGCGCAAATACCATGGCAGTCAGTAAACCGATCCACGGGGACCAGATACCCATATTCGCCTCTTCGGCATAATAAGCTCCAACGGCCGATGCAAATGCCCCGGAAACCATGAGCCCCTCAATCCCGATATTGACTACTCCGGAGCGCTCCGAGTAAATTCCACCCAATGCTCCAAAGATGAGCGCTGTCGAATAGACGAGCGTCGTGTTGATAAGTTCACTAAATTTAATGAAAAACGCGTTAAGCATGGTGAGCAGGTCCATGTTACGTAGCCCTCTCTTTCTTGCGTTTACTATAGAACGGGATGAGCACCCATTTAACGATACCTTGGGTTGCAACGAAGAAGATGACTGAACCGATGACAATACGGATAATCTCCGGCGGCACATCAGCACCGAAACTCATGCCTGCTGAACCGTAAGACAATCCACCAAACAGTGCAGCCCCGAGCACAATCCCTATTGGATTGTTAGCACCTAGCAGGGATACCGCAATCCCATCAAACCCATAACCTGGGAAGCCCGCTGAAACAACTTGATAGTGGAATACACCAAGGACTTCAAACACGCCCGCAAGCCCGGCAAACACACCGGAGATAAACATCGCTTTAATAATGTTCTTCTTCACATTCATACCGGCATATTTCGCGGCATCGATGTTATGACCAACTGCACGCAGCTCGTAGCCTTGTTTCGTTTTCCATAAGATGATATAGAACACAATCGCTGCGAGTATCGCAATGAGTGTACCCCAGTGCATCCTCGCATTATCCAACATAGCTGATAGCCATGTGATGCTCAGAGATGCCGAGTCTTGGATCATGTAGGAGCGCTGCTGCTTCGGCTCTAGAAGAAATTGATTAATGATATAATTCGACAGGAACAAAGCGATCCAGTTCAACATAATCGTTGTAATTACTTCATTAACTCCACGCTTTGCTTTCAAATAACCCGCAATTGCTCCCCATAAGCCACCAATAAGTGCACCGACGATAACAGCTAGTGGAGCATGAATAATCCATGGAAGACCTGTCAATTTGACACCGATAAATGTGGCCCCCGTCATTCCCATGACGAATTGCCCTTCGGCACCAATATTAAACAAGCCTGTACGAAATGCGAATGCAACGGATAATCCTGTCAAAATAAGAGGGGTAATCGCACGAATGGATTCACCTATATCATACGAATTACCGAAAATACGAGAAAATAGCGCCCCATAGGCGGCAATTGGGTTATATCCGCCTGCCAGCATCACGAGTGCTCCGAATAACAGCCCAAGTATAATCGCCACGATCGGATTCACCGCTGATTCACTTGTAAAAATGCGAGCAACCTTATTCATGAGCAGCTCCTTTCTCTGTGCGCTTACTGCCAGCCATAAGCAAACCAATCTCTTGATCGTTCGTCTCCTGCGGCAGCACTTCTCCCACAATCTGTCCTTCATAGATGACGGCAATGCGATCCGACACATTCATAATTTCATCCAGCTCAAAAGAAATCAACAGAACAGCTTTGCCTTTGTTCCGCTGCTCGATCAATTGACGATGCACGAACTCGATTGCACCGACATCCAATCCCCTCGTCGGTTGCGCGGCAATGAGAAGATTGGGATTTTTGTATATTTCCCTGGCAATAATCGCCTTTTGTTGATTACCACCCGACAAAGAACGCGCTTTATTGTAGATACTTGGCGTTCTAACGTCGAATTGCTTAATCAACGCTTCCGCATGACGATCGATAGCTTCATAATTCAAGAAACCAGCTTTGTTATACGCAGGATGAAAATACGTTTCCAGCACCATGTTTTCGCTCATTGTAAAATCGAGCACTAGTCCATGCTTGTGCCGGTCCTCAGGAATATGCGACAATCCAGCCTCGGAGATTTCTCTCGGCGTATGGTTGGTAATATCGCTTCCCATCAGCAGTACACGACCGCTATCAATGGAACGCAGCCCGGTTAATGCCTCGATTAATTCACTCTGTCCGTTGCCATCAACACCGGCGATTCCCAGAATTTCTCCGGCTTTCACCTCAAAATTAAGCCCTTTCAGAGCAGCCAAACCCTGCTGGTTACGCGCGACCAATTCTTGCACTTGAAGAACGGGTTCTCCAAGCTTCACATCCTGCTTGTTCACTTTGAAGGAGACATCGCGCCCGACCATCTTCTCCGCCAGAATCTGCGGATTGGTCTTCGCGATTTCTAATGAATCAATCACTTTGCCCCGACGAATGATCGTCACAGTATCAGCAATCTCCATAATTTCTTTCAGCTTATGTGTAATGAGAATGATGGATTTGCCCTCTTGGACAAGATTGCGCATAATGACCATCAATTCACTAATTTCTTGCGGCGTTAGTACTGCTGTAGGTTCATCAAAAATAAGAATATCGGCGCCGCGATACAGCGTTTTCAATATTTCCACACGCTGCTGCATGCCGACGGAGATATCTTCAATTCTCGCTTTTGGATCCACACGCAAACCATATTGCTCCGATAACTTACGTACTTTGTCTTGCGCTGTTTTGTAATCAATTTTCGACCCTTTTTTGGGCTCCATGCCCAAAATGATGTTTTCAGTTACGGTAAATGGCTGAACCAGCTTGAAGTGCTGATGCACCATACCAATGCCAAGCTCGATAGCACGATTCGGGCTATCAATAAACACTTCCTTGCCTTGCACTTTAATGTTACCTTCATCCGGCTGATAAAGTCCGAACACAATGTTCATTAGTGTTGATTTACCCGCACCATTTTCGCCAAGTAAGGCATGAATTTCACCCTTCATCAGCTTTAAACTAATGGCATCATTCGCCACTATTCCTGGAAACCGCTTCGTAATGTTGCTAAGCTCAACAACAGGGACTACTTCACTCATCAGATCACCCTAAGGATCAATTTTTTTTAATTACCTCTAAAACTAAAGAACAAGGCTAGTTATTATAACTAGCCTTGTTTGAACAGAAGCAAACCTATCGTTCGTAACCGCAACGCCTTTTATACCTAAATTAAGGTTTTTCAGGAACTTTGATTTCGCCGCTAATAATTTTTGCTTTGAACTCATCAACTTTTTTCAAGATTTCCGGTGTTACGTTTTTCTTGGAAGTTTCAGGAAGGCCTACGCCATCGTCTTTCAAACCAAGTGTAACGACTTTACCACCTTGGAATTTGTTGTCGATGATGTCTTTGGAAACACGAACAACTGCTGTGTCGACACGTTTCAACATGGAAGTCAGTGTAACTTCATCGCCGAACTCAAGGGATTGGTCTTTATCTACACCGATAACCCAAACCTTTTTACCGTTTTTCGCACGGTCTTTCGCTTCGTTGAATACACCATTACCTGTGGAACCAGCTGCGTGGAAAATAACATCAGCGCCGTCGTTGTAGATCGTAGCTGCTGCAGCTTTACCAAGGTCTGGCTTGTCAAAAGCGCCTGTATAGTTAATTTGAACTTTAGCATTTGGATTAACCGCTTTAACGCCAGCTACGAAACCAGCTTCAAAACGTTTGATAACCGGGATGTCGATACCGCCAACGAAACCGATTTTGTTTGATTTTGTAGTTAAACCTGCAACTACCCCAACAAGGTAAGAACCTTCTTGCTCAGAGAATGTTACGGATTCTACGTTTGGAGCTTCAACGACATTATCAATGATCGCTAATTTAGCATTTGGGTTTTGTGTTGCTACTGTTTTTAGTGCATCGCCCATCAAGAAGCCGATACCCCAAGTCAAGTTGTAGCCGTCTTTAACGAATTGGTTTAAGTTAGGTGTGTAATCTGCATCGCCTTTACTTTCAAGGTTTTTCACTTTAACGCCTGTTTGTTTCTCAAGCGCCTTCAAGCCTTCCCATGCACTTTGGTTAAAAGATTTATCGTTGACGCCACCAATATCGGTAACCATTCCGATTTTGAAGTCTTTACCGCTGTTGTTGCTTGGCGCTGCTGAAGCTGTTGCAGCTGCAGAAGTAGCTGGAGTTGCTGAAGCCGCCGGTTTCGTTTCTTCTTTTTTGGCACAGCCGGAAAGAGCTAATGCAGAAACCGTTACAGCCATAAGAGCTGTTGAAAGCATTTTCTTCATATTATTACCCCCATAGAATCATTTAATTTAAAACCATGAAATCTTACATTGTAGGTTGACCAAAATTAGTTAAATTATGTAAGACTGGCTATAGCATGAGTGTATCATTTAGAAACCCAAGATAAAAGCGATACACCAGCAAAATAACATAATTCGTCATGTCATACAAGTTGACATGGTCTTTTTGTAAGCCCCTACAATATAGGTTCCAAGCCCCAATTATTTATTATACTACCACTGGTTAATAAAATCTAGATTACCCTTTGTTAATTTTATCGTTCATAAGTCTCATGAATTGTTCGGGTCCTAACGGGCTGCTAAACAGCATTCCTTGCACTTCCGTACACTGCAAAAGTCTCAAGTGCTCCAGTTGTTCTTCGGTTTCAACACCCTTTGCAATTAAGTTTAGACCTAGACGGTGAGCCATGCGAATAATGGCAGCAGCCAGCAGCTGATTCTCATCGTCGTCTACCAAATCCCTGATCAATGTACTATCCAATTTAACGCTATCAAGTGGCATACCTTCGAGCCCGCTTCGTGTAAATAGGCCTGTACACAAGTCATCCATAACGATACGCACACCGAACTTCTTCAGCCTAATCAATTTCTCGCTAGCCTCTTGTACATTGGAAGATGTGATACTTTCCGTAAGGTCCAGCTCCACCAACACCGGATCAATACCTGTTTCTTTCAAAACAACGGCAATTTCTTCAATAAAATGCTCATCTTTAAACTGCGAGGCCGTTACTGCTAGGGTCATTCTAAGCGGTGTGTAGCCCTCGTCCTGCCAGATTCTCATCTGTCTGCACGCCGTTCGTACAGCCCATTTCCCGATGGGTATCATGAAACCCATTTCCTCGGCCGCTCTCTTCCAATCCATGCTAGGTGCGCGGAGGTTGTCTCCCTTGCTCCAATGAATGATCGCTTCCATTCCTATTAATTTCCGGTTTGTTATTTCATATTGCGGCTGATATAGGAGTTCAAATTGATTGTTGTCTAAGGCCAATCGAATCTCTTTCTCCATGTGAGCTTTGCTCTTCACCATGGCATCGATGTCAGAGGCATAGAATTGGAACTGGTTATGTCCCCTGTTTTTGGCCGCATACATCGCTTCATCTGCATACGCCATGAGCTGCTCAGGCAGCTTGCCATCTAACGGATACAGAGCTATCCCTATACTAGCTGTTATGGTTACTGGCATTCCATCTAGGATAAAAGGCTCTTCCAGAGCCATTTGAATTCGGGATGCTACAACTCTTGCGTCTTCAGGTTTTGCAAAAGATTCTAGTAATATTGTAAACTCGTCGCCACCTTGGCGGTACACCGTATCCGAGCCCCGCAAGCAGCCCAGCAAACGTTGTGCTGCAAGGCGAATTAAACGGTCACCATAGGAATGACCTAATGAATCGTTGACATCCTTGAATCTGTCCATGTCCAAGAACATAACAGCCGCCAGTTGTTCATTACGCTGCGCATGCAGAAGTGCCCGCTCCAACCGGTCATTAAACAATCGGCGATTGGGTAATCCCGTCAATGTATCATGGTAGGCCAGAAAGGCTAGTTGTTTGCTCTTTTCTTCCTGTTCTCTACTAGTAAGAAGCAGTTGTCGGACACTCTTCGCAAAAAATAGACAGATTAGTGCTTGAACAAACATACTAATGAAAACGTAAGGCGAAAAGGAGAAAGAAGAAGCAGCAAGTAGATTAATGGTCAACAAAAAGAAGCCCAGCACGCCCAGATAGACCAACGTTTGCGCTTTCATATGCTGTATCCACTTAGAAAATATGCCTCTCATTCATGAACCTCCCTATCTGTGGTCAAAAAAAAGGCTATTCCGAATCGGAATAGCCGTAGGTGTACCTGATTAGGTAAACTGCAACCTGTCGGTAGCCCAGCCATCATTGTTGCGAGGGCAACCTTAGATCTGCAGCTTTGCGTCCTTACCTTTCGATAAGTTTGCCTTTTACGATATTAAGGGAATAAATGGGACTAATTAACTATATCATATTCATTCCACATTTGGCTATTTTTCCTTAAATAAGCAAGTTAAATAGCTTGGGGTCCTTATTTATTTCTATATAGCCATAATCCTTCTGGGATAGGCGCTCAATAAGCCCCTCATAATCATCTTTATTTTTGAGCTCAATGCCGACCAAGGCCGGAGCATCGTCGCGGTTATTTTTTTTCGTATACTCAAACCGTGTTATGTCGTCTGTGGGTCCTAAAACTTCTTCCAGAAATTCGCGCAATGCCCCGGCACGCTGCGGGAAATTAAGAATAAAGTAGTGCTTCAAGCCTTCATACACGAGCGATCTTTCTTTAATCTGCTGCATACGATCAATGTCATTGTTGCCGCCGCTGATGATACAGACCACATTCTTACCGCGAATCTGTTCCCGATAGGCATCGAGTGCTGCAACCGGGAGTGCGCCAGCGGGCTCAATAACAATCGCGTTATTGTTGTAAAGCTCCAGAATGGTTGTACATTCTTTGCCGGAAGGGATAATTACGATATCCTCCAGCTTTTCTTTGCAAATGTCAAAAGTAAGCTCGCCCACCTGTTTCACGGCTGCACCGTCAACGAACTTCTCGATCGTGGATAAGGTTACGACCTTCCCCTGCTTCAGCGCTTCCGTCATGCTTGCCGCGCCTTCTGGCTCAACACCGATGATGCGCGTTCTTGGAGAAACACTATCCACATAGGTCGCAACTCCCGCTACCAGGCCACCTCCGCCAATCGTCGCGAAGATAAAGTCAGGAGATTCAGGCATTTGATTCAAAATCTCGAGGCCAACCGTGCCTTGTCCAGCAATCGTACGAACATCATCGAAGGGGTGTATGAACACCTTATTCTCTTGAGCACAGTAGGCTTTAGCATGGTTAGAGGAATCATCGAATGAATCACCTGTAAGAATCACTTCAACAAAAGATCCGCCAAATAGCTTAACTTGGGAAATCTTTTGCCTAGGCGTTGTCGTCGGCATGAAGATTTTGCCTTCAATACCGAGCTGTTTACAGGAATAAGCCACGCCCTGTGCATGATTGCCGGCGCTCGCACACACGACACCCGCTTCGCGTTCCTCCGGTGTTAAACTTTGGATCACATTATAAGCTCCACGAATTTTGAAAGAACGAACAATTTGCATATCTTCACGTTTAAGATAAACGTTGCATTCATACAAGTTAGAGAGCAGCTCATTGCGTTGCAAAGGCGATGGTTCGATCACCCTGCTGAGCACATGATTGGCCCTAATAATATCTTCCAAACCTACTTTACTGGAAACAACCATTTTCTCTTACTCCCTTTCTCTACATCGTACTATTAAAGTTTTAAAGATTATTGTAACACAACTCTGCCCGACTGTACGAAAATATTATTGGTATAGCTTTTTCCTGTGTTTCACTTCATGCCCAGCAGGGTATTACATAGCAATACAACTTCAAAGGAGTGGTTCAAATGTCGACTCAGCCTCGCAATATCGATATCGAAGAACGCCATGTGGAGAAAAAATCGGATTCCAGTCTAGTTGCTTCTACTTTCATCAAATATGCTGCTTACATCGTCATCATTTTCGGCGTTCTGTATTTCTTAGTTCGATATGTATTCCCAATGTTCTAGAGCTAGGACGTAAGTTGAGTGTGTCCTCATCAAAGAGGGCACATTCACATCTGGAGCCCACTCAACCACAAGAAGCCTCAAACCCACTAGCAAGTGGATTTAGAGGCTTCTTTTATTGGTTATGAGAGGAGTTAGTTAACTCCCCTCAAACACTTATTTAGTAATAGTAACGAGGCTGCTCCTGAAGCTCAGACCGTCTTTGCAAGAAGCGGTAGAAGGCACTAGCCGCCTGTGCTTTCGTCACTTCTTGCTGAGGTACAAATTGTCCATCGTTCAGAGACATAATATTCAGCCCCACCACAATAGCTGCATCACCGACATGCTTAAGCTTAGCAGCATCTACGATATTGCCATTGAAAATGCCATCGAACTTCGTCAAGCTCTTGTAGCCAAGCGCCTTCACGATCAGCTGTGCCATTTCTTCCCGATTCATCGCAGCTTCTGGATTAAATTCAGCACCTACATCTAACAAACCGCGATCAACCGCATTTTCAACATAGGCAAAATAAGGAGAAGATTTGCTCACATCGGCGAAAGATGCCTTCCGTTCAGCCCCGTAATAAATACCACCGTTACCGCCATTCATGGCAATAACGAGCATTTTGACTAACTCACCACGTTGAATGGTTTGATCCGGATTCACTTTGCCATCCTTCACATCAAGCGCTTGATAATCCAGCATAAGCTGAAGCTCATTTTTAGCCCAGTGATTGTCAATGTCGCTTACTGTCACTTTATCCAAAGAAATCACTTCACCCGTTTCACTATTCCGCCATTGACCGTTTTGCGCATCCAAGAGGAAAGGTTCACGGTTGAATTTGGGAACGAGTGAATAGACAAGCTTGGCATCTAGTTTCCCGTCTGTCTTCAGATCCATGGATTGCGGGACATCCCCAGCTGCCACCATCACTCTGTATTTCTCCAGTGGAATTCCACCGATGAACCCGCTGCCTTCAACTACATAATTTAACTTGATGTCGAACTGCGCGAGCCAAAGATCCTTGGCTTTATCAATCGCCAGTACCTGCGGCTTTTGCTGTGGATATGGCAGATTGCTGATGGAGAAGTGATAACCAACAATTTGGCCGGTCACACGATCGATGCTTACCGTCACTTCTTCATTCCCTGCATTTACGCCATCAATCACGCGCTTAAAGCTAATGTCCCAATTGCGCATATGCTTCAGCTGATCTTCTGAATAATTTTTAGTCGTTTGTGCACGAAGCAACAGCTGATCGGTATAAGCAGGTAGCTGCTTTTTCACAAAATCAACACCGGTCGTTATCGCATCTTCAAGAGCAATTTTACCCTCTATATCTTTATCAGAGTCAGGGCCATAAGGAATGTAGCTGCTGAAATTCGTAATCTCTCCTGTCTTGCTATTCACGTTAGCCCATGCGCCTTTGCCGACGATTTTAACTTTGGAATCCTTCTCAGACGTCTCATTCCAACTTAAATTCCAATTTGAATTGGTTTCCCCTGTTTCAGGGTTCGTCGATTCATTATAGGAGGCTTCTTGAATTTTGTAGTCGGAGGATAGGTTGAAAACCGTTGTCACCTTCTTAATAGCCTCTTCCTTAGTCAGGTCCAAGGTAGCAGTCGGCTTAGCAGCCAGTGGCTTGTCGGTTAACGGCTTATTCCCTTCACCGTCTCCCATCCCTTTAACTGGGCTCCAGATCTCACCGGTTTCCGCACTCAATGAGAAGCCGCCCAGCATGTACGAAATAATCGGCAGTTTCTTGCCTTTGGCACCGTATGGAATCTGGTAAAGCAAAGAAAGATTCGCCTTATCGCGGAACATTTGGGCAGCTTTCTCCTTAGTAATCGGTGTTATATTCTGCTGAAAAGTGACATTGTCATCCCAATTGTAGTTATAATTCGTAACCTGTCCTTCTCCATTGATGACCACATTGATACCATTCATTGCAAAAGGCACACCGCCAACAGATCGATCAAACCGAATATTGTACTGATAATTACCATTCAGCGGCGTACGAAATGCATTCTCCTCTGAATCATTGTAAACAAGCTCCTTCTGCTTCACTGGGTTCACTTTACCAATAAAGGCAGAAGCGACTTCCTTGGCAGCTTTGAAATCCACCTTCGGTGGATAGCTAGTTTTGTGATCAGGGTCATTGTCATTCATGGAATAGGCGGTCAGCGTTCCGTCCAAGCCGTTAATGGATACGTTTAAGGAGCCGTAATTCCGATCTTTCACCATTTTGGTGTAATTAATGTTCCACGTCGGGAAATTCCGGCCATTCATGTTGTAATAAGCATTCAGACTGATGGATTGAAACGTGTAGCCTTCCGGCAGCGTTATGTAGGTCTTAGCTCGTTCAATGGCTTGCTCTTTGGTAATTTTGGCATCCAGCTGCTTATCATCTTTTCCGGGAAATGCAGGGGGTACGGGTGCTATGGACGTGCTTCCTACAGCAGCTTCAGCCGCCCAAACCCCAGGCGCAGCAGTGAGCAGCAGTGTCGAAGCTAGTACCAACGTTCCTGCTTGTTTGATTAATTTCAAAGTCATCTTCCTCCTCAACGTTTTACGTTCCAAAAGACCAGCTTTAAAACTTAAGAAACATAGAGATTCCATAATAATCCTTGACGTGTAAAACTGGAAAAAAGTTGCTTTAAAAAGCTCGATTACTGCTATATATTTTTATTTACACGAAATGTCACTAGATCGAAACGATTTATGGATAAAAAACTTGGATTACTCAACAAAAAACACATATCTGAGCACCCTTTTATCGAATGCACAAACATGTGTAAAATTTTACTTCAATTATTATCTTGATTGGGTGTTCTCTTTGCTAAGTGTATGCATTAAATCCTGCATTTCACCTTGCGTCAAATTCCGCCATTTGCCAACCTTCAAATTACCCAGATGGATATGCATGATCCGAACCCTCTGCAGACGCACCACCCGATACCCGAACGCTTCGCACATCCGACGAATTTGGCGATTAAGCCCTTGTGTGAGAATGATTCGAAAAACGCGGTCGCCAACTTGGTAAATCTCACAAGGCTTCGTCATCGTGCCTAGAATACGCACCCCGCTAGCCATTCCTTGCAAAAACATCGGTGTAATCGGTCTGTTCACCGTCACGATATATTCTTTATCATGGTTGTTCTCCGCTCGCAGAATCTGGTTCACAATATCTCCGTTATTGGTCAAAAGGATAAGCCCTTCGGAATCTTTATCCAGTCTACCGATCGGAAAAATGCGCTCCGAATGCCCGACGAAATCAACAATGTTACCTCTGATATGCGCTTCAGTTGTACTTGTGATCCCTACTGGCTTGTTGAGAGCAATATAAACATGTTCCTTCTTCTCGCCAATCGGTCGACCATCGATCCGAACCTCATCACCAGGGCCAACGACGCTCCCCAGTCCGGCAACCTCACCATTAATCGTAACACGCCGCGCCTCTACCCACTTGTCCGCTTCCCGTCTGGAGCAAACACCGGTTTCGCTTATAAATTTATTAATTCTCATGCTTGGGAAATTCCCTTCTATGCCGTAATCAAGTACCTACTATTATGCTGGATTCGCTCACTCGGTTCAAGTAGCGTTCAAAGGGATCGATGTTGATTCCCTCCACGAGTGTGATAAGCGTATAATAATGATAACCATTAACGAAACAGGGAGGCCCCATCATGCATATTCTCATACTAGGAGCCACAGGTAGAGTAGGAAGAAGAATTCTTGAAAAAGCGCTAGCGGACGGGCACGAAGTCACTGCACTCGTTCGAAGCCTGGAGAAGCTGACCGAAATTCACTCCGAAGGCTTATCCAAGCTTCAAGGGGACGCTCGTAACGGAGAAGATCTACATGCTGCCTTCCGCGGGGCGGAGCTGGTCATAAGCTGCCTCGGCACCGACGGCAGCACAGTGCTGACCGAGTTTACGCCTCTACTCATAGAGGCTATGAAGACACACGGCGTGAGCCGAATAGTCACTGTCGGAACAGCCGGCATTCTGCAAAGCAGAGAGCATCCCGGCTTGCTGCGCTATGAGGCGCCGGACTCCCGGCGCTCATCAACACGCGCCGCCGAGGAGCATCGCAAGGCGTGGGAGCAGCTCGCTGCCTCGGGCTTACATTGGACAGTCGTCTGTCCAACTTATTTACCCGACGGCGAGCCACAGGGGCGGTACCGCGCCGAGCGGGACTATTTGCCCGAAGGCGGGATGTCCATCTCCGTGGGCGACACCGCGGCTTTCACATACCGAGTCGCTCTCGAGGGCGAGTATGTGGGTTGTCGTGTGGGGATTTCTTATTAGCGTGTAGAATTCAAAGAAGCCCAACTATAAGTCGTTTACACGATTTACAGTTGGGCTTCTTTTTTAAATTTATTGGATACTATTCAAGTTTATCGCATTAGATTTTTGGCTTACCAATCCATGAAAAGTTTGAGTGATATAGTAATTTCCGTTGGCTTGAGCTGGAATACTTATTGTTCCATCTTGCATCACCTGATGATACGTTGTAATGATCGTATCTGTCGTTGCATTGTACAGCCTCACTTCAGCACCTACAATAAGTCCAGATGCTTGCAATGTGTTTGCAGCTGCTGATGTTAACGTAGGCGCAAAAATGACGATTACTGGAATCTCTTTCGTGACTCCTCCGTAGACAACACTTACAACTGTTGTTCCAGAAACAGCGGCTGTCATTACACCATTTTGGCCTATTGACACTATATTTGTGTTGCTAGAGTTATAGGTAATACCCGAAGAATAAGTCACATCCGTTACCGTGCCATTCGAATAATTAGCAAAAACTGTCACACCGGAAGGTACGGTTGAATAAAGCACAATCGGTCCAGTGGGTGAGTACGTGAGCGATGTAACCGTAGAAATAGTTGTCAAAACTACGGTATACGTTCGTTTTGATTGACCATCGGCACTTGTTACGATTACTTTATCACCATTCAGAACTACACGTGCACGTGGCGTAATCCCATTTGACTCATACACCTCGAAAGAAGCACCTTGTGAAACTGTAAGCCCTGATTTAAAGCTTAAAACCGGTGTATTAGCGGCTACACCGCTAATTTCAAAAGAATTTTGATTAATCCCATAGACAGTAGATGTTATTGTAGTATTATGAAGAGCATTTTCTAGACGTTGTGCGTCATTCTCGTTGGCATACAAGTGATTAATGTCTGTATAAGAGTCAATGGATCCATTTAACACATTCAACTCAAAAACAGTCCAGTAACGCTCCGTGCCTGTTCCTGCAGCAATATCATAAGTTTTAGAAGGAACGGTTGTAGATCCTACAAACACCTCAATATGAGCGCCTGACGTCTGCATCGAAGGAGTCCCCGAGTAATTGTGAACATAAAAACGGTACGTTCCATCAACAAGTCGACGGATGGTTGTAGTTTCTGGACCATATGATGTTACATCGTCATGATCCAAATCATCATATACGACACCAGAAACGGAGTACGATCGACCTCCGTACCAAGTATGAAAGGTAATTCCGTTTGGTGTTGGGCCTACAAGATGGGAATCCAAATCAAATGGTCTTTCTCCCCAAGTTAATACAACACGCACTTCATTGGCTGCTGCTACTCGAATTGCTGTTTCATTTTCACTTCTGTTATAAACGTTTTCAGCAGATACGCCAACTAAATAGGTTGTAATAAAACCTTCTTTGGAAAGTTCTCCAAAATAAATGCCCGGTAACAATCTAACCGAATAATGGCCATTATTGTCCGTGATGGCCGTAGCTGCTACCTCGCCATCCGTATTACCAAGACCTCGACGGAAGTAAATAGTCATCCCACTTACAGGTTGATTGTTTACATCTATAATTTTTCCTTCAAAACCATATACACGATCCGTGACCGGGGGACTATCGTCTGATGAACCTCCTGAATTTGAGGAACTTCCTGCTGTGACTCCATCCCCATTTGTTACCGAAGTAGGTGTGCGCTCAAACGTTGATCCATTTGTATTTACTGTTGCATGATCAATTGTTCCGCTGCCCGTAATGGAAGTAGCCGCATTCAAAATCAATTGGGCAATAGAGGCCCCTGCTCCAACTTGCAAAGTAGAATTAGCTGCACCTTGTGCAACGGTCAATTGTTGAATAGAGCCTTCGGAAAGATTAACCCGAATACTCGTAGCTTGTACACTGAGCGTATTGAATTGTCCTGCTAAAGATACTTCAGCACTGGAAGGAAGCAAGCTGGACAGAATGACGTCCGCAATCGTCCCAGTACCTCTTGCTTCAAGTAAAGCACTAGATTGCAAAGTGATTTGCTGTACACTCGTAGAACCTTCAGCTACAATTCGAATGCTGCCATCAACTTTATTGACAATAACCGTTAATAACATAGAATCTTCAAAGTGAATGGAATGAGAGCCTCCTCCATTCACGGTAGTCGCCCCTTTTACGGTTACGTTTTTCAGAAAAACATCACCTTCACCAATTGACTCTGCTAGAAGGAGATCTCCTTCAATGATTGTGTTCTTGAGCGTGACACCGGGTGCACTAATGACTACATTTCCTTTAATGGCAGTTGAGCCCGTCTCGGGTCCAAATGTCCCCTTTTGGTCAAAAGTGGTTGTAGCAACCTTCTTGGTCAGAACGCGATCCAACAACACAATCACTTCTGCTCGAGTCATAGGGTTATCTGGTTTAAAGGTTCCATCTTCATAACCAGCTAGATATCCATTAGCCGCAAGCACACCAATAGAGCCCTTACTCCAAGCAGCCAATCGTACAGCATCTTTAAACGAGCTAGCACGATCTGCATCCTCATTCAACTTAAGTATTGTTCTGAGCACTACCGCTGCTTCTTCTCGACTTATTTGCATATCAGGATGGATGGTACCATCTTCGTAACCAGCAACGTATCCTGCAGCCTTCGCACGAGCAACTTCAATAGATGCCCAATGCGTAGCACTCAAATCTTTAAAAGTGACAGGTACTTCCTGAGTATAGTTAAATGAGCGGTTAACTAGAGTGAAAAATTCCGCCCTACTAATACTATGGTCAGGTCGGTAGGTTCCATCAGAATATCCAGAAACTGCCCCCTTATCAATCCATTTTGCCATTTCTTTCTCAGCCCAATGGCCCTTCATGTCGGAAGTCGTCGAAGACGTGTTCGTCGCTCCAAGAGCAAAGCTAGGCATAACCATAGTTACGCATAATACAAGGATAATAGCCCTAGATAAAAACTTCATTCGCTTCAATATGTGTCTCTCCTTTAGTAGAATAGGAATACTTTACCATTGTATTTTTTATACAACAACGATTTTCGACAAAAATAGTCCTAAATACCTATATGTATTAAGGTCATAAAACGACTGAATATATCCTCAAATGACAAAAAAAAGAAAGCCAAATTGGCTCTCTTTTGGGCTATCATTCACCTTTTCTCCTCTTGGTACTAGTAACCTCTGCTTCTTCCCTTCGCCAATGCCTGGATGTTGATCCATGAAACAACGATCCCAATTACACGGAAAAGGTACCCTGCAACAGGAATAAAACTCAAAAAAGCCATAGCAATATTGATGACCGTCTTTGTCGTGGTCCCATTACTTGTAAGTATGGCAAAAACCAAGTTGACGAACACAAGCGGGATCACCCACGAGCACGACCACAAATATACAAACGGAATAAGACCAAGCAAGTATCCGACAGCAATAGCAATTTCGGACAGCAGCTGAAGCAAGTTTAACAATCGAATCGTTTCTGGACGCATGATGCTCCTCCATTTCAAATAGGGAAATATTACTTATTGTAGCATAGAGCCGACAGATAGTCTTTAGTGCGGTTAAAGAGCCTTGTCCGTAGTGGAGTTCATTCTAGTTCAGATGCTGCAATTATCGAGAAAACCAATGCAGTTCGCACTTTGTAATCGGCTCATCATCTCCTTATAGTTAATAGGTTGTTTTCCTTTTATATTGCGTGTCTAAAGCATACGTAGTATGATTATAATAACAAAGAGACGGTGCGACCAACACCGTCTCCTGCACAGACTTGGGTGTGAATACCCTCCGAATTGTAGAGTTAGTAACCCACTAGGTCGTCAACCTATACGAGTGGGTTACTTCCGTTTATCGATGTATGTCAATAGCGCCAGTATAAAGCTACCGAACGCAAGCATGATTACAATCGTTTGGAAAGTTTCCATGGCATCACCCTCCTTTCTGGAGGAGAATGCTCACCCAAGGTTGTCCTGTACTAACTTAATATATCATACAAAGTCTACCATTCGGTAGGCTTTTTCTTTACCTCAATTTCCTAAAGGGTAGTGAAACTATTGCTGATCAAATTCTAGAAATAAAAGCCAAAGCCAGCCTCCGGACAATAAGTCCGACGGCTGGCTCCCTGCCCTACAACACGCTGCGCACTTCGCTCTCAGCGGCCGAGGCTGTTTCTGGATGTCCCTGCTGCAGCTGGTACATCTGATAGTACCGACCGAGGAGCCCCATCAGCTCCTCGTGGCTGCCACGCTCGACGATCTCGCCGTGGTCGAGCACAAGAATCTGGTCGGCGCTCTTAATCGTCGACAGGCGGTGGGCAATGATGAAGGTGGTCCGCCCCTTCGCAAGCACTTCAAGCGCGGCCTGAATGATGGCCTCGGTCTCCGTATCGATGGATGCCGTCGCCTCATCGAGGATCAAAATCGCCGGGTCGAACGCTAGCGCCCGGGCAAAAGAGATCAGCTGCCGCTGCCCAGCAGACAGCGTGCTGCCCTTCTCGATCACGGGCTCATCGATGCCGTGCGGCAGGCTCTTGAACATCTCATCTGCGCCAACCTCGCGCAGCGCAGCCTCCACCCGTTCCCGGGTGATGGACGGATCGTCCAGACTAACATTGGACGCGATCGTCCCTGTGAACAGGAACGGATCTTGCAGCACGATGCCCATATGCTGACGCAGTTGCTGTTTGGGCATCTCACGCACATCGCGGCCGTCTACAGTGATCCGACCTTCATTCACATCGTAGAAGCGGAAGAGCAGATTCAAGATCGAACTTTTGCCCGATCCGGTATGGCCTACAAGCGCCACCGTCTGCCCCTGTTTGGCCTCGAAGGAGATGTCCTTGAGCACATCCTCCCCTTCTTTGTAGGCGAATCGAACATGCTCGAACTTCACATTGCCCAGATAGCGATCCGATTTCTCCGCAGCCACGTCGATGCCCTGCTCATCAAGCAGCTCGAATACACGGTCAGCGGATACTAAGGCACGCTCCAAATTCGGCAGCTGGTTGACAATCCCGACCATCGGATGAAACATCCGATTCAGATAATCGACGAAAGCGTACAGTACACCGACGGTGATCAATGTGTTGATTGAACTGCCCCCGACATACCAGATCAGACCGAAGAAGAACAAATTCCGAACCACATTCATCAGGTTATGAGAGGTCAACGAGTTCAAGCTAAGCAATTTATTCTGATATTTCGTATATTCATCGTTCAATTGTTCGAATTCTTGGATCGTTTCCTTTTGCCGGCGAAAAGCTTGAATGATCGTCATGCCTTGAATCGCCTCATTGATCATCCCATTGATCGAGCCAATCCGTTCCCGAATTTCATGATTATAGAAGGAGGCATATTTACGGTAAACAATGATCCATAAATAAAGCAGTGGAATAACCGGGAGTGTGAATAAAGCTAATCTATAATCTAGAACGAATAATGCCGCGATGATGCCCACGATATAGATCGTACCTGTAAAAAAGTTCGCAAGCACCTGAACATACAGGTCCCTGACTGACTCCGTATCATTTGTAATCCTCGATACAATTTTACCCGCAGGCTGATTATCAAAATAGTTGATCGGCAGTCGCTGAATTTGTGCAAAAACATCACTTCTCATGCGCTGGATAATCCGATTCGCCGCCGATTGAAGTAAATACTTTTGTCCATAGGTAAACCCTGCACCAATAATGATTAGCAGAAAATACAAGCCTGCAAGCTTCATTAGACTGTTAAATTCCGGTTTATAGAACGTATAGAGCTCTTGAATACTCAGCTTCTTAACCGCATACTCCGCTTTTTCCGTCCCCTGCGTAATTGAAAGCTTACCATCGTCGGCTAGCTTGCGTACGCCATCAAAGGCGATCGGCTGATCTACCCATACGAACTGGCTGCCCACCTGTAAAATGCGAACTTCCTTCCCCTTCGGCTCGCCTTCTTCAAAGTTATCGATTCGCTTATAAAAAGTCCCTTCCCAAGGGACAGCCTTCTTAGTTTGAGTCGCAGATGTAGTCTCGTACCATGGCTTCTCAATCCCGAGAATATGTGTATCAATCATCTGTCTCGCGATAAAAGGTCCTGCCAGCTCCGTTGCCACTGCGACCGATAAGAATATCAGCGCAATTAGCAGGGGCTTTTTGAATAACGCGGCATATTGAAATAATCGCTTACCTGTCTGTTTCAGGGTTCTCACCTTCTTTTCATCGGATATCTATTTACTAAACCTTCGTCTGTTCTTCTAGCTGCTGACGGTCATACTGCTCTTTATACCAGCCGCCGAGCGCGACAAGCTGCTCATGCGTACCTTCTTCAACGATATACCCCTCATCCAGCACAAGAATCCAATCCGCATGCTGAACAGCGGAGAGTCGGTGCGTCGTGATGAGTGTTGTTTTGCCGGCTCGTTCCGAACGAATGCCGCGTATGATTTCAGCCTCTGTTTTGGCGTCCACCGCAGAAAGCGCATCATCCAGCATGAGGATTTCGGGGTCTACATAAAGCGCCCGCGCAATGGAAACGCGCTGCTTCTGACCACCGGATAAGGCGACGCCTTTTTCACCCACCAACGTTTGAAGGCCTTCTGGTAAGAACTCAACGTCCTTGCGGAACGCGGCCAGGTCAAGCGCCTGCAGCAGCTCTTCCTCTGTTCCTTGGCTGCGTCCAAACATGATGTTCTCTTTCACCGTTTTAGAGAAAAGAATCGGCTCTTGCGGCACGTAACCAATCCAGCCATGAAGCGTGTCGATGGTTAACTTCTCGATCGGTGTTTCCGATATAACAATCGCACCTTGACCTAATGGATACTCTCTCAGCAGCTGTTTAAGCAGCGTTGTTTTTCCGCTTCCAGTACGTCCTACAATTCCGAGCGTCTGCCCACGCTGCAGATGGAAAGAAATATTCACCAAGTTATCAATAGAAGAAGATGGATAGCGGAAGGTTACTTCCTTAAAACTAATCGTGTTCGGCAGCAGCAGTGTCGTCGCTTTTGGATCTTCTTTTACATCCGGCTTGTAACCAAGTGTTTCATTCACCCGATCGAGGGAGGCATTCCCGCGCTGCATAATGTTCATTAACTCGCCAATTGCAAACATCGGCCAGATCAGCATCCCTAGGAATGTATTGAAAGACACGAGCTCTCCGAGCGTCAGTTCACTGTGAAACACCAAATATCCGCCGTAACATAATCCGATTAAGTAGGAAATGCCCACTAGAATTTTGACCGTTGGTTCAAAAAGGGCGTCGATCACGGCAACCGCGATATTTTTGCGATATACATCGTCTGTCATTGTTTTGAAACTTTGTTCACTGGCTTTCTCTTGTACAAATGCGCGAATAACGCGAACACCAGCTATCGTCTCCAACACCCGATCGTTCATTTCTCCAAAGGCATTCTGAGCGAGCAAGAATCTCTCGTGGATACGTCCCCCGTAGATCGTAATCGCAACTGCCATAATGGGCAGCGGGAGAATTGAAGCAATCGTCAGCTTCCAGCTAATGAAGAAGCCCATCATACCTAGGATCGTAAGCATGAATAGCGTTGAGTCTACGAAGGTCAAAATCCCAAAGCCTGCTGTCGTCGACACTGCTTGCAGATCATTCGTAGCTCTCGCCATCAGGTCACCCGTGCGGTTGCGCTCATAAAAAGTAGGTGTCATCCGCAGCAGCTGCCTCATTAGCCGGGATCGAAGAATACGCTCCAACACGAAAGCACCGCCAAATAGCTGATACAGCCAGACATATGATAAACCATACCCAGCTACAATTAACGCCCCCCAAAAAGCGAGCAATTGGATCAATTTACTGCCAGTCAAAGTTCCCATGTGTATACCATCAATCGCGTAGCCAATCAATTTCGGTGGAATTACATCAATGATTCCAACAATAATAAGCAGTCCAATAGCGATGGTGTAACGTATCCAATTCATCCGGAAAAACCAAGCTAACTTTTTTAATACCGTAAACATGTAATCATGTCACTCCTCTCAAATGGTGCTGTCCAAAATGACCTAAATCCACACAAAAAAGGCACACCGCACGCAGCGATATGCCTTCTATGAAACAGAAAAGCGCTCGTTACGAACTTCTTCGTAACCCGCGCTTTTAATTAGCGTATGTGAAGGGGCGGCAGCAGCCGAACAAGCACAAATCATGCGCTTCCGGCTAACAATCGGGTTACAAAATATGAAATTGTATGGTTTTTATCTGTAAATCTGCGATGGGCAATAGGATCCATAACCATATCAATCATTTTTGAAACCCTCCTTTAGTGTTGTTGTAAGTAAGCTTGCAGCGTAAGTGTTTTCTTTTCCAAAAGTTGTATATTCGTGCTTACAGAGGTGATCTTAACATCCTTGGCGAGTCTGTGTCAACCGGATAGAAAGACTATAAACGAACTATCTTACCTCGACATTTCGGATGCATTTACTCGCCTTTTAACCCCTTTGAATTGTCACACATGTTTCAAAATATGGCGGCATATCCATAGTATATAGGTTCATAGCGCATAGGGCCAACGCTTACGAAGATAGCTTTCCTACGGAAAGCTTTAAGGGGAGTGGATGTGCATGATCGATCAAGTGTTTGCTCTAATGGGATGGATTGTCGTTTTTGGAGTTGTTATTGGGGGAGTCATCGCAGGCATAGCCCGCTTTGT
This sequence comes from Paenibacillus sp. JT22N1, assembly GCF_059692155.1. Lineage (NCBI taxonomy): Bacteria > Bacillati > Bacillota > Bacilli > Caryophanales > Paenibacillaceae > Paenibacillus > Paenibacillus sp. JT22N1. The sequence continues at coordinate 30,683 of NZ_JCAUAW010000020.1, forward strand.
CGAAAGGGATTCGATACAGTACGACATGATATTTTTGTGGGAGCATCGTTATACACTAGAGGAGCTGGAGTTGGTTCGGGACAAGTAGCTTTGACTCTGCTCAATCCAAACAAAAAAAGGGTTATCCACAAGGCTGCAAGCCTTTGGATAACCCTTTTCATTATTTCGCTGGTGCTGCTGTAGCCGCTGGTGCAGTGGATGCTGCTGGAGTTGCTCCTGGTGATGCAGCGGGAACAGCCGTCTTAGCTGGAACCGGTTTATGTACCATTTGTCCGCCAATATGTCCTGTATAGCCAACGAGGATAACTGCCGCGAGCGAACCAATCAAGTAGATAGGGTTACGACCCAATTCTTTCTTTTTCCAGATCAGTAAGCCAACACGTACAATCGCCAACACGATTGACAAAAACATCGTTAATTTCGCATAAAACTCATGCGGAACCACTAGTGGATTACGCCATGGGGATGGGCCTGTTAGGACACTTGCGATAGCCCCGAGTGCGCCTACAACTAGGCAAAGCATACCAGCGGAGTGCCATTCACGTTTTTTCGCGATAATTGCGATTAAGTCAAAAATAAAGCTAAAAACAAGAAGTGCAATTGGTACATGTGTTACGATGTAGTGTAAATTTTTCAAGATATAATCCATTAATCTCTCTCCCCCATATTAAAAGCTATGTACGATTTCACACTACAAAGTGTAGTTTTGGATATCCGAAAAGTCAAGACTTTTCTGCAGTTATTGTCGAAGCCCGTCAACTTATCTGACATGGGCTTCGACTGCTAAATGTGACCATTGTTATCAGGGTATCCTATCTTAGATAAGTCCCACAAGTAAAATAATTGTTAAGAGCGAAATGAGTAGCCGTACAAGGGGCCATTTGAATGAGATTTTCATCTGTGGATCGAGAATATGCATAATGCGTACATTCATTGATGTTTCGGCGAATGAGGCGTGTGATAAGGATACATGCGGTGTTGGTGCTTGTTTGAGTAGTTTGAGGAGAGCACTGCCTAAATGTGCGGACTGTTTCATTTGTGTAATGGCATATTTGTCTGCCCGAAGTTCAATCATAATGGGGTATTTCTCTGCCATCCAAGCGAATATCGGAATGTACCACATCGACTTGGATATCATCGAAAGCAGGAAGATCGCGAGTGGATCTCTGTGCCTCATATGGCACTTCTCATGCTCGATAACTGCGCGCAGCTCATTAGGTTCCAGCATGTCCATAAGTCCGGATGATAAGATCATCCGCGGCTTCCACAGCCCTAACGTCATCGCGATGGGAGCTTTGGAAGAAATAACATGGAACTGACCTTCACCCAGCTGAATTTCATCGCGGTATTGCTCTGATAACTGAGGGTCTTGATACTTCTCAACGAGCTTCATCGCTCTGATGGAGCCGAGGGCATGCCGAGCCGATATCCAAAGGATTGCACTAAACGAGTAAAGGATAAGAGCGTTCACTACATTCCAAGCAATAGTTGCAGGTACATGAAGATGTTTAAATAAAATAACACACAGATCAAATATATTATATAACGATTTCCATTTAAAAATATATTGAAGTACAAAGAGTAACATTTGTCCTAAAATAGCCCCCGATAAGGCGAGTGACGCGGCATACAACCATTTAAAACGTGTTTCCATCATCGTTATCGATCCTTTTTAATTTCTTTAATTTTTTGCTCCAGCTTGTCAAGCAGATCGGGGTCTACTTTATCAAGCGCATCCACCATATGGGTGACTGCCAAAGAACCGAATTCTTCGATAAGGTCAAGGGTAAGCTCTTTGGATTGTTTTTCCATGAACTCATCTCTCGTAACGACGGGTTTGTACTTAAACGATCTTACAACGGATTTCTTTTGCAGAATTCCTTTGGCTACCAAGCGATTCATAACGGTCATAACGGTATTGAAATTGATGATTTTGGCTTGATCCAACTTCTGTTGGACATCTTTAATCGTCATTTCCAGCGAGTTGGTCCAGAGAATTTCCATAATCTTTGCTTCTAAGGGGCCAAAAAAGCGATTAAGTCCGCTTCCTTCATATTTAAAGTTTTGCATTTTCATTATAGTCACACTCCTTACATTAAAATTGTAGTTGGGGCAAGATGCGAAGTCAAGATTTACCCAAGTTTACCAAGCGATACGTCTTTGACAGCCGGTTAAAAAAGATCTATAATACTTACATATAGTAAGTAATTAAATATTTTATAGCGAAGGGGCTGCTACTATGAAAATGCAAGTTTTTTCAGCTGAGCAACAGGGCGTTGGCGCTTTTGACGGAGGAAAGTTCCTGGAACAACGAGCTATCAGCTTTCCGGGTGAAAAAACGGCTGTTGACCGCGTCGGTTCCTTATTCTACTGGGCATGGGGCAAAGCTTCTGACGTATCGGAAATCGGTATGCATCCTCATAAAGCGTTCGAAATTGTCACTTATGTCATTGATGGTCTCGTAGAACACCAAGATTCCCTTGGTTCCTTGGAAACAGTAACAAATGGAGGCGCGCAAGTCATTCAAGCTGGTTCCGGTGTTTATCATGCGGAGGCATTTCGCAGAGCTGGCAGCGAAGCGATGCAAATCTGGTTCGAGCCGCACCTTAGTCAGACCGTGAAAAAGCCTGCCGCTTACCATCAATATGAGCATGAGAAATTCTCAATCCGCCATATCGGTGGAGCAACGCTGAAAACAGTAATCGGCGGGGATTCTCCCATTAAGCTGGATGCGGACGTTAATATGTACGATTGGAGCCTTGAACCTGGTTCCGAGTTCAGCTACACACTTATGCCAAGCCGACCGCTAGCCTTCCTTGTTATTCGAGGTCAAGGCACAAGTGAAATCGCCGCGGAGGAGCTTCAAGCTTGGTCCCACAAAGACTTCGCGATAGTCCAAGCCACCTCGGAAGGTGAAACTCTTCACCTGAAAGCTGATAGTGATCAAGGCCTGCGTATCATTGCTATCGAAGTGCCGGAAGATCCGGGCTATGCGTTATATCATAAATAAACAGGAGATAAGCAAGCGGCTGTCCCAAAAACTTCCACAATAAGGGGGCTTTTTGGGGAAGAGTTGTTCTTAACGGAACGACAAGACGCTAAAGTGGATGAAATGCGCTGAAAGTTGAATTGGCGCATATTTCACGTAAATGCATCTCTAGTTTCCCCTTAGTGGAAGCATAGAGATGGCTGCCTGCACCTATCCATGAAAAAGCTGCACCTCTTATGGATTTATCATTTTGGTGTCAGCCCCAAACCGCAAAATGTAAAAAGAGGCTATCCCAAAAGTCATAAAAAATGACTGAGGGGCAGCCTCTCATTTTTCTAAAACAAAAAGAAACCGTTCTTTGGTAAAATGGAGGAACCTCTTTATATTATTGGTTACTCTGGAGCCTTGCCTTTTCATCGTTCAGCGATTGGACGGCTTGCTGCACCGCTGGCGAATCGGATTGATCCGTCGCCTGCTCTAGCGCTCTTTCCGCATGAGTGATTGAATTTTGAGCTTCTTGCGTTGTCTGAGGCGTTGGATGAGACATCGCACGAGAAACGGCTGCATGGACATTATCTACCGAGTTTTGCGCTGAGGATATCGGATTTTGTGATTGTAAACTTGAATCTGGCTGTGTCATGGCTATTAAATTCCTCCTCTGGGGTTAATTCGTTACACCCGCTATGGTGAGGCATTTGGTCACATTTTATACCTTCTATTTGATTTCCCTCCTTCTATACCTCGTTTAAATGCCGCGAAAAAGACAAAAGATACACTGGCACCAAGTACATTCAATATCACATCATCGACATCGAAGCTGCCCACCCGCAGCAGCATTTGTAGCAATTCCAAGCCTATAAGAGGGCATCCGAAGTACAGGAGGAACGTACCATAACGTATTGCGGAACGAAATAAATAAGGCAGTAAAAAACCATAAGGAAGGAAGACCCCAATATTGCCAAACAAATTGATGATCCAAGTCCGGGTAGAAAACGAATCGACATGCAGCACATACATACGGATTGTTCGAAAAGGGACAACATTGTAAGCAAGTTGACCTGTAGTGTGCATATGCCGTCCGAAGCCTAGAAACATCCAATACAGCAAACAGCTCGTGTAGCCTATGAAAAGCAGCCAGATGAGTGTCCGAGCGAGCTTGATATTCATGTGTTAGTATCCCCTTTAGAGAAGTCATCAAAGGTTAAAACAAGAAACCTCCCTTCAGCCTGGACCGATGAGAGGTTTCTCGATTAGCGCAGCTCTATTTTTTCACACCGTCCAAAAATTTGAACGACTCAAAAGCCTTATTGAGCCGAGCCTGATTGGCTTCGGTGCGTACAGCATCATCAATACGGAGCGTTGCCGTGTAAGAAATATTATTTTGATTGAAAATGTAGGTCGTTTCTTTGTAAGGAATCTTGGCACTTGCATAGCTGATCTCATACTTTTTGGCTTTTACATCACCGAATAGCGAGATTTCCGCATCGGTAAACGTATAGTCATTATCGTTATCGTGACTTTTCTTCTGAGCGGCATCTTCCTCTTTAACCATCTCTTCGTAAGTCGTTTTCGTTTCTGCACCAACGCTCAAGTACCCGCCTGTGAAGAGGAACGTCTTATTCACTTGATCTTTGTTATCGTATGAATTGCTGCTGGTCCAGATCTCTGGAATTTGCAGCGCGTATTTGAATTTCTCATTTTTGTAAGTAACTGTACGATTCGGATCCATGAGTTCATCCAGATCCTGAATGAAGCCAAGCTCTTGATCCATGCTGTCTTTGTCCACTTTGATGGTAGCAGTTAAGGTTTTCAGGAGATCCTCAAGCGTTGCCCCCGCTTCCTCTTGCGGATAACTCACATCCACCACATATTTATACTTATCCTTGATAAAAAAGAGGGAATAGCCCGCACTCCACTTACTCCCTAACGTACTCGCGTAGGTTAATTTCAGAGCAGGCACACCGGCTAAGGTTAGCTCCTCGGGTTCTTCCATACTGCGGTATTTGGGGGCATAAGAATCTTCAAACTGCTTACGCTGACGATCCACCCACGCTCCCAGTGTGTCACCGGAAGAGGCTGAGGTTACGCCGACTTGAAGCATTTGGGAATAGTCATCATTAAAGAAGGAGGAGCCGCCCGTATAACCCCCTTGCTGCCAATTGGAGGGCAAATCAAAGGATAAGCCATACTCATTCGTGTAGGTAGTATTGCCGCCAGAGTAGACTGAAATGTCTTTAAGCGACTCATCCTTATCATTAAAGGAAAGCTTGAAGCTATCCAGCAGATCATTGTAGCTATTTTGCTTAAAATTGTTATTGTAATGCTCTTTCGATACAAATAGTTGCACCGTATATAAGCTGCCTTGGTGAAGGTATCCACGGGTCTGGATATAGCCTTCATCCCCTGAACGACCGACAATTTTGGCATAGGGATTACCTTCTCGCTTCACATACTGACGCTCCAAAATAGTCGAAGCCGCGCCGGAATAATCGTCCTCATCATCACTAGCCAATCTGTTCAGAAGTGCTGAAGGTGACAGCTCGTCGCTTTGATTGCTTTCTACTTTAATCGTTAGGGAGAAATCCCCCTTCGCATCCACGAAACTGATGGAGTCGCCATCATCGGACTGATGACCTTTCACTAAGCCCGCGGGGTATTTCATGGACCATCCATAGTGGCTATCGCCGATTTTCGTTTTGCCGCGATCCGCATCCAAGTAAGAACCCTCAGCGTCCTGCGTACGTTTCATTTCCTGCTGCTGCGCTTCTCCGAGTGTAACCGACTTCGATTTGGTTGAATTACCTGATTGAATCGTTATTTCAATTGCTTCACCCGGCAAATACTTCTTAATAGCCTCATTGTAATCCACCAGCGTCTTCACTTTACTTGCACCGATCGATACGAATAGATCATCTTGCTGAATGCCAGCCCCAGCCGCTGGTGAATCCGGATCTACGTAAGCAACTCTTAAACCCGTAGAACTTGGTAAACCAACAACCGCTTCCCAGCTTTCTTCCAGCTCCAAACCGAGATAAGGGCGTTTAACTTTGCCGTAAAGCTGAAAATGCTTTAATACATATTTGACGGTATCCACAGGAATCGCGAATCCGAGATTTTCGACGCCGATATCCGCATATTTCATCGTATTAATACCAATGACTTCGCCATTCATATTGATCAAAGCGCCCCCGCTGTTACCAGGGTTAATCGCCGCATCCGTTTGAATAAGCTGATATTGTGAGTTCACGGAGCGATCAAGCCCGCTGACAATCCCAACCGTGACAGAGTTTCTAAGGGCAAAAGAAATCGGAGTCCCAATTGCCGCCACAGTTTCCCCCACTTTAATATCGGAGGAAGAGGCGAATTTCGCAGGCGATAAGCCGGTTGCATCAATTTTGACCAAGGCTAAATCGCTCTCCTCGTCGATATTCGTTGCGTGTCCATTATAGGTTGTACCGTTAGACGTAACGACGACGATATTTTTCATATCTTTGACTACGTGGGCATTCGTCACGATAACACCATTTGACTCTACGATGACACCCGTTCCGTGCGCGAGATTAAAGCGATTCTTGTCTAAGGTTCTATCCGAATCAGATGATGGCTTCCCAATAATGGCTACAACCGAAGGTGATGTCTTCTCAATAACCTTTGGAACCTCCGCATTCACTTCAGTTGCATAAGATGGTAGAGGGCCCTGCAAGGAGACAAGTAAGAAGGCTGCAATCAGCGCTACGATCCCTTTTTTCGTAAAAGTATTCCAATTCCCCATAGTTGTGTTCCTCTCTTTACAAAAGATGGCAATAGCTAGAATCTAGCATAATTAAGATAGAGAAACAATACAAATTTTTCCACAAAAAAGGGGCTTTATCGACATTCCGTTATACGTTCGGGGTGCGTGTACACCGATAATTGATCCCTTCGGATGAAGCCAACAACCGTAATACCTAGATCCTGAGCCAAGCGAAGCGCCAGATCTGTCGGAGCAGATTTCGACAACAGGATACCGACGCCGATCTTGGCGGCTTTGAGAGCGACCTCGGAAGAGACTCTTCCGCTGAAGGCTATGACCTTATCGCGAACAGGAATTCGCTGCCTTAATAGGTGTCCATAAATTTTATCTAGTGCGTTATGCCTGCCGATGTCCGCCCTGCTGAGGAGCAGTTCGTTAGCCGTGCAAAGCGCTGCATTATGCAAACCTCCCGTGGCCTGAAAATCAGCTGATTGCTCCTGCAACTGATTCATAAGATGAAAGCACTGCTGAATCGATAGTTGGAGCTTCGTGCTAACGGTTTTGGCGGTACGAGCGTCGTTGTGAAAATAGAACTGGCGGCTTTTCCCGCAGCAGGAACCGATGAAGCGCTTGGACACCATCTTCTGGCTTAACTGATGGAGATGGCGCAGCTTGACATGAACGAAGCCCCGCTCCTCTTCCAGCGTTAGCGACTCGATCTGATCCACGAATCGAATCAAGCCTTCGGAAGCTAGAAACCCCGTGACTAGATCGATGGTATCGGTCGGTGTGTAGACGAGTGTCGCGAATTCCTCGCCATCAATTTTGATGGTGAGCGGCGCCTCTGTCGCGATGGTATCCTCTTGAGAGAGTACCTCCGTTCCGTTATATCGGTATATCCCCCATGATGTCGTTGATTGAATTGGGGGGTGAGCTTGAGATGCTGAGTCCGCATTAGGTGCGTGAGAGTTATCCTGTTCGTCGTCCATCGTCTTCACTCCACTTCTGTCTCAAGCTCTTGAATACGCCGCTCAACGTAGCGTGTATCCTTGTGAGCGTGGTAGGTTTCTGCCTTCTCTACAATGACTGCCGTGTTATACTCCGGGATGCCTGCATACTGCTCATACACACCTTTGGGAATCAAGGAGTTACCTTCGGGCCAATGCACCTCGATGTTGCCTGGTTTTACCTCGGCACGCTTAACCCTTCCGTGCATACTGCCGTAGCTGTTGTAGATGACGATCGCCTCTCCTTCATTCAAAGAGAGAGCGCTAGCGTCGTCGTTATGAATAAGCACATCGTAGCGATCTGCTTCATTGAATGGATCGATGTCGCTGTAGATCATCGAATTGAACTGCTTGCCGCGGCGCGTCGTCACCGCGAAATGCCCTTCCGGCTTCCGCAGCTCCGGAAGCTCGATCGGCAGCAGCGCGCCGCGGCCATCCGGCGTCGGACAGACGCCGTCCTCGCACAGCCACGCGCCGCCGTATTGAAACACATCACCGCGCTCACGCAGATGTTGGATGCCGTTGTAGCTAGGTGCGGCTAGAGCAATTTCCTCGCGGATAGCTTCTGCGCTGCCGCAGCCCAGCTGCTCGGCGGCATCCGGTTTCACGCGGCGGGCGAGATCCACGTAGATCGCCCATTCCGCGCGGGCTTCACCGATGCGGGGGCCGGCGATCTCGGGTGAGAAGTACACCATCCGCTCCGTCGAGGTGGACGTGCCCCCTCCGGGCTGCTCGTAACGCGTCATCGCGGGCAGCACCACCACAGCCTTCCGCGCGTCAAGCAGCGTGGAGGTGTTCAGGATGATGTCCTGGTGGACACGGACATCGATGCTTGTGAGGGCTTCGCGGACGAATGCCGGGTCCGGCATCGTCTCGAGGAAGTTGCCGCCGGATGTGTAGAACATCCGGAGCTTCCGCTCCTGCTCCTCGGGCAGGAGCGCGTTCTCGAGGGTGACACCGACAATGTCACCCTGCCATTTCGGCAGCTCGAACCCCCAGAGCTGCTCGATTCTTGCGCGATCGGCGGCGCTGGCGATGTCGCCGCCCGGCAGGCTGAAGGGATCGGCGCCCATTTCGCCGGATCCCTGCACGCCGCTGTGGCCGCGGATGGGCATCAGCCCACAGTGCTCGCGGCCGAGGAAGCCCCGCAGGAGGGCGAGATTCGCCACCTGCGAGATGTTGTCCGTGCTGAAGCGGTGCTGTGTGAGCCCCATGCTCCACACGAAAACCGCGCTCTTGGCACGGGCCAGCAGCTCCGCGAACTCGCGCATGCGTTCGCGAGTGAGGCCGGACGACTGTTCCAGCGCCGTCCAGTCCTGCTGCGCCACGTGGGCGCGCAGCTGTTCTAGCCCGTTCGTGTGCGCCTGTACGAACGCATGGTCAATCGCGGAGCCCAGTTCGCGCTCCTCCATCTCGAACCATACCTTCATAACGCCGTTCATGAAGCCGATATCCCCGCCGATGTTCACTTGGTACACATCGTCGGCCAGCTTCGTCCCGAATAACGCCGATTCGGGAATCGAAGGAATCCAGTACTGCTCCATCGACGGCTCGTAGTACGGGTTAATGACAATGATCTTCGTCCCTTTGCGCTTGGCCGCGTACATATACTTCGTCGAGACCGGCTGATTATTCGCGGCCACGCTGCCCCAGAACACAAGGACGTCCGTGCCGATCCAGTCCTTGTAATTGCACGTCGAAGCGCCCACGCCAACGGAGCGCTTCAGTGCCGTCTTCGACGGGGAGTGGCAGATGCGCGAGGCGTTGTCGATGTTGTTCGTACCGAGCAACCTTGCCACCTTCGCTGCCACATAGTACGACTCGTTCGTAATTCCCCGAGCCGTCAAGTAAAAAGCCATCTGCTTCGGATCGATCGTACGCATCTTTCCTGCAATCGTGTCCAGCGCCTCATCCCAAGTGGCTCGGCTGAATTTCCGCTCCCCATGGCGGCGGATGAGCGGATAAGGGATACGCCCGAGCTGTCTGAGCTCGGTGCTGCTCATGCGGCTCAGCTCGTCAATGTCTGCATGCAGCAGCTCCTCCCGAATCGCCGGCATCGTGTTCAAACGCAGCACATTCAGCCGCGTTGTACAGAGATGCGGCCCTGCCAGCGTTTGGTCGTAGAGCCCTGACACGCCTAGCGCGCAGCCATCGCACACGCCTTGCGTCAGAATGCGATACGCATAGGGCAGATTATCGCGATTCTGCCAGGCGATTTTTGCCGTTTCGCGAATATGCTGCGGCTTTATTTTCCCAAGTCCGAATGGCACTTTGCTGACCCAAAGCTTCGGATCTGGTTTAGAAGGCAGCTTGATTGGCCCCGTATGCTTCGTTTTCCCCATCTTAAAAACGCTCCTTTGGTTCTATTTTTTATCTTCCACTCTTTTGCTCTTGCTCTTGCAATTACACTTACACTTACTCTTACTCTTACTCTTACTCTATGAATTTTCGCACCTTCATACCTACGAACAACTCTCAATAACACTTGCTCACACCCTACTCTAGCCACTATCCCATTAGCTCAGATTCCGGGGTCACTTCCATCTCGCACAGCATCCTATCGCTATCCCTTCCCCCTCCTCCGTACACCCAATAGCTGCCCTAACAACACCCCAAGCAAGCAAAAAACCACCGCAAAACAATCCCCAGACCTCCTCTCATCAGAGGAAGCCTCAAGTCATGTCTCACAGTGGTTAGTCTCCAGCAGGTTCGCTACCAAGTGCCAAGCACCTTTACCTATGTATATGTTGCTATTTGAGTAATTATTTACAGAATCCCTCTTACTTAATGACTTTCACCTGAATCGAATCCTGCATAAAGTGCAGCAAAACGGGCATAAATTCCTATATTCAATGAATTTGATGCATTTCCTACAGCTAATCTAGCCCGATACATGCAAAAACGTCAAAAGCAGCTGATTTTACTGCACAATTTGCAGCTTTTTCCGATTTCACCGCTATATAACCGAAATTAGATGCACTTTTTACATCATCTCAAGTCTCGGAAGTCAGGAAGTCGTGTTGCGGGGTTGCCTGGTTACTAGTTTACCAAGTAATTAGGGTTGTCGCGTTGCCTGGTTACTAGTCTACCAAGTAGTCGAGTTGTCGGGTTTCCCACATCTCTATTTACAAAACTTCTTTTCCAAATCCTGATCAAAAACGAACACCGACATCCCCTCATCCAGCTCAATATCGATATCGACGAACAGCTTTACGAATTTCGCGCCAAGCAGCTCCTCCATTTCGACAGGGGGGTGGTCCTTATAAATCTCTTTCACCATTTCCGTGCGAGCCGTGCGGAGCATTTGTCTGCCATCGCCGGTTTTCGCCATAAACTTTTCCACGGGAGAAAGGTTTCCTGCCATTTCGCATATCGCCCAGCACTTACAAAAGGTCGTCATCACGCGCTCCGGCCCCTTGCCCATATGCTTTTTGCGGTAAGCCTTCACTAGGTTACTAAATTCGGCCTCCATTCGGTTCATCGGCCAGCCACCTTTATATGTACTGCTTCAATCATAGCAAGAAAGCGTATACCTGACAACTGAACCGCTAGACTCATTTATGAGAAAACCTCTATCGAGGCCATTCTAAGGATGAGCGACCGCGTTTAGATGTATGTTTTATCGCCAATAAGAAAGCGGTTTTCGGGTACCGAAAACTTATACTTTCTTATGTGGTAAAAAAAGAGCGGACAACTTTGTCCACTCTCTCACTTCCTACTATAAGTAATTCTGTTTTAAGTGAATTATTTTTTCAGAAAATACTTCTCCAAGTCATCCAGCAATAAATTAGCAGCTTTAATTCCGCCTGCCGTATTCCAAACCGCATCACTTACTTTATGCACTTTGCCTTGTTTCACGACATCGAGGTTTTTCCAAAGTGGATCATTCGTCCATTCTTGCTCGATTTTGTTCGCTTCTCCCTTTTCGTTATCCCATGTGAAGTAGAATAGAATGTCCCCATTCATATCCGGAATACGTTCTTTCGTCAGATCATCTGCGAATTTATCTTGATTCTGCGAAGTAGGACGCTGGAAGCCCAGTTTATTGAGAATAACACCGGAGAATGTATCTTTCATATAGATACGAACTTTACCCGGCATAAAACGCACAATCGATACCTTCGTCTTTAACTGATCGCCTGCTTTAGCTTTGAAATCTGTGATACGTTTCTCGAAATCTGCAATGATTTTATCACCCTCAGCCTTTTTGTTCAAAGCTTCTGCATACAGCTTGAAGTTGATCTGCCAATCCCCTGATAATCTCTCCGAAAATACGGTAGGAGCAATAGCAGACAGCTGCTCATATACTTTTTCCTGACGCACCTTATTTCCGATGATTAAATCAGGCTTTAGGGACGCGATCATTTCTAAATTCGGTTGGTTTTCATCCCCAACTATTTTCACGCCTTCCATATCCGCTTTGATATGATCATACCAATCCCCTAATGTAAAAGACTTTACCGCACCAATAGGCTTAATCCCCATCGAGAGAACGGCTTCCGTACCTTCATTCGTTAACACGACAACCTTTTTGGGAGTGCCTTTTATCTTTGTTTCACCCATGGCATGCTTAACGGTATATTCTTCGGATTGAGCAGGTTGACTTTCTTTCTTCGTGCTCGCGGTAGCTGCAGCATCCGACTTCGAAGTGTCTGTTTGTTGTCCGCAGCCAGCTAGGATCAGCATGATCATCGTAACAAGAACAAGCAGCTTAACTCCATATGTACGATTTGCAACAGAAAAATGGGTATGCATAAATAGTTATCTCTCCTTCAATATTATGAGAATGATTATCATTATCTATAATATCCTAATTCCTTTACTAGCAAATGTCAATATCTCTACAGGCTAATGCCCCTCTTAATAAAAAAAGACCAACCTTCATTTGAAGGCTGGCGCTTTGGCATTCCATTTCGTAGTCAGTGTCTCTATCCTCAATCGTTATCCTCTTCATCCCATTTACGGGAGTACGCTTTCTTCGTTACCCAGAATGTCAGACCCACTATGATCAAAAGGGCAATAATACCTAAGATGATGGCACCAACCATTGTCTAACTCTCCTCTTTTGCTTATACTCAGCCCCAATTACTTATAACCCTTACTATAGCCCGAAAATCTGTAAACACGCAAATAAACCAACCTTTTTGATTGCTAGTTTCATGCTTCATTCCTTCATGTAATTGTTCTTTCATAGCATTATGAATATCATGTTTATCCGCCGATAAGACTGGCTTTCGACCCCAATTAGGCCGAAAGGCCAAGGCAACGGATATGAAATTGTCGCCAAAATAAGTCTCGTCGAGTTTCTCTTATAATATAAAAATACCCCAGTACGCCATTGTTAAAGCTCCTGGGGTATTTTTTATATTGTAATGAGAGGCATCGTAGGCCACTACCTCTTAAGAGTGTCAATTTTATTATTTTTCGCGTATAGCCAGTTATAGTAACTAGCATGCTTAATCTCATCCGTCATGATTTCAAAGATCATATCGCGGTATATGGGTCGAATATTCAAATAAAGTGTGCGATACTTTTCAAAAGCCTTCAATTCACCAAACAATGCGTTCTCAATACCACTTAAGTAATCGGTAACATGTTCAATCGGTTCCGTAGCCTCTATTCCAGCAGGTTGTGTACCCGTAAGTTGCGTATAAATATTTCGAAACATTTGTCTATGTTTTCTCTCGTCATCTCTAATGCCTGTAATAACTTCCTTTTCTTTCTCCGTAGGGGCAAGCCTTATCAACTCTTGATAGAAGAGTTCATCATTTCTTTCTCCAGCAATGGATTGCAGAATTAAATTCAGAACCATATCTTCACTACGTGCGAAATGCTCTCGGTAACCTTGATACGCGACGTAAGTGGGTGCTTGTAAGGTGTAATACATGTTTTAACACTTCTCCTTTATGGCGTAATCTACACATTAGAATATTCGCCCGCCGCCATTCCGTTCAAAATTAATCACATCTCTTGTTATTAAAAACAAAAAATCATTAACCCGCGAAGGCTAATGATTGTTCGTTTAGTTGGTTAACTTCCCATTCCAGGAGATAATTCCGCCCTGCAAATGAGATAATTCGTTAAAACCATTCTTTTTTAGAATTCTTGCTGCTTGTTTGCTCCTCATTCCACTGCGACAATATAGATATACACGATCATTTTTTTGAATTTCGGCAACTCTTTGTTTCATTTGGGATAAAGGTATATTGATCGCACCTGGGATGTAGCCTTGCTTTACTTCGCCGGGTTCACGTACATCAATCAGAACATAATTACGGTTTTCCTTCAATTCATCCTGAAATTGATCCGGTGATAGATTTTTCAGACCTTTTAAGCTTGCAAACCTGGAATAAATAAACCAGACTAAAAACGCTACCGCCATTATATTAAAAATGGATGTATAATCCATACCCTACCTCTTTCCTGATCCTCTTAGCGGCTTTTCATTAACAATTCAACAGCCTGCTTGACCATTTTGCTCGAATCTCTCCCAGCTTCCTGCTCCTCAAGGATACACTTCTCTAAATTGACCGCAACAATGTAGGCAATCGCTTTATCCGCGGCGCTCCTGACTGCTGAAATTTGGCTAACAACATCCTTGCAATCCTGTTCTTCCTCCATCATCTTTAAAATACCCCGGATTTGTCCTTCAGCACGCCTCAATCTCTTTTTCACATCATCATCGTATTTCATATTCTACCTTCCTTTCATTGATACCTGTATAGGTATATTATTGCTGATATGACTCACGAAAACAATATGAAGGAAGGCGAAGAAAAGGCTTAAATAAACAAATTTACTTTAGCATCAGCAGCATCACCCAAGTATGCCGCAACACCCGCATATTGAATGCCGTCGAGCAATTCTTCCTGCTGCAAACCGAGCAAGTCCATTGTCATTGTACAAGCAACCAGTTTAACGCCTTGTTCTTGAGCTAACTCAATTAATTGCGGCAGCGACAACGCATTATGCTTTTTCATTACATGCTTAATCATTTTTGGACCCATGCCACCGAAATTCATTTTGGAAATTCCAAGTTTCTCAGCTCCGCGAGGCATCATTTTCCCAAACATTTTCTCTAGGAATCCCTTCTTCACCGTAATTTTTTGATCTTTACGAAGCACGTTCAGACCCCAAAACGTAAAGAAAATCGTGACTTCGTGATCATAGGCGGCAGCTCCATTTGCGATAATAAATGCGGCAATAGCTTTATCTAGCTCTCCGCTAAAAAGGACAATTGTTGTTTTCTCTATGCTGTCTTCCATGCTGCCACACTCCTCTTATTATACTTGTACACGTATGGGTATCTAAAAGTTCAAAAAAAATTAGACACCAAATTTTAAGATAACTCCCTATCAATCAGATGGGTTATGATCCCTTTTTTACAGTAAATGTGAAAATCCCATCTTCTTCTTTTGCATCGATGAGCTCGTGTTTCGTTTGATTGACCCAGGCCTGGAAATCCTTCATCGACCCTTTGTCCGTTGTTTGCAATTCCATGATCTGTCCCGATTCCAAAGAGTCGATCCCCTTTTTTGCTTTAACAATCGGCAGTGGACATGCCAATCCTTTAGCGTCAACAATCAAATTTACCATGCTAGACTCCTCCTTATATTTGAAAATTCTGTTAGTCCTTTTCTACGTCATGAACCCACTGCAACATACCGGGTGCTACATTCTTAATACTTTTAAACCCTCGTTCCGCTAGCATTTGGCATGCCATATCACTACGGTTCCCGGTACGACATACAACGTAATATTCATTGTTCGGATCAAGCTGCGTGATCTTCACTTCGAGTTCCCCTAAAGGGAATGATATAGCCCCGGGAATACGTCCGAAAGCATATTCTGCCGGCTCTCTTACATCAAGTATATTGAGTTTCTCTCCTGCATCTACTCTAGCTTGTATCTCATCATTCGTTGCGGTATGAGGAAATTTCATCTCCGCTTTTGTTCCAGATGCTTCAGCCTTGCGAATGAAATGCCGATATACACCGTTTTCCTCTTTTAACCCTACGTATTGGTGTCCTGTGCGACTTGCCCAGCCCTTTAGGTCTGCCATGGAGCCTTTATCAGTCGCACGAATTTCTAATACTTCGCCAGGATTCATGTCATCTATCGCCTTTTTGGTACGAACCACCGGAAGCGGACAAGCAAGTCCTTCACACTCCAGCGTGCGATCTACGTGCAATGCATTCATAAGTTAGACCTCCATATCATTTATTTTTGAATTGATTATTTCCCGTATGCCATTTCTCCAGACCACTGGGACATACCACCAGACATATTTACAACGTGATAGCCCATAGAAGATAAATAATCGCAAGCCATTCCACTTCGATTACCGCTGCGACAAACAATGATCGTTTCCTGTTTTGGCTCTAATTCATTAAGCGCTCTAGCGATCTGGCCTAGAGGAATATGTTTGGCGCCGGATATATGTCCGGATTCCCATTCGTCGTGCTCCCGAACATCAAGGATAGTTACATTCTCTTTCTGTCTGATACACTCCAGAACTTCATGTGGCAATAGCTCTCTATAAGTTTTATTAGGCACTTGGATTCCTCCATATATTCATTTTGTTTTCTCATCATGAACGGCACAACGATTTGGTCCAATCTCCATTTCTCGCTGTTCCTCCGTTGTCGGACTTATTTTCCCCATGTTCGTTTGGCGTATTTCCTGATAGGCATTCGGTTGTGGCGGCAGATTCTCAGAAACGGTGCGTCTGAATTCAGATTCGTCGTGTATGTTTAAACCAGGATTTTCTTTAAACAAATCGCCAAGACGTGCAGCTACTTGTCCTCTAACACCTAATTCCGCAATTGTACCAAAGTGGGCAGGAAGCACGATTAGATCGTCAGACAGCTGCTTATATCGCTCATACAATGTTGTTCTGAGATCAGCGACCCAATCTTCTGCTTTCCCAGCCAAGTCAGGGCGGCCAATCGAATTCACGAATAAAATATCCCCGGAAAGCAAATATTGATTATCAATAATAAGTGATGTGCTTCCAATCGTATGACCCGGAGAATAAATCGGCTGGATGTTGATTTCTGTTTGGCCAACGACAAGATGGCTGCTTTCTTCAAGCTTTTCATAATGGAACACAACCTCTGTCGCATCTTTTGGCGGAAGCCAGTAAGATCCTCCCGTTTTCTCAGCTAATTGCCGGCCGCCTGAGATATGATCGGCATGAAGGTGCGTATCCATGGTATGTTTGATGACTGCATGATTTTCATTGGCAAAGTCCTCAAACACCGCGGTAGTCCGAACCGCATCAATTACGGCAGCTTCACCGTTAGAAATCAACATGTAAGACAGACAACCTTTGCCTAACCGTATAAATTGATACAGGGAGCCCCCGTCTTTCAAATTAGCAATTTTCACGGGCTCGAGATGCTCACTCCAAGATTTCATACCGCCAATCAAATAGGAAATGTTTTGTTTTCCGTTTTCGAGCAGCTGTTCAGCTACAAACCTGGAAGAGCCCTCCTTCGCGCAAACAACCACAACATCTTGGTCATCCGGGATTTGATCAAGAATCCCATCTACGCCATCTAGAAGTTCAAAATAAGGTACGTTGAGAATAGTGACTTTCTCGCCTTCGATTTTCCAGTCATTGAAGTCACTTTCATTACGAACATCTAAAATAAACATGGGTGTATGGTTCAACACCTTTTTAGCTAACTTAGCGGCATTCATTCCATGTATCTGTTTTTCATTCATGTATAGTTCCCTCCAAAGGTAAAAGGTCAGATTATTCTAAAGAAAAATAGAAAACCAAATTTTAATGACAGTTGCCGTTATCAATACAGCCAAAATCCATTGAAGAATTTTCGTGTTGATTTTTTTACTCAGCCTAGCTCCAATCGGTGATGCAATCGTACTTGCAATCACAAGCACAATGGATGGAATCAAAAGCATATGTCCCCCTAATAGCTTTCCTGTCGTAGAGCCAATGGAGGAGATAAAAGTAATGGCAAGGGATGTTGCGATAGCAATCCTTGTTGGGATCTTAAGAACGACTAGCATCCCCGGCACCGTTATAAAGGCACCAGCCGCGCCTACGATCCCTGAAACCATCCCTATTATTAAAGCTAAAATAACAGCTAGAGGTTTATTAAATGTAACTTCACTTACATCTTGGACATCTGTTCCTCGTTTAGGTAAAAACATCATAATCGCAGCAATCAGCGCCAAAATGGCATAAACGAGATTAATGATTGAATTTGATAATGTGTTGGATACAAAGCTCCCCATAAAGCTGCCAATGATAATTGAAGACCCCATGTAAAGCACTAAGGCTTTATTTACAAGTCCCTCTTTTCGAAACACAAGCATTCCCATTAAACTTGCAAAGAACACCTGTATGGCACTAATTGCAGATACTTCCTGTGCGGTAAAAGCAGTAAATCCTAGTGCCACTGGTATAAATAACAACATCGGATAGTTAATAATGGAACCGCCGATTCCCACCATTCCCGAAATAAACGAGCCCAAAAATCCAATAGTGAAAATAGTTATAATCCATGTTAAATCCATAAGGCACTGCCTTTCCTTTTTTCATTAAACATGTTAAAGCTCCAATTATACCTATAGGGGTATATAAATTCGCAAAAAAAATGCTCCTACCTCATACCTATTTAGTTTAGAGAATTCCTTTTTACACCACCTTTACAATCTTTTTATTACCCATACCCGTATGGGTATATGGATACTATAATAAAGATTTTCATTTACGTCAACCCCTGAAATTACAATCTCAATCGAGTCATTGTCTGACTTAGAAAGGGCAACATATTCAATGTGTGCTGTAAATGTAACAGCAATAACAATACTTTGGAGGTTTGATCATGCAGTGTAACGTTGGGAAAACGGAGCAAGTTATAAGAATTACAATTGGATCCGCTATTGTTCTCGCTGGGGCATATTATAAAAAATGGTGGGGCTTAATTGGAGTAGCACCTATTGTTACGGGAACGACCCGTTATTGTCCACTGAATGCTGTTTTGGGAATATCGAATTGCAAAGCTAATAGTAAGTCTTGAAACAAATGTAAAAAAAAAGAAGGAATGCTCAGAATCTGAGTTTTCCTTCTGTTTTATATTTTACAGGACCTAGGCATTACTTTAAGTTAGGTATCACTAAAACTATGTCGATCAAGTCTGCCCCTGTCCTTCTGAAAATAACTATGCATAAAGAACTCAATAATGCCAAAAACCAAAGCAACTATCGCCACATTCGTAAAGTTTATGGACCAATGGAAGAAGAATTTCTCGACCAACCAAAAGAAAACAAAGGCCAGTCCTACATCAGCTAAGGTAGCAACCCCATTGTTGGTGACTCTTAATAGCAGTTGATCAATTGCAGCATAAGACATAAGAGAAAACGTATACGTGGCAAAGAGCGCCTCTATAAATGTGGCTTGCGTTAAATACATCAATAGCGGGATTATAAAAACTCCATTTAAAAGTAACTTCAAAAACAGCTTCCCAAGCATTCGCAGCATTTTCTTTGCCTTCTTTCACCAAGAATGTACTCCTGTTTCTTACTATTACCCTTTTGTAATTGGAATATTATAAAATTACCTGTAAAGTATAGTTTAAGTTTCTAACTTGTTAAAAGTGGTGGGAAAATGATATCAATTGGGCTTGCTGGATGGGGAGATCATGATGAGTTATATAATAATGGAATTAGATCTCAAGACAAGCTAAAAGAATATAACAAATATTTTTCAGTTGTTGAAGTAGATAGTTCTTATTACGCCATTCACAAAGATAGTTTGTATCGCAAGTGGGCTTCAGACACTTCAAATAATTTCTCATTTCTAATAAAAGCATATCAAGGTATGACAGGGCATACGCGGCAGAATTATTCTGATGCAGAAACAGACGTTATGTTCCAGAATTTTATTGAATCAATAAAACCTGTTATAGAAATCTGTAAATTAAAGGCAGTTCTTTTCCAATATCCTCCGTGGTTTGAGTGCAATCGTGATAATGTAAAGTTATTGCGATTTACTAAGGAAAGAATGGGAGATATTCCTGTAGCTCTCGAATTTCGTCATCAGAGTTGGTTTAGTCCGGAAATGAAAGAAAAAACATTATCATATATGCTTAAAGAAGGCTGGATTCATAGTATTTGTGATGAGCCTCAAGTTTTTCCAGGGTCGATCCCAACAATTTTAAAACCAACAAATAAAAATTTAACAATTGTTCGTTTCCATGGTAGAAATACATCAGGTTGGACATCAAGCGGGACAACAAATTGGCGAGAAGTGCGTTATCTCTACCGCTACAGTAACGATGAATTAATGGAGTGGAAAGAGAATCTCTTAAGATTAGAGAAGGAAACAGATGAAGTTTGTGTGATTTTCAACAACAATTCAGGAGGGGATGCTGCTTCTAATGCATTTCAACTTACGAATCTTTTAGGATTGGAAGAGCCAGAACTTCCCCCGAAACAAATAGATATGTTTGATTGATGTCGTATAACAATCCGCGATTAAAAAGCAGGTGTCGCTTTTCTAAAACATGCATTCCTCCCTGACATTACGTTGTCAGTAACATGTTATATAATGAAATTTATATAGCAAATGATCGTTCAAATCATAGGAGGCATGTACACATGTCGTTAATCAATTCTTCAGACGAGGGCTGCGCTAAAAAGGACATTTCAAAACCTGCCATGACGGGCTGTGCCAGCCAAATCCTCAGTCAGCGTGCGTTAAATCGAGCACTATTAGCTCGGCAATTGCTCCTCGAGCGCTCGGACATGCCCAGCCACCAGGCTGTCCGGCACCTCATTGGCCTGCAGGCGCAAGCTCCCAACCCACCTTACGTGGCGTTGTGGGCTAGACTGCGGAACTTTCGTCATGAAGAGCTGTCTCAGCTCATCATGGACAGAAGCATCGTGCGCATCGCCCTCATGCGCTCGACGATCCACCTCGTCACGGCCGAAGACTGCCTGACGCTGCGCCCCGTCCTGCAGTCCGTGCAGGACCGCGCTTTAAAGGGCACGTTCGGCAAGAAGCTTGCCGAACTAGATCTAGCCGCGCTCGCCGCTACCGGGCGAGCGCTCCTTGAGGCGCAGCCGCTCACCTTCAGTGAGCTCGGCAAGCGCCTCCAAGCCCAGTGGCCGCAGAGCGATGCCACGGCTCTCGCTCAAGCGGTGCGCTGCAGCCTACCGCTTGTCCAGGTGCCGCCCCGCGGCATCTGGGGCGCCAGCGGGCAGGCCGCCCACACCACAGCGGAGGCTTGGCTTGGCCGCCCGCTGGCACAAGGGCAAGACCCCGAAGCCATGCTGCTGCGCTACCTGGCCGTCTTCGGGCCTGCTTCCGTCAAGGATATGCAGGTCTGGTCCGGGCTTACTCGGCTTCGCGAGGTGATCGAGCGGCTGCGCCCAAGCCTGCTCTCCTTCCTCGACGAGCAAGGAAACGAGCTGTTCGACCTGCCGGATGCTCCTCGGCCGGACCCTGCAACCCCAGCTCCGCCACGTTTCCTATCGGAGTTCGATAATATGCTCCTGTCCTACGATGATCGCACCCGCATCATGCGTGATGAAGATAAGCATCTGGTGTTCACGGACAATGGCATCATCCGGGCCACGCTGATTATCGATGGTTTTGTTCGCGGTATTTGGTCCATCACACAGAAACGCAAATCGGCTATTTTAACCATCAACTTATTCCAGCCATTATCCCAGGTTGATCACGCAGAGGTAGCTGAGGAAGCGGAGCGATTGTTTGATTTCATCGCACCTGATGCAGATTCGCGAGATATTCTCTTTATTAATCAAAAATAGGAAACCGAGGCTGCCCTCGAGGTTTCCTATTTTTATGGGGAACATACAAAATTCAAATTAGCCTTCCCGTCCTCGGACCCTACTTCAAGGCACGAATATAACTGGCCAGCTATGTGCTTCCGAACCTCGTAGTGACATCTAGGATATGCGGATTACACCGTCCTTTTGGGATGATAGCACTATCAATATTCGATCATAGAGATGTTGTACTTTGTACAACAATCGGATGGCTATTCTGCGTTATCACGGCTATTGTTGTAGAAAATACAACATATTCTCCCAAAAGTAGCTCATATTTGATGAAATGAAATGAAATTGTTGCACGATATACAACAACTACTGCTTGGTGACAAGAAACCCGCGAGATTGTTGTACATTGTACAACTTTAGCCCATTTAAGCCAAAAAAGGCTGACACATTGAAAGCAAAATCACTCACCAAGTGAGAATTCATTTATCTATGCGCTCAAAAAAAACAAACCCCGAGGCCACCCTCGAGGTTTGTTCCTATCCTTACCCTATTTCTGTGCCTATTTTTTACACTACTTCTGCGCCCGCTTCTCCCATTTCGCTTTCAACGTGCTTTCTATCTCAGCAAATACCTGCTCAGATGTCTTACCTTCCGTAGAAATACCTAATTTAGCAGCTTTTTTATTCACTGCTTCTGCCTTTTTGCCTTCTTTACTCGCCTTTAAAGCAGCGCGTATTTCCTTGGCTGTCTTGCCTTCCGTTGCAACACCCGCTTTTGTTGCTTTTTCTTGTAGTTTCGTCAAAGCTGCCGCTTGCAGCTCAGTTCTAATCTCTTTATTTGTTTTTCCATCTGTGGTAACACCGAGCTTAGACGCTTTTTCCTGCAGTTTCGGTAAAACGGCTGCTTTAAGCGCTGCTCTCAGCTCTTTATTCGTTTTCCCATCGGCGCTAACACCGAGCTTAATCGCTTTCTCTTTCAGCTTCACTTGAACAGCAGCTTGAATATCAGCTTTGAGCTGTTCCACTGTTTTGCCGTCTGTGCTAATACCCAGCTTCGCTGCCGCTTTATTCAATTGCTCCGTGTGTTTGGCCGCACTTAAAGCTTTTAGCTCCGCTTTGATCTGCTCATTCGTTTTACCATCTGTTGATACACCGAATATTTGCGCTTTATCCTGAAGCAGCTGCTTAACTGGTTTAGTGGATTTGCTTGTTGGCGCTGGAGCAGTGCCCTGTGCATTCTCGGCAAAAGCTGCAATCGGAACTGTTAATACAATTGCACCAACCAACGCAAGGCCTGTTAATTTTTTCAACATAAGTATCGCTCCTCGATTCGTTTATGGTTATGTTTACCTTACGAACCCTATCTTACCGAATAGTTATGTCATAAGTTTGTCATGCGGCGAAGCATAGGCGACTGCAAAAATATTTTAAATACCGTACCCATTTGAGGTTGAGATTCCACTCGAATCGAACCGCCATGAGCTTCTACGATGTGTTTGCTGATTGTCAAACCGAGGCCAGCACCGGAACGGTTGCGGCTTTCGTCCGTTTTATAGAAACGGTCGAATAGATGAGGCAGCTTCTCTGGCGCGATACCTCGGCCGTTATCCCACACTTCTATCCAGCGTTCGTTCTTGACTACTTTTACTCGAATACCCGCCGAAGACCCCTCAGGAATATGGTTAATGGCATTGTCCAGCAAATTGATAAACACCTGCCTCAACCGGTCTGCATCCGCATAAACCAAGTAAGGCCCCTCCGACTCCGAGCTCAGCTCGATCTGCTTTGCTTTGGCTTTCATCTTAAGTTGGGTAACCACCAGCCCTATTAATTCAGGTACATCGACATTCTGGAGGTTTAATTTGACCTGCTTCTCCTCAAAAGACGACAGCTCCATCAAATCATCAACCAAATGGCTTAATCGAAGGGTTTCCTGAAGAGAAACTTGGATGAATTCTTTCGCATCTTCAGGCTCAACAACGCCATCCGTTATCCCTTGAAGGGAAGCACGAATTGTCGTCAACGGCGTTCGCAGTTCGTGGGAAATTTCGGATAGAAATCGCTTTCGTCCCTCTTCTACTTTCTGCAATTTACCGGCCATGCGATTCAGAGATCCTGACAGCGAAGCGATTTCGTCCTTCCCTCTAACAGGTACCCTTCCGCTGAAATCCCCCAAGGCCAAAGCCTCTGCGGTTTTACTCATGAGCTGAATCGGCTTCATAAAATGTCTGGAAACGAAGTACAGGACAGCAATCGCAAGTAAAGCAACCGTTAAGGCAGATAGGAATATCGCTCGATTAATGCCATTGATAGTGCCTTGAATATTTACTATTGGAGTATATAAGAAAATCCCGCCAATGACCCGATTCTCCTGCATGACAGGTCGCCCGACAATGAGCATTTTCACCGTACTATTTTGAGCAAAATTGCTTTGCACCGTCACTTGATTACCAGACAGTACTTTATCCACCCATTCTTTACGTGCTGGAGCCTCGCCCACCGACTGAATCTTATCCAGATTTGCTTTGGGATGCTTAATAACGGCAACGCGAACGTTCGACGTTTTCTCCATGGCGCTAATCTGCTTACGGAAATCCTTCAGCTGTGTCGAGTTATCGAACAAATCCTTAGCCAGTTCACCAACTTGCTCCACCTTCTCTAGTAGGAGCTTCTCGCTGCGTTCATAGGTTTTCTGTTTCATCGAATAGCCAATGGTTCCTGAAATGGCAAGAATGGACACAACGGTAATAGAAATATAAATAAATAATAGCTTACGGTAAAAGGAGTTCAGCATACTCCAGGCCCCTCAAACTTATACCCGACGCCCCAAACGGTACGGATGCTCCAGTCCTCTTTCCTGTCCGTCAAAGCAGAAAGCTTTTGTCTCAAACGTTTAATATATAAATCCACGACGCGGTCTTCACCCTCGAAATCCCAACCCCATATCTTGGCGATCAGATCCTCCCGGGTAAAAACTTGATTCGGGTTTCGTACGAAAAAAAGCAGCAGCTCATACTCCTTCTTGGGCAAAGCAACGAACTGCCCTTCTACAGTCACATCATGGGATAGGCTATCCACTCGCAAGCTGCCCACTTCATATAGATGAGCAGGCGCAGCAGCTTCTGTACGGAGCAGCGTCCTGCGAAGAATCGTGGTCACACGAGCAACCAGTTCGTTAGGGTCAAAGGGCTTCACCAGATAATCATCGGCGCCCATCTGCAAACCTTCAATTCGCTCATCCACGTGACCTCTTGCCGTCAGCATGAGAATAGGAACATCACTCTTTGCACGAATTTTCTGACAGACCTCCCAGCCATCGCGTTTGGGCATCATAATGTCGAGTACAATGAAGTCTGGGTGCAGCTCATCGAACTGGGTTAGCGCCTGCTCACCGTCATTTGCGGTTACGACTATATATCCATTTTTCTCCAAATATAACTTCGTAATCCGGCAAATATTAAGATCATCATCTACCACCAATACGGTTGTCACGCGGCACTCTCCTTAAAAAATAGATATATATCATTTATATTACTGGATATTTGTGAACAAAAAATTTATTTTTTCAAAATCGCTTTCCACCGCAACAGGCTGCCTGCACAACAAAAAATCCTAGTTTTCACTAGGATTTCCTATCTAATCTTTATTAGAACTCAAGCGAGCCCAATCTTATATTTCAAATGAGCTTTTCAGCGAGACAATCAGGTTAAACACCAGTCTATCGCTTGTTGTATGTTTCGGATCTACGTTGAAATAGCCGTGGCGGAAAAATTGGAACTTATCATGCGGCTGTGCTTGCTTCATATTGTCTTCCACGAAACCTTGCACAATTTGCAGCGAGTTCGGATTCAAGTTCTCCAAGAACGAAGCATCCTCGTTCTCTTGGTTATCGAGAATCAGCGGCTCATACAGGCGGAACTCCGCAGGTACAGCACTCTTCGCATCCACCCAGTGTATCGTTCCTTTGACTTTACGACCGGTGAAGCCGCTGCCGCTTTTCGTTTCCACGTCATAGGTGCAGTGCAGCTCAACCACTTTGCCGTTCTCATCTTTGATGAAATCATTGCATTTGATGAAGTAGGCGTTTTTCAACCGCACTTCGTTGCCGGGAAATAACCGGAAATATTTGTTCGGCGGATTTTCCATGAAATCGTCTTGCTCGATGTAGATCTCGCGGGAAAACGGAATTTGGCGATTGCCCATCTCCGGATTCTCTGCGTTGTTCTCCATATCCAGCATTTCGACTTGATCCTCAGGATAGTTCGTAATCACGACTTTGAGCGGATTAAGAACACCCATTGTACGCATCGCCTTCAACTTCAGATCCTCACGGATAAAATGATCCAGCATCTTCGCATCGACGACGCTATAGCTGCGAGCTACACCGATTTCGCGAGCGAAATTGCGAATGGATTCAGCCGTAAAGCCTCTGCGGCGCAGACCGGAGATGGTGGGCATCCGCGGATCGTCCCAACCGTCAACGGCTTTCTCGTCGACAAGTTGTTTCAGCTTTCTTTTACTCATCACCGTATTCGTCAGGTTGAGGCGTGCAAATTCATATTGTCTAGGCACATTCGGCATTTCACACTCGCGAACAACCCAATCATAGAACGGGCGTTGATCTTCGAACTCGAGCGTACAGATAGAATGCGTTACACCTTCAATGGCATCTTCCAAAGGATGCGCGAAAGCGTACATTGGGTAGATGCACCAAGCATCTCCCGTATTATGGTGATGGGCATGCACGACACGGTAGATGATTGGATCGCGAAGGTTGATGTTCGGCGAAGACATATCGATCTTGGCACGAAGAACACGCTCTCCATCTTTGAATTCACCGGCACGCATACGCTCGAACAAATCGAGATTCTCTTCGATACTGCGCTCGCGGTAAGGACTGTTCGTACCCGGCTGTGTAAGCGTCCCGCGGGTCTCACGAATTTCATCCGCTGTTTGGTTATCCACATACGCCAAACCTTTGCGGATCAATACTAGTGCGCGGTTGTACATTTCCTCGAAATAATCCGAAGCGAAGAACAAGCCATCCCACTGAAAACCAAGCCATGCCACATCGGCTTTAATGGATTCTACATATTCCGTATCTTCCTTAACTGGATTCGTATCATCGAAGCGAAGGTTCGTTAACCCTTTGAATTCATCCGCAAGTTCAAAATTAAGACAGATCGACTTCGCATGTCCTATATGAAGGTAACCGTTCGGCTCCGGGGGAAATCGGGTAATAACCTGACTGACTTTGCCTGATTTCAGATCTTCGTTTACAATGTTCTTAATGAAATTGGATGGAGTGCTTATTGTTGCGCTCTTCGTTTCCATATTCGCCCAGCCTTTCTCCCACGGGTTAAAGTTTTATTTTCTATCATACACTATATCTCACTAAAATATAAAGGAGCCAGCGATATGGAGACATTCGAACATTATTTAGATAAATATGCAGAGCTTGCAATTCGTGTAGGATTAAACGTACAAAAGGACCAGACCGTCGTCATCATGACGCCGATCGCCTGTGCTGACTTTGTGCGCAAGCTAACGAAAAAGGCTTACGACGCTGGCGCCAAAGATGTCGTCATCGATTGGGACGACGATGAAGTGAAGGCGCTGCGCCTCAAGCACGCCCCAGAATCCACACTACACGAGTACCCTATGTGGCGAGCAAGCGGCCTGGAAGAGATGGCGAAGGAAGGTGCAGCCTTCCTCCAAATCTACGCGCCTAACTCCGATTTGCTCAAAGATGTAGACCCTGAGCGGATCGCCATCGCCAGCAAAACTACGGCTACAGCGCGTGAAGGGTTCTTGAAATATTTGCGCAGCAATCAGGTGAACTGGCTGATGGTCTCCTTCCCGACAGCGGAATGGTCGGCTAAGGTATTCCCGGATTTGAGCGAAGCCGAGCGCATCAAGAAGCTGTGGGAGCAGATTTTCAAGCTAACTCGTGTGGATAAAGATGATCCGGTTGCAGCATGGAAACAGCATATCGAGACGCTGACTGACAAACAGAACTTACTGAACAATAAGAAGTACAAGCAGCTTCATTTCAAAGCTCCTGGTACAGATTTATACATAGAGCTTGCCCCTAAGCATCAATGGGTTGCCGCAGGGAGCGAGTCGGAGCGAGGCATTTTCTTCGTGCCGAACATCCCAACGGAAGAAGTATTTACGATGCCTGCACGAAATGGCACGAACGGAACCGTTCGCAGCACCTTGCCACTTAGTCATCAAGGCTCCCTAATCGATGGCTTCAGCCTGAAATTCGAAAATGGCCGAGTTGTCGAAGCGACCGCTGAGGTGGGTCAAGAAGTACTGAATAAGATGCTGGACATGGATGAGGGCGCTCGTTACTTGGGTGAAGTGGCACTCGTGCCTTATGACTCCCCCATTTCACAATCAGGGCTTATTTACTACAACACCTTATTCGACGAAAATGCTTCCTGTCACGTAGCGCTCGGTAATTCATATCCGTTCACAATTGAAGGCGGAACGACGATGAGCCCCGAGGAATTAGCCCAGAATGGCTACAATAAAAGCCTAATCCACGTTGACTTCATGATCGGATCCGCTGATATGGAGATCGATGGCATTCTGGCAGATGGAAGCCGTGAAGCTTTGTTCCGCAAAGGTAACTGGGCATAAGAACGGCAAGCAGGACGTAATAGTAAGACCGCCACATCATGGAATAATTGCTCTCCGTGAGATGGCGGTCTTTTTTTAGTAGATAAGAAAGTATAAGTTTTATACTTTTGCTTCGCATCTACCTTGACAAACGCGCTCGTCCCAGAAGGACGACGGAGTCGTTTATCCTTGACGTAACTTGCCAGGCAACGTTTTGACAATCGAGGAGTCTTTCAAAATCCATTTCCCTTTTTTCCATTTCCAAACGGAGAGGGCGTATCCAAGTGTATCTGCATTCGCAATGCCGGTGATTCGCTGAACACCCCTCAGCTCACAGTACCCATCCCGATCTACATCCATCGGCTTCAGGGCGCCGTAACCATGAACATCCACAATAATCGGCTTCACTACCATGCCATTTTTGTAAACACCGAATTTCTCGTAATCGTCCTTGCGGTCTTTAATATCAATTTTGAAGGACTTCCCTGTCTCTTCAATCTTCATTTTTACCACATAATTTTTCTTGAAGGTGGCCTTTACATGAAGTGGACTAGGCAGCGGGATAGCAGTCGGAACATTATTTTTCAGTGAGTAAATATAGTAGTTGGATAGCCCCCCACTGCCACCTGTTTCCGCGGATACATAGATTTGAGGCAGCTTGTCCTGTATAAAATCACAGAAATCCATCTGCGGATTATACCCACCCTCAAGCGGGATGACAACATGGGTCTGAGCCGGTCCTACGACAGTAATTAATAGCTTATCATAGTACGGACTGCTATTATCCGACTTCATCCCTATCAGGGATACCGTATCTGGTTTGCCATCACCAGTGACATCAATCTCACGCGTTTGTATGAGCTCGCCTTGCTGAGCAGTTTGCGGCGGCGGTGATGGCGGTAACTCTTCAGCAGACACGAGTCCCCCTCTCCATAAGGATGAGCTGCTCAATAGTAAACTAATTATCGCTGTGTATAGGGCGATTTTAACGCATTTTCTAAACATGTCATCCGACTCCTAATATAGGGATCTTTGAGCGTAGCTCAAAGTCTCTCCCCTTTGAGATTTGAATTCGGCTTATTATTTCAAAATTTTCCATCGGGTATGCGGAACTCCACAAAGGGAATTCTTTCTCTGGAATCGAATGTTAAAGTTACATATATGAATCGATGAGGTGCTATTCTTGAAAATTGATCGTCTACTTGCCATTACCATGCTGCTTCTAAATCGAAGAAGAATTAGCGCTAAAGAGCTTTCGGAGCGTTTTGAAGTGTCTTTACGTACGGTTTACCGAGACGTTGAGGCCATTAACCAAGCTGGCGTTCCTGTCGTTTCATATGCAGGGATGAGCGGTGGCTACGAAATTATGGACCAATATCGGCTGGATCGCCAATTTCTGTCCCTCGATGAGCTCCAATCTATTATTGTCGGCCTCAAAGGAATCCGTTCTACTGTCGGCGACCAAGAGATCAGCAACCTTCTTGATAAAGTCGGCGCTCTCGTGGCGAAATCGGAACAGAACACCGTCGCTAACCTAAACAATCAACTTATTATTGATATGAATCCTTGGCGTGGCAGCAATCAGGACAAAGAGAAGCTGAGCACTCTGCGCACTTCAATTAAGGAATCCAAACTGATTTCCTTTCAATATATTACTTCCCAAAGTGAGCAGTCTGTGCGAACAGTAGAACCTATGGGCATTGTGGTCAAAGGCTTTGGCTGGTATTTGTACGGATACTGCCTGCTGCGTCAAGATTTTCGCGTCTTCCGATTATCTCGTATGAAAGAGATTGAAGTGCTTCAGAGAACCTTTGAACGTAAAGAAGGAACCTTAGAACAGCTAGATCATACCTGGGGCAAAAGAGACCCCTCCTCGCTCATCAAACTCGTGCTGCATGCGCAGCCGAACGTTCGCGCTCAAGTAGAGGATTATTTCCGTCCTGAGCAAATTACCGTTCAAGCTGACGGCACTTTGATCATTACCGCCACTCAACCGGATGAATCGTGGCTTCATGGCATGCTTCTTAGCTACGGTCCTAACCTGCGTATTCTCGAGCCGGCCCATATTGCAGCCATCATCAAAGATAAAGCCGAAAAAATTGTTCAACTATACGCAAATGAACACTGACAGGACGTTGTCAGTGGTGGTTGTCTATAATGAGGTTATGAAGTAGGCGAAACCAATAGATGACTGCTTACGATGCCAGTTTTTCTGGCGAAAAACTCAAGTTAATGCTTACGATGCCAGTTTTTCTGGCGAAAAACTCTAAGGAGGCTCACCCATGTTTAGAACAATCGAAGATTTTGTAAATGAATGGAACAATGAAGCAAAAGCTACCCAGCGCGTGTTGGACACTTTGACAGACGCTTCACTTAAACAGCAAATCGCACCTGACTTCCGCTCGCTAGGACAATTGGGTTGGCATATCGCTACAACTGTACACGAAATGACTTCACGTACGGGTCTCAAATTCGACGCTCCCGAGGGTGAAGAGCTCGCGCCAGCATCCGCCAAGACCATTGCTGACACCTACCGCTCCTCCTCAGTCGGGCTAGCCGAAGCTATCCAGTCCCAGTGGACGGATGCTAAGCTTGCTGAAAGTACTGACATGTATGGCGAGCAGTGGCTCAATGGCTTAACACTGCGCATCCTCATTTCGCATGAAATTCACCATCGCGGTGAAATGATTGTCTTGATGCGTCAAGCCGGACTACGCGTTCCGGACATTTACGGTCCGACTCGCGAGGATTGGTTGGAGCGCGGCATGCAGCCGTTGGTGTGATTTAAGTAGACGTATGAAAGAGCACATCCATGTGCTCTTTTTTGGCTTTTTAGGGAATATATTTTGGGGACAGCCCCAAAATCATATCTGAAATATTCAGCTACCAATTTGTGAATTCGAAGCCTGGATGCCCATTCCATTGGAATAAATCCAATAAAATTGCGCTTTTCGAAGCATAAGAGTCGATTCCATTGCATTTTCTACAATGAAATTTCCTAAAACTCCAATTTTACTCAATAAATCGTAATTTCCATTGTATACTTTACAACAGAGGCTCCTGCAACTTCTATCTCTCGGATACCACTTTATATGTTACAACGGAATTTAATGATAACCCATCAAACATACAAGGCGTAAAGCTATATCAGTTATCTCCAAAAAAGGAGGCGAACCTATGCAAAATCAAACGGTTATCGTAACAGGCGCTAACTCAGGAATGGGCCTCGCCACTACCGTGGCGCTAGCCAGCCAAGGCGCCAACGTCATCATGCTGTGTCGCAGCCGCCAAAGAGGCGAGCAGGCACTGATCGAGGCGCGAAAGCAAAGCGGCTCGGAGCGCATCGAGCTTATGCTGTGCGACCTCGGTTCCCTTGCGAGCATCCGCTCCTTCGCCGCGGAGTTCCAAGCCAAGCACAATGTGCTGGATGTGCTTGTGAACAACGCGGGGGTCGTCACCGTGAAGCGGCAGACTACAGCAGACGGCTTCGAGGCGATGATGGGTGTCAACCATCTCGGCCATTTCCTGCTGACCAACCTGCTGCTGGACGCCATCGTCCGCTCCCCGCAGGGGCGGATCGTGAACGTCTCCTCTGGCGCCCATAAGATCGGGCGCATTGACCTAACCAACCCTCACCTCACCCGAGGGTATCGTGTCTGGAGCGGATACGCCCAGTCGAAGCTGGCGAATATCCTGTTTACCCGCGAGCTGGCGAAGCGGCTCGCGGGCACTTCCGCCACGGCCAATTCGCTGCATCCCGGGGCCGTGGGCACGAACCTCGGTGTCGATCGTGACACCGGATTCGGCAAGGCCGTGTATGCGATGCTGCGGCCGTTCTTCTTGACGCCGGCGCAAGGCGCCGAGACGGCGATTTATTTGGCCACGAGCCCGGACGTGCGGACGGTCAGCGGCGAATACTACTACAGACGTAAGATCGCGCCTGTCTCTACCAGAGCCCAAGACGAGGAGCTAGCTCGTCAGTTTTGGACTTGGAGCGAACGCCAAGTAGGATTAACACTAGCAAAAGAGTAGGTGTAGGTATCCCCCAAGAATCCCATCTCTCTCACCATCCACCATGGATGAAAACTGGAAAACGAGGAAATATTATACGAGCATTTATCCTCATTTTCGGAGTGTGACGTGAATTGGACTTCTTTCATAGCCAAGAATCTCTAACCACGATCCAGTGGATTCTGCGCGCCGTCGTAGGCTATCTCTTCTTACTAATCGCTTGCAAAGCATTGGGACAACGTTCGATCTCCCAACTACGGTTTCTGGATTTCATTATTGCTCTCATATTAGGAAATATTCTAGCCCATCCGCTTTCGGACGAAAAATTGGCGTTGACCGGTTCCATGATCACCACCATTGTACTCATAGTCCTATATTTGACAACCTCTTGGCTAAGTCTAAAGTGGAAATTCCTTATGCATTATTTAGACCCGCCTCCTCTTAGGTTAATTAATAATGGACAGATTCAAATGAAAAATCTGCGCAAAGCCAAAATTTCCGTTGATCACCTATTCTCTGAACTACGCAAGCAGCAAATTGAGGATATAGCCAAAGTCGCACTTGCGCTGTGGGAGCCAGGAGGAATCATTTCCATGTTCCTTGAGCCTCAGTATCAACCTGTCACCGCTAAAGATATGAACATACCAACATCGTCGTTCTCTCTCGTGAAGCCGATTATTGTTGAAGGTTCCAGCGAAGATAAAATGCTTGCTCAGCTGGGAAAAGACCACGCATGGCTGGAAGCTCAGATTCAGGCAAAACATCTCGATATGAAGGATGTTGAACTAGCTACCATAGATGATCAAGATCATATACGTGTTTATACGGATACCAATTTAGACACCAATCAAAAAGACGAGCAAACGCTGTTCTGATAGCGTCCGTTCGTCTTTTTGATTTTAGATGAGAAAGCGTTGGATCTGTCATTTAAGAAAGCGCTTTAATATATTTGGAATTACAGCTAAAATATAACTAACATTGTTATGGAATTGTTTGGAGCCATTCTTTTTTTATCAGGATAACGTTTGGGTAAAGGTGTTCGACTCAAACAAGCAATTTGAGGAATGAGGTGACCTTATTGAAAATGCCGCAGTTTTGGTTTCAAATTGGCAGTCGCAAAAGTGCGCTGACGACGATGATCGCCTCTAATTTATTCATCCTGTTGATTCCGCTTGCAATGGGACTCTTTTTGTATGCCAAAGTGGAGCAGAGTCTGGAAACAAACGCCAACCGTTCCAATACGGCGATGCTAGAGCAACTGAAGCTGTCGCTGGACTATAAATTATCGGAAGTAGATAATTTAATGCGCCAGGTCGCGCTCGATCCGAAATTGGATTATATGTTGAAAATTCCTAAAGATGCGGATAGCGCCGATAAATACCGTTTCGTGGAATTCATGCGCAACCAATTAAGCAGGTACCGCAGTATGGTTAGCAGTTTCATTTTTGACTATTACGTTTATTTTGCCAGCAGCGATACAATCGTCAAAGCAGATTTATTGACCGATTCTCGTACGTACTATTCCACCTACTATACTTTTAAGGACATGACGTATGAGCAGTGGCACAAGGAGATTTTGACAAGCGCGCACAGCATGTCTTACTTGCCAGCGGCCTCCCTCTCTCGCGGGAACGAAATATCCACTAACACCGAATACGTTCCGAAGGAGGTCGTCGTCTATGAACAATCGCTTCCCCTTCGTTCGCAATCCGATATTCTTGGTAATTTTATCGTTCTGATCGATGTCGACCAAATCAAACAAATGTTAAAGCAGTTGGAAACAGCTAGCGATAGCGCGATTTATATCATTGACCATACAGGAAAAACAATTATGAGCACGAGCGATATACCGTTTTCGCCCGACCTTCTCAATCGCATTGAAACCAATAGCAGTCCATTCGATTACCGGATCGCTGGCGTCAATCAAATGGTATCGGTTACTTCCTCGCAAAAGGCGGGCTGGAAGTATGTGTCGGTAACGCCGAATAACGTGTTTATGCAGCAGGTCAATCAAATTCAAACGTGGTCATTAGGGCTTTTCGTTATATGCTTGATCATTGGGCTGCTAGCCGTCTACGCCGGGGTATACCGCAATTACAAGCCGCTTCAGAAGACAGTGAACGCGATTATGCGCGGGAAAGACATGATCGGGCGCCCCGCCTCCAACGAATACGAGTTTATCCAACAGACGTTCGAAGGCTCGATTCATGAAGAAAAAAACTTGCGCAACATGCTAGCCCAACAAATCCCGTTAATTCGAACCAACTATTTATCCCGCCTCATACGCGGTTATATGGACGTGGACGTTTTCTCAGAAAACGAAGAAACACTTCGGTTCATGGATCTATCGTTCGTAAGCGATCGTTTTGCCATACTCCTTGTCAAGATCGAGGACATCGATGATTTCAGCGAAGAACAATCCGAACAGGGCTGGGCACATGCAAGGTTTATCGTATCGAATATAGGTGTCGATCTCATTCAACTGAACCATAATGGATATTCGGTTGAGCTCGATCGTGATCGTCTTGCATTTCTCATCAACCTGGAGGAACGGCGAGGGGAACGAGCTGCTGTCGATATACGAGAATTCGCAGAATCGCTTAACAGCATGATCTCACAAAGATTCAAAATCAACATTACTGTAGCCGTTGGAGAGATCCATCAGGGGCCAAAGGCGATTCGTGACTCATACCCGGAAGCACTTTCAGCACTTGAATATAGACTCATTAAAGGGAAAAACGCAGTCATCCACTTCCAAGATATCATAGATGCCACACAGCACTATTATTACCCGCTTGAAATCGAAATACAGCTTATCAATTTCGTTCGGAGTGGCGATTCCGATAATGTGGAAAAGCTGCTCTCTACGATATATTCAATGAATTTCGATTCTAGCCACATCACGCCGGAACTTGGTAAGTGCTTGTTCTTCAATGTAATGAGCACATTTTTGAAAATTGTGAACGCCACAAATACGAACCCGGAAGAAGTGCTTGGTGCGAATTTCGATCCGATCAAAGCGGTTTTCAGCTATCCGACGGCGGATGGTATGTACCAGAAAACGAAGGAATTGTACGCAACGCTCACCCGCTTGTTTAAAGTCGAACGGTCCGATCACAGCACGCAATTACTGCAGGAGATCGTCCATTTCGTGGATCAAAATCTCGATGATCAGAACTTGGGGCTGGCGCTTGTCGCCGACCATCTCAAGATGACGCCACCATATATTTCCACCTTCTTCAAAAAAAATCAGGGGCAAAACCTGTTAGATTACGTCACACGCAAACGGATTGAAAAAGCGAAGGTGTTGATGGACAAAAAGGAGCTGACGAACGCACAAATTGCGCAAATGGTCGGTTATAATAACGACGTTGTGTTCATTCGTGCTTTCAAAAAGCAGGAAGGTATTCCACCTGGAAAATACCGCGAGGCGATGAGGCCGGACAAAACCGGATCCGACGCATAAAGGGCAGCCTCTAAGGGGCTGCCCTTATTTTGATAAGCTGAATGTGGCATTTAGGCAGGATATCAGTGCTCCTTGAAGGAAACGGAGCAATAAGTTGTACACTGACGTTTTTTAATATCTCACTGATTTGTTTTCTACTAGCCCGCATTTCTTACGAAAATACAACGCAAATGAAAAGAAGAAAGTATCCCTTCTCGCGGGCAGAAGCTACACTCGGAACTAGAAGACGGGACAACAACGATCCCGTTTCACAAGCAAATGCATTCACTCATTATGAAAAGGGAGGCGTTTTCATTGAAGAAAAAAATGAAACATATAAGTTCCGTCATGCTGATTTCTTTGCTCGCAGCTTCAGTTGCCGCATGCAGCAGTAATGGCGGAGGCGACAAGTCGTCGTCACCGCAGCCTGGCAAAGAATCGCAACCGCCGAAGCTGACCAATCTGACGTACTGGGTAACTAACCAGCCCTCAGCCGCTTCACAGATGAAGACATACGCAGAAATGGAATTATATAAGGAACTAGAAAAAGTATCCGGCGTGAAGGTTGAATTCCAGCATCCTCCGACTGATGCCCAACAGGCAAAAGAACAGTTCAATCTAATGCTCGCCTCCAACCAACTGCCGGACGTTATTGAAACCAGCTGGACGGGGTATCCAGGTGGACCAGAGAAAGCGATTCAAGACAACAAAATTATTAAGCTGAACGATTTGATCGACAAATACGCGCCGAACCTAAAAAAACTGTTGACGGATCATCCGGACTGGAAAAAGCAAATCATGACGGACGATGGCAGTGTCTACTCGTTCCCGTTCCTGCGAGGCGGTGACAAGGTCAGAGTGTTCTTCGGCCCAGGTGTACGTCAGGATTGGCTGGAAAAACTAGGTTTGAAAATGCCAACAACGATCGACGAATGGTACAACGTGTTGAAGGCGTTTAAAGAGAAAGATCCGAACGGCAACGGCAAAGCGGACGAAATCCCGATTTACCTCGATAAAGCGTTATTCGCTACCGACGCTCCGTTCCTCGGCGCATGGGGTATCAATTACAGTTTCTACCAAGACAGCGGCAAAGTGAAGTACGGTCCTATCCAGCCGGAGTTCAAAGATTTCCTTGCAACGATGAACAAATGGTACAAGGAGGGTCTGCTTGACAAAGACTTCGCAGCCCCGAACGATAAATTGTACGACAATAAAATGACGACGAACCTATTGGGAGCATCCGTGTTCTATAACGGCGGGGGCATCGGCAAATACGCCAACCTGATGAAGGACAAAGACCCGAATTTCAAGTTAGTCGCCGCTCCTTATCCGCTATTAAAAGAGGGAGATAAACCAATTTGGGGCCAGAAAGATTTCGTAACCAACGGTATTGGCGCTGCTATCACGACGAGCAACAAAAATCCGATTGAAACTGTCAAATGGCTTGATTATGCTTACGGTGAAAAAGGCGATCTGCTCTTTAACTATGGCAAAGAAGGCGTCAGCTACAAAATGGAGAACGGCAAAGCCGTATTCCTCCCGGAAGTACTCAACCCGCCGAGCGGAGTCAGCCTTGCGCAATCGTTTTCGAAGCATAACCGTTCGACGTGGAGCGCACCGTTCGTGCTTAGCGATAATTTTCAATTGCAGTATCTCGCGCTCCCGCAGCAGAAAGATGCGCTTGCCATCTGGTCGAAGCCGACGGCTGAACGCAAAATGCCGCTCGTGACGCCGACGAAAGATGAAAGTAGCAAGTATGCTTCCGTCATGACAGATGTCGAGACGTATCGTGACGAAATGCTGCTCAAGTTCATTATGGGCGTGGAGCCGATCGAGAACTTCGACAAATACGTTAAGAAGATTCAAAGCATGGGCATCGAAGACGCCACCAAAATTCAGCAAGCGGCGCTCGAACGATTTAATAAACGCAGTTAAATGAATCGAAAGATCGGACTGGGAGATGATCGGATTCATCTCCCAGCTTTTATATCGAAACCATGCAGAAAGGCAGGGAGAAACGATGGCGCAAAGCTCTGGAAACGTACAGGCAGGCACAGCAACCAAGATTTATCGCGATCCGACATTACTTCAGGTCATTCGCTCAGATCTTAAGCGGCATTGGGCCATTTATGTGATGGCCCTTCCTGTTATCGCTTATTACCTCCTGTTTCATTACGGGCCGATGTACGGTTTACAAATCGCATTCAAAGACTTTTCAACAGTAAAAGGAATCTGGGGAAGTCCATGGGTCGGCTTCAGGCATTTTGAAAGCTTTTTTAACGGTATTTATTTCTGGCGATTAATTAAGAACACCATTTTAATTAACGTATACGAGCTGTTATTTGGCTTTCCGGCGGCTATTGTATTAGCGTTGCTGCTCAATGAGATTCGCAATAGCATGTTCAAACGTGTTGTGCAGACAATCTCGTATTTGCCCCACTTCATTTCAATCGTCGTCGTGGCTGGGATGATGGTCGACTTTTTAGGCCGTACTGGTCTCATTAACCAAATCATCGCCACCTTCGGAATCGAACCGATCGACTTTTTGAAAGAAGCGAGCTGGTTCCGTTTCCTGTTTGTTTCATCCGGTATTTGGCAAGGAATCGGTTGGGGCTCCATTATCTATTTGGCGGCGATGGCCACCATCGACCCGACCCTGTATGAGGCCGCCCGCATGGATGGCGCGAACCGTTGGAAGCAGACGCTGCACATCACAATTCCCGGTATTATGCCCACGATTGTTATTTTGTTCATTTTGAATATGGGAAACATGCTGTCCGTTGGCAGTGAAAAAGTACTCCTTCTGTACAATCCGCTCACTTACGAGACAGGGGATGTCATTTCGACCTACGTCTATCGTAAAGGGGTTCTGGAGGCAAGCTACAGCTTTACGGCAGCGGTGGGGCTTTTTAACTCCATTGTAAGCTTCATTCTGATTGTGTCCGCCAACAGCATCAGCAAGCGGCTCACCGAGAACAAACTTTGGTAGTCAGAAGGGAGATTCGTTGATGAAACCAACAACAGGTGAACGATCGTTTGGATATTTGAATGCACTCCTTATGATCGGCCTTTGCATAGTTACTTTGTACCCATTCTTATACGTTCTGTTTGCTTCGTTTAGCAATGCAACGTCTTTCCTACAGCATCGCGGACTGATGTTCAGCCCGGCTGGCTTCGATCTCGGCGCTTACAAAGCAGTGTTCGATAACCCAATGATTGTCAAAGGGTACCAGAATACGTTGCTCTATGTGGTGCTTGGTACCGCAATTAATCTCGTCATGACAGCGATCGGCGCATACGTATTGTCCAGACCTAATTTATATTTCAAAAATATCATCATGTTTTTCATCGTCATAACCATGGTATTTCACGGTGGCTTGATTCCGACTTACCTGCTTGTGAACGATCTCGGGATGATGAACACGATGTGGGCACTTCTCATTCCCGGTGCGATAAATACGTTCAATATGATCATCATGCGCACCTCTTTTCAAGGCATTCCAGTTAGTTTGGAAGAATCCGCAAGAATGGACGGCGCTAGCGATTGGAAGATTTTGTTCCTCATTATAATCCCGCTTTCGATGCCTGTTATTGCTGTCATGATTTTGTGGTACGCGGTAGGACATTGGAATTCCTACTTCAGCGCGCTAGTCTATTTGCGGAGCCGTGAAGACTACCCACTCCAGCTCGTACTCCGTGAAATTTTAATTGCAAACAATACCGATTCGATGATGACGGGTGCAGCCAACGATGACAAATACGCAATTGGTGAAACGATTAAATATGCGACGATTATTATCTCGACGTTACCCATTATTTGCCTATATCCATTCCTGCAAAAGTATTTCGTCAAAGGCGTTATGATTGGGGCGATTAAGGAGTAACAGCCCTATACGATTACCATAATTTATGTTATTATTTATTTACGTAATTACGTAAATAAATAATTTAGATGAGGTGATCCTTTTGACCACAACACGGGATTATGGCACCGAGCTAGATGCGTTACAGGCACAAATGAATAATCTTCAGCAGCTTGTCAGACAATTGATTCCTAACCAAGATGAGAATAACAAAGTGTTTACTGAGCAAAAGAATTTAGCAGCTGAGCTGGGGAGTGTCTTTTACTCCGGGCAATATCAGGGAGATCAGGCTAGCTTCCGGTGGGAGCCTCAAGAAAAGCATGTCCGTCAGTTAATCCAACTGGACGGCGATAAAGCAGCCAAAATCTTGGGTGCTCTTGCTCATAAGCAGCGACTTGATATTTTAAGATCAGTCTTGCAAGAACCTCTTACCGGACCTGATCTGGTAGAACGACTAAATATGGGGACAACGGGACAACTCTACCATCACATCAAGGCATTAGTAGGAGCAGACCTTCTCGTTCAAGAAGAGAGAGGCGGCAAGTATATCATTCCAGGCCCCCGTGCACTTCCACTTTTATTGCTGCTGGCGGCGGCTTCCGATCTCATGGACACTAGTGACTATTTAGCTATGACAGAGGCTAGAACGAATGCGCATGCTTATTTGGGCGGAGCACAAGAAGTATATGATCCACACTTACTGCTGTGGGCAGTTGTCGAGAACTGCATTCTGGAGCATCTACATGGCACCTGCAGTGAGGTTAGCCTCTTTCTGCATGCGGATGGCAGCATCACAGTTGCAGATAATGGCCGTGGCATCCCCATTCAAGCACTTCCAGGCAGTGAACACCCACGTGTTCAAACTGTTCTTACAGACATGAGCCGTCTTAACGCTAGTGCTAACTTCCTAGCACCAGGCAGTGAAAAAGGTATCAGCATGCCCGTCGTCAACGCACTGTCACTCAAGCTTTCCGTTGAGATCAGGCGTGACGGTCGAGTGTTCCAACAGCATTATAAGCATGGAATTCCGCAAAGCGAGCTCCAAACCGTAGGCGTGACCAAGGAAACCGGAA
This sequence comes from Paenibacillus sp. JT22N1, assembly GCF_059692155.1. Classification (NCBI taxonomy): domain Bacteria; kingdom Bacillati; phylum Bacillota; class Bacilli; order Caryophanales; family Paenibacillaceae; genus Paenibacillus; species Paenibacillus sp. JT22N1. Next base: position 71,206 of record NZ_JCAUAW010000020.1, read on the forward strand.
CGAGTGTTACCTTCCTGCCAGATCGCGATATTTTTAACAAATCGTTTGAGCTAAGCATGCTTGAGAAGCAAGCCGAGGACTTTGCCGTTTTGTATCCGAAGCTGCATATTCAGGTATGGAGTGATCTTTCTTAAGTAACCTCCACCCCTACACCCAACTCTCGCCAACGATCAAAGAAGTCTGGGCATGTCTTCGAAACACAACCCGGATCAGCAATTCTAACGCCATCTACCCTTGCGCCGATCAGTGAAAGCGCCATCGCCATTCGATGGTCGTCGTGGGGGTCTAGCAGCGCTGGTTGCGGCTGCCCTGGATACACCGTTAACCCATCCTCATGTTCCTCCACCTGAATCCCAAGCTTCCCAAGTTCCTCACACATCGCCGCAATGCGGTCGCACTCATGATGCCTGATATGTGCAGCATCCGTCAGTGTAATGGGACCATCCGCGAAGGGGGCCAGCGCAGCTAGTGTAAGCGTCTGGTCCGACCAACGCTGCATACTCACCGTGAAGCCGCCTTTAAGACGCTTTGTACCCCGAACTTCAATGTAATGTTCACCATGCGTCACCGAACAGCCCATTTTCTCCAAAACAGACAATAGCTCTATATCCGGTTGTCGTGTCTGTGCGGAAATACCCTCAATACGGACACGTCCATTCGTCAGAGCTGCAAGTGCCCAGAAATAACTGCAAGTTGATACATCAGGTTCCAGCATGAATGTACGCGCTTCATAAGCGCTCGGCCGAATCGTAATCGCTTGCCCATCCTCATGAACCTCAGGCCTCACACCGAACGCCCACATCATATCCAATGTCATCTCGACGTAGTCCCGCTGCACAATTTGATCAGCAATCCGAATAGTAAGAGTATCTTTTGCATAAGGAGCTGCGAGCAGCAAGCCACTAATAAACTGACTGGAAACCGCTCCGGATACCGTTACTTCTCCTCCGTTAAGACTGTCAGCATGAAGCGTCAGCGGTACACATCCAGGATTGCCCTTATATCGGATATTCGCCCCCAAACTGGATAACGCATCCAACAAAGGTGCAAGAGGCCTTTCAGCCATACGCTTACTGCCATCAAGTGTCCACTCACCATGACCAACTGCAAGTGCCCCGGGTAAAAAGCGTGCAACCGTACCAGCGGCTCCCACGTACAAATCTGCTTTCGCGACTGACCATTGTCCTTCGTTTCCTTGGATTGTAACTGTATTCCCATCCATCTCAATTTCAATTCCTAGCTCTCTGAGAGCATTCATACACCAATAGGAATCATCACTTTGTAAAATACCCTGCAGCCTTGTAGTCCCCTTCGCAAGTGCAGCAATAAGGAGTGCGCGATTAGTGAAGCTTTTGCTGCCCGGTATCGTGATAGTCGCATCTACCGCTCCATGAAGCGGCGACAGCCGTACCTCCTGTCCCTCCAGATGTTGTGACCATGGAGATCTAGCTCTCCGGTCTGGCTCGTGCTTGATTGAATCCTGCATCTCATCCACCCTCTCCAATTGTGCGTATCGTGTAAGCCAATTATAATGGGAGATATAGACATAGATGAAATCACCAAATAAGCACCTTCCCATAAAGGAGCTCTATCTCATGATCCATTTAGAATGGTACCGAATATTCCTACATGCCGCCAAAGCGGGTAATCTAACCAAAGCAGCTGGGGAGCTTTACATTACCCAACCATCCGTCAGCTATGCGATTAAACAAATGGAGCAAGCCTTATCCATGAAGCTTTTTCATCGACAGTCCAAGGGTGTGGAGCTAACAACTGAGGGGAAGCAATTACTGCTTTATGTGGAGCAATCTTTTGCGCTTTTGGAGGCTGGGGAGAAAAAAATGTCCGCACTCAAGCACCTCACAGGAGGCGAACTTCGTGTCGGAGCGAGTGATTCGTTATTCAAGCACTTCTTATTCCCTTATTTGGATACCTATCATACACAATATCCCGACGTCCGCATCCGGCTTTCACACGGCAAAACATCCGAGATTACTTCTCGAGTCAAAGAGGGCAGCATCGATTTCGGACTTATTCATTTGCCAATTGCCGATGATCCTCATCTCGATGTCCAAGCGATTATGACCCTCCAAGACTGCTTCGTAGGCGGTGAAGCCTACCGTGATCGAGATGACTACTCACTTTCCGCGCAGGATATCAGCCAATTCCCCTTACTGCTTCTATCTCCCGGTAGCAGCACAAGGCGCTTCATTGAGCAATGGTTTGCTGCCCAGGATGTCACAATCGAAGCCGATATTGAGCTCGGCAGTATTGATCTGCTTATCGAATTTGCAAAACTCGGCTTCGGCGTTGCTTTCGTCCCTCGGTCTTATGTCGTCAAAGAATTGGATGAAGGGGTACTGCATGAGCTGAAGCCTGACAAAGCCATTCCTGCCCGCAGCATCGGAATCACCACCCGTCGAGATATAACTTCGTCTGTGGCGGCTGCTAAATTTCTTGAGATGCTTTCTTCTTAAAACTGCTAACACATACACGGAGATTTCAGACGACACGTACGCGTACACCTACACTACATGAAACGCTTCTCTATTTTTTTGCTAATCATAAGTGAGATCACAATAAATAAGGCCACATAGATCAACTCATATGGATTCTCAATGAATCGCTTAGGATCGTGCCCGATGAAGCTAACCGACAGCACCATGACCGCTTTTCCCGCCGCAACTGCAACCAAAAAAGAACGAAACCTCATGCCGACCAGCCCAGCAGCCATATTAATCACAACGAAAGGTCCTACCGGAAAAAGACTGAGTATAAACACATAGTTGAAGGCCTGACGGCGCGCCCAAAGGAGACTTTTTTGGACCTTGGGCTTTTGAGCCCAGCGCTCTAGATAAGGATGGCCGGCTACTTTTTTGACGATTGCAAAAGTCACCAAGCACCCACACACAATACCTATCCAAGAGTAAAGAAAACCGAGCCATAGCCCATATACAGCTGCATTTACACTAATAATGACAAGTGTAGGAAGCGGCGGAATGAATGATTTCATGAAAGGTAGAAGAAGACCGGGCAAGGGGCCGAGTGATCGATACTTGTCCAGGATCATCGCCAAATTTTCTTCCGTGAGGTAGGACAAGAGTTCTGTTATTCCCATATGTATGTACACCTACTCGCTTAACAATTAGTTGAAGATAAGGATAAACTTTCGAATTAACGAATTTACGAAGGATAAGGCTGACGCTGTCCAAAAGGACGAGCTCGTTTGTCAAAGCTGATGCGAAGCAAGCGAAGTTGCAAACTTATAAATTCGAATCAAAGAAAAAAAGAACCTCTTAGGCATAATAGCACATGGAGGTTCTGGTTGCTTATTTTTAAGTTAAAAACACTAAATTGACACATGAATGATTTCGCCTGGGGATGCTTATTTATGCAAAATCTACTGTTTGTTTGCTGCGCTCACTGGCTAACCGTCGTCCGAGTTGTATTTTATGCAACATTACACACTCTTTCTCCCTAACTTAGTCTACAATGTTGTATTTCGTACAACAGTTTCAGCTGAGAACGCACATTTCTCCCGGAAAACGGAAAAATTGTTGTATTTTTTGCAACAATACACCTAATTCGGCCAATATTGCTCCAAAATGTTGTGCAAAATACAGCATTACTTGCCCGTGCCCATTGGTGGGCTTTGGCCGACCCATAGAACAATGAATTATTGGCGGGAAAAGTAGTAGTGGCGCAAAATGGCTGAAAAGCTGAACGGCTGGAAAAGCTGAAAAGCTGAAAAGCTGAAAAGCTGGAATACCTGGAATAGCTGAAAAGCTGAATAGCTGGAAAGCTGGAATATCTGAACAGCTGGAATACTTGGTGCCGCTGGAGCTTTACGCCTCCAGCGGGTTCACCGCTTCATGGAGCAACTGCTCCAGCTCAGCGGTGTAGGCTGCGGTTTGCGCTTCGTCCCAGTCGAAGCGCTCAGCCATGAAGGCGATCGCAGGCGCCTTCCACTGCTTTGCCCACGCGATGTCGAAGAAGAGGGCGCCCGTGCGGCGGATGAAGAAATCCGCCGGCTTCACGACCATCTCGCGCTCGATCGCGTACACGAGCGCAGCGAGCACGTCGGCGGGCATGCCCCGCTGCGCTGCCTCAGCCCGGTGCTGCTCCAGCAGCTCGAATACGGCGTCCACGTTGGAGCCGTATCTGCGCGCGAGCAGAGCAGCCTCTGCCTCGGTCAGCCTAAGCCGCAGGCCTTGGCTGACCTTGCCCCGCAAGAACGGCGCCAGCTTCGCGGAGCCGCCCACATCGCCGCCGGAGATCGGCAGCGTCCGGGTGCGGCTCGCCGGCAGCGCCGCCGAGACCTCGCCCTCCGCCAGCAGCATGGCGGCGATCTTGTCCACGACCGACTCCGCCATTTTGCGGTAGCCGGTCAGCTTGCCCCCGGCCATCGAGATGAGGCCGGAGTTCGACACGAAGATTTCGTCGCGGCGCGAAATCTCAGAAGGATCTTTGCCCTCTTGATGGATCAGAGGGCGCAGCCCGGTCCAGCTCGATTCGACGTCCGCTTCCGTCAACCCGAGGGACGGAAACATCTCGTTCGCGGCACGCAGCACATAAGCGCGATCCGCTTCTGTAATACGGGGATTCGCGATATCCCCTTTGTAATTCGTGTCCGTCGTCCCGATGTAGGTTTTGCCTTCCCGCGGAATGGCAAACACCATCCGCCCGTCCGGCGTATCAAAATAAATCGCCTGCCGCAGCGGGAACTTGCTCTGATCGAAGACCAGATGCACCCCTTTGGTCAGGTGCAGCGTCTTGCCATGCTTGGAGCGGTCCATCTCGCGCAGCGTATCGACCCACGGCCCGGCCGCATTAACAATCTTACTTGCGTACAGCGAGTATGACTTCTTTTCGCCAGCAATCTGGTCCACCACACGTACACCCACCAGCTTGCCATTCTCCACCAGCAGTTCTTCAACCTTAGCATAATTCACCGCCAGAGCCCCTAGCTCAACAGCCTTTTTCATGACCTCAATGGTTAAACGCGCATCATCAGTGCGATATTCCACATAGTAGCCGCCACCTTTAAGATCCTTCTTCTTCAAAAGAGGCTCATGAGCGAGGGTTTCCTCTGGGCGAAACATCTTGCGGCGCTCTGATCTTTTGACACCTGCCAAGAAATCATAAACCCGCAGACCCAGCGAGGTGGACAGCTTCCCGAACGTGCCCCCTTTATAGAAAGGCAGCAGCATCCACTCCGGCGTCGTCACATGCGGCCCATTTTCATACACAATCGCACGCTCTTTACCGACCTCAGCAACAACCTTCACATCCAGCTGTTTGAGATAGCGCAGCCCGCCGTGAACCAGCTTAGTCGAACGGCTCGACGTCCCCGCAGCGAAGTCCTGCATATCAATCAACGCGGTGCGAAGCCCTCTGCTTTGTGCATCCAAAGCAATGCCTGCTCCTGTAATCCCCCCACCAATTACGATCAGATCAAGCTTTTGCTCTGACATAGCCTGCAGCATTTCTGTTCTTTTCAGCGCATTGAACCCCTGTTCTTGCCCTATTTTATTGGTTTGCTTAAGTTCCTTCGTCATCTCAATCTCTCCCTCGCGGATATAAAATAAAAAAACCACAACATACCTAACACGTTTACACGTATAGGCCGCTGTGGCTTCTCCTAGTCTCCAACCGAATATTAACTTGTTATAAGTATATCATTGCACACGCTTATTTGAAAGCCATTGCTGCATTTACTGCTTTTTTCCAACCGTCATACAGACTCTCTTGAAGCTCAGCTTCCATTTCCCGTTCAAAAGCCTCATCCACCTGCCACTGAGCCGCAATCTCCGCTTGATCCTTCCAAAAACCTACAGCCAGACCCGCCAGAAAAGCCGCGCCAAGCGCTGTTGTCTCACTAATCATCGGACGTTCCACCGTGACACCCAGCATGTCGCTTTGGAACTGCATAAGGAAGTCGTTCTTCACAGCACCACCATCAACCCGCAGCTTCGTGAGCTGAATGCCGGAATCATCCTCCATCGCTTGCAGCACATCCTTTGTCTGATAAGCGAGTGATTCGAGCGTTGCCCGAATGAAATGCTCCTTCGATGTCCCCCTAGTGAGCCCGAATACCGCGCCCCGAACGTCGCTGTCCCAATATGGCGTACCTAGTCCGACAAACGCTGGTACCACATACACACCATCCGTTGAAGCAACGCGTTTCGCATACTCTTCACTATCCTTCGCCGATTTAATCATCCGCAGCCCGTCCCGCAGCCACTGAATCGCCGATCCCGCCACGAAAATACTGCCTTCCAGTGCGTACTCCACTTTCCCGTTCAACCCCCAAGCAATGGTGGTCAAAAGCCCGCTGCGCGATGGAATCGCGTGATTGCCCGTATTCATCAACATAAAACATCCGGTGCCATACGTATTTTTGGCCATCCCTTTTTCAAAACAAGCTTGCCCGAACAAAGCCGCCTGCTGATCCCCTGCAGCACCCGCAATTGGAATCGCCGAACCGAAAAAGAAGCTTTCCTGCGTATAACCATACACCTCAGAAGAGGAGCGAACTTCCGGCAGCATGGAAGCTGGTATGTCCAAATGCCCCAACAGCTCTTCATCCCACTTCAACTCGTGAATGTTATAGATGAGCGTGCGCGAAGCGTTCGAATAATCCGTCACATGCGCTTTCCCGCCTGTCAGCTTCCAGATCAACCACGTATCCATCGTGCCAAAAAGCAAATCCCCACGTTCCGCTTTCTCTCTGGCACCGTCAACGTGATCGAGAATCCACTTGATTTTGGTCCCCGAAAAATACGCATCAATCAGCAGCCCCGTACGCTTCCGAAAAAGGTCACTTAGCCCCTTCGCTTTCAGCGCTTCACAAATATCTGCCGTCTGCCTCGACTGCCACACAATCGCATGATACACAGGCATCCCTGTGTGCCGATCCCAGACAACCGCTGTTTCCCGTTGGTTTGTGATGCCAATTCCCGCGATCTCCGCAGGCTGCCCCCCGGACTCCGATAGAACCGCAGCAATGACGCCCTGAATCGACAGCCAAATCTCGTTCGCATCATGCTCCACCCAACCCGGCTTCGGAAAATACTGCTTAAATTCCTTCTGGGCTACGTGCACGATACTCCCTTTTTGATTAAATAAAATAGCTCTAGAGCTTGTTGTTCCCTGATCAAGGGAAAGGATATAAGAAGGTTTTGTCCCCGTAATTGCCATTGCCTTACCTCCAAATGTTCAGGATCATTGATGATAATGCTGCCACAGCTCCGTATTCGATGTAGTGACAGCCGTTGCTCCAGCTCCTAGGGCAAGCTCCACATCCTCCACTGTACGAATGAGTCCTCCTGCAAAAATAGGAATACCCGATCGCTCCTTCACTTCCGTGATAATGTGCGGAATAATACCGGGAAGCACCTCAATGAAATCTGGTTTCGTCCTCTCCAAAAGCGTGTAGCTTTTATCCAAGGCACTGCTATCTAGGAGAAAAAGCCGCTGAATGGCGATCAAGCCATTCTGTTTCGTCTTCATAATCACATTCCCCCGCGTCGAAATGATGCCGGCAGGACGAATACTCTGACACAGAAATTCCGCTGCATAATCGTCGTTTTTGAGCCCTTCTATTAAATCAGCGTGCAGCAGCAGCTTCTTTCCGTTTGCTTTGCCCAGATCTACGATGCTTTTCAACTGCCCAATATGACAATCCAACAGAACAATATACGTATAATTAGACTTAAATAGCTTCTCTAGGTCTCTCATTTTGCGAATGGCTGGTAAAATACACTGCTCTTGTAAAGACATAACCATCGCCCCCGTTTCTATAAAATGAACATCTGTGCCTATCCCTGAATGAACGGAAATGAACGGAAATGACAGCAAAAAAACTCACCAAGTATTGCCAATGATATTCAATGGGCAATCCAAGTGAGTCTCCTGTGCTCCGTCACATGTTATTAACTTACCTTCATTGTACTGAGGCAAGTTCCTCATGTCAATGACAATGATCATCCAGCTAACTTAGCTCGACAATGCCTTACGCACAGCTAAAATATACTTCGACTGATCCAGCGGATTGACTCCACGCCGCTTACGCTCCGCATGAACGTCCGGTGGACTTGGCTGATAGCCTGCGAATGATGAGGTTATCACACCTCGTCCGCCTGACATTGCACTCAGCTTCACTGGATATTCCAGTGACGTAGCCACGGGCAGACGACCCTCGACTACGAATCTGCCTCCGGTAATTTGCGGCGGATCAAAAGCCGCTCTCATCTGCACAAGGTCACTAAGCACCTTGCCGCCGAACTCTTCAGGCACGGTGATACGAACCTGAAGCATCGGTTCGAGCAGCGTCGTACCCGTCTGCGCAAGGCCTTGCATGATGCCCATCGGCGTAGCGACAGCGAAGTCGAGCGGGTGAGTGTGCCATACGTGGTGCTCGCCCTCAACTAGCGTCACCCTCAAGTCGGTGACTTCCCAACCGAGCAGCCCTTGCTGGAGCGCCTCCGGCACGCGGCGCTCCACCTCGTTCTGGTACTGCACGAGCAGATGCTCGCCGCGTACCAATGACTCATACACGAGCCCGCTGCCCGGCGCCCCTGGCTCGATGCGAAAACGTAAGATCGCCCAGCACGGCTTGGGCATCGTATAGGCAATGAAGCCTTCGCCCACTTGCGAAGGCGTTTCTTTGTAGATCACGGAAGGTTGGTCGAACCTTACTTGGAGTCCAAAGCGCGAGCTCAAGAGACTCGTGAGAATCTCGAGCTGAATCGCGCCCATAACTTTCACATGCAGCTCGCGCTCCTCCTGCAGCCACTGCAGATCGAGCAGCGGATCCTCGTCCGTCAGCTCCTGCAGCGCTGCGACGAGCGCCGGATACTGCGCCTCACTCTCGGCATGAACCTGCACAGTCAGGAGTGGAACCGCCATCTGAGGCGCAGGCGGCACGCTATCTGCCCGGCCCAGCACATCGCCGATCCGTACCTGCGTCAAACCGCAGACAGCCGCAATGTCGCCGGCCGTGACAAACCCGATATCTTCGGCTTTGCGGCCGTCGATTTTGCGAATCTGGGTCACCTTCTCCTCCACGCCCTGCGTGACATTAACGACGGTGTCCCGGTTGCGGATCGTCCCCTCGTAGAGGCGGACGTACGCCATTCTCCCCATGGTCTTGTCCCGCTCGACCTTGAACACCACGGCCGAAAGCGGCTGCTCCGCAGAGCCACTCGGCCCAGGCAAATAATCAAGGATCGCTTCCATCAGCTCCTTGATACCGAGCCCCTTGCTGGAGGCGCCCACCAGCAAAGGAAAAGCCTCCCCCTGCCGCGCATACCGCTGCAGGGTTACCTTCACCTCGCTCGCCTCGACGGGCGCACCTTCGATGTAGCTCGTGAGCATCCGCTCGTCGAGCTCCGATAACTTCTCCACCGCGGATGCCAAGTCGAATCCGCGTACCCCATCCGCGGCGTCCGCATCCGCCGCACCCAACACGTTCGCCGCACCGCGGAACGAGTCCTCTTGACCAAGCGGTGCATAGATCGGCACCGCCATCTCCGTGAGCTGCTTGTGAATGTCGCGCAGCACCCGCTCGGGATCCGCACCAATGCGGTCCATTTTATTCATATATAGCAAGGTTGGTATCTTGAGGGATTTCAGCGTGTGCCAGATCATTTCCGTCTGTGACTGCACGCCTTCTACCGCTGAAACAATAAGAATAGCCCCGTCCATTACCCGAAGTGAACGCTCCACTTCCGACAAGAAATCGACGTGCCCTGGCGTATCTACAAGATTAATCAACGTATCCTTCCATGAAAAGGAGGTCGTCGCGCTGCGAACCGAAATCCCCCGCTCTCTTTCCACATCCATAGAATCGGTCTGTGCAGTCCCGTTATCTACACTACCAAGCGCACGAATTCGCCCACTATGATAAAGAATATGCTCTGTCGTCGTCGTCTTACCCGCATCCACGTGCGCAAAAATGCCCACATTTCTTCTGGATATTGCTCGATTATCATCCCTCATCAAAGCTCGGTTCTCCTTCTATCACTATCTTACTTTTATTATACTAAAAGCGCGTACAATTGGATAAGTTTGCGTATCACCAATAGGTTTTTTTGCAAATTTAACTAGGCCGAATAGCCTGATGACCATTATGATGGAAATACTGAACCTAAGGAGGTTTTCTCGCCATGGAAACTACGGAATTTGAAGAGTCAAACCAGTCTATCCAACCTGAGGTAACTACAATACTATTGACTAAAATGCATCCTGCGATAATTGCCTTGTCCCAAGCAGACAGCAAACTTGCTAGTCTCATTGAACTGATCGGTGATCTTACACTCACACCCAGCTACAAGCCCTTTGAGTCGCTAGTAATGTCGATTATTTCCCAACAACTCTCGGCAAAAGCGGCCGCAACGATTAAAGCCAGAGTGAAGCTCGTCATACCGAACGTCACGCCTGAGCTTGTACTCGCTGTGGAAGAGGAGGCAATCAGGGAATGCGGGGTCTCCTATCCCAAAATCCGCTACATCCGGGACCTCAGCACAAAGGTGATAACCGGCGAGGTGGCACTCGACAATCTACAAGATTTAGATAACACAGAGCTGCTCAAACAGCTCACAAGTGTCAAAGGCATCGGCGCCTGGACAGCGGAAATGTTCCTCATTTTCACATTAGGCAGACCCGATGTCATGTCAATTGGCGATGCCGGCCTCCAACGCGCGGCCAAATGGCTGCATACCCTAGCTGATCGCAAGGATGGTAACTACTTAGGCGAAATCGCACCGAATTGGGCGCCTTATCGCAGCTTTGCCTCGTTATATTTATGGCGTGCGATTGATATGGGGTTTGTGGATTCAGGCCTACAGGTGGAGGCTTGCACGAAACCCAACTTGGAGCAAGGATAACCGACTTAAGCTATCCTTTTGGACGAGCGAGTTTGTCATAGTTGATTCTTCGCAAGTTACGCCGAAATTCACATTCTCTGGCTGCTGAAACGACTCTAAAATCGAACTGAGATCCAATTGACAGTCCACTTGTCCCAAACCAGAAAAACAAACATATTACTCCTCAATTAAACTATACTTACCAAATATCATCCAGCAAAATACATAGCTAACCAAGCTGAATAGAGGCTAAGCCTCGCTTATCCCCATCCCAAAACATACAATCTAAAAAAGCGCAAGAAGCCACCACGGCCCCTCGCGCTTATTCTCATTTCACCGCTACTCGTAATCCTCTTAAATATGTCTGAAGCAAACGCCGCAGGCTCTCGTCTCTTTCCAGCTCCATTCGGAAGCCGTTTCTATGTTCGAGTGAGGCAAAGCCATGCACCATGCTCCGAAATCCGCGTACCACGTGCAGTGCATCTTCTTCACTGAGTCCATAAGGCGCTAAAATGCGCAGTATGAAGAGAACAACTTGGCTGCCAGCCTCCTTCAACTCAGGATCCTCGTAGTCAGGCAATGAGGAGATCGCCTCGTATAATCCCGGCTGCTTCCTAGCAAACATGACGTAAGCGAAGCCTGCTGCCAACAGTGCGTCATCTTCGGCTTTGCCAATAACAGCCTCGACCATCGCTTCTTTAATGAGTACGAGGCCGCGCCGGGAAAGCTGCTTTCTAAGATCAGGCAACCCTTTAATATGATTGTATAGTGACGGTGTTTTTACGTTTAATTTAGCTGCTAATGCAGCTAGTGTCAGCTGCTCAACACCTTGTAAATCAGCCATCTCAATTGCTGCTTGGAGTACAGTCTCTGCGTCTAACCCCTGTCTGTATGCCACGAAAGTTCCTCTTTTCTGTCTCTAAATTGTTGCTGCATCTGTATGAAACTTTTTGGCTGCTTCTTCCAAAATGCGATCCATAATTGGAATCGGCTGCTCGATCATCCGTCCGTGTCCGACGGCCAGGAGGCTCGGCTCTAGCTGTCTCAGCTTGCGTGCGCTCTCCAACGATACGTCTTTATTCCATGTCGCCATCGCCGGGAAAGGAAACCAGAATTTCATAACACCCGAGACCGCTGCACCGCCACGAACTTGAAAAGCATCCCCAGCAACCAACACTCGGCTGCGCACATCTAGGAAAGCCATCATTCCTGGTGTATGCCCAGGAGCTGATACAGCTTGCAGCGATCCTACGCGGTCGCCATCCTCCAGCAGTACATCCGGCTTCGTCTGCACAGACTTAGGAACATCTCCCTTAATCGGCGAATTCGGTTCGCCAGCTTCTAATTCTTTGCTGCCCGCCAGCAGCTTAGCATCTCTTCTAGAGATATAGACTTTAACATTCGGCAGCGCCTTTTTCAAACCGTCAAGTGCCCCAATATGGTCTCCATGTGCATGTGTAAGGACGATGCGAGTGATCGGCTTTCCAATCTGTTCTGCTGCTTGAAGAATGCCTTTGACACTGAATGGCAGCGCCGCATCAATAAGCGTTAATTCATTCTCTTCCTCCACCAAATAGCAATTCACCGGAAAAATTCTCGGCATAAAAGCCAGTTGATACAAAGAACCGATACGTGTCATTTTCATAATAACGCCTCCCGTTTACTATTTATATTAGTATAATAACTAATATCATTAGTTTTGTAAAGAGGGGAATTGCCTTAAATCCATTTTTTTCTCCATTATGGTAAAATAGATCTCATATTTGTACTAAAGCCTATTTCGATAAAGTGAGGAACCCCACATGAATACAGAAACGTTAGAGCTTTTTCGGACGCTGACGGAAATGCAAGCAGCGCCCGGTTTTGAACGAGAAATCCGCAAGTTTGTTCGCGGTGAATTGGAGAAATATACAGACGAGTTCGTTCAGGATGGACTCGGCAGCTTGTTCGGTATCCTGCTCGGCGACGAAACAGGCCCTAAGATCATGGTGGCCGGCCATTTCGACGAGGTCGGCTTCATCGTGAGCGGCATTACGGAGCATGGCACAATCAAGTTCCAGCCGCTCGGCGGCTGGTTCAGTCAAGTACTGCCCGCGCAGCGCGTGCAAATTATGACGGATCAAGGGCCGATCATCGGCGTAATCGGCTCGGTGCCCGTGCACTTGCTGGACGAAGCGGCACGCAGCAAGCCTGCAGACATCAAGACGATGTATGTTGACATCGGCGCTGAAGATAAAGCCGATGCGCAGCGCATCGGCGTTCGTCTCGGGCAGCAGATTGTTCCCATCTGCCCATTCACACCCCTGGCCAATCCGAAACGGATTATGGCCAAGGCTTGGGACAATCGCTACGGCGTCGGCCTGGCGATTGAGCTGATGAAGGAGCTTCACGGCGGGCCGAAGCTCCCGAATGTCCTGTACGCCGGTGCAACCGTACAGGAAGAAGTTGGCGTGCGCGGCGGACGCACGGCTGCGAATCTCATCCAGCCGGACTTGTTCTACGCGCTGGATGCCAGCGCCGCCGGGGATATGACCGGCGACCGCAATGCCTTTGGGCAGCTAGGGCGCGGTGCGCTGCTGCGTATCTTTGATCCCACGATGATCACCCACCGTGGGATGGTCGAGTTCATTCTGGATACGGCCGAGACGCATAAGATTCCGTATCAGTACTTCATCTCGGCGGGCGGGACAGACGCCGGACAGGTCCACGTGCAAGGCAGCGGCATTCCCTCTGCCGTCATCGGTGTCTGCGCGCGTTATATTCATACATCCGCGTCCATTCTTCACGTGGATGACTATGCCGCCGCGAAGGAACTGCTGATCAAGCTCGTGCAAGCGAGCGATCGCACAACATTGAATACGATCCACGCTCAAGCGTAATCGCATTCTTTATTAAGCTTTCCAATAAGTTTCAGCACGAAAAGTAGTTGAGCAGAATGTATTTCCTGCTCAACTGCTTTTTTGTTTTTTGCAGATCGCTACTTTCCTTTGCAAATCGTTGATGAAGTACGATTGAAAAAGCAGATTTTCAAGCAAATATAGAACTTATGTTCCAATATATGGTATAATTAGCAGAATCATTGGATTATAGAAAGAAGGACGACTATGACGTATACCATTCGTGAGGCTACATCCCAAGATACCAATCAAATTAGCCGCTTTGTTTCAGAGCGTACCGGCAAGGCCATTTCACCTTTACACATTGAAAATAGGCTGCATTTTATGCGTGAGAACCCGGATGAATCACTCTATGTATATGAGGAGAAGAATCAAATTCTCGGTACATTAGGCTTTCGCATTCGCCATGGCTCCGATAAGATTTTGAAATTCAGTGAAATCTCCGTCATTTCTGTGGATGAAACGAAGAGCCGCCTAGCAGCCGCAGATAAACTAAAAAACTATGCCGAGCAGCTAACCAGTAAGCACGCCTGCTCGGGTATGTGGTGGATCACCGGATCAGAGAAGAACGACGAATCACGGGCCGCCAATGAGCCATTAGGCTTTCATGAGACGGGTTACCGGTTCGTTAAACGATTTCTCTAGAAATTCGGGAATATCCTTACGTTAAGGAGTGAAAGACATGTCATCTGGGTTTAACATGGGGCCTTTCCCTGGTGGAAGCGGCGGAAATCTTTTTCTAATTATCTTTGCGAGTGTATTCGTTCTCATCATTGGCACTATTATCATTTTAATTATTAAATCACTTATGACATGGTCATCCAATAATGCCTCCCCCATCCAAAGTCGGAACTGTAAGGTCGTAGCCAAAAGAATGCATGTCAGCGGTGGTTCTGGAGATTCAAGTGCAAGTACGAGTTATTATGCTACCTTTGAATTTGAAGATCGAAGTAGGCTCGAGTTAATGGTGGGACGGGAGCAGTTTGGTTATATCGTAGAGGGTGATCAGGGAACACTAATGTATCAAGGCACAAGGTTCAAGGAATTCACTCGTTCTCTTTTATAAATTCATAAGGAGTGTTTCATATGACACATCAGTTTGTAAGCGTTAAGGGCTTAGAGTTGGTCGCTAAAGTTAGAGCTTTCTGCATGGAACTGCCAGAAGCAGAAGAGAAGGTGGATGGCTTCGGTCATATCACGTTCCGTGTGAAAGATAAACCTTTCGTAATGATGGGCGAGACGGATGGTCAACCATCTACAGCTATCAAAACGAACCTGACAACACAAGAGTTCCTCCTTCATCAAGAGGGTACACCCTACCACAAAACGCCCTACATTGGACAGCATGGCTGGGTTTCGATTCTAGATACAGACAAGGTACCTTGGAGTGAAATCGAAGACCTGATGATGGAAGGATATGCACGGACAGCTCCGAAAAAGCTTCTCAGCCAGCTGCAAGCAAATCGGAAATAGCTGCATGTTTCGGGAGGTTTCTTGCCATTAATCCCTTTTCGGGGCAAGTTACACAGAGTTGCCTCTCCAAGTAGTCTAGATGCTTAGTCCATTATTCGACGAGTTTCATCGTTAAAGTGATGATATTGAGCAGTAGCCCGACTTTAACGATGAAATACGTTTTTACGAGCTGGAGTATTCACATACAAGCCCTTCAGTTAGAATTATAACGATGATTTTCATCGTTAAGGTGATGATATTGAGCGATATCCCGACTTTAACGATAAAAAACACTCTTACGAGCAGAAGAATTCACATACAAGCCCTTCAGTTAGAAGTATAACGATGATTTTCATCGTTAAGGTGACGATATTGAGCGATATCCCGACTTTAACGATGAAAAACACGCTTAGTAGCTGAAGAATTCACATTAGGGCACCGACTAGTTGGGAATGGCGTGATGGATCGTGCTGCGGCTGGGGAAAGGTTATGTAAGTCAGTTTGGTAGATCGTGAAAACCACACTACATGCATTTTGTGCATCAAAGTTACGCGCCCGAACGTTTGTTGGAGGAATTTGCTGCAAAATGTGCAGCTAATTTCTCCCGAATGGGCCCAAAAGGTCTGTTTCAGGGAAATTTGCTGCAGGAAATGCAGCAAATTGAACCGCAAAGCCTACTGAAGCGAAATTAACTGCATGTTATGCATCAAATGGCGTTCGAGCAGTCCAAAGAATGTCGTATGCTGGAGGAAGGTAGTTGATAGATCACCCTCAAGAGGAAGGTTGATTGTGTTGAATAAGTGAGTTCGAGTTCCTCCCTAGATTACCGGTTCACTTAACGGTCATAAACAAGAAATCAAAATTTCGCCTAAAACAAAGTAAACGGAAGAAATTCAACGAATAAGCTAAATTTGTCGGCAAAAATTGGATTTTATCGAATAATCTGAATATTTACAATATTTTAATAATGGGCTATTATAAGAGCAGGCCCACTTGAAGGACAAGCCGCACAGACGGTACGGCACCCTGATAGGAGCCAGGATATTCTCAACTTAGGAAGGGGATAGTCCAATGGACAACGTTAGCGAAACATGCCCACTTTTACTTCAAACGACGGAAGAAGAGGTGCGGGAACGATTCTTCGTTCATCGGGCATGTGGGAATCCAACACGGTAAATGTGAATAGCGTTTATTCGAGGAAAGGATCCGTTCGTAAGTAAAGTCGTAATTTGCAACGTTAGTTGATTGATTGGAGTTGTATAGGTACAATTGAATACCATTATTGATCCTTAGGGACCTCCGGTTATCATAGATAAGCGGGGGTCTCTATTTGCGTTCACTTCTACTTTGGCAGCGGAAGCCGAACTGTAAATGTGGTCTTCTCTTCCGGCGCACTGACTACGGAAATAGTTCCCTGATGCATTTCGGTAATTTTCTTCACGATAGATAAGCCAAGTCCATTGCCGCCAGACGTTCGATTTCTGGATTTATCCGCTTTATAAAAACGTTCAAAAATATGCGCTCGATCCTCCTCCGAAATGCCCGCCCCATTATTCGAAATTCGGATAATCGCTTCTTCCCCGCTCCCTGTGAGATGAACACCGATCGTTCCGCCATTAGGCGTGAATTTGATTGCGTTATGAATCAGATTGGTCCATACCTGGCTCAGTAGGTCTTCGTCCGCAATTAGTGTAACCTCCTCTAGTTCAACATCCATCTCTATGTCTTTATCCACCCATTGTGGTTCGCAGGCCAGAATATGATTGCGTATTTGCTTATCCAGCCGGTAACTTTTCGGCTCAAATGGGTGGTGCTGCGATTCTAACGAAGATAGTTTCAGTAAGTTATCGCTAAGTTTAGATAGCCGTGTACTCTCAGCTTCAATGATTTCTAGATAATGCTTACGCTCCGCAGCTGTAATCTGTTCATTCTGTAAAGCGCGGGAGAAGCCGCTAATCGAGGTCAAAGGCGACTGTATTTCGTGGGATACGTTGGAGATGAATTCCTGCCTCATTTTCTCTAACTGCCCTAATTCAACGGCCATGTTATTGATCGAATCCACCAACTCCACGAAAGGACCACCATGTGGATTATTATCGACGGACACGTTGAAATCCCCTCTAGACATACTTTGAATCGCCTGAACCATCGTTTTAAAAAAGAGCATTTGCTTACTGCGGAAAAACCTGCCTAGGAAGGCCATGGTTATTCCCCAAAGAAACATGCCGCCGAGCGAGTTGATCAATTGGACAACGACCGCTGAAGGGCGCTTGTTGATAGACGCAAATAGCCATTCTGTCCCGTAAAAGGCTGCCAACCAATAAAGAATAATAAGCACAAAAATGCTTACAGCAGACAAAAAGCCGCGGACCCGCTGAGCTTTAGTCATTTTGCTCTTTACTAACCTCTTTCGCTTCTTCATTCTCATGTTCGCAGCACCTCCATCCGATAACCTAATCCACGGATTGTTGCGATCCGAAAAGCATGCAGCTCCTCGGGAAAGCGCTCGCGAAGCCGATTAATGTGCACATCTACGGTGCGTTCGTTACCTTCGTAATCGAAGCCCCAAATCTGCTCGATCAACTGGTCACGCGAGAAGGTTTTGCCTGGGTAGCTCGCCAACTTATAGAGCAGCTCGAATTCTTTGAGCGGTAAGGTGACGCTCTCGGAGCCTACGGTTACTTCGTAGGTTTTGCGGTTCATGCTCAGGTCTCCGACCTGAACCGTTTGGGAAGAAGCAATTTTGTAACGCTTCAGCAGCGCCTTCACTCGCATCGCCAGCTCCACAGGCTCGAATGGCTTGACGAGGTAATCGTCGGTGCCCAGCTCGAAGCCTTTGACCTTCTGCGAGGTTTCGCCTTTGGCGGTGAGCATGAGCAGAGGGATATCATAATGCTCCCTCAGCTCTTTGCACAGCTCCCACCCGTCCATATTCGGCATCATGATATCCATGATCACCATGTCGACTTGGACGGTTTCGAGTTGTTTGAGCGCATCTGCGCCGTCCAAGGCTTCGATGACATCGAAGCCTTCTTTCAGCATGAAGACGCGGACCAGTTCGCGTATATAAGGATCATCATCTACGATCATAATGGGTGCCATAATGTAGCCTCGCTTTTTAAGTCTTGTTTCCTTTTTTTCAAGCCTTGTTTCATTCTTATTCCTTCTAGCATACAACAGCAAACCGGTTTAGACGAATTCAGATTGCTGCAGCACCGAGTCTTTATTCGGTCGTAAATCGTTATCGGAAGGCTTTGTCTCTTGCGGCAGCATCCTTGCCTTACCTAAGAAGAAAGTGATGATAACTCCGGCAAAAACAATGAGACTCCCTGCCAAGAATATGCCGCTCAAACCATGAACAAACACCTGCTGCAGCTCTGTCAAAATGTCGGCAGGCAGCTTCAATCGCGCATTCGCATCCAGCAGCAGCTGTGGATTGGCGAATTGTTTGAGCTGCTCCGCAGGGATTTGGCGGAACTTTTCGCCCATACCGGTAAGGCCTTCTGCCATCCGATTCGTCATCATGACGCCCATGATGCTCACCCCCACCGTTGCCCCGATGGAACGAAAAAATTGTACTAGCGATGTTACAATACCGCGACTAGTCGGCCCAACTTCACCTTGCACCGCAATGTTTAGCGTTGGCATAATAAGACCCATACCTAGCCCAGCCACGATCATATAGAGGATGATAAAGAGCTTGGAAGTACCAGCATCCATGGTCGACATGAAGGTGAAACCGATACCTATGAGAATCATCCCCGTACCTATTAAGGTCCGATAGGACACTTTGCTCGACATCCTTCCGCCAATAATGGCTGATGCCACAACGGATAACATAAGAGGCGTCAAGATATAACCAGCAATCGAAGGGCTGACGCCAATGACGCCTTGCACGAATAAAGGAATGTAAGTAATAGCTCCGAACATGCCTACGCTCATCAAAACGGCAATCATGCTGGTGACGGAAATGACTTTATTTTTGAACAAATGCAGGGGGATCATTGGCTCTTTGGCTTTGGTTTCAACCCAGAGGAACAACCCCAGAAGAATGGCACACGCTGAGAAAAGACCGATAATTTGTGGAGAGCCCCACGCATAATGTAGGCTTCCCGCTGCCTCTGGATCCCCACCTAACACCAGACCGAGTAAACCTGAAACAATAGCTCCGCTTAATGTGAGTGCACCTAACCAATCTATGGAGCGTTTCTCATTGGTACGGCTTTCTTTAAGTGCTGAACCGATAATCACCATTGCTGCGATACCAAACGGAAGATTCACATAGAAAATCCAGCTCCAGTTCAAGTGTTCCACGATAAAGCCGCCGATCGCTGGCCCAATTATGCTAGACAAAGCCATTACACCGCCGAACAAACCTTGCATTTTCCCGCGTTTCTCTACGGGCATAATATCGCCAATAATCGTCATTGCAATCGGCATTAATGCACCGGCGCCAATACCTTGCAGACCGCGGTAGATGATTAGCTCCGTCATGTTCGTCGCCAGCCCGCATAGCGCAGAGCCTATTACGAAAATACCAATCCCTACGAGGTAAATACGCTTCCTACCATATAGATCCGCCAATTTCCCAAAGATGGGCATACTCGTCGTCGAGGTTAACATGTAGATGGAGAACACCCAGCTGTACATCGCAATCCCGCCCAAATCTCGAATAACGGTTGGCATCGCCGTCGAGATGATCGTCTGATCTAGGGCTCCAAGCAGCATCCCGAGCATTAGTCCTACTATAATCCACGCTACTTTCTTTGGTTCACTACTCATTGCTAATCGCTCCTTTGCCATTTCCTTCGAATGGAATTAGCATAAGGGACATTTATAAACTGAATTTAAACCAAAGAGGGTAATTTAATATGTAAAGGCTTTTATTGGAAAAATTTTTGTGATACATTTTGGAAAAAGGAACTGTTTGGGGGTACATACCTATATGGCCAATCATACATATGCAGATTTCAAAACGCTTCCCACCGGCGAAGCAGAAATAGCGTTTCAAAATGAAGTCCTCTCCGAGGGATACTCCGGATTCCGCCGACTGTTAGATGGCATGACGGAGGCGATCAAAACAGCCGGGGATACTGACATTGAAGGCATTGAGCATACCATCGCCAAAGCAAGCCGCCTGTTCCCTGAGCCGGTTATCTTCAGCCCCTCATGGGAATGCATTTGGCCTGAACTTAATGCTACCTTAGCAGCGAAAAAGCATGTCTTATCTTCCATATCTCCAACAGACCGCAAAGGCGAGTGGCAGGTTATTATGGATAACCCTCAAGTCGTACAAGAGGTTGTTTGCTACCCCGGTCTGGAATTCCATGACGCTGCCTATCTGTACGCCTACTTTCGGCCTCAGCTGGAAAAGTCCGAGTATATCCGGCTGCAGAAGATCCAAACGGTCATTCAGGAGGTTGGCGGTTGATCTAACATAAGGAGTGATACCATGATTATCATGATCAATGGAGCTTTCGGAGCAGGAAAAACGACAGCCGCCAATAGGCTACAACCTCAAGTTCCAGGCAGCATGATTTTTGACCCGGAAGAAATCGGTTATATGCTTAGAAAGCTAATTAGTGTAGAGGATCGACTCGTTCATGAGCGAACGGATGATTTTCAAGATATGGAGCTGTGGAGGGTTCTCACGGTCAAAGCTGCTGCTGAGTTGAAATCGACGTACAACAAGCATCTCATTGTGCCGATGACCATTTATAAACGCCAGAATTTCGACTATATCTATGATGGATTCAAAAGTATAGACAAGGATGTCTTTCATTTCTGCCTTAGTGCTTCCGCGGAGACACTGAATAACCGTTTGACCAAACGTGGTGATGAGCCGGGGGGATGGCAATTTCAACAAGTGGACAAGTGTGTAGCCGCGTTAAAGGACCCTGTTTTTGAGGATCATTTTATGACGGATGAATTGGAAACGGGAGATATCATTCGCATGATTTTAAAGAAAATATCCTACTAACATCTTACTTATGCGAACCTCAAAATGGGAGTTATCTCAGTGGTCACTTATCTTTCCGACGTCTTAACAGGAACCATTCCACAACAATCAGATTGATAAGTAAACCAATCCAGATGTTTATTTCTAAAATATCAGCGACCATTTGCTCACGACCGCCTGCTGGAAGATGGAACCCCATTTTAGCGATATACAGCAAAATACAGATCGGGACAATCAATCTTGCCGATGTGGCGACGAGTGTGATGGCATAGCTGCGAATCATCCATACACGATGCTCATCAAATTGCCTTTGGACAGCGTAGCGAAAGCCTTTCCAGGTTGTAAATAGCCAAAGTAGACTCAGTGCTAGAAATGCCATGGCCTTCGTAAAGCTTTCGATATACAAGGTCATGACGAGTCCCAAGAGACCGCCCAGCATAACGCTGACGACATACACGCGTCCCAAAGCCCTATGCCATGTCGGATAGTTGGTGCGGAAGCGTTTATGAAATTGAAATAAACCACTAACCAGCGCAACAAATGCGAATCCAATATGTAGAACAAGTACGGTATAGTGTAGGGAAAATGCCGTATTTAGCTTGACTCGGCTGTCGGCCGGATTCAAAGTGACGTAGGGAAATACCGCGGCAATCGCCACGCCTATGATGATGATCACAAAGAAAATCCCTAACTTTTTACTCATATACAGCCCCCGTTTATGTTCATCACTCCTTCATCTATCTTACCTCTCTAGTCTAAAACCCTGCTAAATTAATACTTAAATAAATCTAAACTCGTTAGCAATTATTTCAGCTTAGACTTCATCCACTCGCACCAGGCCAGATCTGCGTCTACTTTCAGCGTTGCCTTCTGGACCAGCACATAGATCCCGAATAACGGATCATGGATCTCCAGTTCCTCGACCGGTTTAACACTATCTTGTTTAATTCGTTCATAAGATTGTACGAACTTCTCTTTCTTCTTCTGGTAGTATACCTCACGCTCATGAAGTACTTTCCGTGCTTGTTCTTTATCAACTAGGCCAATACAGAATACTTTCAGTGACAACTCATCCCTTACGACGGGCTCATCTGTAGGCTCTGCAATCCATTGCTTGAGTGCCTCCCTGCCATTATCCGTTAAGGAATAGACCTTTTTATCCGGTTTATCCGACTGAGGAACATGCACAAATTCAACGTACCCCTTCTGTTCTAATTGGGCGAGGAGAGGGTAGATTTGACTATGCTTCGCTTGCCAAAATGGCTGAATATTTTGCGTTAGTTCATAGCCAGTTCGGGAATTTCTGGTTAAAAGGCTTAGTAAGCCATATGAAAGGGTATTCATAGCCACTCCTTTGTTATGTCATTATTGACATATACACTTATTTGGTAGTATGATAATTTTCATTCAAATTATAGAGAATACTACAGATAAGATCAATGGATAGAGTGGAGGTATTACTTTGAGCAAGGATGAATTACAGCAAGTGCGTTTCTGGCCGATCATGATTGCTATTTTCTTCGGGTCGTTCGTTGCGATCCTGAGTATGAGTACAATTAATATTGCGATACCGATTTTAAGTGATCATTTTCATACTGATTTAAGCAAAATTCAATGGACGATTACAGGCTTCATGCTCGCTAGCGGTACGATCGCCCCAATTACAGGCTATTTGGGTGAGCGGTTCAGCTATAAGCTTCTGTATGCCACGGCACTCGCGGGCTTTACGGTGTTTTCCTTTTTATGCGCGGTCGCTTGGGACGCTCCTTCTCTCATTGCCTTCCGTATTGCGCAAGGCGCCTTCAGCGGACTCATCATGCCGGCGACTATGACTATTGTGTACCAAGTGATACCGCGGGATAAACAGCCGATTGCGATCTCCCTTTGGTCCTTGTCTGCCATGATGGCTCCTGCTATTGGGCCTACCTTGGCCGGATGGCTTTTGCAAAATTGGAGCTGGCATTGGTTGTTCCTCATGAACGTACCTGTCGGTGTCATTGCCATTGTTCTCGTATTTAAGTTGATTCCTTATTATCGTCTTTCTGTACCGAAAAAATTTGATCTCCTTGGCTTATTAACAGTCATCGTGAGCAGTCTTTCCTTACTCGTCGCTTTCTCTCAAGGTCATGCTTGGGGATGGACGTCAGGTAAAGTTGTTGGCTTGTTCGCACTCGGTATCCTCGTACTTCTGCTCTTCATTTGGAGAGAGCTGCGTGCAGAGACACCGCTGTTGAATATTCGTGTATTATCTAATTCACGTTATACACTAACACTAATTATTTCTAGTATTGTTACGATTAGTTTGTACTCAGGCACTTTTTTGACTCCTATATTTCTGCAAAATATTCAGCATGTGACGCCGCTTGATACGGGCTTAATCCTGCTACCTGCCTCACTTGTGATGGCATTAAGCATGCCAATTGTGGGTAAACTATATAGTATTATAGGCCCGCGTATTCTCATATTCATCGGTATTTCCTTAATCGCAATAGGGACATTAACGCTTAGCTGGCTAAGTGTCGATGTATCTCGCGGTTATATCGTGTTCTGGATGATCGTTCGGAACCTCGGGATCGCCTTTGCCACCATGCCATCAAGTAATGCTGGGATGGAGCAAATTCCGAGAACGCTGTCCGGTCATGCGACCTCGATCAGCAACTGGGTGCGCAATGTGTTCGGCTCCTTTGCGATTGCACTGTTCACTTCTGTCCTTTCAACGCAAACCGCTACGCATGCCAAGAATTTGGCCAGCAGCGGCTTGACAGATAAGGTACAGATCGGGATGCAGTCATTCACCATGAGTGTGAATGATGTTTACTTGCTAGCCACATTCATCGTGCTAGCCGCGCTGCCGCTCAGCTTGTTCATTGGCAAACAGACTGCGCCTACAGAGAAGTCTACTGCTGCTTCGACTCCCGTCGTTATTCAACCCAAACCAGCTGAATAAGAAGGTCTGTGGCTGACACAGGCTGCCTAGCAACACACTGAAAAAACCTACTGTATGCATCATGCATCAGTAGGTTTTTTTGCGCTATCTATACTCAGCAATCCCTCAGCTAGGCCTCAGATTCTTTTCAGGATAAGCCTCTATACTTACACCTATATCAACAAATTTGGAAAAGGTGGGTTTCACATGAAAAGAACACGTCAACTGCATTTATGGATTGGCCTGATTTGCTCGGTTTTTATTTTGATCCAATCGATTACGGGGCTTCTCTTATCCGAGAAGTGGCTGACAGGCTCAGGAGGAGCAGAGATGCGACCTCAAGGGGCCATGTCTCAATCCTCCAATTCGATGACTCCTTCTACCTCAGGGGATCAAGGAACATCTGGAGCTATGCAGGGAAATAGACCTGCATTTAATGGCCCCGGCCCCGGTCAGGAAGGAGCTAACAGTCTGACAGGGTTCATCAAGGGACTTCATGAGGGAAAAATCGGGAGTACGAATGTGAAATGGCTTGTCGATTTAGCAGCGATTAGTATGATCTTCCTAACGATTACGGGCATTATTTTATCGATCAAGACGCTTCGTGCACAAGGAATTCAAAGGAAGAAGCGCCGGGTTTTAGAAGCCTAAAAAAAGCGTTACGGACGTGGGGCTGCCGCCTCAAACGTTCGTAACGCTTTTATTTAATCAAGTTTTATCGACGTAGTTATTCATTACTAACATGGCTGCGCCTACAACGATCGATTTGCTCTTCAACTCGGAAGTCAGGATTTTAAACGTGTCACGGAAAGGTTCCCATACCACCTGCCCACACTGTTCTTCGATTAAAGGCACAATATCACTGTAGTTTTCCACCAAGTCACCACACAAAATGACGGCATCGGGATTGTACATGCACACGATATTATTAATGGTTATGCCGATGTAAAGCGAAGTTCTGGAAATAATATCTTGAGCCCAGTTCTCTTCGTTATTTGCAGCCGCAAACAGCTGCTGGATATCGGCGGTCTCCTTGATTCGGTTTGCTTCATGCAGAATAGCTGACTCGTCGATATACGTTTGTAGACATCCTCTTTTACCACATTCGCACATGTTGCCATTCGGATCCAGCGTTGTATGTCCTAACTCCCCGGCACTGTTTGAACCCCCACGAAAAATGTCGCCATCAATGATCAAAGAGGAGCCGACTCCGGTGCCCAACTCAATCAATGCTGTCTTTCTCGAACCACGGGCGGAGCCTAGTAAATACTCAGCAAGGATTTTCACTTTCAAGTCATTGTCAATGACCGTAAGAATATGCAGCTTGTCCTGGATGAACTGGGCGAAAGGGGTATTTCTCCAACCCAATGTCGACGAATATTGGACGATTCCCCGTTCATGGTCGATCACACCAGGCACGCCGATGCCGATGCCAATGATTTTCGACTTGTCGAGATTTTTATGCGCAATCATCAAGTTGATCGTTTCGGAGATAATGGCGGCCGTAGCTTCAGGGGTTGTTTGCAGAGCGATATGCTCAACTCGCTCCTCATGGAGAAGTTCGCCGCTGAACTCCATGACGCCGAACTTAATCGCCTTTTTACCAATGTCCACCCCAATTGTATAAACCGCCTGGGGATCGATATCTAACATAATCGCCTTACGTCCAACGCCCACCGAGGTTAACGCGGTTTCCCTCACCAAGCCTTGTTCACATAACTCACCTACGATACGCCCAACGGATGTAGGACTCAACTTGGTGATTTTGGTGATTTCCGCACGGGAGATGGGTCGACTCTTTTTAATGATTTCCAAAATCATCTGCTTATTGTGCAGTCTGATCACATCTTGGTCATGCTTCTCAATTTTTTTCATTTACTTGGATTCCTCTTCTTTATTCCACCCATGTTAATAAATCTAATGTTAACCATCCTATACACCGCAGTCAACCATTAGCAACATGATCCCTACCTATATTTTTAATATCTTTAATTTTTTCCGTATCAATCTCATTTATCGGATTATTATCCACTCGTACCCCTCTACCGAAATGAATCTCTTTAACACCTGTCGATTGAAGGAAGGAGGGGATTGCACTGACCGTCAATCCACTTCCGGCTAAAATTTGCAGGTGAGAATGTTCCGTTTGTTTAACAAGCCGGCTTATCTCTTCTTGCGCGTCAAGCACGTTTGGCTTTCCTCCAGATGTGAGCACCCGATCAATTTGGCTATAAGATAAAAGTTCCTCTAGAGCCTTCTCCAGATTGCTTACTTCGTCAAATGCACGATGAAAAGTCACAGATAACCCTTCCGCCTCATCTAACAATCGGCGCAGCGTCTCGTGATCAATCGTACGGTCTGAGGTAAGCGCCCCAAGCACAATGCCACGAGCGCCAATCCGTTTCACTGTCTGTATGTCTTTAATCATCACATTGAGATCTCTCTCTTCATAGCAAAAAGATTGGCTATGCGGGCGAATCATCACTTGAACAGGGATGTTCGTGCTATGCACAACCTCATCAATTAAGCCGTAACTAGGCGTTAACCCACCCTCTAGAATCCCTGTTATGAGTTCGATACGATCCGCACCGCTCTGCTCGGCCAATAATGCATCCCTCACTGTTGTTGCAATAACTTCCAGCAGCATGATTCTCCTCCTAATATAGGGATCTTTGAGCGTAGCTCAAAGTCTCTCCGACTCACCAATTGAAGTCGTTATCCTTTGACTGCGCCCTCTGTAAGACCTGATACAATGTATTTTTGGGCAAAAGCGAACATAATCACAACCGGAATCAAAGATAAAATACCCGCAGCGCTCATTTGTCCCCAGTTAATATCAAATTTTTGCACAAAACTGCTTAGTCCTACAGGGACGGTTTTGGTGCTTTCGCTATTCGTAAACATAACCCCGAAAAACAAATCATTCCAAGCGCCTGTAAATGCGAATACAAGGGTAGCAACAATTCCCGGCCGCATAATGGGCAGAATAATTTTAATCATCGTTTGAAATTTGTTACACCCGTCGATAAGAGCCGCTTCCTCGAGAGATACGGGAATTCTTTGAAAGAAACTGGACATCGTCAGTAAGCAAAAAGGAATATTCATAGCGGTATAGGTAATGATCAACGAAGGCAGTTTATTTAACAAGTGTATTTGGCTGAATGTAATGAAGAGCGGAACTAGAATGACCATCACAGGAATCATCTGAGTAGCTAAAAAGGATATTAGAAATAGCTTCTTGCCTCGAAATGAATATCTGGCCATACTATAGCCACCTAGAATGGATACAAACAACACCAGGATTGAACTACTTATACTTACAATAAAGCTGTTCATAAAATATTGCGGAAAGTTAGAATTCTGGAAAGTGTCTATATAGTTCGCAAACGTTAAATTTTTGGGCCAAAGCGTTAGCTTCCCGCTATAAATTTCCTGTCTATCCTTTAGAGAAGTGACTAGCATCCAGTAAAAAGGAAACAAAGCACCGATAAGGAACAAGGTTAACGCAATGACTCGAGAAACTGTCGGGGTTACATTCCGCACATAGGAGACCATTAGAAATCACCTGCATCATCATATTTAGTCGTTTTCAAGAAAATTAACGTATAAAGAATAAGTATCACTAACATCATAATTCCCAAAGCAGAGGCTTGCCCATAGTCCGTTGTATAAAAGATTTTATTAAATATATAAGATGGCAAGTTATGAGAAGTATTCGCTGGACCCCCATTGGTCATGATATAGATCAAATCGGCTGAATTGAATACCCAAATCACTCGAAGCAGCAATGTAATAATAATCGTCGGTTTGATATAAG
The DNA here is from genome assembly GCF_059692155.1 of Paenibacillus sp. JT22N1. Taxonomy (NCBI): domain Bacteria; kingdom Bacillati; phylum Bacillota; class Bacilli; order Caryophanales; family Paenibacillaceae; genus Paenibacillus; species Paenibacillus sp. JT22N1. Next base: position 99,125 of record NZ_JCAUAW010000020.1, read on the forward strand.
GAATCGTAACCTTAAACAGCTTGGTCATTCGGCCTGCCCCATCAATATCAGCTGATTCATAGATGTCTTTAGGTACGTTTTGTAGAGCAGCAAGAATCATAATCCCGAAAAAAGGCACTCCATACCAAACCATAGCAGCGATGACTGGGAAAATAGAGACATGTGGAATAGCCAAAAAGGGGATGCCTTTTTCCAGAATTCCGAGTTTCACCAATAAGTAATTAATAAGCCCATTCTGTTCATTAAACAACCATTTAAAAATCATCCCGATTAAAAAAGCAGACACGGCCCAAGGAAGAAAAACAATAGATTGGTAGATGTTTTTTCCTTTAAACTGTTTATTTAGCGCTAGTGCTAAAATAAATCCAAGAACGAATTGCAAACCTACCGTTAAGATGACCCAAAGTACAGAATTACCTAATATTTGAGGGAGATTCTTATCTGCCAGCAAAGATCTGAAATTTTCAAAACCTGAAAAGTGGATATTACCTGGCTCAAATAAGACATAATGCATAAAAGCAAGCTTAAGTCCTGATAGTAAAGGATAAGCAAAAAAAGCTAGAATAATTAGAACAGCAGGAGTGATTAATAAATAGGGCTCGAATGATTTCCATCGAATTGCTTTTAGCATGTTTTCTCTCCCCGCCTTTTCAATACTTTCAGAATAGATAACCGGGGATTCATTCGTGTCCCCGGTTATCTGCCTTCTTTTTTATGGATTTTCCTTCATATAAGCTTGTTGTTCTTTGGTTAGAAAATCTGCAAGATGCTTAACAGTATCCTCGAGCGATTGCGCTTTTGTCAAATATTTTTGCGTCTCTTCCACTGCGAACGTTCCCGTGAATTGACCAAGCTTCGTTAAATGGCTCGGAGGGCCTGCAAACACAATGTTGGAATCCGCCATGGAACCCGCATACCCAGCAATAGCACCTTTACTGAAGAACGGATCTTTCAGGTTTTCTTTGTAAATAGGAATCGTAGAGTTTTTAATGCTGTATGCTAGGTTGTTCTCAGGAGAGCTTAAGAATTCGATTAGCTTCCAAGAAGCCTCTTTATTTTGTGATTTGGAGGACATGGCGTAAGCGGCTGTGTAACCCCAGAAAATATAACGTTTTCCGTCATCAGCTTTTGGCATTGGAACTACATTCCATGTGCCTTCTTTCATATTTTTCTGAGCTGTAATAATGACTTCAGGCGTTTGATTTAAAATAGCCGTTTGACCGTTTAAGAATCCTTGAACCATTTCGTTGAAGCCCCAATTGACAGACTCTTTAGGAGCATTTCCGTTTAAGTAAACATCATAAAATTTCTTAAAGGCCGCAGCGCCTTCAGGTTTATACAAAATCGATTTACCATCCTTATCAAACCAACTGTCGGAGTGAACCGCCGCCATCACATATTCCATTGCTCGAATAACGCCGTTAGCTCCTCCCCTAAAGGAAATACCGTATCTATTTTTCGCTGAGTCTGTGAATTTTTGCGCTAGATTAAAGTAGTCATCCCATGTCGCGATTGTCTCTGGCATATTCAGTTCTTTAAACCAATCACTTCTAATGAATAAGCCCTGCAGCAAGAATCCATCTGGAATCGCATAAACTTTACCTTTGAATTTGTTTCTCGCTTGTTTGGTTGCTTCCGTCAAATTATTTAATTGATCCCATTTGTCATAAAAGGGCTGCAAGTTCTCGATATAACCAGCTGAAGCCATGGCTACTAAAGAAGTATCATCAATACTCAATACGTCAGGAAGAATGCCAGCTGCACCCATGGTCATCCATTTCTTATTCGCATCATCCCAAGGGACAGACGTATATTCAACTTCGATATTCGGGTTTTTCTCTTGGAATTTCTTCAAAAGCCCCTGCATAAGCGCTGTTCTTTCCGGGCTTGGAAGCGGATCGAGATACGAGATTTTTGCTTTCTTGCCTGTGGCTTCTTTGGCCCCTGCGGCTCCAGTGGCTTTTGCCGCTTCATTCTGCCCGCCATTTGTAGAACAGCCTGCTAAGGCAAAAGTAAGTACAAGACTGGTGCATAAGGCTAGAATCGTAGCTTTTTTCTTCATTTTATAACCCCTCCTGTAATTTGATCTATGTTATAAAATCTTGCTGAAGATAGTTTCCTCAACATAATTTAGTAACTAAGCCTGAGTATCTATATGATTTCTAAGGTGAAAACCGCTTTGTTTGTTCCGATAACCTTTTTATTATCATTAGTAATGTCAGTTGGTGTAAGTTGATACATTCGATCAATCGTCTCTTGGTTGCTATAACCAATCTGCTCAAGGATGGATGCCGTAATGATAGGCCACTCGTCCTCAGAACCATCCATCACTTTAAGCGCGAAAGCTAGCTTTTCTTTTTTCAATCCAAAGCAGTACACGCCTTTAGCACCGCCCTTAGCAACAATATTGGGATCCATAAGTAGGCTTGAGCAAATTCTATCTGAACCGGCAATCATCTCATAATGCTCGTTCATAAGGGCGGTTATTCGGATCACAGCGGATCGAATTTCAAGATCTTCAATCACCTCAGGACAGGCCAACTTCAGGAAAGCAGTTGCTAAATGCTTAAGAGGAATAGCGAACACCGGAAATCCGCAACCATCTGTACCTAAGTGGATGTGTTCTCTAGGACATTCAGATAAGTAAGCGAGCGTGTCTACGATCTCGATTTGAGCCGGATGATCAGGTTCAAAGTAGCCTTCGGTCGGATATCCCATTGTTTTGCACAAAGCAAGAATGCCAAGATGCTTTCCAGAACAATTATGATAAATTGAACGTTTAGGCTTCTGCGCTCTAAGCATGGCTTCTGAAGCAGGTACACTTAAGGGGTAAGTGGGGTGACAAACAAGTGCTTCCTCTCCCACTCCAATCTTGGTAAGCATGGATTCCAATGCTTCAACATGGAAGGTCTCCGCACGATGGGACCCGATCATAATAGCCGTTTCTTTATCAGAAAGGCCAAACTTTCTATCCGCGCCATGCCTAATAACAGGAATAGCTTGAAATGGTTTTCCGGATGACCTTAAATAGGTTAATGATTCTACATCCCCTACTGCGTACTTAACAGCACCCGAGATGGAGACTCCGCAAATATGCCCGCTATGCACGCATTCCAGCGCACCTCCACGATATTCTTCAACTAATGTTTTATCCATTTTGTCTTCCCCTCTTTTACGTTTAATTTCATGGTCTAATGTTGTTATATGAGGCTAATTATTCCACGGATGTTATTAATTTTCGAAATAAACCAATGAAATGAACATATTCCCAGATAAAAATGATTAATAACACGTTATTTATCTTTTATTTATTCCAGTGATGTTAATAATTAAATATTAACAACTCACCCTATCTGTTGTCAAACATTTTTTGCTTTTTTGTTAAGTAAACTAACAGGTAGCGCTTTCGTAGTGAAGTTTCACAGAGTGAGAGACAATTTCAAAATCTGCTCATGTCAACTAAGTTAACTCTAGTGTTGATAAGAGTAAGCCTAGTTTGTGAAATTAATTTAAATCAACTAGGATTCTTGCTATATTAGAAGTAGAAATCCGGTGTAACCTTTTGCCACCGTTTCAATTTTACTTCGAAGAGGATGAGAACATGCGGTGGATTCCCTTTATTGCATCCCTACCTATCATTTTCCTGCTAGGGGCTGACTCCCCTTCAGAAACCCATAATCCAGATATAGAATTACTGCAATTCCGTTCGCAAATTACTTCAAACATGGAGCCTATTAACGCCTCTCTTCAGGGTGCAGACCAATTTGAGGTCACATGGAGATTGCAGGACTCTTCTCCTCAAAAGCTATTTATTGCTAATGACAGCACGGCCTATTACCAGTCCGATGGTTTGTGGAAATCTGTCCTTCCAAGCGGAGAATGGCTGCCGGTTAAGCAAAACGCTAAGCTCCCCGAGGCCGTGAAACCACAGGTTTCGCTGAGTTTGAAAGAAACCGAGCGCAGCCTTACCCTGATCGATGATCAAAAAGCGCTCTGGACCTACTCACTTCCTGAAGCCAATCAGATTCGTCCAAGTACCCTTCAATATGATGCTGCCGAGCATATATACTTTCAGGATAACAACGGCAGTTGGTATTCGCTTGACCGGAACGGGAAAGAGCGCTACAAGCTGCTTCTGCAGGCTCCGGACAACCAGCTTACTTGCAAGGCGGCACCTTCAGGAGACGCTTTTTGCACGTCACCAAGCCTCGGCATTCTTGCCGTTCGCGAAAAAATAAACGCCCCTCGCCTCATCATAGATGGCAAGGAGCGCTTTTTCCCACAACGTCCAGAAATTATTAACGATCGCACATTCGTTCCACTTCGTTCTATCTTCGAGGCTATGAATGCAAAGGTAGTCTGGAATCAGGAGACTCAAACTGTAACAGCAGTAAAAGGAAACCGGACAATCAGCCTGACTCTGGATAGCGAGAAGGCTCTATTAAACGGCAAGAAGGTTCAACTTGATGCTCCTCCGGTCCTCTATCAGGGAAGCACGTACGTACCGCTGCGCTTCGTTGGAGAAGCGATTGGCGCGACCGTGATATGGGAGAATGCAACTCGAACCATCCAGATTATCAGCTAATCACACATGCGAGGCAGGGGCCTCAAAAAGTTATTGTGCATAGTCTCCTGTATAGTTAATTAGAGACACATCCTGCACCCCTTCAATTCTAGATAGCTCATTCACAAAAGCTGTATTATCATCCCGCAGACGCATCTCCAGGGTCAATTCTGTGAAGTTTTTACGGACCGTTTTCGATTTCACTGAATAGTTCATTTGTCTTAATCGTATGCGCAGCTCTCCTATGGATTCGTCCGAATGACGAATAATCAATAGGTAGGGCTGCTCTCTTATTTTGCGCCTGGACAGGAACAGAAGGGCTGCCCCCACAGCGAGAGAGCCTAGTAGTGAAACCGGGTAGAGCTTCGCCCCAGTTGCAATACCCACCGATATGGCCCAGAACATGTAGACGATATCTAGCGGGTCTTTCACCGCCGTTCGGAACCGCACAGATGCGCTGCCAATATCTGTATTGTAACGTCATTCCCTGTCTGATAATATTTCAAAGATAGATCATGGAGGAGGTATATCTCATGCATTTCCGTCTTCATCATGTGCTCATTGCTATAAGCCTTATTCTGGGGATATTTTACGTATTCGGCTATCGGAAACTTATGGCAACTGAAGTTATAAACCGAGTATCTTACTTTCCCGCGGAAACGAATCAAGTTCTGAATAACCCTTTTATGGGGTTTGTCATAGATGCAAGAAATAATGAAGCCAAGCAGCCCTTTCGGCTTGCTTATGCAAATTTGACATGGGCTGACCTGGAACCAGAAAAAGGGAAGTATGCATTTGATGCAATTGAAAAAAAGTTTAAATTTGCATTATGGAAGGACAAGGGAGTATCCCTTATTCTCAGAGTGGTTCTCGATTATCCGAGTCATACACCGCATAAAGATATTCCGGACTGGCTATATAAAGAAATCGGCGAAAAGGGGGTTCAGTACGATTCTGACTACGGGAAGGGATTTAGTCCCGACTATAATGATCTTGTTCTGATCAAAAATCACGAGCGCCTGATCCAAGCATTAGGTAATCGATACAATAATGATCCCCAAATTGCCTTTATCGAGCTAGGCAGCGTAGGACACTGGGGCGAGTGGCATACCAACAATGAAGGAAACTCATCAATCGAATTTCCTAAAGAAGAAGTTACTGATCAATATGTTGAGCATTATTTGCAAAATTTCAAACAAAAACGTTTGATGATGAGAAGACCTCATGAAATTGCATTGAACAACGGGCTTGGTTTATTTAATGACACTTTCGGCTCACATAGCTCAACGATAGACGAATTCCTGAAATGGTATACCTACGGCTATAAGTCTTGGCTTACTCAAAATAATCAGCCAGCCATGCCGGACTTCTGGAAATCGGCGCCCAGCGGCGGAGAGTTTGCGTCTGGTGAAAACTACTTCAATGACGCTCATATTGAGGAAACCCTGTTACAGTCGAAGCTGACTCATGTAAGCTGGATCGGTCCCAGCGCTCCTTCTCAAGAGCCACCCGGCGGCAGCCTTCAGTCGAATATTGACCGATTTTTGAAAACCATTGGTTATCGGTTTGTTATTGCAAAGGAGTCTCACGAAAAGGAAATTCATGCGGGAAACTCGCTGCATATCAAACTTAACATGATCAACAGAGGGGTAGCCCCCTTTTACTTTGCTTGGCCCTTGGAGCTATCACTAACTGATGAACAGGGAGCCATTGTCTCCCAAATGCGGTCAGCAATAGATATTCGCGAATGGCTTCCAGGAGAAAAAGAGGTATCAGGCACATTGCCAATTCCTACGAACCTTGCGCCTGGAAACTACAAGGTCAACGCTGCGATCCTCAACCTGCAAACTGGCAAACCGGAAGTGGACTTCGCTAACGACGGCAGGAGAAGTGACGGCCGTTATTCGCTTGGAACAGTCAGGGTACTTGATTAATTGCATTCATAGAAAATAATCTGTTGCTTAGCTGCAGATTTCCTGTCTCCAATACTCAACGCCTCGCCTTTCACTATTTGAGTTGGGAGAGACGGAAGCATGATCTTGAATGCTAACTGCTTCAACCATTCTCCCTCCCTGCTCATTCAGATGCTTGATCCATAACTAATGTTTTATAGAGATTCTCCCAAAAAGGTCTTTCATAATATAGTACGATTTCTTTAATCTCTCATGATATTGTGGGATATCCCAGTCTGCCCATTGATAACGATACATATCGGAGGAACTGATCTTACTATCTCTTGCTTGAGGATATGTATAGACAGATGCTCCGCTTCCAGGACTTTCTTTTTGTTGCGTCCCATCTTGCTTATAGGTTACTACCGCCATCTTAATTTCTTTTATGATTTCCGAAGCACCCAGTCCTTTACCCCAGATGTCCCCGATTGTCTCGTGTTTGCTTGGATCTCTAAAATTAAGCAATTGCCATGGAATTCGTAATTCTAACACATGATCCTTGGCATTCAAAGCTACATCCGTTAACGAATTAAAGCCTGGATGATTTGGATTCCCATCCCCTGAACGCAACAAACCGGTTTCGTAGCTTTCCAACGGCAACACAATAGACTTCCCTTTTACATTAGGAATCGTCAGCGGTTTGTTTAAGACCAGCCGCATGGTATGGAAAATGCCATTGTCCTTATTCTTGGGATAGTCCAGTTTAGGCATCATACCTAAAGTATGTCCGTAGGTAAAATAATCCGTATCATAGTAGCTGTCTACCCAGATTCTTGAAGTTTTATCTCCCTTCAAATCAATCACGAAATCTATACCCTCTTCCGTCGTGAGATCTGAATCCCCCGGAACACGGTGCTGCCCTTGATTTGGAATTGTACTGAGCAGTAGCATCGTATTTATTTGTGACCAATCTAACGGTTGTTCAGTTCTATTGAAATCCAAGCGGAAATAAACATAGCCTTCGTCGCTTGTGACAAAAAATTGCTTCAGGGACGCTTGCCCATCGACTTGTTTAGTGGAACTAGCGGAAGAGCCATTTAATTGGATCGGATTTATTTTCTTGGAGTCCCAGTCAGAAGTCTCACCATCCACATAAATCGACTTATCAGCTGGACCCGGGTCAAAACTTAGCAATCCAAAATGCTGCTCTCCGGTTTGCATATTTGACCAGAATGGACGACGGTCGCTATTATCCAGTTCTTGCGTATTCCATGTTCGCTTAAACCATTCATTCTGCCAACTGAAGAGCAATCCACCAGCCAAACCTTCGTGGTTTATATCCTCAAACAGTCTCGCATCGATATTCCCTTGTTCCGTTTCATCATGATGCCCCTGATTCCATCCGGCTACATTTCGGTGGGCCATTCCCCTGGAAGAGGGTACCCCAAATTCTGCGATTAAAACAGGCATTTGGTGATTTTGTTTCAGATCGTTTAAATAACCGGAATAATTATTCTTCTCACCGCGAAAATCGATGTAATTTGTATATTTAGGTTCATAATTAAGAAAATCGGGGTAATAGGGATACACGTGATAGGATGCGAAATATCCCCCTTTATAACTCGGATTTTCTTTAATGAGATTCGGGTTTATGACAGCCATATCTTCTGTTTCCAAAGGTTCCGTGGGGTGTTGCATCAAATCGGTTGTTACCCAGTTAGTGAAGCTGATTGGTCTTTGCCACTGATAACGATCTGATTCATAGACGGCGATTGACTCCATTTTATCCGCGAGCCAGATCTCAAAAGGTTGTGCATTTTCTGTCCTAAAATATTGTCCGTTATAATTCTCCATGCCCTTATGCTTGTTGTTGGTGGAGTCGACTACTGTTGGGTCCCACTCAACACCCAAGATCCAGCCTACGACATAAGGGGAGACATCGGCTTTGTATGCACCGGCGGCATGCCCCGCCCGTTCAGGCAGATTGACTTGTCCATGAATGACATCCACTACATTCTGCATTTCTTTCTTAAAGTCATCCGCTGTATGACCGATAAATACATCATTCGACGCAACCATATCCTCTTCATCGACCCATATGCCATGAAACAAATAAATGGGCTGGCTCGCTTTCGAATTGTACTCTAGCAAAGCCTCGTAAAATGCTGGTGGATGCAAGGTATAAATCCTTATAGAATTTACATTCATATCCCCCATTTGTTTGAACCACCGCAAGTAATCAGCCTTGGCAATCCCCATTTCCCCAGGGAATAATCCCGGTTTAGTAGCCCCTAAGTTCACACCTTTAATCAGCATATCCTGCCACTCGCCATTATGGTTAATCTGTATGTAGGAACCCCCGACTTTAGCGGGAACTTTAACTCCATCTATGGTTACTGGTGCTATCGTCGATATTGGCTGAACAGATGTTTCAGGTACTATTGATCCTACATCTTTATCTCCTCGCAGCACAATATAAGCAAGAACCCCCAGCACAAGAACCCACATGATGCCTACCAGTGCATTTTTCCCTTTAAACAACCCCATACCTAAACTTCCCCCTACTTTCTCTTTCGATCGTTCAACAAGTCCAGATACTATGATGAAACGCCCTTTCGCTTCATCTCGCCCCAACTCTGTTTTTTCCCCATTATCGCTGACATGAGTGCTTTTACCCGCCAATATGTCATAATCGGCCGATACCAAAACGCCTCCGACAAAGCAAAGAAAAATAAGCGATTGAGTTCGTATACCCGCTTATGTTTTCCTAGCCTCCACTCCTCAAGAAGCACGGAGCCCATGGACAGGAATGACCCGTACATAACCATGAACAGAAGTAAAGCCAACGAATATTGAATATTGACTTCCCCCAAGATCCAACCGATTAATACGACAAGATAACCTATCATTTCAATGATAGGACCGAATAATTCTACAAAAAGGAAATACGGAATGGCGATTAATCCGATTCTCCCATATTTTGGATTAAGGGCCATTTTTCGGTGAATCCACAAGCTTTCGAATAACCCCCGGTGCCACCTTACCCGCTGGTTTCTCAATATTTTTATTTCCTCAGGCGCTTCGGTATAACACACTGGATCCGCGACGTATTCAATTTTGGCTCCCCATTTATTCTCGATGTTCATTCTGTGAAGACGAACAACAAGCTCCATATCCTCGCCAACTGTTCCCAGCTTATAGCCGCCCGCTTGAATGACTCTTGCTGTTTTGAATACCCCGAATGCGCCGGAAATGATGAGAAGGAGATTATTTTTGCTCAATCCGATTCTCCCCATAAGGAAAGCGCGCATATATTCGATTGTTTGCATAATGACCCAAGGATTCCTGGACAGCCTCATTTCCTTCATCTGCCCATGAACGATCGTGCTTCCGTTCGCAATCAGCACATTGCCTCCCGCAGCGAGAATTTCCTGTTCGGTATTTTCTATGATCGGCTTCATAATCTTGAGGAAAGAATCCGGTTCCAATACGGTATCTCCGTCAATAGAAGCAAAATACGGATATTTAGATAGATTAATACCCGCGTTCAACGCATCCGACTTTCCGCCATTTGCTTTGTCAACAAGCAATAATTGAGGATAAATTTCCGACTTATAGACCGCTTTGATCGGTTTGGTTTCGATTCCGTTGCGTTTTTGAAATACTTTATCTTTCAATGGTACCATTTTAAACCGTTCAATCATTTTTTGCAGAGTTTGGTCCTTAGATCCATCATTGACCACAATGACCTCATATTCGGGATAATCCAATCGTCCGCTTCCTGTGACTAGTGACAGCACAGTACCGATAATTCCCATCTCTTCATTGTAAGCCGGAACCAGAACTGATAAGGGGGGAGTGAACGCAGATTTTTTGACTTTCTTATAAGGCTCCACATTATGAAGGCCACGTTCTCGCTTTAACCGGCTGAAAGCCAGAAAGAAAAGGATGAAATAAAACAAACAAACGAATACAAGATAAAAAAAGATCACTTGATTCACGATCTGGAAGAGAAAAACAGCAAGATCCCAATAATTATTCATAATCTATGCTCCTCTCTAACCATTCCTTAGCAATGTTTCTGGCATAACTGTCAGGGTGTGTCGTGGTAATAGAGAGAAGGATATCTCTTCCATTCTTGTATTTTCGAATGGCTTTAGCAGCCTCTGATCTTATGACATAGCTTCTATCGCTGATGAACTGCTCTAGGTACTGCAAAAAACGTTCTGTTTTGATATTCCCCATGAGCCTGACATACATCAGTTTTTCCCCCGTGTACTGCGGGTTCTGCCATTCTCCCCTTTGGGACTGCTCATCAATAATCTGCGTAATTACGTCAGGAGAGCTAATATAACCAAGGCTCGCAATTGTTTTGGTTGCCCGCACCCTCTTCTCCTGATCGGTTGCATTCAACAAGCTTTCCAACAATTCTTGAAGTTTCAACGAGCGGAAATTTTTATCTCTAAGTACGTCTATCATACTTAACTGCCATTCATAAGGGAGATCATAAAAAATGTCTACATAGCTCTCGAAATTATCTGTAGTAATAACCAGGCTAATCATCTCGTTTAACAGAAAAGGAGGAAGCCCCTTCGATTCCTTGAACAGGTCCTGAAGATGGACGTATCCGAAATCGGCCAAAAGGAGATAAATCTGATATCTCTCTTCCGATGAACACTTCTTGCTCTCCAACAGCTTCAATAAGTCGTCCTGCATCCTATCAATCTTAAAAAGATCGATGAAATACAGCGTATTCATTCGGGTACTCCATTTGGAATGAAAAAGCCTTTTTCTGTACCATGGAACAAAATATTCCTCTACAAACGGTTTTACCGGATTAAAACTAGGCTCGATTTTGAAATTACTCAGATAATCGCCGAAAAAGTCTTCAAGGGCTTCAAACTGATAAAGTTCAATTGGGCGACACCGACGGCTTATTAAGGAATAATTCCTCTTCCCAGCGACAAAGTATTCTTGGAGCTCGTTCATGATCTGTTCCAGCCATGCCTTTTTCCGTTTCTGAAACAGGTTGGTCCTTATTTTTCTCAAAACCAAATATATATAAACAAAGCATAGCAGCAGAAAGAAAACGACCGTGAGTACCATGACAGTGAAGAGATTAATCATCGCGTCCCCCGGATTAATCGTCTTATTCGGGCGCGCAGCTCTTTAATGCTGAATGGCTTGACCATATAATCATTGGCGCCTCTTTGAATCGCCATTGAGATTTCCTCTTCGGAATCCCTGCTGGTTAGCATCATGCACAAATACCTTCGTCGGTCGTATTGCGTGCGGATCTTCTCCAGAACCTCCAAACCATCCATCTTAGGCATGATTCTGTCAATAATGAGAAGAAATCGTTCATTCTGGCGATGCCAAGGGTCGTTGAAAAATTCCTCTCCGTCCGGATACGCTCTAATCTCTACCTCAAAATCTTGATCCGCGATATCCTCTAATTGATGCTTCAACATTTCACGAATTAACCTGTCGTCATCAATAATTCCGACTTTCAGCTTCCTCAATGTGATGGAGGCGAAAGTCGCCATCCCGTCCATAACCCACGCTTTCCTGTCGGCAACAGCCTTATCCTTCGGAAAAGGCATAAGTGTTAAACATTGTTCTATGGTCTGTAAGGGATCCATAAAGTCCAACACCCTAGCCGAGAAGGTACCGCTGATCTCTCCTGCTGTTGACAGGAAACGGAGCTGAGCAAATCTTTCGATCAACCGGTGCATTAATTTCATAGCATCTTCTTTGACGGTTTTCGGAAGAACAAGAACAAATCCTTCTCTATGAAATCGATATAAGGAATCCGCAGGTCGGATGCTATTTTGGATAAATTTCCCTAGTTCCTTCACCAACTGATGCCCTATAGCATACCCATACGTTTCCTGAACGATAGGGAGATCATCCACCTGTACATAGACCATTGCGAACGGCTCATGGGAGCGTTTCAAATCATTAAGTTGATGCTCGACTTCTTGTTGAAGATTATTGTAATTTTTTATTCCGGTCATCGGATCAATAAGAATCTGATCTAAGATTCGGTTTCGTTTCCTCAAGTTTCTGATCACCCTTGTGACTAATTCAACGGGTTCAACGCGGGAACCTATAACATCATCTGCCAAGGCCATACATGCGTAACGCAGCTTCAAATCTTCCTTATCCAAAGATATCAGGATCGGAACATGGTTATCTTGACACAGTTGAACGAATCCATTTAATACATGAACGCTATCATCTGCTATAAGGCTTGCGTTAATAATGACATAATCAGGGTATAACTGATAGAAGAGTTCCGCAGCTTTCGGCTGGTTATCCGATTCGAAAATAACCATCCCGTTTTCTTTCTCCAGATGTTCTTTGTAAAAGGAAAGAAATTCTGGGTCATCATTAAGAACTAGTAAAAGAGGCTGGTTTTCAAATGTTGAATGACTACGGTCGTTTGCTTCATAATTTAGGTTGACATCATTCATGTTTCATTGACTCCTTGACTGGCTCATAATTTTCTCCTAAATACGAAGTACTGTACGATAAATTTATGCCTTTAAATTAAATTTGGTAAGCGGTAAATTTCTCCGACGCTGCTACTCGTTCACGGTCAACCCAAACATAGTCCTTTAGAACTAGTATAACCTATAGAAATGTCGAAAAATAGTGAATTTTGCGTAAGTCTCGCAAAAAAAAATGACGTTAAAGAAATTTGCTGTGCTGAAAGTTCCTTCCACCAGTATGATTCGATTTTTCATAAGAAAAAGCCTTCGGCCCAGGGAATCCATCCCTTTCGCCGAAGGCTTTCTATCTTTAACCCAGCACCACGCGGTCATCCGACAGCTTGTTGCCGCTGATGTGTTCGAACTCACCGAGCAGCTGCTCCACGGTGAGGTCCTTCTTCCGTTCCTCGCTCACATCAAGGATGATGCGGCCTTTATCCATCATGATCAGGCGGTTGCCGAGACGAATCGCCTGCTCCATGTTGTGCGTGACCATCAAGGTGGTCAGCTTCATTTCGCGCACGATGTCCTCGGTCAATCGTGTGATGAGCTCCGCGCGCGAAGGATCCAGCGCGGCGGTGTGCTCATCAAGCAGCAGAATCTGCGGCTTGGTGAACGTCGCCATCAGCAAGCTGAGGGCTTGACGCTCTCCGCCGGAGAGCAGGCCCACCTTCGCGCGCAGACGGCCCTCCAGGCCGATGCCGAGGCGCTGCAGCTGTTCCAGGAACAGCGCGCGCTTACGCGCGGTGACGCCGAAGCTTAGCCCGCGCTTCTTGCCGCGGGCATACGCCATGGCGAGATTCTCCTCGATGGTCATTCGAGGAGCGGTCCCCGCCATGGGGTCTTGAAAAACGCGGCCGATCCAGCGGCTGCGCTCGTACTCCGGCAGGTGGTGGATCACCTCGCCACCTATGCGCACTTCGCCAGCATCCGGCGTCATGACGCCGGAGATGATGTTCATCAGCGTCGATTTACCGGCGCCGTTACTGCCAATGACCGTGACGAAGTCACCGGGCTTGAGGTTCAAGTTAATACCGATCAGCGCGATTTTCTCATCCGCTGAACCGGGGTTAAATAGCTTAGAAACGTTCGTGAGCTGAAGCATTAACGATCACCTCCCTTGTTCATTTTCACAGCAAGGGCGATGAGTTCAGCCGAACGCCTTTTAGCTGTTGCTTTTTGCTTAATGGCTCGCTGCACGGAAGGAAGAACGAGCGCGATAATAACGATAATCGCGGTAATGAGCTTCAAGTCTGATGCTTTTAGCCATTCGACTCGCAGGGCCAATGCGACAACAATACGGTACACGATGGAACCGAGTACAGCAGCCAATGTCGCTTGAAAAACCGTCCGAGCGCCAAAAATCGCTTCCCCGATAATAACGGAAGCTAGTCCAATGACGATCATCCCGATCCCCATCGTGATGTCGGCAAAGCCTGACTGCTGCGCGATGAGAGCTCCGGATAGTGCTACCAATCCGTTCGATAAGCTAATGCCTAGAATCGTGGTTCTGTCCGTGTTCGCTCCGAAGCTGCGAATCATTCGCGCATTATCGCCTGTTGCTCGCAGAGCAAGCCCCAAGTCGGTATGCAGGAACGCATCCAGCAGTAATTTGAAGACGATGACAATAATGAGCCCAACAGCAATCGGCGACATGGAGGTGAACAACGTATCCACCCCAAGAAGTGAAATGTTCGGCTTGCCCATAATGCGCATATTAATGGAATACAAGGCAATCATCATGAGAATCCCTGATAAAAGTCCATTAATTTTACCCTTCGTATGGAGCAGTCCCGTACAAGCTCCAGCCACAAGCCCACCTGCTAAAGCAGCCAAACAAGCTAGCATCGGCGAATAGCCATGAGCAATCATGATAGCTGCAATAGCACCGCCTGTTGTAAAACTCCCGTCCACCGTTAGATCGGGGAAATCGAGAATGCGAAACGTGATATAAACACCAAGCGCCATCAGCGCATAGAGAAGACCTAGCTCGACGGCACCAGTCATTGAATCCATCATGTGAATAACCTCCTACTTTGAAAAAAAGGGGTGAACGAAAGCGACGTTCACCCCTTTTGTGTCTTAATCCTTACTGAATAATGTTTTTCTCTTTATCTTTTACTGCATTTTTCATAGCGTCTGTTACATCAATTCCTTGGGCTTTTGCTGCCTTCAGGTTTAATATCAGATCCATTTTTTCGGGAACAGTTACTTTCATGTCTGCTGGTTTTTTACCATTCTTGAGAATGTCGACAGCCATTTGGCCAACTTGGTAGCCATGATCATAATATTTGAAGCCAACTGTTGCAAAAGCACCTTTTTCCACCGTATCGCGATCACTAGAGAAGAACGGAATATGCTTTTCATTCGCGATTTGAATGATACCATCTACACCGCTAACAACCGTGTTATCAAGGGTAATCAAGAAAGCATCCGCGCGGCCAACGAGGGATTGCGCAGCTTGTTTGACCTCAGACGTATTGGTAACCGGCGCTTTAATGAGCTTAATACCATGTTTCGTTAAGGTTTGCTCGGCATTTTTGGCCATGATTACAGCGTTAGGCTCCCCTTCGTTAATAACAAGACCAACCGTTTTCACTTTAGGCATGTTCGCAGCAACGAAATCCATCAATTGCGCAACCGCCATTGGGTTCGTGTCCGAAGCTCCGGAAACATTACCGCCCGGCTTGTCCACATTGTTGACAATTTTGGCTGCAAGCGGGTCTGTAACAGCTGCGAAAAGAATTGGAGATTTCTTCACTTGCTGTACAAGAGCTTGTGCAGATGGTGTTGCGATACCAAGTACCAAATCGTATTCAGCGGAAGCAATTTTTTGAGCAATGGATAAGTTATTCGGTTGATCGCCTTGCGCATTGTTGAAATCGACTTTCAAGTTGGTACCTTCTACGATACCGCCGTCTTTAAGAGCTGCTAGGAAACCTTGACGTGTTGCATCCAGAGAAGGATGTTCGACAATTTGTGAAATCGCTACTTTATAAGACTTTTGCGCGGCTGCTGTTGCTGCCGGAGTTGCTGAAGCCACAGCGCTTGCTGCTGGAGCCGGAGCTGCCTTCTGCCCACAACCTGCTACGACCATAAGAGCTGCTGATAATACGAATGATACGAGTGCTTTCTTTTTCAACATAATTACCCCTCTCTAAGTTCCCATTTATCGCTTGGACTCATTGCTCACTCACCACTTTAACGCTTTTGCGGGACAAAGTTTGAGGATATGAAATACCCAAGGCTCCATATTAATTAACCATAGTTTAAAGGGCTACCGGGTTTCCGTCAATTGTTTTATCCGTATTTATATGTTTTCTGTAAACATCTGGAGAAGATTACTCTAGGACTGCTGATGAACATAAAAGTCACGAAGCAATTCATCCATCACCCGATTCGTTCGCGCCGCAGTCCGACCGGTACTAGGACTTTTACCAATACCCCGCAGCTCGTCAACCACCGACTGAATAAGAGGCTGTTGAACATGAGCCGGATACGGAATGGCATACTCCTCGATCTGACCATCTGCCATCTCCAAACGAATATCATCGCTAAACGTCGAAAACGCAATTTTACCAAGACTCCCAGTAATTTCAGTAACATCACTGCGCTTGAACGCATTGAAACTCCAAATCCCAGTACCCATAACACCAGACTCAAAAGCATAGGTCGTTGTTACGATATCTTCTACTTGATACTGCCCCGACTGATTTCTGGCAAAACCTTTTACTTCTCCGATTGGGCCAAGTAAATAATCAAGAACATCAAGTGTATGACTCGCCAAATCAACGAACAAACCGCCTCCGGAAAGCTCCGGCCGTATCCGCCACGGCTGCTCCTGTCCATCATCTTCCCTCATGGTTTGAAGAAAAGTCGTCTGCACAAATCGGACTTCACCAATGATACCGCTATCAATTAATCTCTTGATCTCAACAAATTTCGGCAGGCCTCTGCGATAATAGGCCACAAACAAAGGTACCTTTGCATCTTCGCAAGCAGCTATCATCTCCAAACATTCCGCATGATTCCTCGCCATCGGCTTTTCCACATAGACAGGCTTCCCCGCCCGTGCTGCCAGCAGCGCATACTCCCGGTGAAAACCTGGAGGTGTCGCAACATAGATCGCATTGACATCCGGGTCGTTGACCAGCGCTTCCGCATCATCGTACCATGCAGCTACTCCGTGCCTTTTCGCATAATCCTCAGATAGCGCTCCATTTCTTCGCATCACAGCGACAAGCTCGGAACCCTCCGCCTTTTGCAAGGCAGGCCCGCTCTTGACCTCAGTCACATCCCCACAACCAATAATACCCCATCGTACCTTATCCATCTATCCAAACCTCCCAACAGGTCACAGAGAAAACAAGATTTTATCCTACATATTCGACACGAGATCGTCTCCTCCTTTGACCTTTTCTTATAAATGCAGCTGACAACATGAATGGTCCAATACATTTATGATAAATTGGCACTTCTTCTATACCACCTGAATAGCTATAATTTTGTTAAAACCAACTAGGAAGGTGAATAGATGTACATTCCATCCCACTTCGAAATAAATGATGACCTGATTACTTACGATATTATCGAGCAAAATGGCTTTGCCACACTGATTTCTCAGCATCAAGGTGGTCCATTCGCAACACACCTGCCCTTATCATTGGATAAGAATAGAGAATACTTATTTGGTCATTTTGCACGCCCTAATCCGCAATGGAAGGATATCGAAAAGCAGGAGGTCTTAGCGATTTTTCATGGTCCGCATTGCTATATCTCTCCCTCTTGGTATGAGACACCTACTACAGTTCCCACTTGGAATTATGTAGCTGTTCATGTATATGGCCATGTTGAGCTTATAGACGACGTTCAAGAAGTGATGAATTCGTTAACTGATTTGGTTTTGAAATATGAAGAACCGGGCAGTTCCTATCAATTAGATCAAGTAGATGCTACTTACATTGCAGGTTTGAGTAAAGGTATTCAAGGGTTTAGAATCAAAATTACTCGCATCGAAGGTAAGGCAAAATTGAGTCAAAACCATCCAACAGAACGACAAGAGCTTGTTATTCAGCAGTTAGAAAATAGGACTGGGGAAGATGAACGTAAGATTGCCTCTCTTATGAGAGAAAATCTTAGAGCTTGAACCTTCTCACTTAAATGTTTAAAATCTACAACTATTAGGTGGGTTCAATCTGGAAAATTAGTGAATTGTTGTATTTCATACAACAATCGGCGGGTAAAATCAGACAAATTGGATTAATGTTGTATTTCGTGCAACAAATCTATTGATTTCACTCAGGAAACCGTGTTTCCAGCACAAATTGTTGTACGAAATGCAACATGCTGGGCTGGAATGGCCCCAAAGCAGGATAAATTGTTGTACATTGTGCAACTTGAACCTATCGTGAAAACTGCGGCCGGCCAACAACATGACGTGGTGCCTCAACAACTCCACCCAATAGCCACCTGTGGCAAAAATCACACATATGCACTTGCTCCCATCACATCGAGCATCAAAAAAGCGTTTCAAACCCCGAAATCCAGGGCTTGAAACGCTTTTCGCATATACGTTTTATCCTATTTTAGGAATGAACCTCGGTAGATGCCACTGATGCCAACTGCGAGTGATCTGAAGACGTCTGCTCTTGCAGCTGCAGCTGCTGCGTAGCAAACTCGCGGTACATCTCATGAGACTCCAGCAACTGCTGGTGTGTACCACTACCAGTCACGACGCCTTTGTCCAGAAAGATAATTTGGTCGGCATCTACCACCGTCGATAAGCGATGCGCAATCACCAGGGTCGTGCGTCCTTGCATCAAATTTTGCAGCGCTTGCTGTACAACGACCTCCGATTTACTGTCCAGACTCGATGTCGCTTCGTCCAGCATCAGAATCTTCGGATCCCGCAGCAAGGCTCGCGCAATGGCGATCCGCTGACGCTGTCCACCTGACAGCTTGATGCCGCGTTCGCCAACCTCGGTCTCATACTTCTGCGGCAGCTCCTCGATAAAGTCATCGGCATACGCCATCTGTGAAGCCCGCTTCAGCTCCTCCAGCGTTACTTCATGCTGCAGGCCGTAACAGATATTATCCCGAATCGTGCCTGCAATTAGCGGGCTCTCCTGCGAAACATAGCCAATCTGACTCCTCCAAGAGACGAGCGAGAATTGATCAATTCGGTCGGCGCCCAACGTGACTGTACCCTTCTGCGGCATATAAAATCTTTCCAAAAGAGAGAACATCGTCGTCTTACCACTGCCGCTCGGTCCTACAATGGCCGTTACCTTGCCCGCTTCCATGGTGAAGCTGACATTTTTCAGAACAGAGTCCCCTTCTTTGTAGCTGAAAGATACCTGATCGAAGTGAATCGACTGCGAGGCATTCGTGACAGGTACTCCGGCATGCGGATTCTCTTCTTCGTAATCGAGTACCTTGAGGATTGTATCGGTTGCCCCCATCGCCTTCTGTACCTGATTGAAAAACTGCGTAATTTGCGTAATCGGCGCAACAATTTGGAACAAATACAGCATGAAAGCAACGAGCTGACCAGCTGAAATAGCCCCAGAGGCAACCTGCATGCCGCCATACCCGAAAAGCACTACAAACAGCATTAGCATGACAAAGGTAACAAGCGGCGCCATTAATGCTTGAATCCGACCCTCTTTGAGCCCGAATTTGAAAAGCCTTTGAATCCCTGCAGCACCTTCTTTATACTCAACAGGCTCGGCATTTGCTGCCTTCACTAAGCGCATTTCTGATAGTACTCGATTCAGCACGGAGGTGAAGCCAGCTGTCTCGGCTTGCATGCCCTTGGATATTTTGTACATTTGCCGCCCCAGCGGAAAAAGAATGACGAAGGCTATCGGGAATACGCTGAACATGATGAGCGTCATTTTCCAATCCATAAACAGAAGCACCACAATAGATCCAATGATCGAGATGATCCCCGTGACGAAACCCGCCATATGCTCAGCAATGAGTCCCTTAATGACCGCCGTATCGTTCGTCATCCGAGAGATGGTATCTCCCGTCTGGTGGTTATCATAGTATCTTACCGGCAGCACGAGCAGCTTCTTCCACAAACGATCCCGAATGCCTGCCACAACGCGCTGTCCCGCAAAGTTCAGTAAGTACACCGAAATCCCGGAAGCTACAGCCGATGCTACAAAAGCGATGGCCATACCGCTAATCTGCGCCCAATTCAAGGAACTAACAGAGAAGCTATCAACGACATTCTTCGTAAACAGCGGAATCACCAATCCCACCAATGTTGAAATAATGCTTAACCCTAATGCTATGCTTAATACGAGCTTAGGCGGGTTAGCTTGTGCGAGCAAACGAGCGAACCCGCGCCAGTTGCTCTTAACCTTAGGCTCTTCTTTCCTTGTAAATGCCATCTATCTCTACTCCTTTACCGATTGGATGTTCATCCGTCTCTCTGGTATGATTCCTTACCTAGGTATCATACACTTCTATTTTAAACGGAATATAAACAAGATCCCATCGGCCTTCAGGCGGAGAAGCAGCCTCCTATTTCTTTGTACGCTCGCGATAGTACGCCACTGTCTCGGTAAGCGCAGTACGCAGCGGCGTAGGTCCCGCTTCTTCGCCAAAACGCTGTACAAACTTCCTGCTATCCACTATAAAAGGCTGCTCAAATTGATACAGCATCTCGATAACCTCCTTTGCCGCCGGTATGAATAGACCGCCCAGACGGAGCATCCCACGGCCCATCGTGCCAATTCGCGGAGAGTGCCCTGCAGCCTCGTAGGCTAGTTCCGCGAATCGCCGAGCGCTTACGGTCTCTGCATTTGGGACGTGCCATACCTGACTGAAGGCATCTTCATGCTCACTCAGGGTCACGAGGGCTCGACCGAAGTCGTCAATATACGTAAATGTATGCAGCGCATCAGGATTCCCAAGCAGTGAAATCGACTTCCCAGCCGCCACCGGTGTGAAAAAACGCGAACCAACGTACGAATTTTCTACCTGAGGTCCAAAGAAATCTGCCCCTCTGCCGATAGTTACTCTCACGATCCCTTTTCGGTGTAAATCCAACAGATCGCGAGCTACTTCAGCCCTTACTTTGCCTTTACGCGTGGAAGCCTCATAAGTCAGCCCTTCATGGATCGACCCTTTAACTTCGCCGTACATATAGAGGTTATCCCCCATGATTAGATTCGTCTTATGATGGGCAGCTGCTTTCGTAATATTGCTCATTAGTTTCTGAAACAACCCATCCCATTTATTATAAGGAGGCTGCGCGCATTGAAACACGTTCTTTGCCCCTTTTAGCGCAGTTAGAGCACCGCTTTCACTCATCAGATCTGCTTGCATCACCTCAACACCATCAGGCACATTTGCCTTGCCCGAGGAGTTAACCATTCTGACTTTCTTGCCTCTCCTCAAAAGCTCTTTCATGACGGCCCTGCCCAGCGGACCCGCTCCCAATATGACTTCCATGCAGCATCCTCCCAAATGGTTTTCGCCAGAATGACCGACTGGCTTCTTCTTATGAAATAACAATAAACCCTATAGCAGCTATAGGGTCAATACGCTTTTCACAGGAATTTGAAGATCAACAATAAAGTCATCTGTATTCCTCATATGGGTAAAATCAATCAAATATCGTTCCAGCACTGGACCGTTCTCTTCATAGCCGTTCAGGCTCATCCAATCCCTTAAACGCTGGTACAGCGATTTGCAAGTATCTTCATTAGGAAAGCCAGCGTATACCGCGGATATGTAATCCCCGCCTAGCAGCCACCGGGTAAAGGCAGGTTCTGACTTACTTGGCAGCAGCGGCACACAGATCTCAATATCGGAGTCGCTCCTGTCAAACGTCAGTAGATCTTCATGGTAGATGGTCAACATGTGTCCATCCATCGTCAATCCGTGCTCTTTGATCCGGTCCATCAGCGCCATGAAGCGTATAACTGAAGCCTCCATCCCACATTCCTCACGTTTGCGTTCGAAAGCGACGAAGCGATCCGGATATGCCTTCAGCTCTACCACGACTTGCGAATGCTCGAATTCTTTGCGCAGCTGCCGCTGGGCGTCCAAATGCCGCAGCCTTTGATCAATCGTTCCGACAACCGTCTCCAACGTGCGGATCGTTTCTTCCGCTTCCGCCTTCTTCCCACGCATTAGCTCTGGGATACCGTCCATGCTTTTGATTTTAAAAATCTGTCCGATCTGCTCTAGCGTGAACTGCATACTCTGCAGGTCTTGAACGATTTTAATCGCAAGAATATCTTGACTGGAGTAGTATCGATAGCCATTTTGCCCATCCACACGGTGTGGCTTTACAAGCCCAATTTTGTCATAGAAATGGAGGGTTTGGATCGAGGTCTGGCATATTTTCGCCGTCTGCCCAACCGTATATCCCTGCCTACTTGGCATAGTTTTCATAAGATAATTACGATTCAGTTGCTATCTGCCAGATCACACCGAAAGGATCTTCCAGACGACCGAACATCGCACCCCAGAACATGCGTTCGAAAGGCATTTTCACAACGCCATCCTCGGATAGTGCATCAAATATACGGCGCGCTTCTTCTTCGCTCTTAAATTCCAGCGTCAAATCCAGACCTTGGCCTCTATCCACCGTATCCTTACCTGAATCAGCCATGAAGAAGCGAAGGCCAAGAGCCTGCAGCTCTATATGCATGACTCGATTTTTGATCGACTCATCCACATCCGGTATATCTGCGAACGTACGTAGGCTAACTATTTCCCCGCCTAGTGCCTTCACGTAAAAGTCAGCTTGTTTTCTTGCATCACTGCTGTAAATGTATGGAGTTAACGTTGCCATGCTGCTTCCCTCCTAATTAGTAATCGTTGGATACAGACCGATCATACCATCTCTTGCCTAGGTAAGTGAATACGATCCCCACACTAAGCGGTCTCTTCCTTGCTCTTTCGCTTCATACAAAAGCGCATCTGCCGCAGCAACTAGCTCGGTCGCGCTTTGATCCTTGTCACGAATTGTTGCTCCGAAGCTCATGGTGATATGGAACTTGTCCTCGTCAGTACCGAACTCAAGCGCGCGCAGCCTATCTCTGAATTGATTTAGCAGATCACTAGCGAAATGCCGATCCTTCGTGTACAAAATGATGACAAACTCCTCACCCCCATAGCGGAAGGCACTGCCATGCTCACTAGAAATGTTCGATTCAAACAATGTTCCGATCGACCGCAGAACCGCATCCCCTGTCTGGTGACCATACTGATCATTAATGCGTTTGAAATAATCAATATCTGCCATCACAAGGGTAAAATGCTGCTGCTTCGCAATCGTTTCCTTGATCTCCTCTTGGAAGCTGCGGTGATTATAGAGTCCGGTTAGGTAGTCTTTTTTAGCTAAATTCTCAAAAATGCCCTTCTCTACAAAATGCTTTCGCTCCCGCGCCACGATGATGCCGCCAATCACACCGATCATGATCAAAAAAGCAAAATTGAAAAAATGCCGCGGCAGATCTTCTATCATAAAACCGCCATCGACCGTTATTACAATGCTGATATAACCAAGAATCACCATGAGGGTTGCCACCATGGCCCCAACGAGACTCCAGTATAATGACGCATGTAAAATAACCAGATAGGCAATTGGATACAAGGGACTCTGGGTACCTCCGGTTAGTGAAATAATCACTACAAAGGCCACGTAATCTAACAGCACTCCCGTCCTCGTTGTGTAGCGATAGAAGGCAGAGTCAATGGGACTGCGATGTATGGCAAATTCCGTTATTCCCATATAAATAACAGCAAAGACAAATAGACTCATAAAAATGATCAGATCTAATGACGTTTGATGGTAATACTTCATAAATAGAATGGTTGACGTCGGTACAAAAAACCACCGTACACAACAATAGGCAATTTCCAAAATGTGATCAGATCTTCTAGTCACAGGCACGGTGCAATCACTTCCTCGATATAGCATTGTACACATTTGAATTTCTATGGAAATAACAGGAAGTCCTGCCTCGTTCAATTTATATACAACTTTTCTTGCTACTACTTCATCTTATTATCATTTCCCGATTGAAGGAAGAGCTTACTTTTTTCATCATTTTGTTACGCAGGATGGAACTATATACTGGCTGGGAGATCGGCCTTTCGTCCGCCAGGAGACCAGGGCTGGGGCTGTCGTCATTCCTTAGCAGAGGCCAAATTTTGTTTTTCACTGTTTCTTCTATACAATGTAAGGGTAAGAACATACTACCTACAGACAGACTCAATGAGGAGGTAATTCGATGAATAATTTTACATTTCACAATCCAACCACACTGCATTTCGGTCAGGGACAACTGGAGAAATTAACAGCTGAGGTACCTAAATATGGCAAGAACGTGCTGCTCGTCTATGGCGGCGGAAGCATTAAGCAGAATGGCATTTATACGAACGTCGTTCATCTCCTGAAAGGTTTGGATGTAAATATCTTCGAACTGAGCGGTGTTGAGCCTAACCCGAGACTAACAACTGTTCATCGGGGTGTAGAAATGTGCCGCAACCAGAACATTGACCTCATTCTCGCTGTCGGCGGTGGCAGCGTTATCGACTGCGCCAAAGCTATTGCTGTAGGCGCGAAGTACGCGGGTGACTTCTGGGATATCGTTACACGGAAGGCTTCTGCAACGGGTGCGCTGCCCTTGGGAACTGTCCTCACAATCGCAGCAACCGGCTCAGAAATGAACTCCGGTTCTGTCATTACGAACTGGGAGACGAAAGAGAAACTCGGATGGGGCAGTCCGTTCTCATTCCCTAAATTTTCGATTCTAGATCCAGCTCACACGACTTCCTTGCCAGAAAATCAGACCGTATATGGCATGGTTGATATCATGTCTCACGTGTTTGAACAGTACTTCCATCATACGACTAATACACCATTGCAGGATGGCTTCTGTGAAACAATCCTGCGCACGGTGATCGATACGGCTCCGCGCTTGCTGCGAGATCTAGATGATCTAGAAGAACGTGCAACTATTCTATATAGCGGTACAATGGCGCTTAACGGTGTCCTAAGCATGGGCGTTCGCGGCGATTGGGCGACACATAATCTGGAGCACGCCGTGTCTGCCGTTCACGATATTCCGCACGGCGGCGGCCTAGCGATCCTCTTCCCGAACTGGATGTCCTACACACTCGATGCAAACGTGGCGCGGTTCAAACAGTTCGCACAGAACGTCTTTGACATTGATGCGACTGACAAATCGGATCGCCAAGTTGCAGAGGAAGGTATCGCCGCTCTTCGAGAATTCCTCGCCTCTATTGGCGCACCTAGCCGACTGTCCGATTACGACATCGATGACTCGACACTTGAGCTTATGGCCGATAAAGCCATGGTTTACGGGGATTTCGGCAACTTTAAGAAGCTGACTCGCGAAGATGTTTTGAACATTTATCGGATGTCATTATGAGAATAGGAGTGAGCTGACAGTATTGTCAGTTCACTCTTTTTTATTTCTGGGGAAAAAGCTGCAAATCATTTACAGATAGGGCTTCCTATGAAATACTTAAAGGGAAATTATCCCTTTTATGGAGGTTGAATTAATATGAGCGAGTTTCGTGTGTCAAGTCCAATTAAGAATCGAATTAGCAACGTCTTTATTCCTGTTCGGAATATTGAGCATGCACGGGATTGGTACTGTAAGTTACTTGGTGTAGCTCCTGATGGGGATATCCTGTTCGGGCACCTCTACGCTCTTCCCATGGATGGAACATCCCTTGTGCTTGATCAAATGCCCATGTGGGGCGGCAACGAGCCTGGTGGCCCTCCAACCTATCAAACACCTGCTTTTATGTTTCAAACGGAGGATATTCAAGCTTCTTATGAATTTATGAAAAATAACGAGGTTGAGCTTGTTACGGAGATCCAAAATGAGCAATGGTTCGCTTTTCGAGATCCGGACGGCAACCTGCTTATGGTTTGTAAATAGGACGTAGTAACTACTGAATACTTAAAGCAACAAGGATCATACTATATCCATGAAAAAACTTACTTTTACAGCCGATCAATTGGTCAGTTCCACCACTGCTTCCAAAAAATTTGGCGAGCTGCGTAGGAAAGCGAAGGATCTACCCCAATTCATAACAGAAAATGGTGTCGTCGATACGGTATTAGTTGGGTACCCTTACTTCGAGCAAATGTTTGAACGACTGACTCAACTAGAACAAAAAGAGGAAGAGCGAATTCTGAATGACCGAATAGATCGAATCACGCAAGACCCAGCTTCCATTATGAATTGGAATGAAATCCGCAAAGAACCACACGAAGGAGCGATTGGCTATTCGTTTTGATGAAGGAGCAGCTCAGGAGTATTGGCAGTTGGATATTTCCGTATTAGATGAAGTCAATCAAGCAATCGATGAATTGAGTTACCGAGCGAATGAGGTTGGCGAAGAACTTAGCCATTATTCCGATCCTAAATTCGCAGGTTGCAAAGAGATTACGCTTCAAGAGGCTGGCATCCGAATTGTGTTTAGGATAACAAACGATATCACAGAAATTCTACGCGTGGTCCCTGTTTCTCAAATAATGGCAGCTGAGGCCCCTAATTATAAGGCATTAGACCATTTTCCAGGCAACCATAGAAATGAGTTCATTTTAGCTATACAAAAATGGAAACAAGAATATGAGCTGCAATAAGGCACGTATCTTGTTAAAGCCATTCAAGAAACTCAAGTCGATTGCCGAATGGATCATTCAAATAAAATCGTTTTACTCCCTCGTCGTCTCTTGCATCATCTGGGATGGTTTGTATGTTATGATTCGCCAAATATTTCTGCAACTCGTCTAATTGGCTTACCTGAAATGCTGGATGAGCTTTTGTAGCAGGAACAAAATCCTTTTGAACCCCGATGTGAACCTGATGAATACCACATTGAAACCAAACACCGCCGCGTTTTCTTAAGTTTTCAGGTTTCGGAATTTCTGTCCAGCCTAGTAATGTTGCGAAAAAATATCTCGCCTCATCTTCACAGCCTTCAGGAGCCGCTAATTGGATATGGTCAATCCCATAAAATGAAAAGTTCATACATAACCCCTCCAAACACATAAGTTTCGATTGAAGTTTCATACAATGAAATACAGTTTCATTTTATCAGTAACTTCCTATAAATTCCACTAATTATTTGTGATTAGTTAGGGGAGCATAGACAAGCTTAATTGCTATTTCATTGGAAAAATTCCAATAGTATACTTATCTATCACCCTGAATCAGAAAAACACTGTAAACACTCCAATGGAATCCATTGGATTCTTCAACAATTTAAGAGAATTAATTCCTACTGCAATGAAAGGCGAAGATCCCTCTACATACAAGGGTCTTCGCCTTTTTTGGATGCCTCGCTCTACCGACGCTGTGCCTGCAGCACTGTGTAGTCACGCCACTCTTCTGGCAGTAGACGTTGATATAGCGGCTGCAGGTAGCGATCGTCAATCAGCAGTAGAACGCCGCGATCCGTCTCGGAGCGGATCAAGCGCCCGCCGGCCTGCTGCACTTTGTTCATACCTGGGAACACATAGGCATACTCGTAGCCGTTTTTTCCGGTACTGTCCATGTATGCCTTGATAAGATTCCGTTCCGGTCCAAGCTGCGGCAAACCGACTCCGACGACGGCCACGCCTGTTAGCCGGTCTCCTACCAGATCAATGCCCTCCGAGAAGATACCGCCCATCACAGCAAAGCCCACAAGAGTCTTCTCCGTTCCCGCTTGAAACTCCGCCAGAAACTGCTCCCGCTCCTCCTCCGACATCTTCGTCTGCTGTACGAGAACTCGGAGCTGAATTCTCTGCTCCTCTTCTGGATGCAGTGCCCTCTGTTCACCTACGAGGTCAGTGAAAGCCTCATATACGCTGCTCATATAGGCATACGATGGGAAAAACACCAAATAATTACCCGAACGCTTCGCCATCAGCTCATACAGCGAGCGGGCAATAGGCTCGCGACTGCGCTCGCGATCCTGGTAGCGCGTTGACAGCGGCTGAACGAAGACATCCAGCTGCTCTTTGGAAAAAGGGGACGGCACCGTCACGGAATAGTCATCCTCCCCTGCCCCTAGCGTGTCCATGAAGTAGGACAGCGGCGAGAGGGTCGCCGAGAAGAACACATGCGACCGATACCCCTTGCCCATCTGCCGAAGCAAATGGGAGGGATCGAGGCAGAACAGCTTCACGCTGACCTCGTTCCGTTCACATGACATGAACGTCACATACCGTTCATCGTACAGCTTCGCAATGCGCACAAAATTTTGTGCGCCGAAGTAAGCTTCCAGCAGCAGCGGTGTTGTAGGGGGTGTGGCGCCTGCCCCAGCCAACTCTTTTTCCGCTGCTGCAATAAACACGTCCAGTAGCCCAATCAATGGCTCCGGTAGCTCCGGCTCC
This sequence comes from Paenibacillus sp. JT22N1, assembly GCF_059692155.1. Lineage (NCBI taxonomy): Bacteria > Bacillati > Bacillota > Bacilli > Caryophanales > Paenibacillaceae > Paenibacillus > Paenibacillus sp. JT22N1. Next base: position 127,466 of record NZ_JCAUAW010000020.1, read on the forward strand.
ACCTGCATCTGGCGATCCCCGATCTGCTTACGCATCGCAATAAAGTACTGATTAATGGCCTTGGCCGCATCATACAGCTCGGCTCGAACGCCCTTGAACTCCCGCTGCAGCGCAAGGAAATCCGATTTATTTAAAACGCTTGAATACATCTCGCGCGCACGGTCCACTAAATTATGTGCCTCATCAACAAGCAGCGAGGTTTGCCGCTTCTGTTCCTCGAAGAGCCTTTTCAAATTCACACGAGGGTCAAAAATATAATTATAATCGCAAATGACAGCATCTGCTGCATAGGCGACATCGAGTGAAAACTCAAAAGGACACACCCGATGCTTTCGCGCATACGACTCAATGACTGTGCGAGTCATTATAGTCTCATGTCTTAGCAGATCAAGCACGGCTTCATTAATCCGGTCATAATAGCCGTCGGCGAACTCACAATGCTCTTTTGAGCACCTCACTTCCTCCTGAAAACACACTTTTTCTTTCGCCGTGATCGTAACAACTTGCAGTTGAAGTCCCCCAGCCTGCAGATGCGAATATGCTTCTTCCGCTGCAGTACGGGTAGTTGTTCTCGCCGTCAAATAAAAGATCCGCTGCAGCAGTCCCTCACCTATCGCTTTGACCGATGGAAATAGGGTCGACATCGTCTTACCGATACCTGTTGGCGCCTTGGCGAACAGCTTGCGCCCCTCGTTTATCGTTTTGTACACTGCACCGGCCAACTTACGCTGCCCTTCACGATAATTCGGGAACGGGAAAGATAGCTCCTTGATGCTCTGATTCCTGCGCTGTTCATGCTCGTTTCTCACCTGTGCATAAGGATAATACCGCTCCACCATGTCAAGCATGAACTGTTCAAGCTCGTCCGACGATACTTCCTCAACAAATCGCCGAGTCTCTTCCGTATCAACCTGCATATATGTGAGTTGAATTCGCATACGGCTTAGCCCTCGGTCTTTGGCCACCATATAGGCATAGCATTTCGCTTGTGCCCAATGAACCGGATAGGAATCTTCCTCGATCTGCCCAATATCGGATGAGGTTGATTTGATTTCGTCCACGGTAACCACGCCATCCGCATCCATCAGAAGCCCGTCACAGCGCCCATCAATGACAAATAAAAGATCCTCATAGGGGATCTCAGCCGAAACATAGACCTCATGTTGGTCCGATTCGCCATATTGCTTCTGTAGTTTTTGATGCGCTTTGGTCCCTTCCGTCAGCGCACGACTCGTCCTGAAACCTGACTCAATACTGCCGCTGCGATACACATATTCCACCAGGGAGCGCACGGAAATGTTGGCGTTAGGGGTCATCTTTATTTTTCTCCGTCCTAGAACATTTGTTCTTCATTGTAGCATGCACCAGTACTAAATAGCTACTTCTCTCACTATAAATGGAAGTATGTTACAATCATTTTCAATCGATTATTTTTTCCATTTAGACTCAAGAAAGGGCCCCACATGTTCTATTTCAGTAAGTTCTTTCTCAAACTGCTGCGGATGAATAACAAGTTTATTTTCGCCGTAGCCATCGTGTTTATCGTCCTATCTTCCGTGAGCGCTTACCTCTTAGAAAAAGAAACCTTTGGCAGCCTCTTCAATGGCTTATGGTGGGTCATGACGACCGTTACGACAACCGGCTATGGGGATTACGCTCCCAAAACCGTTGCGGGTAAATGTCTCGGCATGTTTCTCTACATTTTCGGAATAGGTCTGATCTCCGTTACTATCAGTAAAGTCATCGATTCACTATTCGTATACAGACAGCGAAAGGAAGAGGGCAAATTGAGATATCAAGGCGAACAGCATTTTGTGATCGTAGACTGGAGCAAAAACGCCGAGTTGGCGATTCAAGAAATTCTGAATACGGACTCGGAAACAGAGATCGTCCTCATAGATACACTGGAGAAAACACCAATCGTTCATAATCGGATTCATTATATCCAAGGTAATCCTACCCTCGTTGAAACGTTGGAAAAGGCCAATATGACTAAGGCACGTTCCGTGTTCATCTTTGCGAATGAAACAACGGAAGATCAGGCCATGCTTCGCGACCCCTCCTTTGTAGACGGCAAAACACTACTCGTTGCCACGACCATTGAGCGGAATTACCGCAACGTACACTCCGTTGTTGAAATCAAAAACCGCGAAAACATGCAAAACTTCTTACACGTCAACGTGAACGAGTTCATCATTGGCTCTGAGACAATCTCACAGCTTGCCGTTCGCTCTGCCTTTTCACCGGGCTCATCCCGCATCGTGTCACAGCTATTAACCAGACAATCGGGTGATAATCTTCATGTTCTTGGCAAAAGAAAATCGTGGAGCACCTACCGTGACGCTTTCGAGCAGCTGCTCCAAGAAGGTGCGACACTGATCTCCGACGGCGATCAATTGAACATCAACCGCAAGCTGGATCAGCTCATTCCTGAAGAGGCGCGACTGTTCGTCATCTGTGATATCGATACATTCGAACGCATCTCTACTCGTACATAGAACAAAAAAGGACACCCTCTCTCTATTCATGTTGAGAGTCGGTGTCCTTTTTCTATTTACCCCTTCGGCTGAACCCAGCGAAACGGTGTCGTATTAAAAAACAAGTTCGGATTGACCTGCACATTGTGAGCCCAAAAGGTAAAGTGCAAATGCGGCCCGGTCGAGAACCCAGTCGTGCCGACGAGCCCAATGATATCGCCCTGCTTGACCCGATCGCCCGTTTTCACGCGCAGCTCCGAAAGATGGGCGTACTGCGAGAAAAGCCCCATCCCATGGTCGATATAGATGGCATTGCCAGTCAAATACAGGGTTTCCGCCAGCGCAACTACCCCGTCGTTCGTAGCTTTGATCGGGGTGCCTTCCTTCGCGGCCAGATCAATGGCCATATGAGAGCTGTCGTATTTCCCGTTCACATAACGGGTGTACCCATACGGTGTCGTCAAAATCCCCTCGACGGGCTGTACGAACGGCCCGCTGAACAGAAATTCCGGCTCGGACTTACTTCGCGCCAGATCAATCTTCTTCTGGTCGGCTGCAATGCGACCCGTGTCCTGCTTCATGCTTTCCATCTGAGCTGTTACCTTCAAATACTGCGTTTCGAACTTCTTCGGTTCAATGGTTAGCGTCTGATCACCGATCGGATATTTTCCGGGCTTTGCGCTCATCGTAATCGGCAAATACGTAAAGTATCCCGTTCCATAAGGCTGAAGGGTATATGTTTTATTCAACCAAGTGATACTCCCTGGTTCGTTATGACGTACCAGCACAACATCTCCTGGAGCTGCGCTATCCGGAACGAGCTTCCATTTCGAACCGATGACCGTTTTAGCATCTTCCTTGGTTCCGTAGAGCTCCGATTCCATCTTCAATTGCTGCAGATGCTTCTTCTCTTTTAGAATGGCCTCTTTGACCTCGGCCGTCATACCGTCCACCCAGGTTTGTCCACCATCTGTCGTGATGAGCAGTGGGTTTTTACTATCCTTCATACTGGCGAGAAGCACCCATCCGATACGAGGCGTCAGGAACTGCGATTGCTTCACTTGTAAAGAGGCATTGCCCACTGTAACCGTAAGCGGTTTTGGGCTGTCCTGACCGGCCGACCCTGAACTTGCCTCTAGGCTAAGCAGCTCCGTGATAGGTCCGCCTATCGGCAAAGCGTTTCCTACTTCCTCAGCGGTGAGGTCTGTCCCGAGCGCTTCTTGCCACTGCGCCCCACCATCCTCTGTTCTCGAGATTCCATCTGCATATTTCACCCAGCCGCGATCAAAATCAAGCATACGGAATTCCACAGCCTCTCGATGTAGTGGCGTTGGTATCGGTGTTGCAACTACAACAGCTGGCGTGTTGTCTTTCCAAGAGAATGGTGCGCCGAATGGCGATTTACCAACCACAATCACCACACATGCGGCAAGTAGGCAGGCGCCTGCCAATAGCAGCCACTGACGACGTTTTCTTGATTTCACTGACATTTTTCCTCCCCGCTTACAAGTGAGTTATAGAAAGCTACTTTCGAAATGCCGAAATCTTATCACTGATTATGTGGGAACACAAAAAACCCGAAGACATTCGCGTCTCCGGGTTTCGTTATATTAAATTTGTACGCCCTTTTTGAGCGCCTTCTGATCCGTATTCGTGTTATTAACTAAAGGAAGTAACTTGACACTTCGAACCATAGTGGACTGACATAAATGACAAGTCGGCACGTGATCGAATGCAAAATTATCTCGCATCCAGCCTTTACAGCCTTCTTTTTCACAAGACCATACCGTCACATTTTCTAGAGGCATCTCTTCAAGCGACTTTTTTCTGGAATACATGGATAAACCTCCTTAGAGTTTTACGTTAGTAAAACTAGCTTGGTAAGCATTGACTTAGCGTTTTGCTATTTGCAAAACATTTTTCGTCCTCATAAGCTAAATTGAAAAAGACTGCCATTACACAAGTAAAGGCAGTCTTTTTAATTATATTACAGTTTTACAACGTTTTCTGCTTGTGGTCCGCGGTTGCCTTGAACAACGCTGAACTCAACGTGTTGGCCTTCGTCCAAAGTTTTGAAACCGTCGCCTTGGATTGCGGAGAAGTGAACGAATACATCGTTGCCGCCTTCAACTTCGATGAAACCGAAACCTTTTTCTGCGTTAAACCATTTTACTGTACCAGTAGCCATGAGAAATACCTCCAAAAATAAATTAACATGTTTTTATTCTTCAAAGAGAAAAAATTCACACATTGCAAAAGGTTCACTAACAAAAATGAAAACCCTTTATAATATGTGAATTCAGGTTCTTTTTGTCGATTGGATTTATCATACCATACCTATCTTGAAAACGCAAACTATTTCCAGTTAATTTATTACAAAGTAACCGCTTTCCTCATAAATTGGGCGAATGGCAGCGGATGTATTTTTAACCCCTACTTAAGTCTAGGTATTCACTTAGCCTCTGGACCGTGTGCCGTATTAAGCAGGGGAACTATACTGAAGTTATCGATTCTTAGGAGGGTTTTCATTGTGTACAGCATAATTGTTCAAATCATACTGTTCGTTTGTTTATTATTCGTCATTTTCACCTGGATAGGGAGTGTCAAAGCGTCCCGATTACTATATAACCAGAGTCTGGAACGGATGCACCGCAAAGCAAGCAAGCTGCTGTTCTGGTCATGGTTTCCGGCTATTCCTGCTGCCGCTATCATTGGAGCTATTGTCTGGATGCAGCAATCCATGGATCCGGTATTCTGGCAAGACCGCGTGTTTATTCAAGCGCCCCTGGTAGTTCTGCCTATTTTAACCATATGGGTCGTATCGGTTCCTAAACTGATCAAATTGCGTTCCTTAACGAAGCAAAGCTTAGCCGAGCCTGGTGCATCAATAGAGCCAACTATTTACCATAGAGCTGCTAGCCCCGGTCTCATTATTCCTTTTCAAATGACGGCTCTAGGCGCTTTAACCGCTTTATATTTCTCACTCGTGCCTCCGGTTCCATTTCGGTGGTTGGAAATTTCCATACCTTTGGCTGCCTTTGTGCTCGTAACTGTTGGGCTTTGGTGGAGACATCAGATTCGCTTCAAGCAGGTAAGTAAAATGGAAGTTTACGTCATTCCTGCCTTTTGGAAACGCGCCTTAACGATGGTTGGTGTTATGGCTGTTGTGGCTGGATCTGTCTATTATTTGTTTATGTTGGCGATGAATAACAGTCAATTACCAGCGGAAATCGATATGGCGAGCGGAACACACGATTATGGCGGTCAGGCAGTAACGGCAAATATGAGTTCGCATAATCACGCGATAGAGGGAATGAACGGCTCCTCTGCCAAAATGGTGTCTGTTGCTGACCTGACAGGTCCGCGCGAAGGGACGCCCGATCGTCATTTTACACTTACAGCTCAGAAAAAGACGGTCACACTTAGCTCTGGCAAAACCGTGGATGCTTGGACGTACAATGGGCAAATCCCAGGACCTGAACTGCGTATGAAAGAGGGCGAGTTGGTCGAGGTCACTTTGATCAACGAGGATATCGAGCATGGTGTTACTGCGCATTGGCATGGTTTGGATGTGCCGAATGCCGAGGATGGCGTTGCTGGTGCCACTCAAAATGCGGCTATGCCTGGCGAGACCTACACGTATCGTTTCCGTGCAGAGCAAGTGGGCACGTTCTGGTATCACTCCCATCAAGATTCACAAGAAGCAGTTAGCATGGGGCTTTTCGGAGCGTTAATCGTTGAACCGAAGGTGGAAACCCTGCAGCAAGTGAAGGACATCACGGTCATGACACATCGCTGGAAAGGCAGTACTTTCGCCATTGGCGCATCAGATCAAGTAGAACGCATGACAATCGCGCCGGGGACGCCTGTCCGCATGAGACTAATTAACACAGACGATTGGGTGCAGCAAAAATATACCCTTGTCGGCACTCATTTTGAGGTGGCGGCCATTGATGGAACTGAATTGAATAAGCCAGGTGTGTTGACCAATACGAATGTGGTTGTGCCTACAGGTGGTCGTTATGACATCACGTTCATTATGCCAGAGCGTCCTGTGTACCTGAATGTTGGCGCTAACCGCAGCAGCGGCATCTTGATGTCACAGGATGGGAAGGGAGAAATTCCCGAGCTTCCTCAAACGGTCGCTTTCGATCCTCTTCAATATGGGGACCCGACCTCGACTCCCTTTGATGCAAATAGCCGTTTTGACAGAGATTTCACCTTGATCTTGGATAATAAACTAGGGTTCTATAATCGTAATCTGGATTTCCTTTATACGTTGAATGGCGAGGTATTTCCAAATACACCAATGCTAATGGTGAAAGAAGGCGATCTCGTCAAAACGACCATCGTGAACCGCGGTAACGTCGAACATCCCATGCACTTACACGGTCATCATGTGCTGGTGCTATCTCGCAATGGTAAGCCTTCCACAGGTAGCCCTTGGTGGTCTGATACGCTGGCTGTACTGCCGGGAGAAACTTATGAAGTGGCTCTCGTAGCAAATAATCCTGGACTTTGGATGGATCATTGCCATAACCTCGTACATGCCGCAGCTGGAATGACGATGCATCTTATGTATGAAGGCGTAACAACGCCATTCTCAGTAGGAAGCGGTACGATCAATCATCCAGAATGATTGACTCCGTTTTCATAAAAGAGGGAGGGGATGTTAGGATAGGTAACACAGACTGTTGACAAAATGACCTGTATCGGTTTACGCTAGAGGAAAGCAAGCAGGAACTGAATACTACCCCTTTCGTATAACCTTAATAATTGGATTAAGGGTCTCTACTTAGAAACCGTAAATTTCTAGCTACGAAAAATGTGCGCATGTTTGGCATATTTTTCGTGGCTAGTTTTTTTGTGTCCATTGCTTCATACAATACTAGAAGTAGGAGGTTTATAACGATGACGACCATTCTAATCAAAGATGCACAAATTGTGACGATGAACGGCGACGGGGAAATAATAACAGGGGATATTTTCATTGAAAATGACCGAATTGCTGCAATTGGACCGAACTTGAATCCCGCACAGGTGGATAAAATCATTGACGCCAAGAATCGTACGATCATTCCAGGCTTCATCCAAACCCACATTCATTTATGCCAAACCATATTCCGCGGCAAGGGGGACGATCTGGAACTAATGGATTGGTTGAAAAAGCGGATATGGCCGCTTGAAGCCTCGCATGACGAGGAATCGATCTATTATTCCGCCATGCTTGGCATCGGCGAGCTGATTCAAAGCGGTACAACGACGATCGTCGATATGGAGACGGTGCACCACACCGACTTTGCTTTTCAAGCCATCGCGGAGAGCGGCATGCGCGCTTTATCCGGCAAGGTGATGATGGACAAAGGGGACGAGGTTCCCTTTGCTTTGCAGGAGAAGACCTCCGAATCGCTCCAGCAAAGTGTCGATTTGTTAGAGAAATGGAACGGCCACGACGATGGCCGCATACAGTACGCGTTCTCTCCACGATTCGTCATATCGTGTACGGAAGAGCTGCTGCGTGAGGTCCGCAGCCTATCGGAGCAGTACCAAGTGAAAGTGCACACGCACGCATCGGAGAATCTCGGCGAGATCGAGATTGTGCAGGCAGAGACTGGCATGCGCAATGTCGTCTATCTCGATCATCTCGGTTTGGCGAATGAGCGCCTTATTCTGGCGCACTGCATTTGGCTCGATGAGGAAGAGAAGCGCATCATCCATGATCGAGGCGTGCATGTGAGCCATTGTCCCGGCTCTAACCTGAAGCTTGCTTCAGGCATTGCCGAGACACCCGACATGCTGAAGCTCGATATCTCCGTCAGCCTAGGAGCAGATGGCGCGCCGTGCAATAATAATCTCGATATGTTTAACGAGATGCGTTTGGCTGCGCTTATCCAGAAGCCGATACACGGGCCGACGGCCATGAATGCGCAGACGGTCTTCCGCATGGCGACCATCGGAGGTGCCCGTGCTGTCAGCATGGAGAAGGAGATCGGCAGCCTCGAGGTCGGCAAGAAGGCCGACCTCGCCATTCTCGATCTCAACAACTTTCACACGTATCCGTCCTTCGACGTGGATCCGATCTCTCGCATCGTTTACTCAGCGACGCGAGCAGACGTGGAAACGACGATCATTAACGGTCGTATCGTCATGGAAAACCGCATCATGCGGACGATCGACAAGGACATCGTCCTGCCCGAAGCGAACCGCTCCATCCAGCGGTTGCTGAAGCGCGCGAACCTGCGCTAAGCGGCAGTTAACCGGAATAGCCTGCAATCCACTAGCATTATGCTAGATGGGTTGCAGGCTATTTTTGTATCCCGCTATAGCTGCAAATCGGCATGCTAACTAGAGAGGGTGTTTAGATCAATCGGAGTAGCTAGCTCTGTGTTACTATGTTTAGATCAATTGGAGCAGCTAATTCTGTGTACTTGCTCTCTGGATTCTAGTGGCTAGACGATTATTCATTGATGATGTAAATAGCGGCTAGGCCCCCTAATTCCGGAGTCTTCCCGTTAAAAAAACCAATTTTCGTAAGATTGCTTCTATTTGCAAACAATTACATCGCTTTATAGAATATCGATCGGTCCTCCA